>NZ_RQUY01000057.1 GCF_003992125.1 Veillonella caviae | reverse complement strand
GGGCCTAGGTGGACTCGAACCACCGACCTCACGCTTATCAGGCGTGCGCTCTAACCAGCTGAGCTATAGGCCCATATCTGTAGATTTGAGAGTCTTTACAGATCTCTCAAAACCGAACAATGTAGGTGAGGATACGGCTAGCGCATATGCTACGTTTATCCTGCCAAAGTGTCGACCTAAGTGACATCCGAATACTCGATTCG
>NZ_RQUY01000056.1 GCF_003992125.1 Veillonella caviae | reverse complement strand
GCCTATAGCTCAGCTGGTTAGAGCGCACGCCTGATAAGCGTGAGGTCGGTGGTTCGAGTCCACCTAGGCCCACCAGTTGGCTCATATAACTTGAAATACACATTCGTGTAGAGTACAGACACTAAGAGCTAATTATTAGGTGAAACTTATAAAAGACAGCGATATTTTACGGAATAGGATTGTCGAAACTTAAGTGAAACCAATTATGGGGGCGTAGCTCAGTTGGGAGAGCACCTGCCTTGCAAGCAGGGGGTCAGGAGTTCGAATCTCCTCGTCTCCA
>NZ_RQUY01000055.1 GCF_003992125.1 Veillonella caviae | reverse complement strand
AAATGGAACTCATACCATTACGATTACAGATGGCAATGGTAATCAAACAAGCACAACCGTAAAAGATGGAGCTAAGGGCGATACTGGTGCCAAAGGCGATACTGGTGCGCAAGGTATCCAAGGTGAAAAAGGTGACACGGGAGCCAAAGGCGATACTGGAGCGCAAGGTATCCAAGGCGAAAAAGGTGAAACTGGTGCCAAAGGCGATACTGGCGCACAAGGTATCCAAGGTGAAAAAGGTGACACCGGAGCCAAAGGCGATACAGGCGCAGCAGGTAAAGACGGCGTAGATGGTAAAAATGCTACGGCTGGTGTTGTAGATAATGGA
>NZ_RQUY01000054.1 GCF_003992125.1 Veillonella caviae | reverse complement strand
GCTGGATCACCTCCTTTCTAGGGAGACATACACCGAATCGAGTATTCGGATGTCACTTAGGTCGACACTTTGGCAGGATAAACGTAGCATATGCGCTAGCCGTATCCTTAACCTACATTGTTCGGTTTTGAGAGATCTGTAAAAGATACTCTCTAATTATATATGACGAATAAATTTTGCGTTTATCTAGGCGCATGTAAATTTACGAAGTTGTCGCATACTGGAAGTATGCAAGACGAGTAAATTAAGTGCAACGACGAGAAACACGAAATTTAGAGTCAGATTGTTCTTTGAAAACTGCATAGAAGATAATTATTATATTTGTAAGGTCATCTCTTAGAATTTCTAAGTAGGTTGA
>NZ_RQUY01000053.1 GCF_003992125.1 Veillonella caviae | reverse complement strand
AACATATCATCACCATAGAATTTACCTTCAGCTCTAACTGCATAACTTCCATCTGCATTTTTTCTACGAGAAGGACTTTCAGCTTCTTGAATATAACTTAAAGTTACACCCTTTTCAAGCTTTTCACTCGTATTTGTTGCCGCTTGTAAAGATACATCATTAGAAGCCACTAATTTGACTGTTCTACCTGAAATTGTTTCACCAATAGATTTAATAATCACATGAAATAAACTCTCTTTCATCTCTATGACGTATCTGTAGCATCCACACAAACCTCAAATGAACGATTAAATAAAAGGACGCTATAGTTCTAAACCATTCAGTATATACTACTGAAGATTAGACTATAGCGTCCTTTTTAGATTTATGTGCATTATATTAGCATTACATGTTATTCAATAAAGACTACTATATGTACGATTTAGGTATCTAATAATATGTCAATATA
>NZ_RQUY01000052.1 GCF_003992125.1 Veillonella caviae | reverse complement strand
TCTTTTACGGTTGTGCTTGTTTGATTACCATTGCCATCTGTAATCGTAATGGTATGAGTTCCATTTCCATTATCTTTTACATCCGCCGTAGCATTTTTACCATCTACGCCGTCTTTACCTGCTGCTCCAGTATCACCTTTAGCCCCAGTATCGCCTTTTTCACCTTGGATACCTTGTGCACCAGTATCGCCTTTTTCGCCTTTAGCTCCTGTAGCACCGTCTTTTACAGTTGTTGTGCTTTCTTTGCCATTGCCGTCTGTAATTGTAATGGTATGGGTTCCATTTCCATTGTCTTTTACATCAGCTGTAGCGTTTTTACCATCTTGACCTGCTGCACCTGTATCACCTTTGGCTCCTGTATCGCCTTTGGCACCTGTGTCACCTTTAGCTCCATCTTTTACGGTTGTGCTTGTTTGATTACCATTGCCATCTGTAATCGTAATGGTATGAGTTCCA
>NZ_RQUY01000051.1 GCF_003992125.1 Veillonella caviae | reverse complement strand
CTGTACATTTGGTAATCATTTTGCATATCGTTAAGTAAGAAACCTATTGAAACAGGCCCTCCAACTTTCGCTACAGTTCGAGTAAATTTTGATGCGTTCTCCGCATAATACACATATCCAACCCATGGTTGATTTCCTACCTCAGATAATACATTTTGAAGAACTGACTTGCCTAAATCATCTTTAGTCCAAACAAATGTAGACTTAGATTCAGACACAGGCATTACACTCACTTCATCAGATGTATCAACAAAAATGAATTTTTCATTATTTGATCCATTACTGTATTTGACTCTAGCCAAAGTAGCCATCTCATCTAGTATGATTGTAGTACCTAATGATAGGTCTTTATGCGCAAGAGTGACATGATAATGTATGCCTAGTTTATTGGCTATTCTTGTTCCTAAACCTTTGACACCTAGAAACATATCATCACCATAGAATTTACCTTCAGCTCTAACTGCATAACTTCCATCTGCATTTTTTCTACGAGAAGGA
>NZ_RQUY01000050.1 GCF_003992125.1 Veillonella caviae | reverse complement strand
CTGCTATACGGTTTAATAAAGCTTCCCACGCTCTAGCATTCTCATATCTACACAAATACCAACCTAATACATATGTATCATTACAAGCAATCAGTATACATGCCTTTCTAGCTAAGTAAATGCCATCTACATAAATAACCTTACTTGGCATCTCAACCTTAGGTGGCAATGCCCAATATTCCCAAAACATAGCAGTATGTCTCCGAAAAGAGCGACCTTGACCAACCATCCCCCTTTGCGTCCCCTTACTAAACAACCACGTTAAAAATGATTTAAATGATTGAACAGTCTTATCATAGCTATTGGTAAAGGTAAATTTACATTGCTTACAATGCCAACGTTGCGAATCATAACGTGTTTTCCCATACTTTTGACAAAAAAAGCCACAATTTGGACATCTAACTTGCTTCATAAAAGTGTTCCTCCTAAAAAATAAATCTTTAGAAATTTAAAACACTATTCTAGCTAGTAATAGCAAGGCTTTTCAAACTTTTTACCAACACCTTTTGTCCACCATTTAAAAATTACTAAACAATTTAAAAAGGCGATGCACTCAGTAA
>NZ_RQUY01000049.1 GCF_003992125.1 Veillonella caviae | reverse complement strand
ACGGTATACAACAACACGTCCAAAAACTATTGCTGGAGTTGAATTATATGGAATTGCAAAAGAGTTGTTTCACATAAAAACACAGGAGGACGCTAGATTATGGGTACAGAGTATATCGGCATGGAAAATTAAGCATCGAAAGTTTTTAGCTGAAACAACAACGGATGATAACGGAACGATTAGACCTAAACATGAACGTCTTTTAAAAGCAGAAAATTCACTAAATATATTAGTTCGTAATGGTAATTTGTTTACGTATTTAAATGATGCTTTTGATTTTAAATGCCCTAGCACTAATAATCGTATTGAAGGCGGAATTAATGCTCAATTAAGAGCTGTGTTACGTAACCACAGAGGAATGACCATAGAAAAACGAATAAAAGCGGTGTTCTGGTGGTGCTATATGCACTCACCGAACCCGCTTTCACTTAAAGAAATACTCGAGGTTATGCCGACCAATAAAAGTATCTCTACTATATATAATACCATGAATGAAAGATCTAAGTTAGAAGCATCAATTTCAACATGGGGTGATGCTATTGTTTGGAGTGATTTACACTTTTATGATAAAAGTTTCAATTCTTCATGGGATTAAAAA
>NZ_RQUY01000048.1 GCF_003992125.1 Veillonella caviae | reverse complement strand
TTATTGTCTTTAGACTGGTTCGCGACGTAGTCGCGAATCATAAAACCACCCGCTATGCGGGTGCGGAAACGAAAGTTATACAAAAAAATCACCTTGCTTAAGTATAATGTAGGTGTTCAAGCCGCATTATATGCAAAAGAAAGGTGATTTTATATGGCAACAAAGACACAGAGTCTTACGCACACAAAATGGTTATGCAAATACCACATAGTATTTACACCTAAGTATAGACGTAAAGTGATATATAATCAATATAGAAATAGTTTACGTGAAATATTGAGGCGTTTATGTGAATATAAGGGTGTCAAGATTATAGAGGGGGAGCTCATGGCAGATCATGTGCATATGTTAGTATTAATCCCACCTAAAATAGCAGTTTCATCTTTTATGGGATATTTAAAAGGTAAAAGTGCACTTATGATGTTCGATAAACACGCAAACTTAAAGTATAAATTTGGAAATAGACACTTTTGGTCCGAGGGATATTATGTTAGTACAGTAGGTCTAAATGAGACAACAGTAAGAAAATATATACGTGAGCAAGAGTTACATGACCAAATGAAGGATAAGTTAAGTGTAAAAGAATATGAGGACCCTTTTAAGGATAGCAAGTAATACATATCCCCTTTGAGGGGAAGGTTACGAGTCAATGGCTATGTGGCTTGAACGTAGTGAAAGCCAGCGCCTTTAGACGCTGGCCTAGCATTACGGGCTTATAGCCCGTGAGCAAACCACCCGTTTTACGGGTGGTTCTGATT
>NZ_RQUY01000047.1 GCF_003992125.1 Veillonella caviae | reverse complement strand
CTTTCGTTTCCGCACCCGCATAGCGGGTGGTTTTATGATTCGCGACTACGTCGCGAACCAGTCTAAAGACAATAAATAAAAGGACGCTATAGTTCTAAACCATTCAGTATATACTACTGAAGATTAGACTATAGCATCCTTTTTTAATCTATGTACCTTATATTAGCATTACATCTTATTCAATAAAGACTACTATATGTACGATTTAGGTATCTAATAATATGTCAATATATATATATATATAAGGCTACTAGAAATAGCCAAGCATATACGCCTACTTTAAAATTGGACTGATACATCTCTACTTTATCACTTTCAAACTCATCATTCTTAAGCATGAAATACATTCCAACCAAAGAAATTCCCATACAAACTATTCCCAGAAAAAGCAATACAAATCCCGAGACTGATTCATAAAGCAGGGCTGCTATTACACCCTCAACTGCAATACCTCCGAATGTAGCAATCCTGGCTAAACTAAGCTTACCTTTATGAGTAATTAACTTATAAACAAAAAACATACTACATATTATTAGAATTAAATTCTTAAATATCATTTGTCTGTATCCTTTTTCAAATCATATTTAACTCTATCTTTAGCATAATCTCCAAATGTTGCACCAATTACCCCTCCGGCAAAGGCCCCTACAGGACCAGCACCACTTCCTACAATACCGCCACCTAATCCAGTAGCTATAGGAATTAAATCAGTGCCCCATGCCTTTACTAATTCATGCCCACTGTACATTTGGTAATCATTTTGCATATCGTTAAGTAAGAAACCTATTGAAACAGGCCCTCCAACTTTCGCTACA
>NZ_RQUY01000046.1 GCF_003992125.1 Veillonella caviae | reverse complement strand
AAATGGAACTCATACCATTACGATTACAGATGGCAATGGTAATCAAACAAGCACAACCGTAAAAGATGGAGCTAAGGGTGATACTGGTGCCAAAGGCGATACTGGAGCACAAGGTATCCAAGGTGAAAAAGGTGAAACTGGTGCAAAAGGCGAAACAGGAGCAACAGGTAAAGACGGCGTAGATGGTAAAAATGCCACCGCTAGTGTGACTGATAATCATGATGGTACACATACGATTAGCATTACAGATGGTAACGGTGCAACAAGTACAACCACTGTAAAAGACGGCGCTACAGGAGCTAAAGGCGAAAAAGGCGATACTGGTGCACAAGGTATCCAAGGTGAAAAAGGTGACACTGGTGCCAAAGGCGATACAGGTGCAGCTGGTCAAGATGGTAAAAACGCTACAGCTGATGTAAAAGATAATGGAAATGGAACCCATACCATTACGATTACAGATGGTAATGGCAATCAAACAAGCACAACCGTAAAAGATGGTGCTACAGGAGCTAAAGGCGAAAAAGGTGACACTGGTGCCAAAGGCGATACTGGTGCCAAAGGTGATACAGGTGCAGATGGTAAAAATGCCACAGCTGATGTAAAGGACAATGGAAATGGAACCCATACCATTACGATTACAGACGGTAATGGTAACAAGACCACAACAACTGTAAAAGATGGCGCTACAGGAGCTAAAGGCGAAAAAGGCGATACTGGTGCACAAGGTATCCAAGGTGAAAAAGGTGACGCAGGTGCTAAAGGTGATACTGGAGCAGCAGGTAAAGATGGTAAAAACGCTACGGCTGGTGTTGTAGACAATGGAAATGGAACCCATACTATTACGATTACAGATGGTAACGGTACAACAAGTACAACCACTGTAAAAGACGGTGCTACTGGAGCTAAAGGTGATACAGGTGCTGCAGGTAAAGATGGCGTAGATGGTAAAAATGCCACCGCTAGTGTGACTGATAATCCGGATGGAACTCATACCATTACGATTACAGATGGTAACGGTACAACAAGTACAACCACTGTAAAAGACGGAGCCAAAGGTGACACAGGTGTAGCAGGTAAAGACGGCGTAGATGGTAAAAATGCTACGGCGGATGTAAAAGATAATGGAAATGGAACTCATACCATTACGATTACAGATGGCAATGGTAATCAAACAAGCACAACCGTAAAAGA
>NZ_RQUY01000045.1 GCF_003992125.1 Veillonella caviae | reverse complement strand
CATTTTATTGTATATAGTGAAATTTTAGTTACTTTTAAAAGTAACTTTCACTTTCTAAGACTAATTCCCTCCTAATCAAAATTTCTCTAAAAATTTTGATCAGGAGGATGTTTTATACAAAAATGAAGGTTATAATATAGATAAAATTATCGTTTTTTATTTTAAACGTAATTTTCACCCTTGAAAGTTTGCTATAAGGTTTGATACTCTACTTATCATTTTTAAAATTAAAAAGAATAAAAATTAATAAATATGATTGTTTATTAATTAATTCTGGGGTGAGTATTATATTACTTGGGGCGATAGGCTTTATATATAATAGTTTCGGAATTCCATTTTCATATAAAAAGGTAAATACATCTAATGCTGATTTGTTGCCCAACTTTGTTCGAGTATAATTGTTGATATAATTCGTTATTAGGTTGATGTCATCTTGCGTATATAGCTGTAATGGTGTGCTCTTAGGTATACAATGTCGTATTAAGGTATGAGTGTTTTCACAACTTCCTTTTTGATATGGCTTACCTGCATCGCAGTAAAAGGGATATGAGCATTGATTTAGTTGTTCTATAGCCTGTGGGGTAGAAAACTTAGAACTATTATCTGCTAGTAGCAATGGGAGTAGCCTATTGTATCGCTCTAATTCCAAACGATTAAGTAGTGACATAAATTGAGTTATGGCTGCCTGCTCTGTCTTATATTGTAAGAGGAAGGATAGTTGAAAACTAGCTTCCACAAAATGCATTGTCAGTAATACGAGATCATCGAGAGTTCCTTCCACGGTATCTAATTGAACTGTTGGAAGAATAGGTGTTTTTCCAAAAATCACAAATAGTCATCATACGTTTGCCCCAACCGGCAATTTCTATCTATCTTTCGTATGAGACTCGGCTATTTTCTTGGTTTTATACGTACTACGTTAGGCATATTTATATTTCGTACGGTAAACAATCCTGCATTACATAAGTATATAAGGTGGTTTCTGATTTAGTAAGTTTATTAGCATTAGTTGTACAGATGTGATGCAAGGATTCTCCTTGTTTTAATCTTGGTGAAATTAAGTTATCTAACATTTGAAGTTCTTCACTTGAGATGGAGAATCCTGCTCTAGAGTTTGATATAGTTTTTTACAAAATAATCGAAAAAAAGACTACCCAAAAAGTATCTTTTATAATATAATATTGATGAATTTAAAATGAATAGAATGTTTCTGTTTA
>NZ_RQUY01000044.1 GCF_003992125.1 Veillonella caviae | reverse complement strand
ACGATACTGAAATGGACTGTACTCACTTTCAATACCTGCCAATGCCTCAATGTCCTTGAGTGCAAATCTTATACCGGGGACATCCGGTAAAGGTTTCAATTTACCTTCTTTTTTCAGATTATCTATAGACTGTACGCTGCAATTTAATAACTTCGCTGCGTCGAATCTATCGACCACTAGGGACGTTATGTTTTTCATGGTTTCCCCCTTAATGAAAACAGTAATAGCCTGTTTCTTTTTTTATGAAATCGGCTATATCTTTAGGAATATTTCCATGCTCTATGTCATTTCTGGAAATATTATCAAAGCTATAGCCAGTCTCTGTCCCATTGAAGTTAACGTATACATCGTAGCGCTCGCCAAAGGCACCACAAGATGTATCGTCGATACATACAGAAATACGCTTTCCATCGAACAGGCCTTCGTATTCTGATAGCGGTTGAAAGTACCCACCGCCATCACGACATGTATCTGAATTTGCGTGTTCATTTTGTTCTTCTTGGCTTATAAGTTTTAAAAAGTTTGTCATGTTTTACTCCTTGCACTTTGCGCAATTAATCCAAGAAATACGTAACTGGTACGCCGAAGTAATCGGCGACCTTTTTAATGTTTTTCATGTTTGGGCTTGATTTGTCCCACTTTCTAATTGTGGCAAAACCTAATCCTGTAGCCCGTTCTAGTTGCCCAATATTAATGTTGTTTTTTTTGCACAACACTTTAATTTTTTTTATTAACATTAATTGCTTTTCACCTCCTGCTAGAAAATTTTCATTGACACGAAAGTAGAAATTTTTCTATTATAAAGATAGGTTATGTTAATCACTTTACTAGAAAGCTTTCTATCTCGTACTTATATAATACTAGAAAGTTTTCTATTTGTAAACCCATTTACGGAAAATTTTCTAGCGAGGTAAAAAATATGATAAAAGAACGCATTCAAGAATTAGCAGCTAAAAAAAACATAAGTTTAACCAAGCTCGAAGAATCCCTAGGTTTCGGAAATGGAACTATAACCAAATGGAACGCGTCGACACCTAAAGTAGATAAATTAAATAAGGTAGCCCAATACTTCAATGTAAGTACAGACTACCTAATAGGAAATTCTGATTATAAAAATTGGCGTGAAGAATATGAATCTAAAGTTAGTGAAAGTAAATTAGAAGCTGTCATGAAATCAACGAGTAAATATGATAGCGGAATTAACTTTATAAATGTATATGGTTCTATC
>NZ_RQUY01000043.1 GCF_003992125.1 Veillonella caviae | reverse complement strand
GGCTTATAGGACAAAAAGTGTGTGTAAAAACCCTTGTAATACTAGTAAATATCTAGTGTTATAAGGGTTTAATCTTTTTCTGGAGAAGTTTGAGGGTGGACAAAAAGTGTGGGTGGAAACATCAATTAACCCTTGTAATGACTGACTAAAATGAGGTTATATCTTCCTATATATAAACAAATATGGAGGAAGAGTTTATGCGACAAATAAAATGTCCTGATTGTAATGAAAAATGTATTAAACATGGTGTTTTAAAATCTGGTTCTCAGCGTTGGTTTTGCAAACATTGTAAGGTGGCATTTACCGTTAAAATTAATAATTTAAGTAAAGAGTTAAACCTATTCTTGAATTGGTTATTCAGCACCGATATTCAAGCTGATATGCCTGGTAAAGGTCGTACATTCAGGCGTAAAACCGCTAAATTTTGGTCCATATGGACATTGCCACCAAAAGTGGAAGAAATACATGATGTGGTATATCTTGATGGAATTTACTTAGCTAGGAATTTATGTGTGTTGATTTGTTGCAATGATACTCATGTTCTAGGATGGTATGTCTGCCGTTATGAGCATGCTAGAGCTTGGCAGTGTTTAATGGAACGGATTGCTGAACCTAAAGTCGTTGTATCTGATGGTGCTAATGGTTTACCTAAAGCATTACGGAAAGTTTGGCCTCATAGTAGCCACCAAAGATGCCTATTTCATATTTTTTGTCAGGTTAGACGATATACGACAAGTAGACCTAAAACGTTAGCAGGAAAGGACCTTTATACTCTTGCTAAAGATTTATTTAATGTGAAAACAATGGATCAAGCTTTTATATGGATTAATAAACTTTCAGCGTGGCGAATGACATATTCTGATTTTTTACGAGAAATGACGATTGATGAATTCGGAAACAAACGCTCTACACATGAGCGGTTGCTTAAAGCTGAATCATCATTATGGCGTCTGATTAGGCAACAAACTTTATTTACATTTTTGGAATGTATTGATATTACAATACCTACAACAAATAATCGTATTGAAGGTGGAGTAAATGCTCAACTAAGAAGTATGTTACGGGCTCATAGGGGCCTTTCACTTGAAAGAAGACTAAAAGCGGTCTATTGGTGGTGCTATATGCACTCACCAAGACCGCTTTCTATTTCAGATATATTAAATTGTATGCCTACAGATGAATCGATTGCTGCTATCTACAAACGATTATCTGACTATTGTCAAATAGATCGTTCAATCCCTCAATGGGGTGATGCTCCTGTTTGGAATGAGCTACATATGTCTACAAATTTTCCAACTTATTGGGATTAGTCACACACACTTTTTGTCCTATAACCC
>NZ_RQUY01000042.1 GCF_003992125.1 Veillonella caviae | reverse complement strand
AAAAGGGGCTGTAACAAAATAGCCTCTAAGAAAACAAAGACGCGTTTTAGTCATATGAAAGTATGATTAAAGTGCGTCTTTGCTATATTTTCATAGCAAAAAAGCCCCCGAAGGGGCTTTTTTGCTGATATAATTTAATTATGCTACTAAATAAAAATATCCAAGAAAATTATACCAAACTTCAAGGATCTCGCCAACTAGTATTACCACTAGATTATGGTCTAATGATAGCTGAAAATGAACCAGTGCGGTTACTAGACGCTGTATTAGAGGAGTTGAACTATACAAAATTGCAGCGTTTATATTCTTCAAAAGGGAGAAAATCTGCAGTACCACCTGACATTTTATTTAAAGTATATTGCTTTGCGATGCTAGAAGGTATTTATTCTTCACGGGCAATACAGCGCCAGTGCGAGGTTAATTTACAATACAAGTGGTTATTACAAGGCTACCCTGTGCCAAGCCACATGGCTTTTCAACGCTTCTTTTCTAGAATGACGTTGTCTGTTTTGAAGGATTTATTTAGCCAATTTATTACTGTTTTAAGCCGACTAGATAGTATTAATTTTGCAGAAGTCTTTATTGATGGAACAAAGCTTGAAGCAAATGCAAATCGTTATACCTTTGTTTGGAAAAAGAAAATCCAACGAGAACTCAATAAAATTCCCGGCGAATTAGAGTCACTTACAGGTGAAATTTTTCGCGCTACAGGTGAAGACTTACGTGCATGCTCAGATGAGTTACTATTACACCTATTGCAGGAACAAGTGCAGGCCTTACATATTACTTTTGTGTATGGTAAAGGCTCAAGAAAAACGCAGTGGCAACGCTGGTTTGAACGGTGTGAAGAAATAGTAAATAAACGCCATGAGTATGAACGCCATTTAGAGATTCTGGGTGAACGGAATAGCTACTCAAAAACGGATCCTGATGCTACCTTTATGCGTCTAAAAGAAGATCATATGCTAAACGGCCAACTAAAGCCTGCTTACAACATCCAACTAGCTGTACATAGTGAATATATTCTGGGCGTTGGAGTATATGCAAATCCTACCGATGTTAACACATTAATTCCATTTATGAAAGAGTTAGGTGAACTACACGATAAGAAATTTAGTTATGTGGTAGCTGATGCAGGGTATGATAGTTACGAAAACTTTGACTGGCTTCAGAAGCATAATTACGCTAGTTGTATTAAACCGCAAAACCATGAACGAGATAAGAAAAAGTTTTATAGAGAAGATATTGGTCGTGCAGAAAATATGACCTACTCCAAAGAAACAGATACATATACCTGTGCTAAAGGGAGAAAACTTACTTTTAAATTTAGCAAGAAAACCAAGAAAAAGTCTGGTGTCGTGATATACTCGCGTATATATGAATGTGGTAGTTGTAACAAGTGTGGATTACGCTCAAAGTGCCAAAAGCCATATAAAGGAAAGCAACCCAAGAATAACAAGAGGTTATATATATCTACGTACTACAACTTGCTTCAAAAAGATAATTTAAGTCGATTTACGACAGAGTATGGAACCTTATTAAGAGTTAACCGTTCAATACAAATAGAAGGCGCTTTTGGCGTCATAAAGCAAGATTACCGGTACAAGCGTATGCTAAGGCGTGGTAAAGAAAATGTAGAAAAAGATCTTTATTTCATAGCCTTTGGATTTAATCTAAGAAAACTTTATAACCGCATTCAAGCTAACCGTATTGGACAAAGCTTATTTGCGATAAATGAAGTAGCTTAGCAGCAAAAATTTAAGCATTCGCTAGGCTTATTAAGGTGCGCTTAAAATTAAAACCTAGCCCTATATCTCTTTGAATTTTAAAAGATATGGGGCTAGGTTTTATGCAGTGAAAAGGGACTGAGAACAAAATGAACAAAAATGTTCATTTTGTTACAGCCCCTTCT
>NZ_RQUY01000041.1 GCF_003992125.1 Veillonella caviae | reverse complement strand
CAGTATATCTATTAGAACAAAAACCGCTGTAATACAGCGGTTTTTTGTTATATCGTCATATATTCGTCAAAAATCGTTCGAAAAAATTGCATCGATGGAACGTTTGGCCTGCTGATTCATCGATTCTGTATAGTGTACATATGTTTTTATTACCGTATTAACTGTATCGCCTAATAATGCCGATACAGTTTTTATATCGACACCGTTGCTTAATAATTTTGTTGCGTATGTGTGCCTAAAATCATGTGGGGAATGGGGCGGTATGATAGACCGCATAAGTGTCGTATATGTGCCCGTTTTATTATATACGCTAAAAATACGTGGTGTATCCCTATCGAGGCGTTGTAATTGGCGCATAACTGATTCAGGAATATATATAGTGCGATTACTATTAGTAGTTTTAGTTTTAGACACGCCGTATTCATGCTTTGCATTGATCCGAACTAATTGCTTATTAATGCTCAATGAGCGTTCATCTTCGTTTAAATCATCCCACGTCAATCCCAATGCTTCGCCTATACGCATTCCTGTTGTTGCTAACACCCTAGTTAAAACCGCCGCATACGTATTATTTCTCTGTTCTAGTGTATCTATCAGTAATTGTATGTTTTCCTCGCTTATCGTGCGAATACGCGGTGTATTTAGTCTGCTTTTATAAACTGGTACATTCTCTAAAGGTGATTTGCCTGTTATCTGCATCTTTATAGCATAATTATATATCACGCCTAACACTTTTCGCATTTCTTGTTTTGCTGAAATGGATTGTAATGTATCTAGTAATTCCATAATATGTGACGTTGTGATATTTACCACCTTTTTATCGTGCAACAATTTGGCTTTTTTAAATACATTCGTATAAGCGATAACCGTATTAGGGGCGAACCTGTCGCTATTTCTTCGCATATATAAATTAAATAATTGCGATAGGGTAATATCTCGCATCTCGTGTGATTCTATATAAATCTGACCATCAAGACTGTCAATAATAATTTGGCCATAGTCCTTTGCCTGACGTGACGTTTGAAATCCTTGCTTAGATTTTTGCTTCCAAGCACCCGTTAACGTTTTGTAAGACACGATGACTTGCCAGCCTTTGTCCTTTTTTCGAGTGGTAATGTTGTAACTGCTCATGATGTACCTCATAAATAAAAAAGACCCCTAGAAATCTAGGAGTCTATTGTAACCTCAAGGGGTACGCACAATTAATTTGATAGCTCATGGCTACCGCATATATACATGATATCATATAACTCCTGATTTTCAATAAAGAAAACAAAAAGAGCGTTCTCATTTCATTAGAGAACGCTCTTCGTTTTATCCATTAAGGATAAGAAAAAGTATGATTTGGGATTCAAGCCCAATTTGTACTTTCATTATACATTCTCTTGCGATTCAGTGTCAATATTTTTTGTAAAGCCCCCTAGAAAAATTAACATCATAATTTGGGCGTCATTGTCAGTTGTTTCCATTTAGGAAACAACTGCGCTTTTATTTATTACACCACACTTAGTAGTATGTGCAAAATTTGCACATACTAGTTTTTAGTTTTCCAGTATGAAAAAGTTTTTAATACAGCCCTTTTTTAAATATATAGTTATATAGTGCGCTAGCAAATGTATAATCTTTAGACCTAACATCTACTGCTAAACTTCTAACATCTGATGGCCCTTGAGAGTCTATATATTTCCCATCAAAGTTATATATTGTAAATTCGCTCTTGGTTGCTGTCACTCCAGAGTCTAATAGTTTGAGTTGGGACACAAAATACTCGGGAATGGTTTTTGCTTCAGGAGCATTCATATTTTTTACAAAATCCTCTATTTCTGCTTTACTTCTGTCTTTTTTGTAGGTATACATAACTTTGATGGAATATATCTCTTTATCACTATAATTAATGGCTATTAATTTTGTTTGTATAATGGCTAAATCTTTAGTGTCACCCACTTTTTCTGTGTGTGCCATGTCTAAATATGTAGTTATATCATTAGTAACATCAATCTGTTTATAGTCACTATTTCCTTTTATATCGTTAATCGATATGGCCTGTAATGTTATTGGAGAAATTAAAAGAAGTAGTGTAATTAATAGTTTTTTCATAAAGGACTCCTTATTATATAGTACATTGATGAGTTTACTAAATTATAATTCGCGTCTAATTTCAACGACTTTACCTAAAATCTTAACCTCGCCAGGGTGCTTATATGTTTTAATTTCATAACTAGGATTTAACGGCTGCAGTGTAACGTGGCCGTTATTTTTATTTACCTTTTTCAAGGTTGCATCATATCCATTGACGTAGCATGCACAAATATCGCCAGAGTCACAATCAGGTTGGATTTTAATGATAACGATGTCTCCATCTTCGAATTTCGGATACATACTATCGCCACTTACTCTTAGAGCTATATAGTCGCCTTTCCAACTGGCAGGTATTTCGACTTGGCCTTGAATGTCCTCAAACGCTTCTATGGGTATGCCAGCAGGGATAGAACCATATACATTTATAAAGTTAATTCCGCTATCATATTTACTCGTTGATTTCATGACAGCTTCTAATTT
>NZ_RQUY01000040.1 GCF_003992125.1 Veillonella caviae | reverse complement strand
AGATTAAACCCTTATAACACTAGATATTTACTAGTATTACAAGGGTTTTTACACACACTTTTTGTCCTATAAGCCGAAATCTAAGGCTTTACATTCCAATTATACCTATTAAGATTTTATTTATATAAGATCGGTTTCTTCCCTTTCTCATAATAGTATATATGAGATGAACTAATACGGTTCTCCTCCATAATTTGCTGTACCGATGTTAGCAACTCCGGTTTAATCCGTATCGCCATACCGCATGCATCAGATATTTCCGTCGGTACAGGAATGAGTTTAAAGTCTAGCCCCTCTTTTGTAAGAATTTTATCGGTTTTATCAGCAAAGTAATAGGATGTAAATAAAATAACAATGTCCATTATAATTTCACTAAATTTTCGCCTACAATAGAATCCGTAATAGCGTACAGATTTGTAATAGATCCTACGCCCACTTGGTCCTTCACATTGTAGTAATCGAGGCAAATACCACAAGCAGCAATTTCTACACCAAATTCTGCCAATTGTTTCAAACTATCGAGATGAACAGAATCATTAGTCACCATTTTTACAGCACTATTAATAAAATAGATTTTAGATGGTTTTACATCGGCCTCTACCATACAAGTCCAGAATGTTTTCATCAAATTACGGCCCAGTTCTTCGCTACCTTCCCCAAGATAATCCTTAGTCATGAGCATCACACGATTGCCAATATTGGCGCCAGGAATTTGTAGGTTTTCTGCATCAAAACCATCAACACTCACTTGATTTGGCACCATAGTAAGGTAAAAATCTTTACCGTCTTGCTCAATAGTAACTCCATACCCTCTAGATTTACCGAATTTTTCTACATTGTCACGACTCACTTCATTATCCACAATAGTAGTTACTACTTCACTTGGATTTGTATCAGTAACCTTTTTCGTTTCAATCACAGGTTTAGGGCATAAACTGCCACGTACATCAATAATAATTCCTTTTGTATCTCTCATAATTAGTCCTCCGACTCATTGTAAAAGAATCCTCAATAACATTCCAATATATGTTTTTATTGTAATTGAATACTACATCACCTATATACAGTAACAATGCTATATTAAATCTATTTTGTTACCCGCACAGATAAACCACTAAAACTTTCACAGATGCCTACAATCGCAGCCCGTTCAACGCCAGCACGATGTAAATCCGATAGCAATCGGTCACTTTCACCAATGGGAATAGCCAATAACAACCCCCCCGAAGTTTGTGGATCGAATACAATATCAGACCACACTGGATCCAATGCATCGGACATAGCTACATCAGTAATGGCCTTCCGATTGCCATAGGTAGCAGCTGGTACGAGGCCCATCTGAGCACCTTCCACAACATCATCAAAAAGCGGTAGTGATTCAGCATAAATATGTATAGTTAGATTTGATGCGATAGCCATTTCTACACTATGTCCGACGAGGCTGAAACCAGTAATATCTGTACAAGCATGAATAGTGTAATTACGAGCCACATCAGCAGCATATTTATTAAGCCTGCTCATGCTCGTCACAGCTTGGGCCACACCATTAGAGAACAGATGTCCCTTTAAAGCATTACTCATAATACCTGTGCCAATAGGCTTCGTTAAAATGAGCACATCGCCCTCTTGGGCGCCTTTATTTTTCCACACTCGGTCGGGGTGAACTGAACCGGTCACTGACATTCCGTAAATAGGTTCCTTATTCTCGATGCTATGGCCACCTACAATAGCAGCGCCCGCTTCTCGAACAATGGATGCAGCCCCATTTAACACATCAGTGAGAACACCTTGCTCCACTAAGGGTACTGGAAATCCTACAATATTCATCGCTGTCAATGGAGTCCCCCCCATAGCATATACATCGCTAAGGGCATTACAGGCTGCAATTTTACCAAATAAGTTTGGATCATCAACGATGGGTGTAAAGAAATCTAATGTTTGTACCAATGCAGTGGTATCATTAATTTTATAAATCCCTGCATCATCGGCGCCAGTCATGTCTGCTAACACATTATCATTCGTAACAGGCATAACGCTATCTAATACGCGTTGCAGTATATGAGGTCCAATTTTACAGGCACATCCACCACTGGTAACGAAATCTGTTAAACGTACCATGTTCCCTCCTATTAGATGTATCATCGTACTCGTTCCAATTATCGTACTTACTTATTTAATTCAAATGAGGTGAATAGTTTCAGACTTTACCGCATAGACTCGGATGATAATGCGTTTTATACCTCATTTTCTGGTAAGCGGGACACAAGAGACTTCACTGCTTTTTCAAATTTAGGGCGCGGCATCAATAGTTGGTGCCCACAGCCTTTACAAGTAATGAGGAAATCAGTACCAATACGCTTTACTTCCCATTCGTGACTACCGCAAGGATGTTGTTTTTTCATGCGTACCACGTCGCCTATATAATATCTAATAAATGCCATAGTACCTCCTTTACCTGTGCTATATCTGTAAATATACATATATTATACAGCAATACATATACTTATGAAAGCAATAACACTATAGATATTTAGACTCATCCCTCCCCTATACTCATAGGTAAAATAATAACCTCAAAGTAATCTATATAGAATTGAATGCAGATATAAATCTCATTTATTTGTTTTTTCTAATCAATAATGATTTTTCATTTGGTTATTATTCTCAATATCCATTATGCACACAAAGTATCTATGTCGCACTTATAACCTTTTAAAACTCCGCACATTTACTGTATTGATAATATTTTTCATTTAGAAATTTTTCGAAATAAATTTCTATTTTTTACTTGCTTTTCTCAATTACATACGTTACAATATAGTCAACAATGATTATTCGTTAAGTATACGAATCCAAATTATTGTATTGTATATGAGTGGCAAGTGCCTCTTTAAAACAAAGTAAGTACTCATCTAACAAGTAGGCAAGTGCCTTATTTAACGCGTAGACAAGTGTCTTATTTACGAATTTAAGAATAAGTATTCAATTTAAATGCTCCCCAAGTGGTATGTGAACTATGGAATAAGTATTCTACATCATAAGCAAGTGCTTATCCCCTATGCAGTCCAAACCAAGTGGTTTTGACATATATGTTAAGTAACAATCTAAAAGAAATACGTAAGTACAAGGAGAAACAAAATGGCTGAATTAAAAGGTACTAACACTGAAAAAAATCTTCAAGCTGCATTCGCAGGTGAATCCCAAGCATTCCAAAAATATACATTCTACGCTTCTGCAGCTCGCAAAGCTGGTATGAACCAAATCGCTGACTACTTCGAAGAAACTGCACACAATGAATCTGCACATGCTAAATTGTGGTTCAAAGCTCTTCACGGTGGTGACATCTCCGCTGATATCGAAGCTAACCTTCGCGATGCAGCAGCAGGTGAAAACTATGAACACACTACAATGTACAAAGAATTCGCTGACGAAGCTGAAAAAGAAGGCTTTGCTAAAATCGCTTACCAAATGCGCGAAGTTGGCAAAATCGAAGCTCGTCATGAAGAACGTTACCTTGCATTAGCTGCTCAAGTAGCTGGTCACAAAGTATTCCACAACGACCAACCAGTTGCATGGATTTGCGCTAACTGTGGTTACATCCACATTGGCGAAGAAGCTCCTAAACTTTGCCCAGTATGTGCGCATCCACAAGCGTTCTTCCACCGTCACGTAGAAGCTATCTAATCGCTAAACAAAATAATACACAAAGGACCGCTGTCATAGCGGTCCTTTTAATTTAGGGTTATAGGACAAAAAGTGTTGGTTTTAGGCTTATAGGACAAAAAGTGTGTGTAAAAACCCTTGTAATACTAGTAAATATCTAGTGTTATAAGGGTTTAATCT
>NZ_RQUY01000039.1 GCF_003992125.1 Veillonella caviae | reverse complement strand
GTTCCCATCTCGAACACAGTAGTTAAGCTCATAAACGCCGAAAGTACTTGGCTGGAGACGGCCTGGGAGGATAGGAAGTCGCTGATTAAGCAAAAGACACACCTGAGGGTGTGTCTTTTTTATATGTATGATTTCCTATCCGACCAGGTTGCCTGGGAAAGGTAGGGTGCGAGACGGCAGAGGAGCGTAGCGACGCATGAAGTCCGCACATCACCTTCATCGGAGCGTAAGATTTTCCGAGCTGCGTAGCGGCAATGGAAAATCCACAGCGACGAGTGATAGGAAGTCGCTGATTAAGCAAAAGACACACCTGAGGGTGTGTCTTTTTTATATATGTACGATTTCCTATCCGACCAGGTCTCCTGGGAAAGGTAGGGTGCGAGATGGCAGAGGAGCGCAGGGATTTATTATATCGAATATTTTCCATTTATCAATATAGTCAATCTTATGATGTTATATTGGATTGTATAGATAGGTAATTTTGATGTTAAGGTATGGATAGTTATATGATATAATAAATTGTGCACAATATATTATTAGGAGGTCCTATGTCTAAAAAAATAGCAGTCCTTGTCAACGAAGACACTATGCAGCGTTGTTCTTGTGGTGGTTGTCTCAAGGCGTTTATGAATAAAGCTGATTCTTTTGAGCGTTATGGTGATGAAGATATCGAGTTATTCGGTTTTACTCACAGCGGTGGCGATTTAGAAAAGAAATTGGCATCTTTCAAAAAGAATGGGGTTACCACTATTCATCTATCCACCTGTACACGTGGTAAAAATGATCAATATGAATCTATTGCTGAACGTTGTGCTGAGGAATTTGATGTAGTAGGATACACCCATGGGGGTGCGGTATCTAAGGAGGGTAAAGTAGCTATCGTTCTTGAGGCTCGGTCTGAACATGATTAATTCTATACTATTTCCAGTATATAGTTCATGTATTTATTGTGAAAGTTGAGGTCGTTACTATGAGGAATACATGTAATATCATAATGGGATCCTTATTGGGCGGGCTTTATATGTCTGCAGCGATATGTGTGCCCGCTCAGGCAGGAGGTCTTGATACATTGGCTAATGGAGCTATTGCTATGGCCTATGTGTCTACTGCTTTCAATAAAATGGATAATTCTGCAGAAGGACAGGCACAAAGCTTGGCACGTGCTAAGGAACAGACTGGATATTTAGAGGATAGTGCAGCACAGGCGAGGGTAGAGCGTATTATGAAAGCTTTAGAGGCATCGCCTAGTGTGAAACGTTCTTACGTGGTGTACGCTAATCCTAGTGAGGATTTTAACGCCTTTGCTACGGTAGGTCGAGTTATGTCCGTCAATAAAGGAACCCTCGATTTATTAGATGATGACCAATTAGCATATGTTATGGCTCATGAAATTGCTCACGGTGAGTATAAGGACATTGTGAACGGTGTGAAAAAACAAGTTGGCCTTTCTACTGCTATTGGTCTCGCTGCTGGTAATGGTGGAGGTGCGGCTTTGCTTTCAAATGTGGCAGGCAATTATATGCAAAACCAAGTATTTACTATGAGCCAAGAGAAAAAAGCAGATGAATTAGGTTTTAAAATTCTCAGCGAATCTCCTTATAATGTAGGTGGTGCAGCAGGATCGATGGCTGTATTACGCAATAAATACGGTGATTTGTACCGAGAAGGGCTGAACCAAGTGTTTAGTCCTAATAATCATCCGAAAACGAGCAATCGTGTTCGCGACAATATTGAGCGCATGTATACTTATTCTGGTAATCATGTCAATGTGGATAATGGTACCGTATATGTTAATGGTAGCAATATTTATACGCCGGCGAGCTCTGGTCGATACACCGGTGAAGAGCGGGCCTATTACATGGCGGGCAAATTGGCACGTTTGTACCATAATGGGCAAGTGAAACCAGGTAGTGCTTCCTATAGCGATGGTACTGTCATCGTAGCTGGTCAATCTATTGTGACCACACCAAATGCTGACGTGGCC
The DNA here is from genome assembly GCF_003992125.1 of Veillonella caviae. Classification (GTDB taxonomy): domain Bacteria; phylum Bacillota; class Negativicutes; order Veillonellales; family Veillonellaceae; genus Veillonella; species Veillonella caviae. The sequence goes on along the minus strand of NZ_RQUY01000039.1, from coordinate 1,902 downwards.
CTCATGGTGGCGACGAATTTGAATAATGCTTTTGTGAAAGCTACAGATACAGCTAAGGGAAAACCATCTAAATCTAGTAAAAAGAAATAATGATTGGTTATTAATATCAGTATTAGTATGAGTATTATCTTTATGGTTTACAAATGTGAAATTTAATTTTATGTAAACAGTCATAAGGATTAGTGTTACTTTTTGAGTTTATAAGTCATTACTCTAATTTTATTTGAAAAAGTAATAGATTTTATTGCTTTAAACTACTATAATATAGTATATACACCTATTTTCACGAACCATTAGGTATGTATGTTAGCCTAAAGCTAGCTGTTTTGTCAAAATGGGCTTTCCCTTAAAGGCTAACATTTTGTGAATAGTTAGGTTCATATTTGTATGTATACCTCCTGCTTGCAGGAGGTTCTATATTAGAGGAGTTTGATTCTGTATGGAACAACCGGTTTTATCCCCTTATATGATGGCTCGCAAGCCATCTGGGATTCGCATGGGACAAATTAAATTTTTAGAACGGGAGAACCCACCAATTTTGGTGAATGGTTCTATTGGTAATGTAATGCGCCCTATGCATCCCGCCATGCAGCGTCGCCTTTTTAATTTAGGCAGTGCCAATAGTCCGTTTCATTCTGGTATAGTACCGTATGTACCAACCACAGGTACTGATGAATGTAGAGAAGCATTTTTACATATTTTACGCAGTCAAGGTTTTGATACAACAGGTCTCGATGTGCTCGTTACCGATGGTGCGTCTATGGCTATGGAAATCATCATGCTTGGCGTATGCGGTGGTGCAGGGGAAGAAGAACGCCCATTGTTGATGTTCAACCCTTCCTATACGAACTATGATGCTGTAGGTCATCGCATTGGTCGTAAAACAGTAACTGTTGAAAGACGTTTGAATGAGCGTGGCGAATTTGAATTACCTTCTGTGGAAACAGTGGAACAACGGATTATCGAAACGAAACCAGGTGCGCTGCTCATCATTCCTTATGATAATCCTACAGGCCAATTGTTTAGTAAAGAAACATTGATTGAGTATGCCACTTTGTGTGTAAAGCATAATTTATGGATTATTTCTGATGAAGCATACCGTGAATTAGCTTATGAAAAAGGGAAGGAAACATCGAGTATCTGGGCTTTAACTAATAAGGACGTACCGGGGATTGAAGGTCGCCGTATTAGCTTAGAAACGGCATCTAAGGTATGGAATGCTTGCGGTCTTCGCATTGGTGCTATCATTACAGATAACACGTTGTGCTATGAAAAATCCGTTGCTGAATATACTGCAAACCTCAGTGCGAATACATTGGGACAATATATTTTTGGTGCTTTAGCACATGAATCTTATGCAGAACTTCATGGATGGTATGAACAACAGCGGGATTATTATCGTCAAATGATTTTTGATTTGCACAAAGGTTTTAAAGACGTTGAACCAGATTTTATTATTTCTAAACCAGAAGCGTCCATTTATTTTGTTATCGATGTGCGCAATGTAGCAAAACCAGGATTTGATGGCGTAGAATTTGCCGCATGGTGTGCTGAGCACGGTCGCGTTACATTAGATGATGGTAATGACTACACATTACTTATGGCGCCATTAAATGGTTTCTATAGCGGTGCGGATAAGGATAATAACCCAGGGAAAACGCAGTTGCGTGTATCTTTCTGTGAAACACCAAACTTATTAAAACTAGCCCCTGTATTACTATCTAAATTATTTAGAGCCTATGAGGCACAGCGGGATTAACTTTTACAAGTAATACAAATTATAAAATGTATAAAGGCATCGATGTAATGTTAATCGATGCCTTTTGTGGGTTATAGGACAAAAAGTGTGTGTGACTAATCCCAATAAGTTGGAAAATTTGTAGACATATGTAGCTCATTCCA
>NZ_RQUY01000038.1 GCF_003992125.1 Veillonella caviae | reverse complement strand
GCACTTTAATCATACTTTCATATGACTAAAACGCGTCTTTGTTTTCTTAGAGGCTATTTTGTTACAGCCCCTTTTTGCGGCTTATAGGACAAAAAGTGTTGCTCGGAGGGGCAATGAAACTAGTTAATTGCTAGCTTCATTGCCTTTTTAAGTTGTTTTAAATAAAGAGTGAAACTATATAATATCCGGGGCCTATTTTGTTCACCTTTAAAGGTTTATGTATAGTTTATAACTTGATTTAAAGAAGATAATGAATATAAAATAAAGAAAAAGGATTACGATATAAGCATAGATTTGATCAAATAGATGGTGGTACAATGGAAAACAAATTTGTTGTTACGACTAATTGGATAGGGAAATTATTAGGTTATTCCTATGAATTAGTATTAGATGATAATCTAATTACTATAGTGAAAAATAAAAGCGCTGATAGACTTATTGATTATTCTTTAATTCTTGAACCTCCGAAATTAGAAGAATATTTATGGGGAAACAAAGTCTCTATTATTATTGATGGTCAGATTATTACTTTTCCTTTTCTGAATAAATCTCTCTCTGTGACATTTTATAGTAGATTAAAAGATATTTGTCAGAATAACAATGAGTGCTATATTAGAAAACTTTCAAATCGGTATTATGAATTAACTGAAAATGAATTTCTTAGAGATTCCAATATTGATGAAGTTAAGTCTTTGATTAATGAGACAAAAATATTCAGAGATAAATATAAGGACACAATATTATCAGCTATCAATGAAGACACAGTTGAACAAATTAATTTTATTACTAATCAATATCCTTTAACAAATGCTAAAATAGCCGATATAAGAAAATCTTATGAAGATTTACAGTTAGAAAAAAGGGCAAATTTTTTTGATACAGTTGAGAAAAACCCTTTAACTGAAAATCAAAGATTATCGGTAATTCGTAATAATGATATTAATTTAGTCTTGGCTGCTGCAGGAACAGGTAAAACATCTGTAATGGTAGCAAAGATATTAGATTTGATGGACTCAAATCGAGTAGCTGCTAGTGAGATTTTGGCTATAGCTTACAATAAGTCGGCAGCAGTGGGAGTTAAGACTAGGCTAAAAGACAGAATGGTTTCTGCTGGATTACATCTTAAAGGGGAACCCCGTATATCAACTTTTCATGCATTAGGGTTAAATATTATTAAAGATTGCGGACGAGATGTAAGTGTATCCCGAATGGCTACAGATGATAAGGTTTTAATTCAATGGTTTAAAAGCTGGTTAAAAGAATATTTGTTAGAAAATCAAGAGAACTTACATAATTTTATTAAATTACTATATCAACCCATAGATTCTTTTACATTTAAAAGTAAACAAGAATATGATTCTTATGTTAGAGACAATGAATATAGAACAATTAACGGTGAACTTGTAAAAGGGTATCAAGAATTATTAATTGCTAATTGGCTAACTATGCATAAAATACCTTATAAGTATGAAGCTAAATATACACCCAAAAGACGAATAGAAATTGGTTTTGATTATAGCCCTGATTTTGATTTAGGAAATGGAATTTATTTAGAACATTTCGGTATTAGCCGAAATGGTAATACTCGTGCTGATATTGATTCTGATGAATATAATGAAAATATAAAAAGAAAACGGGATCTACATAAAGAATACGGTACAATTTTATTAGAGACATATCATTATGAATGGACAGAAAATAGGCTCGAAAAGAAACTTGAAAGACTAATGCATGAAGTGGGTCTCGAAATAAAGGAAATGACAGGAGACGAGCTGCTTACTTGTCTCAATAATTCAGGATTATTTGATGATGCAGGTAATCGATATGTTAAATGTTTGCAAGCAATACGAGTTGAAAGATTAAGTGAATCTGAAGTATTAGAACGATTAAATTCTGCAAAAATTATATATGCAAAAGAATATACAAAGTTTTTAATGGCTATTCATGATGCTTATGTTAAAAAATTACATAATGAAAATGAAATAGATTTTGATGATATGATTATTATTGCTACAGATTTAGTTGAGAGTGGAGAATATAAGCCTAGATGGAAGCATATTCTCGTTGATGAATTTCAAGATATTTCTATGGCTCGTCTACAATTGTTACTGGCTATTTATGAGCATGGTCCTAAACCAATATGGACTGTTGTAGGAGATGATTGGCAATCGATTTATCGATTTAATGGTGGTAAGTTAGAAATAACAACACAATTTAATAAGAGAATAGGTAGTCATACGTTAAGTATTTTAGATAAAACTTATAGATATAATAATAGTATTGCTGATACGGCAGGAACTTTTATTATGGAGAATCCTGAACAATATGAGAAAGCAATAATAACAAATGAACAAGTGAATGAATCTTGTATTTTTATATATGATACATATGTGACAGATGGACAAAAAATATTGGATACGATAAATTCATCTGAACATAATAAAGAAAAATATGTATTAAAGAAGAAAAATGAAGATAAAGATCGTATTGAAATCACAGGGTCTAGTTTACGTGCATATAAAATTATCAAAAAAATAAAGGAAAAAAATCCGAATGCTAAAATAGCTATTTTATCTCGGTATAATTATATTCTTAAGAATGCTAAGTATATTATTAAGGATAAATCAGTTAAATTTTGGACTTTTCATGCATCTAAAGGGTTGGAAGCCGATTATTGTATTTTATTAGGCTTTTTTAGAGGAAAGGTTGGATTCCCAAATGAGAACCATGATGATGCAGTTTTAGAGGCTTTATTGCCTACGTTAGATGGTTATCCTCATTCGGAAGAACGACGATTGTTTTATGTAGCATTAACAAGGGCAAAAAAAGAAAGTCATATCGTAGTAAATTCAGATGAGCCATCTGTGTTTATAGAAGAGTTACTTACATCAAAATATCACATTAATATTGAGTCTGAACGATTAAATAAAAAAATAAGAACTATTTATAAATGTAATCAATGTAGCAATGGATATTATGTTCTTAATGAGGGCAAATATGGTAAATTTTATAAATGCACATCTGGTATAAGTTGTCCATCTAGACCTCGTGTATGTGAAAAGTGCGGTGCTCCATCTATTGACTATAAAACAAAAAGTATTTGCCAAAATCCAGCATGTGGGTATTCTATAGAAATTTGTGAGAGATGTGGTCGCCCGATGGAACTAAAAGAGGGAAAATATGGAAAATTCTGGGGATGCTCTGGATATGGGATACCTTATGACAGTTGTACAAATACACGTCCAATACAAAAGAAGTAGAGAATTAAATTTATATTCAAAAGCTCGTAAAAGTGGTTTTAAATATAAATTTCTAAGACGTTGTTTCGTTGACAATAGACATTAGTTCTTTTACACTAGATATAATTATATCCTATTGTGAGAATAGAAAGGTTTATTATGAGTACACCATCTGTGCAAGAGACTCCGCAAGGGCGGATTGATTTTAAAGATTTTACAAGGCGGCGCATGCTCCATGTAATTCTACCGTTGTTTATTGTGTCTATTATTGCCTTCTTGGATCGAGTGAATATTGCTTATGCAGGGATGACGATGAAAGAAGATTTAGCGTGGCTTTCACCAGAGGTGTTTGGCATGGGTGCAGGTATTTTCTTTGTCGGCTATGTTTTATTTGAGGTGCCTGCATCATTATTGGCAGCGAAGTTCAATGCTATGAAATGGGTGGCTCGCATTATGTTCAGCTGGGGCCTCGTCTGTGTATTGATGACGTCTATGTCGACGGTGTTTGAGTTTTATTTGTATCGCTTTCTACTAGGTCTTTGTGAAGCGTCTTTATATCCTGTTATTTACTCCTTATTGATTCCGAATTGGTTCTTGCCGAGGGAACGGGCACAGGCCATCTCATTGATGCTCACCTCTTTATTATTTTCCAATATTATCGGTGCACCATTAGCTGGTGTATTACTAGAACAACAATTATTCGGCCTTCACGGTTGGCAAACATTATTCATTGTTGAGGCTATACCAGCTATTGCATTTGCTTTTATATTCGCATTCTGGATGAAAGAAAAACCGGAAGAAGCATCTTGGGTAACAGCAGCTGAAAAGGCGTATATTAAAGCAGAACTTGAAAAGGAAGAGGCAGAAAAGCAGTCTGTTAAAAAGTATACTACATGGCAGGCATTAAAAGATCCGAAGGTTTTATTATTATCATTGATTTACTTCCTTTGGGTTATCGGTTTTTGGGGTTTTAGTTTCTGGATGCCGCAGGTGTTGAAAAGCCTATCTGGATGGTCTCCTAGTTTAGTAGGATGGGCTATTGTTATTCCTATGACCGCAGCGTTACTAATTCAAGTATTCTGTGGGTATTCCTCTACTAAACGAAATGAGAAGCGTTGGCATGTGGCTATAACATTGTTTATCGGTGCCATCGGTCTCGCTGCTACACCACATAGTCCAACACCAGAAATTAGTTTGTTGTTCATTTGTTTATCTGCTGTAGGCGTATACGGCGGTATGGGTGTATGGTGGACTATGCCTACTACATTCCTATCCGGCGCTGCAGCAGCAGGGGCCATGGGGCTTATCAATTCCTCCGGTAACATGGGCGGTTGGGTAGGTCCATACATGCTAGGCTTCATTAATCAACACATGGGTACATTTCATGTAGGCTATTATGTAATGGGGGCCTGTATGTTCCTAGCTGGTTTGCTAGTATTAACATTGCCTAAATCTATGGAACAAAAATAGAATATTTTTTCTTATCCATTGTTAAGAAGTAGAATTTTCATATAAGAATAGATATAACAAAAAGAAGCTAGAACTAGGCTTATAGGACAAAAAGTGTGTGTAAAAACCCTTGTAATACTAGTAAATATCTAGTGTTATAAGGGTTTAATCT
>NZ_RQUY01000037.1 GCF_003992125.1 Veillonella caviae | reverse complement strand
CCTATCCTCCCAGGCCGTCTCCAGCCAAGTACTTTCGGCGTTTATGAGCTTAACTACTGTGTTCGAGATGGGAACAGGTGGACCCTCATAGCTATCGCCACTGAATCTGTCAGAGTTTGTACTCTGAAAACCACATAGAAGTTATATATTTGTTGCACATTATTCCGCTTATTGTTATGTAAGTAAAGCCCTCGATCTATTAGTACCAGTCAGCTCCAAACCTCACGGCTCTTCCACACCTGGCCTATCAACCATGTCGTCTACATGGGATCTTACTAGCTTATGCTATGAGAAACCTCATCTCAAGGCTGGTTTCACGCTTAGATGCTTTCAGCGTTTATCCGTCCCGAACGTAGCTACCCAACTGTACCCTTGGCAGGATAATTGGTACACCAGCGGTTCGTCCACTCCGGTCCTCTCGTACTAGGAGCAGCCCCCTTCAAGTTTCTTGCGCCCGCGATGGATAGGGACCGAACTGTCTCACGACGTTCTGAACCCAGCTCACGTACCACTTTAATCGGCGAACAGCCGAACCCTTGGGACCTACTTCAGCCCCAGGATGTGATGAGCCGACATCGAGGTGCCAAACCTCCCCGTCGATATGGACTCTTGGGAGAGATTAGCCTGTTATCCCCAGGGTAGCTTTTATCCGTTGAGCGATGGCCCTTCCACTCGGCACCACCGGATCACTAAGCCCGACTTTCGTCCCTGCTCGACCTGTCCGTCTCGCAGTCAAGCTCCCTTCTGCCTTTACACTCTTCGAGCGATTTCCGTCCGCTCTGAGGGAACCTTTGGGCGCCTCCGTTACTCTTTAGGAGGCGACCGCCCCAGTCAAACTGCCCGCCTGAGACTGTCCGGCCGGTTGTTAATCGGCCCGTTAGAAATCAATTAATCAAAGGGTGGTATCCCAACAGCGACTCCTCTAAGACTGGCGCCCTAGATTCTACGTCTCCCACCTATCCTGTACATTCATTAACTAAGTTCAATCTCAGGTTGCAGTAAAGCTCCATGGGGTCTTTCTGTCCAGTCGCGGGTAACCTGCATCTTCACAGGTACTTCAATTTCACCGGGTCCCTCGTTGAGACAGTGCGCAAGTCGTTACACCTTTCGTGCGGGTCGGAACTTACCCGACAAGGAATTTCGCTACCTTAGGACCGTTATAGTTACGGCCGCCGTTTACTGGGGCTTCAATTCAGAGCTTCGACCGAAGTCTAACCCCTCCTCTTAACCTTCCAGCACCGGGCAGGTGTCAGCACCTATACATCAGCTTTCGCTTTAGCAGGCACCTGTGTTTGTGGTAAACAGTCGCTTGCGCCTCTCTTGTGCCACTCATTCATGCTCCACGCGTTGCTGCCCTTCACACTACATGAGTCCTCCTTTTCCCGAAGTTACGGAGGCATTTTGCCGAGTTCCTTAACGAGGGTTTTCCCGCGCACCTTAGGATTCTCTCCCCGCCTACCTGTGTCGGTTTTGGTACGGGCGATGTGTCTCTCACTAGAAGCTTTTCTCGACAGTGTAGGATCAATCACTTCGCTGTAATCAGCTCGTCATCACATCTCAGCTTTTAGAGTGACGGATTTGCCTATCACTCAACCTACTTGCTTAAACACGCACTTCCAATCGCGTGCTGACCTACCTTACTGTGTCACTCCATCGTTCAAACGATTCACACCGGTACAGGAATTTCAACCTGTTGTCCATCGCCTACGCTTTTCCGCCTCGGCTTAGGTCCCGACTTACCCTGAGATGACGATCGTTGCTCAGGAACCCTTAGGCTTTCGGTGGAATGGATTCTCACCATTCTTTTCGCTACTCATACCGACATTCTCACTTCTCACCAGTCCACAACTCCTTACGGTACTGCTTCAATCCGATGAGAACGCTCCCCTACCCATATACATTGCTGCATATGACACGACTTCGGTTTTACACTTTAGCCCCGGACATTTTCGGCGCAGAGTCTCTCGACCAGTGAGCTATTACGCACTCTTTAAATGGTGGCTGCTTCTAAGCCAACATCCTGGTTGTTTTGGAAACTCCACATCCTTCGCCACTTAGTGTAACATTTGGGACCTTAGTCGGTGTTCTGGGCTGTTTCCCTCTTGACAATGGACCTTATCATTCACTGTCTGACTCCCGAGTATAAGTATAGCCATTCGTAGTTTGACTAGGTTCGGTAACCGGTATGGCCCCTAGCCCGATCAGTGCTCTACCGCCTATACTCTCAACCTCGAGGCTAGCCCTAAAGCTATTTCGGGGAGAACCAGCTATCTCCGTGTTCGATTGGCATTTCACCCCTATCCACAACTCATCCCAAAGCTTTTCAACGCTCACGAGTTCGGTCCTCCACACAATTTTACCTGTGCTTCAACCTGGCCATGGATAGATCACTACGGTTTCGGGTCTACTATTACTAACTGAACGCCCTGTTCAGACTCGCTTTCGCTGCGGCTCCATGTCTTCCACTTAACCTCGCTAGCAACAGTAACTCGTCGGTTCATTCTTCAATAGGCACGCCGTCGTCCTGATATATATACAGACTTCGACTGTTTGTAGACATACGGTTTCAGGTTCTCTTTCACTCCCCGCCAGGGGTTCTTTTCACCTTTCCCTCACGGTACTATGCGCTATCGGTCGATATCAGTATTTTGGCTTGGAGGGTGGTCCCCCCTGCTTCCCACAAGGTTTCACGTGTCTCGTGGTACTCTGGATTCAGTCCCGTGTATGCAAGGTTTCGATTACAGGGCTTTCACCTTCTGCGGCTGAGCTTTCCAACTCTATTCTTCTACCTCATTTACACTTGATGACTGTCCTCAACCCCGGTGCGGTTGCCCACTCCGGTTTGGCCTCTTTCCCGTTCGCTCGCCGCTACTAAGAAAATCTCGTTTGATTACTCTTCCTCTGGGTAATTAGATGTTTCAGTTCCCCAGGTGCCCTCCTCATACTCTATGGTATGGGTGACAGTGCATAACCACTGCCGGGTTCCCCCATTCGGAAATCTACGGGTCGAAGGTTGCTTGCACCTCTCCGTAGCTTATCGCAGCTTACCGCGTCCTTCTTCGGCTGATATCGCCAAGGCATCCACCGTACGCCCTTAAAATCTTTACTTAGATTTTTAGACATGCATTAGATACATTGTCGTTTTTTGTAGCCGTACATTTTCATGTACGTCACCAATAAGTCAGAGAATTATTTCCTATGTGCTCGGGTCAACCTACTTAGAAATTCTAAGAGATGACCTTACAAATATAATAATTATCTTCTATGCAGTTTTCAAAGAACAAT
>NZ_RQUY01000035.1 GCF_003992125.1 Veillonella caviae | reverse complement strand
TGGAATGAGCTACATATGTCTACAAATTTTCCAACTTATTGGGATTAGTCACACACACTTTTTGTCCTATAACCCGCTTTTTTTGTTTTCGAAAAAGAGAGTGCATTTTGAAAGGATACAAGAAAATTTCAGAGGTTTCTAGGGACTGGGGAATAAGTGAACGAAGAATCAATACTCTCTGCCTTGAAGGAAGAATTAATGGAGCAGAGAAATTTGGTAATGTATGGGCTATTCCTGATGATACCGAGAAACCAAAAGACGAGCGCATAAAATCCGGAAAATATGTAAAAAAAGATGCATAATGACAGGTTCTGTCATCCTGGAAAATTATAATATACGGGGGTTATATGCAAACAGAAAGTAAAGATAAGATAGAACGTGTTTTGGGAATGTACTCAAAACTGATGAATGGATATATCGTCAATAAAGCTGAAGAAGCTCAAATCTATGGCGTTAATGAGAGAAGCATACAAAGGGATATAGAAGATATCCGTGGCTATATGGATACTGCTTCAACAGAAGATGGAATCATTAACACGGTTATATATGATAGGAACGCCAAGGGATATCGATTAGAGCAAATCTATGAAATGAAGCTTAGTAATAGTGAAATACTTGCTATTTGTAAAATCCTATTGGATAGTCGGGCCTTTACTAAGAAAGAAATGACAAAACTCATCTCACGGCTTCTTGAGTGTTGCGTTCCAAAGGTAAATCGAAAAGAGATAAATGACCTAATTAAGAATGAGGAATATCACTATATTGAGTTACAGCATCGATCAGAGTTTGTTGACAAGATGTGGGATATTGGCAAGGCAATAAGGGAACATAATTTTGTAGATATTGAATATCAAAGGACTAAGGATAAGGCATTAGTTAAGAGAAGAATAAAGCCAGTATCTATTATGTTCTCAGAATATTACTTTTATATCACAGCGTTTATAGACAATGAAGAGATTAAGGCAGATTTCGATGTTTTAGATGATTCGTACCCAACGATTTATAGAATTGATCGAATCAAAAAATACGAGATTCTACCTGAAAAATTTAATATCCCATACGCAAACAGATTTGAAGAGGGTGAATTTAGAAAAAGAATTCAGTTTATGTATGGAGGAAAACTACAAAGGGTTAGGTTTAATTATTCAGGTAATTCCGTCGAGGCAGTCCTTGATAGGTTACCAACAGCGCAAATAGAGAACGAAAAGGAAGGAGTGTATACAATCACCGCAGAGGTGTTTGGTAAGGGTATCGAGATGTGGCTTAGGAGCCAAGGCGATATGGTTAATAATATTGAAATTAAGTGAGGTGTTACCAATGAAGGCGGCAATGTTGGAAATTCAACAATATTTGGTTTTGCATCCCGTTGTCAAAATGAACACAAAATTAAAAACGAAGTATATGGCGTTATTAAAGCATTTTGTTTCTGAAAGCGGAAGCAGAGATGTATGGGACAAGCAGATGTTAAAGCTGTATTCCTCAAAATTAGGTGTTGCTGATAGCAAAGACAAAATTAAAGACCTGAGTTTTCTAGAAAAATTTAAGTTTTTTCATTACAGATATTTTCTTCTTACGGATTGCTTATTTATAAGTTCGTTTGATAATTCGAAAAAGGGTGAGAAGGCGCTGAATAAGATAATTGGATTTCATGGAGAGCGTTATAGAAATAAAATGCAGGCAGTATTTAATGCATTTTATGGAACAGGAGATAGAGAGACTATAGCAACCATACCAGGGTTGGAACCGGTATACAAAGTGATTTGGAAGAATCGCGATTTTTATAGCAGAGCAGAAAAAAGAATAATGATAACCGCGAACATGAGCGCTGGAAAGTCCACGTTATTAAATGCCTTGTTAGGTAAAAAAGTGAACAAGATGCAGAATGCAACTTGTACTGCCAAAATCCATTATCTTCATAACAAAGCCGGTGAGGACGGTTTGATATATGAATGGGATCATGATCTTGAATTGGATGCGACCCATGAAATTCTTATGGATGATAACGAGGCTAACGAAACAACAGAGATTCATGTTGGCTCAAGGTTTAGATCAATAGCGGAAACAGATACAAAGGTATGTTTCATTGACACTCCAGGTGTTAATTCATCAATGGAAAAAGAACATCGAGAGATGTCGAACGAGACAATAAAGAATACAAAATGTGATTTACTTTTATATCTGTTTAATGCTGAGAACATTGGCTCTGATGATGACATTCGTCATCTGAAGTATGTAAAAGAAAATTATTCAGGCGATATCATTTTTCTTGTTAATCGTATGGATCGTTTTAAGAAGAACGTTGATTCAGTTTCTCAGACAATGGAATCTGTAGAAAAGGATTTACAAAAGATAGGTTTTAAGGAGCCAAAGGTATATCCGATTTCAGCGTATGCAGCTTATCTGGCGAAGATGAGTATGTATGGAGAAGAATTAAGTGAGGACGAGCAGGATGATTTAGATTTTTTAAAGCGAAAGCTGAGCAGGTCAGAATTTGCTTATGAAACGTATTATCCATGCGAAATTGAAGTGCCAAAAGATAAATGTAATGAGCTTTCAGATGTGCTAGTTCATTCGGGAATTTTATCACTTGAAAATATTATTTTTGATCAGGAAGGAGATCATTGATCATGAAGAAAGTGTTCATTAAGTACAACCCTTATCAGGTAACAACAGAGATCTTAATTGACGGAAAAAAAGTCAAGCGTAACAGTAGGTTAAATGTTCCTGATCAGCGCCTTCAGGAGTGGGTAGATAACCTTCCTGAGATTCTTTATGAGGAATGTAGTACAAAGCAGTTTGAGATTACATTCCAAGGTACAACATTGGATTATGAAGATGTATTGGCTGTTGCACAGGAAGCTGATAAAAAAGGAATTGAAATCAAGGTTGAACATATTCCTGCAAAAGAAGTAAGAGACAAAGAGCAGGCTATCGCTGAGATTTTTGAGGAAATTCAAAATGGACCATTTGAAGAGCTTAAGCAGCCGGATGTTGTTAGAGCTTTTGAAATGGCGAAGAGCAGTGATTTTGAAGTTAATGTAGTCGCAACCATGAGTGCAGGCAAGTCAACTCTGATTAACTCATTACTGGGACAGAGACTTATGCCTGCAAAGCAGGAAGCATGTACGGCTACAATCACAGAAATTAAAGATAATGACTCGAATCATTTTGAAGCAAGAGTATTTGATAAGGAAGGTAATTTGATTGAGACACAGCCTGATATTACTTACTCAATCATGGAGAGATTAAACGCAGACCCTGCAGTATCAAGAATTCATGTAGAAGGTAATATTCCTTTTGTAACATCTGAAGATGTATCACTTGTTCTTGTTGACACTCCTGGTCCGAATAACTCACGTGATCCGGAGCATAAAGCAGCTACATATAGGATGTTATCAGAGTCTTCAAAGACCGTTGTCCTCTACATTATGAATGCGACGCAGTTGGCAGTTGATGATGACAGTAATTTACTTGGTCACGTAGCTGAAAGTATGAAGGTTGGGGGAAAACAGTCCAGAGATCGTTTCATTTTTGTAGTGAATAAGTTGGATGATTTTAAGAAGGGCGAAGATAGTATCGACGCTGCTATTAAAAAGGTAAAAGACTATTTAGCAGATAATGGAATTGAAAATCCTAATATTTATCCTGCATCTGCACTTACAGCATTGAACATCAGAACCATTCTTGCGGAGAGCGATGATGACGATGACGACGATGTATATGAAGCTAAGGGCAAAGTACGTAAGTTTAATAGAAATGAAGAGATGTACTTTGAGAACTATGCGCCGTTGCCGGCATCTGCAAGGGGAATTATTGGCAATAGATTAGCAAAAGCTATTGAAGAAGAAAATGCTAATGAACAGGCACTAATTCATTCAGGTATTGTTCCGATTGAAGAAGCAATCAGAATGTATGTCCTGAAATATGCAAAGACAGCGAAGATCAAGAATATCGTAGATACATTCATTAAAAAGCTTGAAAGTGCACAGTCTTTTGAAACTACGAAAAAAGAGATTTCTTCAAAACAGGAAGAGAAAGATGCCATTGTCGCAAGAATTGACAGCATTCAGGCAAAACTCCAGAGTGGCGAGGAGGCAAAGAAGTTCAAGACTAAAATCAATGAAATCAACTATGATAAGGAGATTGCGAAGCTTGCAAATAATGTAATCAAGAAAGCACAGGAGAAGATTACAAAGTATCTGACAAGTACTCAGAAGAAACTTTCAAGAGAAGAAGCGGATAGTATCTGCGCTCAGTTTGCAAAGTTTGCTGAAACTCTCCAGGCGGAAGTTCAGGTAGAACTAGAGAATCTAATTGCAAATAATGTGCAGAAGAGTGCTGAAGGATTACTCGCTCAGTACAAGAAAAAGCTTGCTGATCTTGTAGATGAGATAAATGTTGGAGATGTCGTTCTTGATCCTTTTGAAATCATGAAAGGTGAAATTCCATCAAATACATCAAGCATTATCTCTGGATCTGTAAAAACTGAAAGAGTGAAGACTGGTGAAGAGTGGGTGGCAAATACAGATAAAAAGTGGTATAAGCCTTGGACATGGTTCCAGGAATCTGGTCATTATAAAGATATTTATGAAAATGTTGAGTACATCGATGGAGAGGAACTTGCACACAAGTTCTTTGCACCAATTGAGGAGAACCTTTTCGAAAACAGTTCTGCAGCACAGGCTTATGCGAAAGCGGAAACCAAGAGAATTAAAGAAGCATTTGCTAGTAAGTTCGATGAATTAGATAAGTTACTTAAAGCTAAGCTTAACGAGTTAAAGGAATGTGCAACTGATGAAAAGAAGGCACAGCAGAAGCTTGAAGAAGCTCAGAGACGTCTGGATTGGCTAGAAGAAATTCACGGAAAAGTGAATGCTATCTTGGAAATTTAGGAGGAACACATGGCAGTTTCGAGCGAATTTGCAAAGCCAGTAGAAGAGAATAATGTATTGAGAATAAGAATAATGCTTAAGGACAGTTTGCTGGTGGACAAAAGCTTTTCTATGTTCTCTGAATTATTAGCCTATGCGTTGAAACATGGTGTAGAGGTTTGGATGACTCCGGAAGATCCGCTTGAACAAGCCGAGAAGCCTTGGACACTAGACTTGATGAATTATGAGCTTACTGCCCTGGTAAACGATTTTACCGAGGAGCATGTGGATTATGTAAAACAAATCATAAGAGAAATTTACAAAGGAGAGGTGCCGGTAAGAACTCCAGTGCCTTCTACAAACCCCGTTCCTAGACCTACACAAACTATATCAAGATCTATGTCAACTAGCGGAATGGGAAGTACACCAAAAACTAATGATATTAGTTATAACACAATTTTACAGGAAATAACCAAGATAAATAGAATCATTGAAAAGAATAAGGCTGTGAATGGTAACAGACTTTGGCTAACGAAGAATATTGAAAAGATTAGAAAATCAGCCAGAGCTATTGAGATCGCCTGTGAAAATATACAGAGGAGGAAATGATATGGCACTTACATCGGATTTCAAGGACGCTGTTCAAAGTGGAAAAGTTACTCGCGTCAGAATTATGTTAAAAGATAGTCTTCTTTTAAGTTCAGGTGGAGAAGATTTTTTGCAGATGCTTGACTATGCAAAAGATCAGATGCCTGCACTAATGGATGAACATGACGGGGAGAGTTTTAAAAATCCAGATGACTGGAATGAAGAATATCTAAATGAGCAGATGGTTGCTGTGGTAAATAATTTCTCAAAGGAGAGAGTAGATTTATTGGTTTGTATGGTTAAGAAATTATACAAGCCACAGGTTACAAGAACTCAGACAGGAACATCAAAATCTACTTATTCAAGTAGTAATAATACATCCAGCGGATTATCGACAGTGCAGAAAGCTGGAATAGCTGTTGCTACAGTAGGAGCAGTCACTGTTGTTGCAGGGTTAGCGTTTAGAGCACCGATTGCAGTACCGATCCTCGGTGGAGTTGCTGTAGTTGCAGGCGGAGCGAGGTATTTCGCAGGAAGAGAGAATTAATTGTCATAACGACAGAATGTGTCTATGTTGGATGGTATTATGGGCACATAAAATAGATCTAAGGAGGTTGCTCATATGGCAAATGATGTATCAACGAAAACTGAAGCCGTACCAGTTCCTAAATATGCCAATGTTGCGGCAGGATATCAGGCTGCATTACAAGTTGTAGATGATGTTATTCTGAAGAACTATATCACCAATCTATCCAATTTAGAGATTGTTCCATTAAGTCAGGATATTTTGGATACGAATATTGATGATAATGTTTTATTCTTCAAAATTACCGAGATGGTATACGAGAAGGAGGAATTTGCATCATATAAGTTCGCAAGTGTATTTAACACTTTGTCTTCTTCAGATACTGCAATTTTCATAATTATTGACAGTGATGGGGAGACTACGGATTTCTATATGGGAGTACGCTCACTGGATTCCGATAAGACAACAAGTTCCCTTCGAAATACACTTGAGAACGCAATGATTGGTCAGTTCCCTGGAATTAAGACACAGGATTATGACGTTGATGAAATAAAGGAAATCATGGCAGGAATTAAAGGAAATAGTATTTCTGCCGTATCATGTGTTGCAAATAGTAGAGAAGAGAATCTTAAGAATAATCAGGAGTTTGTACAGGGATTAGAGAAACTTGTACTGTCAATGAGGGGACAAAAATACACAGGTATTATTATTGCTAATTCTACTGATCAGAATCAGCTTAGAGAGCTCAGAAGAGGATATGAGAGTGTATATACCCAGCTTTCGCCATTTGCAACAATGCAAGTGAACTATGCCCAAAATTCATCTACAGGAAAGAATGAAAGTACAAGTGATTCTACGACAAAATCGACGACGAACACAATAACGGAATCAGAGACTGATTCGACAACGGAATCACATGGAACATCTAAAGAAAATACTACATCGAAAGTTATCAAGGGTGTTTCTGCTGCAGCTGGAATTCTTGGTGCCGCATTAGCTCCTGTAACTGGTGGTGTTAGTCTTGCTGTTGGCGGAGTTGTATCTGGTGGTTTTGGACTACTTGGCTCGGCACTTGCAAGCACTGTGACAGATTCTACCGCTACAAGTAATGCTAAGACTTACGGTGAAAGTACAGCCGTATCAGATGGATCTACTCATACATATACATCAGGAACAAGTGTTACTGAAGGTTTGTCCAATGCAATTACATTGACAGCATATGATAAGTCTGTCGAAGATATGCTCACTAGAATTGATAAGCAGTTGAAGCGCATGGATGAATTTGAAAGCCTTGGAATGTATGAATGCGCAGCATATTTTATGTCTGAAGATCAGTATGCTGCAGATATTGCAGCTGCAACATATAAAGCTATCATGCGTGGTGAAAACTCTGGGGTAGAAATTGCAGCTATTAACTCATGGGGTAATTTTGAAAAGGATAAGACTAAACTCATTGAGCAATATGTTAAGAATTTTATGCATCCAGTATTTAAATATTCTGGATCGTTAGGAAGTATTGAAGTTACACCTAGTGCCATGGTAAGTGGAAACGAATTGGCTATACACATGGGACTTCCAAGAAAGTCTGTATGTGGACTTCCTGTAATCGAACATGCTGATTTCGGAAAAGAAGTGGTCAAATATGAACATGAGACATCCAAGACCGGTATCAATTTAGGTAAAGTATTCAATATGGGCAGTGCTTGTCCGAATGATGTAAGAATTGATAAGGCAAGCCTTTCAATGCATACATTCGTAACTGGATCAACTGGTTCCGGAAAAAGTAATACTATTTATGAATTTATTAGACAGACCAACAATCTGGGTGCCAATTTCATGGTGATTGAGCCTGCTAAGGGCGAGTATAAACATGTTTTTGGAAACCGTCCTGATGTAAAAGTCTTTGGAACAAATCCGGAGTATTCTGACCTTCTTAGAATTAATCCATTTAGGTTCCCTTCAAAGATTCATGTGCTTGAGCATGTAGATCGATTAGTTGAAATCTTTAATGTATGCTGGCCGATGTATGCTGCAATGCCGGCTGTATTAAAAGATGCTCTTCTGAAATCATATGAAGATTGCGGTTGGGATTTTTCATCTTCAAAAAATGCATACGGGGATGATTTATATCCTACATTTATGGATCTTCAGGAGTGTTTGGTTGAAGTAATCAATAGCTCTGCATATTCAGAAGAAGTGAAGAGCAATTACATGGGTTCACTTGTTACAAGAGTGAAATCATTAACTAACGGACTTAATGGACAGATATTTGCTTCGAACGAGATTCCGAGTGAAGTATTGTTTGATAAGAACGTAGTTGTTGATTTGAGTCGAATTGGATCTCTAGAGACTAAATCACTGATAATGGGTCTTCTCATTATGCGATTAAGTGAATATAGAATGTCTACTGCTGATTCAATGAACGTACCGTTTAAACATATGACTATCTTGGAAGAAGCTCATAATATTCTTAAGAGAACGTCATCAGAGCAGAATCCGGAGAGCCCAAGTTTAGCTGGAAAGTCTGTAGAAATGATTTCTAATGCAATCGCAGAAATGAGAACCTATGGTGAGGGATTTGTGATTGTTGATCAGTCACCAAGTGCAGTTGATATTTCTGCAATTAGAAATACAAATACAAAGATTATTATGCGACTTCCGGATGAAAGCGATAGACGCTTAGCAGGAAAAGCAGCTGGCTTAAGAGATGATCAGCTTGATGAAATTGCTAAGCTTCCAAAGGGCGTAGCTGTTGTTTATCAGAATGATTGGGTTGACCCTGTGTTATGTAAGATTCAGAAGTATAAGGGCGAAGAAACTGAGTATCAGTATAAGCCTGTCATCCATCTGAATAGATCCACGGACAGATTAAAGAAAAATCTATTAGAGTTGTTGTTAAGAACAAGGGTAAAAAATCCGGTTGACGTTGATATTGATACAATTAAGTCTGACTTGGCTACAGCCGAGATTTCAACTAAGAGCAAGCTTTTGATTAAGAAGCTTGTAAATGAATACGAGTTGCGTAAAGAACTTTCATTCTGGAAAGATGATAATTTTGAAAGCCTCTCGAAACTTGTGAGCGGAGTATTAAATGGAAATGTATGGCTCAAGCCTATGGTTGATACTTCAGCAGAGTTCGATGTGCTTACAGATAGAATAATGCATGAAGTTGAAGCTCAGGTTAGTGGCCTGTCTGCTGAATATGCGATTGCATCAACACAGTGCTTGATGAGGGCAGAGGCAGCTAAGTCTGATGATTACAAAGAAATTTACTCTGCATGGATAACAAGCCTTCGTAATAAGGGGGTGTTCTAATATGGATATGGGATTTAGTGAAATTTTCAAAGACTTAAATAATGAGCTTTTGGAAAAAGCAAAGTCGATGGAAAAGACTACAGACTTTAAGGAGCTTGACCGTCCAATTGCTAAAATGTTGGATAATAGTGGCGATTATGATGGAACAGAAACAGAAGAAAAAAAGCTTGAACCAAACTCAACATATGAAATTGATGGCGACGAATACGAAACGGACGATAATGGTGATATTTATAAGATGAATGGCGATTTAATGCCAAACACTACTTATGAAAAAAATGGAATTACCTATACTACAGACGAAAATGGAAGAATTTCGACCTGGAGTGGTGAACCAAAGTATGAGCCAGAAAATGAACGTGATACTAACGCTCAGACGGAATCTGGCGGTGAAGATCGTGAAGCCGGAGATGATGGTGGCCATTTGGTAGCGCGTATCCTTGGTGGTTCGGCTGGAAATGAGAATATCGTTCCGATGAGAGATACCGTTAATCGCGGTGATTATAAGAAGTCGGAAAATGAAATTGCTGAGGCTAAGAAACAAGGCAAAGATGTTCAAGATAGTGGTAAGGTTGTCTACGAAGGCGATTCTACACGTCCATCTAAGATTGAAAGGACTTATACAATTGATGGAGAAACAAGTAATCTTAAAGTAGATAATGTAGAAGGATCAAAGGATTTACTTGAAGATGTAGAAGGCGACATTTCCGATGAAGATATGGATAGCCTAAATGATGAAATCGCTGATATGGAAGAAGATGGATGTGATGTTTCAGTTACATCTGTTTTGAAGAAGTATGATGCAGAAGGAAATTTAGTATCTGTAAGAGTAGGAATCAGAAATGAGACTACAGGTGAGAAGTCATATAGAACATTTGAAGCGAAGAAAGAAGGGTAATTTATGAATAAACAGATTCATGATGAAGTACTTAAAATAGAGGAAAAAGGACTTACAAATGTAGAACTGCTTGCATTGGTAACAGATTCTAGCTATGAAGTAGTATTCTATGCAAATTATAACGGTAAGACTAGACAGAGCAATGATTTGGCAGAAGATGGAGTATTGGAGTTGGACTTTGTTGATGGAATTTATTCCTCAGTAGCTAATGCAGTAAGAGCAGACAAGAAATTTGACTCTGAAAAAATGAATATCATTAAGGCATCTGGTGAAGATGTATCGGTTGAGTATGATGAGAAGAACTGCCGTGTATATGGTCTGAAGAAAAAGTGGAAAGAAAGTCTCGGATTATAATGTGATAGTATATGAGATAGCTAACAGGAGCTGTGAGTTATACATGGCTCCTGTTTAGATAGCGAATTTAATGATATTTGGCTATTGGGTACTAATTGTCCACCTTTTGGGTACTAATTGTCCACTTGCTATCCATTTTCTTAAGAATTTAGACAAATAAAATTTGTCATCTTAGCTTGGGCAAGAAATCCTATTACAGTTCATAGATTATAATAACTATCCACCCGCGTAGCGGGTGGTTTTACTTTTTCGGGCATAGCCCTAATACTACTAGCTGCACACAAGTGTGCCTTTTATTGGCCTGCCAGCCACGCGAGGGATTACTTGCTACCCGTAAACGGGTCTCTCGGATCGAACAGACTTAATTGATCCGATTCTTTATCCTGTTTTAGCTGATTGGCTATATAGCTTTTTATCGCCGTAGTATTCTTTCCTACTGTATCAACATAATATCCTTTGCACCAAAATTCGTGATTACGATATGCAAACTTCATATTGCCGAAGCGTTGAAATAGCCTCAAACTACTTTTCCCCTTCAAATATCCCATGAACCCTGAAACACTCATTTTAGGTGGAATACTTACTAGTAAATGTACATGATCAGGGCATATCTCTCCCTCTATAATTTCTACGCCTTTCCATTGGCATAAAGTTCGCAAAATATCTCGTATTGCTTCGCGTTTTTCTTCGAAAAACACTTTTCTACGGTACTTTGGTGCAAACACTATGTGGTATTTGCAGTTCCATTTTGTATGTGCTAAACTTTTTACATCAGTATCATGTTTCGACATCTTACTGTCCTCCTAATTTGTTTTTAGTAACGTAACTGGCAGGTCACATTACTATTATACAGATTAGGAGTTTTTTAACTGACTCATAGCTAAAGCTTTATGGAACCACGCGACTATCGCGTGGTTTTCTTCGGCTTATAGGACAAAAGGTGTTGGTTTTTTAATCCCATGAAGAATTGAAACTTTTATCATAAAAGTGTAAATCACTCCAAACAATAGCATCACCCCATGT
>NZ_RQUY01000034.1 GCF_003992125.1 Veillonella caviae | reverse complement strand
CAAACTTTTTACCAACACCTTTTGTCCACCATTTAAAAATTACTAAACAATTTAAAAAGGCGATGCACTCAGTAATTTACTGAGTGCATCGCCTATAAAACCAACACTTTTTGTCCTATAACCCTAAAAAAAGCCTTCTCACCAATCAAATGGTTAGTGAGAAGGCTTTTTTATATCTATATTCACATCTATTACTTTATTTCAAATTTTTATATGCAAAATTATAGCGAAAATCTAGCTTTCAAAATTTGTTGCACAATAAGTGCAGACCCCATCGCCAGGGTTATAGGAAAAAACATTTCTACAGAGAAGCGTGATAATTCCAGCATGAACACACAAGACGTAATGGGCATTTTTTGTGCTAAACCGAGGAAGACAACAGCTCCTAAAAAGGCTGCAAACCCAAGCGATACAGGACTTACCATAACAGACCACAACGCAGCAAAAGCCAGCGATAATGTGCTACCTAGCATCATAGATGGTGTAATCCGACCACCATAGGCACCAGCCATAAGAGCTAATAGAACAGCAATCCATTTAGTAGCTAATAAACCTAGTGCATAATCCCATGTCACAAGATCCGTAAAGGTCAACTGATTCCCGGCCTTACCATTCCCTAAAATTTCAGGGTAAAACATAGCCATAACACCGACGAAGCCAAAAGCTAATACAGAAACTAAAATCATTTTAGGGCTTTTTCTATCAAATGTTGGTAATAACGCTTGTGTTTTATCAAACAATAATACACCGATAGCAATAACAGCGCCTAGAACGATGGCAAATTCTTGATAACTACCATATAAAGGTGGCTGAGCCATAGTATACTGTATCGTATCGCCTACACCAGATTGACGAACTACTAAAGTAGCAATACCACATGATAGTAATGCGGCACTCATAGATCGTACATTCCAGGAAATAACAAGAGTTTCTAGAATAAAAATAGCCGCTGATAAGGGAGAATTATATACAGATGCCAAACCAGCACCGGCAGCACAAGCAATAATCAATGATTTATCATCAGATTTCATATCCACATGTTTCAAAAGAGCACTCATAATACCAGCACTAGCTTCGCGAGGTGCTACTTCTCGACCTAATGGTGACCCCATGCCAACAGTGATAATCTGTAAAGTAGCATGAATACATGTTTTTAACGGAGGCATCTCTTTAGTTCTATCTTGCACCGCCTTTTTAATATCCACTAAAGGCTCCCCGTAACGATGAATAAGCACCCAACCTATACCACCTACAAGTCCACAAGCTAATAATGCAATTACTCGATGCTCTGGTGTTACACGAGCCACGGCTTGTCCAAATGTTAAGCCTTCAGCAGTAGAATAATTGTACATAACATGCTGAATATAATGAAGCAAATGCGTATAAAAAGCACCTACCAAACCAGCCACAAATCCAACGATTATAATAAGCCCTAACAAGCGTTTATCAAACATGGTATTCATAAAATACAAAATACTCCCTATGATTAATACAAATCACTACTATTCAAATACAGGAAATGTTAATCCATCGCTAATATGACTTCGTCAGCCGTTAATGATGATTTCACATCGATAATGCGTTGATTAGAAGAACCTCTAAAACGTAAACTTGGATCTTTTAGTTCCTCTACAAAGCGACCATCTACCAGTATATCTACTTGTTTTAATAATGAAAGTCTTATTGGGTCACTTACGATATCGTCCCATGTGTAGCCAGAATAGGCCCAAATTTTTTTATTCGGTGCCGCTAGTCGTACAGCAGCTACAACAGGCAATAATCCTTCTACATTTTGGAATGGTTCCCCACCAAGCAGTGTCAGGCCTGCACAATTAGGATTTTGTACATAGGATACAATAAGTTCTGTTTCCTTATCTGTCCATTCAGAACCAGCATTAAAATCTTGATATTCTTTGTTAAAACAATTGTAACAACAATGAGTACAACCTGTTACAAATATAGATGTACGAATACCTTCTCCATTGGCTATATCATATTGTCTAATTTGCCCGTATCTCATACATGTCCCCTCACTTATCTATTGGATATAATAATGATTACTGCCTGTAATGCTGTATTGTATTTATTTGTTTCTATATAGATTTCGATATTTTCAATCTTATATACATATACTAAAAGCTGTGCCTATGGCACAGCTTTTAGTATAACAAAAGTACTTATAAAATTAAATGTGCATTACTCTATCTTTGATTTCTTTTGTACGACCTTCATTCCAGAAGTTTTCCCCTAAGTAACCACATGTACGGCGGATAACAGTTAATTTATCGCGATTTGTATTATGGCAACGAGGACATTCCCATTCATTATGTTCATTAACCTTAATTTCACCATCAAAACCACATTCGTGACAGTAGTCCGACTTTGTGTTGAACTCTGCATAAGATATATGATCATAAATATATTGAATCATCGTCAATACTGCGGGAATATTATTTGTCATGTTAGGAATTTCAGCATAGGAAATGCACCCACCAGTAGATTTCTTTTGGAATTCTGACTCGAAAGAGAATTTATCAAATACATTAATTTCTTCACGTACATTTACATGATAGCTATTTGTATAATAACCTTTATCCGTAATGTCTTCAATGATACCAAAACGAGCGCGATCTAAAGAAGAAAAACGATTTGTTAAACTTTCAGCAGGTGTGCCATATAAACCAAAACCTAAATGATGTTTATCGCGCCAATCTTGAATAGCTTCGTTTAAGCGGTCCATAATTTTCATAGCAAATACACGACCTTGAACACCTGTATTAGATTCGCCAGTAATTAAACGTGTAGCTTCGTAAATACCGATGTAACCTAATGAAATTGTGGCATAACCATCTCTTAAAAAGGCGCCAATTTTTTCACCTTTTTTCAATCTTGCAATAGCACCATGTTGCCAGTGTATAGGCGATACATCACTAACAACATCTTTTAATAATTCATATCGAAGCATCAATGCTTTTTCTGCTAATTCCAAACGCTTGTCTAAAATTTCGAAGAATTTAGTTTCATCACCGCGCGCTAAAATACCTATTTGAGGTAAGTTGAGACTCACAACGCCCATATTAAACCGACCATCAAATTTATAGTGACCTTCACTATCTTTCCAAGGAGACAAGAAAGAACGACAGCCCATTGGACTAAACACATTACCTTCGTAATTTTCCTTCATTTTCTTAGCCGAAATATAATCAGGATACATGCGTTTTGCTGTACATTGAGCAGCTAACTCGGTTAAATAATAATATGGGCTATCAGGTGTCACATTATGTTCATCAAGAACATAAATCAATTTAGGGAATGCTGGTGTAATATATACATCGGCTTCATTTTTTACGCCTTTAATACGTTGACGTAAAATCTCTTCTGTAATAAGAGCCGCTTCTTTAGCATACTCATAATTAGGGTTAAAATACATGAACAATGTGACAAATGGAGATTGACCATTTGTAGTCATTAATGTATTGATTTGGTATTGTATAGTTTGGATGCCGTCTTTGACTTCTTTGCGGGTTCGTTTCCATGCAATTTCGCGAGCCTTTTCCATATTAGGCTCCATATCGTAAATCTCAACTTGTTCTTCAATAACATTATTGAGGATTTTTTCGTAAGATTTGCGTACAAATGGTGCTAATATACGGTCAATACCATTAATACTTTGACCACCATATTGACCAGATGCAACTTGGGCGATGATTTGGGTGGTTACCGTACACGCTACTTGGAAAGATTTAGGAGTATCAATTTTTTTACCATTAATAACGGTTCCATTAGTCAACATATCCTCTAAATTGATTAGGCAACAGTTGAACATAGGTTGAATAATATAATCCATATCATGGAAGTGAATAGCACCGCTATCATGAGCTTCCAAAATATCTGTGGGAATCAATTTACGGCGCGCAATATCTTTAGAAACTTCACCGGCAATCAAATCTCGTTGCGTAGATACGATGGCAGCATCTTTGTTAGAATTTTCATCTAATACACTCACATTACTGCGATTTAATAAACCGATAACATCTTCATCCGTAGTATTTTGACGGCGTTTAAACGCTTGTACTGCCTTATAACCTTCATAGGCACGTGCCGTTGCAGGATTCTTATATTCAATTAATTTATAATACACTTGATCTTCAATAGCATAAATAGTCATATCCTTTTGAAGCTTCACAGCGTATTCTTCGATTTCATCAGCAATACGCTGTGCTAAGCCTTCTTCAAAAAGCCCTGTAGAACTATGTTCTGCTTTTTCAATAGCTAATGCAATCTTTTGCTTATCAAAAGGTACCTTCGTACCATCCCTTTTGATGACCTGCAACATGTCGGCAACCTCCCTTTTTGTTAACGGTAATTTAGTCAAAACATATAAAAAAAGTATGGAAAACCATACTTTTATATATAAACTTCTTAAGAAATCTACGTAATGTATATATATCTTAGTACTTGTTTAGTATACTATATATAGTGTACTTTTTCAATAAAAATACTAGATAATGTAAAAACTAAAGCTACAAGAATAACTTCCTAGATTTTCTTAATGACCAATATTGGCTACTAAATATATGGACAAAGGGCTGTATAGAATACAGAAATATTGCATTCTATAACAGCCCCTTTTGATATTAATTTAATAATTTATTATTCTATTCGACCACCAAGATAAGCCTCCATAACGCGAGGATTATGTCGAATATCTTCGGCTGGTCCTGATAAAACCATTTTACCTGTTTCTAATACATATGCATAATCAGCAATTTTTAATGCTTGACGTACATTTTGCTCTACTAATAAAACAGTGGTTCCTTCCGCACTTATTTCTTTGATAGTTTCAAAGATTTCATTTACCACAAGTGGTGCTAAACCCATAGAGGGTTCATCTAGTAGTAACAGTTTAGGACGTGCCATCAAAGCTCGACCAATGGCCAACATTTGCTGTTGACCACCAGATAGAGTGCCGCCTAATTGATAGCTTCGTTCATCGAGAATAGGAAAACGTTTGAATACCTTTTTTATATCCGCTTCGATTTCTTTATCATTGCGAATATATGCACCCATTTCAAGATTTTCGTATACACTCATATCTTGTAGAATCTGGCGACCTTCAGGAACAAGAGAAATACCTGATTTTACGATATTATGTGTTTTTACCCCTGTAATATCTTTACCTTCAAAAGTAACAGAACCAGAAGTAGGTTTTACAAGCCCCATGATTGTTTTCATAGTCGTCGATTTTCCCGCGCCATTGGCACCGATTAAAGAAACGATAGAGCCTTGTGGTACCTCTAAAGAAATATCTTTTAAAGCTGTAATATGTCCATATCCAGCTACTATATTATTAAGCTTTAACATATTACTCCTCTTCTTTTCCTAAATACGCTTCGATAACAGCAGGGTTATTTTGAATTTCTTGAGGTGTACCTTCTGCAATCTTTTTGCCAAAATTAAATACTACCATACGATCGCAAATATTCATCATTAATTCCATAGCATGTTCAATCACTACTACCGTAATGCCTAAATCGCGAATTTTGCCAATTAACTGACGCAATGCTTCCGTTTCACTATCATTCATCCCCGCTGCAGGCTCATCCAGCAAAATCAATTGTGGGTGTGTTGCTAATGCTCTAGCAATTTCTAAACGACGCTGTTTACCATAGGGTAGAGAAGTAGCTACTTCTTCAGCATCTTCTTCTAATCCTACTAATTTTAGAAATTCATAGGCGATACCACGACAACGTTCCTCTTCAATACGTTGCCGCTTAGTTCGGAAAAAGCTAGAAATAAAACCAGAACCAGTACGGCAGTGCATGCCAGTCAAAACAGTTTCTAAGGCCGTCATATTACCAAATAATCGAATATTTTGGAATGTGCGAGCAATCCCCATTTCTACGGTTCTATGTGGTTTCAAGCCAACTACAGACATACCGTCGAATACAATTTCTCCAGAACTAGCGGGAAATACGCCAGTAATCAAATTGAACAATGTAGTTTTACCAGCACCATTAGGACCGATAACACCAAATACTTCCCCTTGCTCTACACCAAAGGTAATACCTGTAAGAGCAGCTACACCGCCAAAACTTTTGCTAACTTCATTTAGTTGTAATAGCATTGTAACCCTCCTAACCTTGTTTTTCTTGAGCCCGTTTATATGCTTCAAAACGCTCAGTTAACACTTGTGTTTCTGGGATATACGGCTCTTTTTTACATCCTAGCTTACGAGCCATTTTATCTACCATAGATTCCGTCAAAATACCATCTGGACGTACTGCCATTAAGACAACGAGAAGTGCACCATAAATAATATCGCGGTAATCCGATAAGAATCGTAATACTTCTGGCAATAACGTAAGAATAAAGGAACCTAACACAGAACCCCATACTACATTAGAGCCACCAAATACTGGGAATAATAAAATCTGAACAACTTTGTGATAACTAAAATCTGTAGGATTAATAAAATTCGTAATATGTGCATACAAGCCACCGCCAATACCAGCAATAAAAGCACCGATAATGAAGGCCATCATTTTATAATACACAACATTAATTCCCATTAATTCTGCAGCATGATCATCTGCTTTAATAGCTGCAAAAGCACGACCTACACGACTATTATTAATACGTACACAAAAAGCAATAACAAGAACTAAAATAGCTAATAAAACAATAATAGCCATCAAGTTCCCCCAAGTAACAGCATCTAGGCCTAACAAACCATCAAAATCAAATTCATATGCATAGTTTGCTAATTCTTGCGGAATAGATGGAATACCAGATAAGCCTAAAGCACCATTAGTAATGTCTAAATTCAGAAAAATAACGCGCACCACTTCACCAAAACCGAGGGTTGCAATAGCTAAGTATAAACCTTTTAATCGTGTAGTAGGTAAACCAATAATAACAGCTACAAATGCTGCTACCAAACCACCTACGATAATACCTACAATAATAGGCATGTCAACTTTTAAAGAAAGCAATGCCCCTACATAGGCGCCAACACTCATAAATCCTGCTGCCCCCAGCGATAATTGCCCGCTTGCCAAAGTAAAGTAAATAGAAATACCCATAATGGCGTTAATAATAAAGAACATGATAATTTGTAGATAATATGGGTTCAATAAATCCATTATGGTCTCCCCCCTTTATCTTTAGAGCCAAATAAACCCTGTGGCCGCCAAAATAATAATAGGATAATCATACCAAAGGCTACAGCATCTCGGAACGTAGACGCACCATAAGCTACAGAAAACACCTCTGCTACACCGAGGATAAAACCACCGACCATGGCGCCCGTAATATTGCCCAGACCACCTAGAATGAGTACTGCCAACCCTTTAAATCCAATGATAACACCCATTGTTGGTTCAATAGCATTAAAGGATAAGCCAACAAGCACACCAGCAGCAGCACCTAAAGCAGATGCAATCATAACAGTAATGGAAATAACCATTGTTGGATTAATACCGAGTAGTGCTGCGGTTTCAGTACTAAGAGAAACAGCGCGAATAGCTTTACCGATTTTTGTCTTTTTAATGACAAAATTTAAAAGCACCATGAGAACGATGGATACTCCAAGGCCAATGATTTGAACCATTGAAATTTTAAAGGCACCAAAATCGATTAAACCACCGATATAATCAGGTGGGAAAGATCTGGTTTGTGGTCCCCATAACAACAGTGCTAAGCTTTCAATAAATATAGATACCCCAATAGTACTGATAAGTGGTGCTAAATGAGACACCTTTTTTTTACGTAATGGACGTAATGCCACAAATTCTAATACATAACCTAATACGGCGCCTACAGCCATCGCTACAATAAGGGCAACAAAAATGTTAACGTTAAAAACAGTGACCATAAAAAGACCAACGAAGGCACCTATCATAAAGATGCCTCCGTGTGCCATGTTGATAATATTTAAAACGCCAAACACAAGTGTTAAGCCAATAGCGAGTACAGCATATAAGCTACCGAGGGTTAACCCGTTAACTAATTGTTGTAAAAACACTATAGTACCTCACTTTATTTTTGTAATGCGTCAAATTGACCATTTCTAATTTGTAACACTTGTACTTCCATGTTTGGATCGCCTTTTTCATTGAATTTGAATTGACCTGTTACACCAACAAAATCAGCAATGTTTTTCAATGCTTCTCTAAATTTTTCACGATCCGTAGTAGAACCAGATTTTTTCAAAGCTGATTCATACATATATACAGCATCATAAGCTTGTGCAGCAAATTGATCTGGCTCTTTACCGTATTTTGCTGCATAGGCTTTACGGAAATCTCGTACTTTTTGGTCATCTTTATTAGGGAACCAAGGTGTACCTACGATGACACCATCCGCTGCGGAACCTGCAATTTTAATAAACTCAGGGCTATTAAAACCATTAGAACCAATAACAGGTTGATTCATACCCATTTCACGCATTTTTTTCATAATCAATGCACCTTCTTGGTATAGAGAAGCTACAACAATTACATCTGGTTTCAATTGTTGGATTTTAGTCAATTGTGCCGAGAAATCAGTATCTTTATCAGCAAATGTTTCTGTGTCAATAATTTGAACACCAGCTTCTTTCAACGCTTTTTCTGCAGTTTTATTAACCGATACCATTTGATCATTATTGTTAGAGTACATAATAGCAGCTGTTTTAAATCCCAATGTTTTATGTGCCTCTTTGATAGCTGTATCAACTGCTAAAGATTCAGGTACAGCATTGCGGAAAATATAATCTCCAATATCAGTAATACCTTCTGCCGTTGTAGAAGTGCCTAAAGCAACGACTTTGCTTTTATTCGCAACAGGACCTGCTGCCATCATTTCACCAGATAACATAGGACCGATAACACCTACTACTTTATCTTTAGAAATAACTTTATTTATCGCATTAATAGCTTCATTTTTATCACCTTTCGTATCTTCTACGAGCAAGTTGATTTTTACAGCATTAGCATCTGCATTAATTTCACTAACCGCCAATTCTGCACCAGCTTTGATAGATTCACCATATGCAGCAGCACCACCAGTTGTAGTAGTAAGCAATGCAATTTTAGCTTCATTGCTATTAGCACTGTTATCAGAACCATTACTACAACCTGCAGCAATAGCCATCACACCAGCTAGACCTAAAAGGGCTAGTTTTTTTAACATAGAATGTTTCATAATACACCTTTCCTTCACACCTATACATTATACATTACATTATTATAGTAAATAATATATATCTATATTATGAGGCATATTTCATCTTTGTCAATCATATAGACTGCATAGTCTATAGAATTTTCACACACGTCTTAACATACCAACCCATAAGCATTCTTCTACCAACTATTCTGCCAACTGTTCTGATAAGGATTCCCACTTTTCATACAACACTTGTAGCTCTGATTCTGTTGTTTCCAACTGAACTGATAAGGATGTCATCTCCTCCGCATCTTGTTGTACTACTGGATTAGACAATTGAACCTCATACATTTTCATGGTCGCTTCCAATCGAGCGATTTCACTTTCTACTTCATTTAATTGTTTTTCTACCATGTACGTATTCGTTTTCTTCTTCGGCTCATCTCGTGAAAGCTCAGGCTTTTGTTGTCCAGAACTAGCTTCTTTTTCTTGTACAATAGCTATTTCATGAAGAGCAGCTAAATCTTCTCGCTCTTTAACTTTTTCTTTATAATACGAATAATTTCCTAAATATTCTGTTAAACCCTTATCTTCTAAAACTAAAGTTCTCGTAGAAACTTGATCTAAAAAATACCGATCATGAGAGATAATAAAACAAGTACCACCAAATTCACGCAACGCTTGTTCTACTATTTCTCTAGTAGGGATATCTAAATGGTTCGTCGGTTCATCAAGAATTAGGAAATTATTACCTTGTAAAAATAACTTTAATAAGGCTAAACGAGCTCTTTCCCCACCAGATAAATCACCAACTAATTTAAATACGTCATCGCCACGAAATAAAAATGAACCTAGCACATTTCGCGCCTTTTCTTCAGAGAAATTAAAATCATGTTTAATTTCATCCACCACTTGCCACTGATTATGTAGTTCTTCGTGTTCTTGTGAAAAATATCCCACCTGCACGCGATTGCCTATATCGATATAACCATCTACGGGAAATAGTTCACCTACAATGGTTTTCACCAATGTAGACTTACCAGCGCCATTAGCACCAATGAGCGCCACGGACTCACCACGTCGCACCACAGTCGACACATCATCGATAATAGGTCTATCCGAAGAGTAGCCAATACTTACATGATCTAATACAAGGACTTTGTCAGCGCTCATAGCAGCTGGTGGAAATGAAAATTGTAAAGTATCTCGAATCTCCGGTGCTTCTAACCGCTCCAATCGATTCAATTGTGATTGACGACCTCGCGCCATTTTTGATTTTATACCAGCCCGATATTTATCAATATATTCTTCTGTTTTCTTAATATATTCCTGCTGTTTTTCATAAGCTGCTAGTTCTGATTTTAATCTTTCATCACGTTGCGTAATATAACGGCTGTAATTCCCTTTATACGTAATTGCTTTATGATGATCTAATTCAACAACCCCCGTTACGATACGGTCTAAAAAATAGCGATCATGACTAACGATGAGAATACCACCTGGATACGATGATAAATACCCTTCAAGCCACTCTAACATATCCATGTCTAAATGATTTGTTGGTTCATCAAGGAATAAAAAATCAGGACTTCTAACAAGGGCTTTTGCCAAATTAATACGCGTTTTTTGACCGCCCGAAAAATCACTAGCTGGTTTGTCTAAATCTTCATCAGTGAAACCTAAACCATATACGATACGCTTTGTTTTCTGTTCATAATCATAACCACCAAGCCACTCTAAACGATTTTGTAAGTAATCTAGTCGCTGTAGATCACCCTCACTAGCTTCATGGTTTTCCAAATACGTCGTCAGTTCCGCTAACTTATCTTCTAACGCATGAACATCAGCCCAAGCTTTTTCGATTTCTACAGCTAAACTATCATCCCCTAAATTGACATCTTGTTGTAAATAACCAATACTAGCCACTGGGGACGTAACAACTTGGCCTTCATCAAGTTCTTCATAACCGAGTATACATTTTAATAATGTAGATTTTCCGGCTCCATTAGGCCCTACTAAAGCGATTCGATCGCCTTCTTTTATTTCAAAGGACACATTGGAAAATACTTGGTGCACCCCAAATGATTTTCCTAGGCCTATCACTCGAATGCGTTCCATTCGTCACCTCCTGTTTCATTTAGTAAACTATATTATACCACAGTAGCTTTCACAAAAATGACCATTTCCACAGAATCCTTCGTCTTTCGGCTATGCCTAAATAATTTACCTAGTAGTGGAATATCGCCTAGAATAGGAATTTTCTCCATTTGCCGTTGATTGCGGTTATCCATGAGCCCACCAATGATTAATACTTCTCCATCTTTCATACGTACTCTTGTTTTTGCTTGTCTTGTTGTGATTTTATAAGCTTTCAATTCCGATACTAGTACGGGCGAACTCACTTCAGCTTGAACGATAGCATCAATAGTGTTTTGTTTTGTAATCATAGGTGTATAATCGAGGCGAATACCGGCCTCTTCATAACGCACTGTATGTTTTCGCTCACCTTCAGTAATAGATTCTTCAATAACAGGAATCCGTTCACCGATAAGAATATGAGCCGCATCGCCATTGACGGTCATAATAGATGGCGATGCGACCACCACAGCACGGCCAGAACTTTCCATTAAACTCAATTCAGGCTTTACAAAAAAACGATAGGATTCTCCACTTGGTGCTCTACCAAAACTAATAGCACCATAGCTATGTGTCGTATCATCACCATGACCCGTGATACTCTGCCAAGACCATCGCAATCCCGTTTCTTTTCTATAAGACTGTTCCATAGCCATCACTGTTACCTCTAAACGAACTTGTCTAATCTCTTTATCTATAAACTGTACTAATTGATTAACATTTTCCAGTTCATCATCTGTGCCATATACAACCATCATATTACCTTCTGTAAAAGTCGATACTTTATCGCTAGAAACTATGGTTTTCACACTCTTTTCTAAAGATTGTACTGGTATAAATGCAGGCTCTATAATAGAAATATGACGCTGCGATTCGCTAACCATACTCACTCTTATAATATCCCTATCCTTATGAATGCTAAAATTATATTGCTTTCCCAAAGATCGAAGCATAGCTTCTGGCGTTTCGCCATGAATTGTACCACTCACCATACCTTTCAATGAATCTACACCGATAATAGATAATCCATAGCTTTTACTAATACCTTCTACTACAGATGAAAGCGGTGCTTTATGTACAGTCATAACATAAGGAGATATGTTTTCTTCCCTATTGTCTCTACCCTCTACTGGTTCTTCAACTTTATAATTATCTTTATAAGGTAGCTCACGTTTCATATTGTCCCAATCTACAAGTTCTTGTCGTGCTATAACCATAGGTGGAGAGCACACAATCATCATAATATACCCCATAATATACATAATGATGACAGTTAAAAGGATTCTTGTAAATCGAGCCATTGTAGTTCCCCTCCTTGTTCTATATATACGCCATACTCACCAATGCTAATGAGTCGAATAGCATTCCAACTATCTCCAATTTTCATAGTTTTACTAGTTTGTTGCATATCAATTATTGCATACGGTATAGGCCCTTGAATAATTCCTGCTACGCGAATCTGCACTTTTGGGGGCTGATTAACCTGCTCTTGATTCTTCAAGATATTATTATTTTCATCACTATATTTCTTTTGGATAGGTTCATCAACTAAAATATGACTATCATGGGGCAATACTTCTTCCCGAGAATGCACACTCTTGATAGCCCCATCAACTAAGGTATTCGTATCACGAGTCAATACTTCTTCCCATGGATGTGCTCGTAATGATGAACTTATATCGTATACAATCTCTACCTCCCCACTCTCACCATTCTTTTTACTGTATTGATAGCTCTCATCTTCCGTTTCCCGTTCTAACTGTAAGGTAGGTAAATGGTTTTCTTCATTAACTTCTCCACGAAGAGCACCCCAACCTATGCTAATAATCATGATAATACCTGCACATAAGAACGACTTCTTATAACGCTTACAAGATATTAGAAATCTTATTACTTTCTCTTCTATAACTTGTTTGTACGAATTCATAACGCAGAACCCCATTTATAGATTTCAGCACTAAAATCACTTTTATTAGGGTTATAGGACAAAAAGTGTGTGTGACTAATCCCAATAAGTTGGAAAATTTGTAGACATATGTAGCTCATTCCA
>NZ_RQUY01000033.1 GCF_003992125.1 Veillonella caviae | reverse complement strand
CTTTCGTTTCCGCACCCGCATAGCGGGTGGTTTTATGATTCGCGACTACGTCGCGAACCAGTCTAAAGACAATAACAAAAAAGTTGAAGCAGCCATACATGCCACTTCAACTTCTGAACCTATATTAATTCTTTTTTAAATAATACTGTCGTATGTTGTTTTCCTCTAAAATGTACCTTGTCATAGGCCTTAAACCCAAAGGATTCATACATCTTAGGCAACCACGGATGTTCTTGGGCTGTCCCTAATGTAACAGCAGGTGTTTTTAATTCATTAATCAAAATATTCTCTGCATAACCTAATGTTTCCCGTGCAAAACCTTGGCCTTTGAATTCCGGAGCCGTTACAAAATGAGCAATATGGGGATATTTATCTGGCGTTGCATAATTTACCCATGGCATGCATAAAGTAATCGAACATACCAATTGACCAGCAAGGAATAAACCATATACAGGATATGTTTCAATCCACTCTTTCGATTCCTCTTCTGTAAAATCGATAGCATCGAATGAAATAGGATAATCCTTAATGGCTGCATACCCTTCAATTAATACTTTATGATATTCTGCTGTATCTGCTACTGTTAACCGTTTAAATTCCTTCATCGTCTTGCCCTCAAATCTATATAACTATACTCTATACTATACTGATAATTTACATACCATTGGTGAAAGCTATATTCATCGTTGAGTTAACTGCTAGCTACTAAGTGCTAAGTGATAACTGCCAGTATCTAACAGCGATACCATATATCTTCCTATATGATGTGTATAATAATTCACTTTGTTTATTTAATTATACATTTATTTGTAATGTTATGCAAGTATTTTATATAAATATTCCGCTAATAGAATTGAGATTACATCAAAAAATAACACCCCCTTAAAATTGACTTTGCTAATAACCTTAGCATTGAAAATCTTTTAAGAGGGTGTTTTGATGGAGACTATACGTTGTTTAAATAACCACCTTTATATCGTGCACTAAGTACGCAAGACACTCAGTACATATAGATATATTATAAACGTTCAATAACAGCTTGCGCCATTTCAGTAGTGCCTACTCGTTTCAAACCTTCGCGGTAAATATCGCCTGTGCGATATCCGTCAACGAGAACTTGTTCTACCGCTTTTTCGATGTTGTCAGCTACTTCAGGAAGATCTAAGGAGTGACGGCACATCATAGCTGCAGACAAAATGGTACCCAATGGGTTCGCCAAGTTTTGACCCATAATGTCCGGCGCAGAACCGTGAATTGGTTCGTACAATGCAGTACCTGTACCCATCGAAGCAGATGGTAACAAACCAATAGAACCAGAAATAACAGCGCCTTCATCAGATAAAATATCACCAAACAAGTTTGTTGTTACAATAACATCGAATTGTGCAGGATTTACGACAAGTTGCATCGCTGTATTATCTACATAGAAGTAATCTGTTTTGATATCTGGATTAGCATCTGCTTTTTCTTTTGCAATTTTGCGCCATAAACGAGAAGATGCCAATACATTGGCTTTATCTACAGATACGACTTGTTTACGGCGTTTACGAGCCGTTTCCATAGCGATATCCATGATGCGCTCTACTTCGTAGCGGCTGTATGTTTCTTTATCCCAGGCGAACTCATTAGCACCTTCTCCTTGTGCCTCTTCGCGCTCACCGAAATAAATACCGCCAGTCAACTCACGAACAATAACAAAATCTACATTTTGCACTAATTCCTTTTTCAACGGAGAATATTCTTGCAAAGATGGATAAATCTTTACAGGTCGAAGATTACAGAACAACCCAAGTTCCTTACGAAGACCTAGGATAGCTTTTTCAGGACGAATCTCAGGCGCCACATCATCCCACTTCGGACCGCCAACAGCACCTAACAATACAGCATCAGCGCTTTTACAAGCCTCAATCGTATCCTCAGTTAAAGGCACACCATACGCATCAATAGACGCACCGCCTGCCTTTTTATCAATCCAATTAACAGACACACCAGCCTTCTCAAAAGCCACATCACACACAGACTTCGCTGCAGCGATAATCTCTGTGCCGATACCATCGCCAGGAATCAATACAATATTCTTTACACTCATTCTATTACCTCTAAAACTTGCTACATAAAATATATAACTATATAAGCTAACCCTACAAAACCTTACCAGAACCCCTCCCAGCGAGGCTGGATTAGTTTAATTTCGCTCGGCATTCACAACTACAGTAGAAAAGAACTGACCACCTTGACTCAACTGCTGAGCCCTTTTACAGTAAGGCTGGATTAGCTAATTTCGCTAACCGCAAAATAACATCCATCGTAGAATAGAAATACCTAAACAAAAACAGATATATGCTATAGAAAAGGACTGAACCTGTTGACTCAAGCGACTTTACGTAGCCCCCAAAGGGGGCGTTAAGCGTATGGAGTCTGAGGCAATAGGTTCAGTCCTGCCTGGCTTATATCACTTTAGGCAGGTTTTTCTATTCGGATAAGCAGATTATTTACGATTACGCGCGAAATTAACTAATCCACCTGCTGATGCGATATCTTGGATAAATTGCGGCAATTCTGTGCCTTGGTATTGTTCGTTTTTCGTCAAATTATATACGATACCTTTGGAAAGGTCTACGCCTACTGCATCACCAGCTTCAATGTTGTCCACTTGATCACCAATTTCGATAACAGGCAAACCAATATTGATAGCATTGCGGAAGAAAATGCGTGCAAAGGAATTAGCAATGATAACAGGTACGCCTTTTTCTTTAATAACTGCTGGCGCATGTTCACGAGAGGAACCGCAGCCAAAGTTTTTACCTGCTACCATGATTTCCCCCGCTTTCACATTAGGAGCAAAAGTAGTATCAATGTCTTCCATAGCGTGTTCCGCTAGTTCCGCCCAATCAGCAATCGCCAAATAACGAGCGGGAATGATAACGTCTGTATCTACATCGTCGCCGTAGCGCCAGATTTTTTTGCTTTCAAAATCCATATTAAACCTCCTCAGGCCCTGCAATACGGCCTAATACAGCACTGGCAGCCGCCACATAAGGGCTGGCCAAATATACTTCAGAATCAACGTGACCCATACGGCCTCGGAAATTTCGGTTCGTAGTGGAAACAGTACGTTCCCCTTCTGCCATGATACCCATGTAACCACCTAAGCAAGGGCCACAAGTCGGCGTGGATACAGCACAATCAGCTTGGATAAAGATGTCCAATAAACCATCGCGAAGTGCTTGATCATATACATCTTGAGAACCAGGAATAACGATACAGCGCACGAAAGGAGCTACTTTACGACCTTTGAAAATCTCAGCAGCAGCTACGAGGTCTTCGTAACGACCATTTGTGCAAGAACCGATAATAACTTGGTCGATGTTGATATCTTTAGGAATTTCATTTACATAATGTTTGTTAGATGGCAAATGAGGGAATGCTACGACTGGTTGTAATTCGTCAAGATTGATCGTTACTGTTTGAGCATATACTGCATCTTCATCAGCATTAATCGGTTCTACAGGACGGTTCACACGGCCTTTAATGTATTCTTCAGTAATTTCATCATAAGGGAATACCCCACATTTACCGCCTGCTTCGATAGCCATGTTACAAATAGTAAGACGGTCTGCCATAGTCATATGTTTTACGCCTTCGCCAGCGAATTCAAGAGCCATGTAACGAGCCCCATCAACGCCGATGCGGCCGATGAGTTCCAAAATAATGTCTTTACCAGTTACCCATTTATTAGGTTTGCCGATTAATTCAACTTTAATAGTTTCAGGCACTTTGAACCAAGTTTTACCTTCTGCCATCGCAACGCCTGCATCAGTAGAACCAACGCCAGTAGCAAAGGCATTCACTGCACCATATGTACAGGTATGAGAATCAGCACCGATAATCATTTCACCAGGTCCAATAAGACCTTTTTCAGGAAGGATAACGTGTTCAATACCCATACGACCTACTTCAAAGTAATTAGTAATGCCATGTTCGCGAACGAAATCACGCATCACTTTTGCTTGTGTTGCAGATTGGATATCTTTATTTGGCGTGAAATGGTCTGGCACTAAATAGATACGCTCTTTATCGAATACAGGTTTTTCAATTTTCAAAAACTCTTTTCGAGCTGGTGGGAAGGTAATATCATTCATCAATACTGCATCTAATTTACATTCAATGATTTGTCCCGGTTTTACCACATCAAGCCCGGCATGGCGAGCCATATTTTTTTCCGTAATGGTCATACCCATATTATTGTGCCTCCTCTTCTAGCTCCATAGCTAGGTATACAGAATTTACTGCATTAATATATGCATTTACACTTGATTTAACAATGTCCGTACTAATACCACGGCCATGGTACATGCGGCCATTATATTCTACCTTAAGGGTCGCTTCCCCAAGGGCATCTTTACCAGCTGTAATAGCGCGAATTTGGTAATCTTTTAAACTAATTGGCAATCCGATAACACGTTCTACCGCTTTAAGGGATGCGTCTACAGGACCGTCACCAACGGCAGCATCCGATTTTTCGCCGTCTGGCGTAGTAAGACGTACATGAGCATACGCATAACCTTGGTCGCCCAATTCATAATGTTGATGAACTAGCTCGAATGCTTTTTTGTGATTCAAATTATCTACCACAAGAGCGATAATATCGTCGTCGTACACTTGTTTCTTGCGATCTGCAAGGGCTTTGAATTTAGCGAATAAATCGGCGATTTTCTCTTCTGTGAAAGTATGGAAACCGAGATTTTTAAAATGGTCTTCAAAGGCGTGACGGCCGGAATGTTTACCAAGAACGATATTAGTTTTCTCTGCCCCAACAGACTCAGGCGTCATAATTTCATATGTTTCAGGATTGTTGAGCATACCATGTTGATGAATACCGGATTCATGTGCAAATGCATTAGAACCAACAATAGCTTTGTTTGGCGGTACGATAACACCTGTTAAACGGCTCACCAGTTTAGATAGTTTTGTAAACTGTTTTGTATCGATGTTCATTTGTAAATCACCGAAGTAATCATGACGCGTTTTAAGTGCCATCACTACTTCTTCGATACCTACATTACCAGCACGCTCACCTAAACCATTTACAGTACATTCCACTTGACGAGCACCAGCTTTGATAGCCGCCAAAGAATTGGCATTAGCAAGGCCTAAATCGTCATGACAGTGAACAGAAATGATAGCCTTTTCAATACCTGGTGTATGTTCCTTAATGTAGCGAATTTTTTCAGAAAACTCTTCAGGTGTTGTATACCCTACTGTATCTGGTACATTGAGGATAGTAGCACCACCAGCAATGGCTACGCCGAACACTTCACATAAGAAATCAAGGTCTGTACGAGATGCATCTTCTCCAGAAAACTCGATTTCGTCGAATTTGCCCTTTGCGAACTCCATAATGTTTTTTACTTTTTCAAGCACTTGTTCGCGGGTCATTTTCAATTTATATTCCAAATGGATATCAGACGTGGCAATGAACACATGTAAACGGCTGCGCTCTGCATCTGCTAACGCTTCAGCTACCTTTTGTACGTCCTTTTCATTAGACCGTGCCAAGCCGCAAATAGTAGCACCTTTCACCTCACGAGCAATAGTCCGTACCGCTTCAAAATCCCCTGGGGACGCCGCTGGGAAACCAGCCTCAATCACGTCGATACCGAGGCGCACAAGACCTTTGGCAATTTCCACCTTTTCCGGCGTTTGTAATGCTACACCTGGTGTTTGCTCACCATCGCGTAACGTTGTATCAAAAAAATAAATACGATTTTGATCCATGATAATCACCTTTTAACTAATGAATCTACTGAACTAACGAATCTACTATAAACATATATTATATCTATCTTTTGTGAAAGCTTCACAAACAAAAAAGCCCCTCAGAGCATAAGCTCAAAGGGGCGTTATTTACATAACACGGTACCACCCTAATTGGGACTCGTTGTGGGTATAACGGAACCACCGTCGATGACTACTAATGTTCACCACCGAAGCTCATGGGAGAGTGTCAGCATACAACCTCTATTGCCTCGCACCGACCGGCAACTCTCTGAAAGCAGGATTTATAAACCTTTATACCCATTCATCGCTAATTTTTAGATATAAGGATATTGTACAGTATTCTATAGAGTTGTGTCAATGTGTATACCAATAGATTATGAGGTTTTGTCGCATTCAAAGTTAGCATGCACATCTTCGCTGGATTGTTTCGCCTCGAATCCTGACGGTCACGGTATCAACCATTCGGTATAATTCATATATCCAGATGAATAGCTTCTTATAGAAACAGTATATATGTTCATAGTATAATTATAGTAAATTCATAAAGAAGACGTAGCGGGAAAAGAACTCATTGACACGGATTGTAATATTTGCTAAAGTGATTATACAAAGAGTAAGTAATGAACCTGCGGGAACATTACGGAGGCGAAACAATCTGCGGATTGTTTCGCCTCTTTTTATTAGGAGTGATAACTATGTCAAAACCATTCCAAACGCATAATCAACAACTAAAAATTTTAAGAAGTAGAAATATATCCATTACCAATGGCAGTAAAGCCAAAGCCATTCTCATTCGAGAAAATTACTACCAGCTTATCAATGGTTATAAACATATATTTCTTGATATAGTAGAAACTAAAAAGCGAAAAGAAGATTATTACAAAATAGGAACCACCTTTGAACAGATTTATGCCTTGTACGAATTCGATAGAAATCTTAGAAATGTTCTCATGAAATACATCCTAATGACAGAAAATTCCATCAAATCTAAAATCGCCTATCAGTTTTCTTCAGAATGTCCTAAAGAACCATTTAGTTACTTTAATATTAACAATTATAGAAGCCATGATCATCAAAAAACGACAGCATTAATTGCTGAGCTTTCATCAGTAACTAAAAAGAACACTGATGCAGCCACAAAATCTGGACCATTTTATCACTATTTTAACGAACACAAAGAACTTCCTCTATGGGTATTAATTACAAAGCTCACATTAGGACAAACATGTAGCCTGTTTTATAGCCTAAAAAATAAAACACAAACAGAAATTATA
This sequence comes from Veillonella caviae, assembly GCF_003992125.1. Taxonomy (GTDB): domain Bacteria; phylum Bacillota; class Negativicutes; order Veillonellales; family Veillonellaceae; genus Veillonella; species Veillonella caviae. The sequence goes on along the minus strand of NZ_RQUY01000033.1, from coordinate 7,168 downwards.
AAAGCCGTATTACATGAATTTAAAAACAATTGTAATGTAGCAGCACAACACATCAATCCCCAACTCTATATTTCAGATTTTAGTAGTGCCATTAATTCTATCAAGGCGTTTCGTAATGTCTGTGCTCACGAGGAAAGATTATATGATTATGAAGCTAAAAATAGGAATGGTAAACCTATACAAACAACATACTTTTATCTAAATAGCCCTACACCACCATTTAAAGGAGGTTTGTTCGACATTATATTATTACTAAGGCTCTTTTTAACCAAAAAAGACTATAAACAATTATTAAAGCGATTAGATGAAGAACTCGCTAAACTACAAACTGAATTGCCATCCAACTTATTTTCAGAGGTTACGCGTAAAATGAATCTACCTAAAAATTGGAGCATTGAGCTGAATAAGTATATCTAATATTCCACCCCATTATCAATCATATAAAAACAGTAACAAAAGCTGTACATCTATCAACAAAGATTGATGTAATCTCTACCTACTTTTATCCTATAAACCAGAATGTATGTACTTCCTCTCATGTTAAATCTCAAAGAATCTAACATGAGAAAAATAGTACATGCTACAACATTCTAGTTACAGTCCTTTTTAACTTTATAAGGCAGCATACAATAGTCTGATACATCCTGCAAATTATGTATCAGACTTATTGTTTAACCCCGTGATAGCGGCTAGCTTTCACAGTTTCAACAATGGCTTTCGCCATATCATACGTAACGGCCCGCTCAAAGGCAATGGAATGGTTTTGAACGCCATCATCCCAAGTAGCAAGGCGTACCATTTTGTTGCCACCTTTGAAAGTCACCTTCTTGCCATTTACTTTCACAGTTTTTACAACATTGTAATCGTTGTAATCACCACTGATATCACCTTTTTGAAGTGACACGCGATAATTAATACGCGTTCCCATTGCTTGATTTTGAGTCACATCTTCGCCAGGTTGATATACATAAGTAATGTGTAATGTATCTCGATTTATGGTGTGAATCGATTCCACATTATACCCTACAGGTAACACCTTCGGTATATGAGGTTCAAAACCAATATATGTAACAGCGTCCACTAAAGTGGAGAATTCATGTATAGGACTAGGCATACCCACCATAGGCTCTGATTGTATTGAATTTGCAGATACTATCGGCTCAAATTGTTCTCCCTGTACAGATGCACCTAACACCGATTTCACTTGGTATATCGGCATACCTAATTCTGCTGATTCTTGATGTGCCGATGCTACCGCCCCAAAACAAACAGTTCCAATAAGCGCTAATACAACGACTATAGGTACTTGTTTTTTCATGTGTAATCCCTTCTATATAAATTGTGTAATATATAATTGTTCGATTTATATATTAAATATATCTAAAATAGAGGAATTTTTCAATATAAATGTATGACGATATCATATGGGTAAAGGATAGCGCTTATTTCTTATGTACCATAAATCCTGCCGCTTGTTGGTTTGCCATAATGGTCACATCGGAGATTTGCAAGCGTCTTGGTTGGTTCGTTACATAGTACACCACATCCGCTACATCCTCTGGTTGAATGGCCTCGATACCAGCATATACGGATTTTGCTCGTTCTTCATCACCGTGAAAGCGCACCGCACTAAAATCTGTTTCTACAATGCCTGGTTGAATAGTTGTTACTTTAATATCCGTACCGATAGTGTCCATGCGAATACCATCACTCAAAGTCTTTACCGCCGCCTTAGTGGCACAGTACACAGCGCCCTTTGGATAGGCATAAATACCCGCCGTAGACCCCATATTTACAATATGACCACTATTTTGCGCCATCATAAATGGTAAGACCTCTTTTGTGACATAAATAAGACCCTTCACATTCGTATCAATCATGGTCACCGCATCATCAACGGAACTGTCTTGAAAATCATCAAGCCCTTGTGCCAAACCTGCATTATTTACCAATACATCTACGCCACCAAAAGCTTCAATAGCTGGTTTCACCTTTGCCTCTACATCTTCGCGGCTGCGTACATCAAGAATCAAAGTCTGTACCTGTACACCATAAGCCGTTTCTAGCTCTGCTTTCACAGCGGCTAAACGCTCCTCACGACGACCAGCAAGCAACACATGGTCACCATGTTGAGCAAATATACGAGCACATTCTAAACCGATGCCCGATGTGGCACCAGTAATCAACACATGACGATTCATAAAAACCTCCTTCATAATTATCCTTTACGCTTAGTAGCTACCCTATCTATATCAATAGTGGGAGCTATTATAGATGCGCTATTATTAGACACTACATATCCCCAACGTGAAAGCATAGCCTGTTGTTCCTCTTTTAAAAAATCAAAGAGTATTTTCTTATATAAACCATTACTATCCGTAGTCACACCTACACCACCTTCCCGTCGAATCTAGTATATACGCCTATTATACAACAAAGAGGATTGCTAATCATAATCGATTGGTCATCCTCCCTCCATCTCCAACGGATATGTTGGCGCATTCCCAAATAGACTAAATGATTTGATTAGACACTACTACCGTAGAACGAGAAATGAGGAGTGGGATTCTAAAAATGAATTTACGTAGCCCCGAACGGGGCGTTAAGCGTACTGAATTTTTAGAACCCACTCCTCATTTCCTCTTCCCAAAAGATTTAGTGTCTAATCAAATTGTATTCTATTTAAGATGCCCCAACATATCATTAAGCACATCCATGCAATCCCCTACGATTCCATAATTTGCATGTTGAAATATCTCCGCTGTAGGGTCGTTATTGATAGCTACGATAGTATCAGATCCAGAGATACCACTCACATGTTGGATGGCACCGGAAATACCAAATGCAATATATAGTTTAGGGCTTACGGTTTTCCCTGTTTGGCCTATTTGATAAGGCAGTTCAATCCACCCTTTTTCTACGAGAGGGCGAGTAGCACCCACAACGCCACCGATGGCATCAGCCAATTCATAGAGTTTGTCAAAGTTTTCCTTAGATCCCATACCTCGACCACCAGCAACGATGATGTCCGCTTCTTGAATATTATAGCTAACAGAGCTAAACGGAATAAAATCAATACGTTTTGTGCGAATATCAGCAGCGGTTAGATTAACAGGTTCAATTTGAATACGTCCCCATGCCGCATCATTCCGCTCAGGTTTCTTAAACACATTAGGCCGTACAGAGCCCATTTGAGGGCGGTGATTAGGGGAAATAATTTCCGCCAAAATATTACCACCCAAGGCAGGACGAGTCCATTCTACCAATCCTTCCTCTGTGTCCACCGTCAAAATCGTGCAATCCGCTACAACGCCATTTTGCATACGCCCCGATATGCGAGGTGCCAAATCACGACCGTTATTAGTAGCACCGATGAGCAACACATTAGGCTTGTGGTCTTTAAAAAAATCAGTTAATACCTTAGTGTAACCATCGGTACTATAATGCTTCAAGAAAGGGCTTTCAAAAACATGCACAATATCAGCACCATAGGCAACTAATTCCTGCGCCTGTTCTTGCACATTCTCTCCAAGGAGCATTACTTGTACCAATTGGCCCACCTCTTTTGCTATATGCCGCGCTTGACCAATGAGTTCAATGGTAACAGGATGTACTACATCATCGATAGTGTCTGCAACAACAAAGACATCCTTATATTCTTCAAAATTCGCAATCCCCATTACCGCTCACCTCCTTGTGCATCTGTAGATTGTTTCGCCGCCTCTGCAGCAAATGTATTCGGCTGAACTGCCCGTATTTCCTTCGGCACTACGCTGTCCACTGCAGCAGCTCGCACCACGGGATTGCTCACATCTACGCCGTCATAGTCCTCCGCTTCCACCACTGGTTCGTCGGACGGCACCAATAAATGGGCGAATTTCTCAGGTTTTACATGGTACGCCAATTCTAATATCTTTTTCGAGCCTTCCTCTACGGATGAAAGCATGTCTACTTTGCCACGAAGTGGTGGTTGGTATACCTTGCGTACCCGTGTAGGAGATCCACCAAGACCGATGCGGCTTTCATCAATATGCGGCATATCACGCAAAGTAATATGTCCAATAGTATATCGTTTGGCAGCAATGGAATGCCACAAACTAGGCACACGCGGTTCATTCAATTCTGATGTAGCTGTTATCAATAGTGGTAACGGAGCCTCCATAAGTTCATAACCACTCTCATGTTCCCGTTTAACTAGCACAGTGCGAGAAATCTCATCAACGGAAATTTCACACGCATACGTAGCCTGTGCTATGCCTAGTTCCTCTGCAATTTGAGGACCTACCTGAGCCGTATCGCCATCTATGGCCTGTTTACCGCAGAAAATCATTTCAAATGTACGATTCATCGTCCGTTCCACATGACGAATGGCGGACGCAATAGTGTAACTCGTCGCCAATGTATCGGCGCCACCAAAAGCACGATCCGTAATGAGCCATGCATCATCAGCCCCACGGGCTAAACATTGGCGCAAAGCTTCTTCTGCCTGCGGTGGTCCCATGGAGATAACGGATACACGACTGTCGGGAATTTGGTCTTTCACAGATAGTGCCGCCTCAAGAGCATGCATATCATAAGGGTTTACAATGCTGGGAAGTCCTGTACGAATTAAATTATTCGTTTCTGGATCTAGTTTGATTTCCGATGTGTCTGGTACCTGTTTAATACATACTAATAATTCCATGATCTCACCCCTGTCTAAATTCTATGCCTTTAGCATTTTTTGGATACTTCCAAGTTTTCACAATGCTATTACCACACAATACACGACATGTACCACACTCAAGGCAACCGGCAAAATCAAATGCCAATGAACCGTCCTCTTGCCAAGTATAAAGCCCTGCAGGACAACCATTGACCAGTTTCATCGCCTCTTCTCGACTCACCTGCTGTCCATCAATAATGATATGAGGGGACGTTTCATCTACATAATATTTATTCGCCCCTAAACGCTCTTCTAACTTCATCATAAGGAACGTACCCCCTTCCATGCATCACGAATCAATGTAAATACACCTACTGTGTTTACGCGGCGCCATAGTTTTTTCATCAACGATTCCGCACCATTGCCGTTCACAGTGAATACATCTCGCATCATACTATTGACAAACTCTGGGTAAGTATCAAATACACGAGGGTGCGTAGCCAGGAATTTTGGCATCTTTCTATATCGTTTTAAATCTTTGCCAAGCCAACAGTTTTTCACCTGTTTTTCGTACATCTTCGGCACCTTGTCCATATTTTCGTCCCGCAAACCAATATTGATGGCCTCTGCTGCACAAATGCCGGACTGAATCGCTAGGTCCATGCCACGAATCGTATATCCTAGATTCATACACATGCGGGCTGCATCACCGATGATGAGATATCCTAAACCTCCTAATTTTGGCATGCTTTCATAACCGCCTTCAGGCACGAGATGAGCGCTATGCTCTTTCAACTGTCCATTCTTCAACAATGGTGCAATGCTAGGATGACTGGTGAAAGCCCCTAACATATCGTCTATAGAGTGTTTCGCAGAACCGATATCCTCAAGTCCTACAACCATACCTACAGACACACTATCCTTATTAGTATAGATAAATCCGCCCCCTAAGAGGCCATCTGTCATATCACCCAGTGTAAGCCACGCCATACCTTGGTTACCAGTGAGCATAAGTCGATTGTCGATATCTTCTTTTTTGAGCTTATATACCTCTTTCACGCCCACTGCCATAGACCTTGGGTCCGTAGACTCCATGAGACCTGCTTGTTCTAGTAATACCGTATTCGCCCCTTCAGCGATAATGACCATTTTGGCATACACTTCATCATCATCACAACGTACACCAGTAACGCGTTTTCTCTTCCCTTCACCTTCTATAATGAGTTCTGTTACCTGTACATTTGAAATAATGAGCGCCCCTTGTTGCTCTGCTTCTTCAGCTAACCATTTATCAAATGTAGCACGTAACACTACATAGGATTCTTCATCTTGAGGTATATCACTACCGGTATATTCAATAGTCGTCATTTCCTTACCGCTGGCAATGGAAATTCGCTCCTTCACCACTTGTCGTTCTAATGGAGCTCGTTCGCGAAAATCGGGAATCAACTGTTCTAAGGAATGCGTATATATACGTCCTCCCATCATATTTTTTGCCCCTGGTGCCATGCCCCGCTCGATAACGAGCACCTTCACCCGCTGTTGTGCCAACCGATACGCTGCTGAAGCCCCCGCTGGTCCAGCACCAACAATGATGACATCAAATATTTCTCTCATATCATTACCCATACACTCAGCTCCTTTTATGAAATCATAATCTTACGCTAGCTATACTTTAGTATATTGTACTGCATATCAGTTCATAAGTATACCACGCTCTTTCTTACCTCTATTCACTGATTCCATACTTTACAATTATGCATAATAAACTTATGATTTTCATAATTAATCCTAGATTTTATACAAAAATAAGCGTATGATAAAAGCAGGAAAAACCCTTTATACAAACGCGTATAATACGACCGCATAATGCAAGACACGGTCAAAGCAAGGCACTCATTATTTTGGTATTTATCAATAGGAGGCCATATGGACCCACTAAAAATCTTGAAAGCATTATCAAATCCACATCGACTAGATATTATATTGTGGCTAAAGAACCCAGAACAAGAATTCGGTGTTCAAGTGCATAGTAAAACTCTCATCGATTTCCCTCACAGCGTCAGTGTTAAGAGTATTCAAAAGCGCTGTGGCGTTTCGCAATCTTCGGTTTCCACTTTCATGAGCATTCTAGAAAATGCAAAGCTTGTAGAGTCCCGTAAAATCGATCAATACACCTATTTCCGCCGTAACGAAGAAATAATTCGTAAATTCGGCGATTGGTACACCATGGAAGTATCCATCCAAAATAACAGTATCGAAAAACTAGTAGGCTCCGCCAATACAGATACCGACGAATCACCAACACCAAAGAATGCTGCCAAGAACTAGTAATTTCCATACAACTACATATAGGCATTACAATATACAGAAAACTAAAAACCCTTTTCTCATATGACGGGCACTAATACATTCGGCCACATGAGAAAAGGGTTCTAACACAAAAGGGGCTTATAGGACAAAAAGTGTGTGTAAAAACCCTTGTAATACTAGTAAATATCTAGTGTTATAAGGGTTTAATCT
>NZ_RQUY01000032.1 GCF_003992125.1 Veillonella caviae | reverse complement strand
AAAGTCCGTTTCGAGTAAGTATAAACGTGAACTAGGAAAATCAATAGAACTTTGTGATGTTACGATTGAAACTCGCGAAGAGTTTGGTCATTGGGAAATAGACACTGTTCGTGGAGCAAAAGATAAAACAGATGAGGTATAGATTTCTTTAATAGAACAAAAAAGCAGATTATATGTAGCTTTACGCTGCCCATCTGCGCGTTGCGGCGATGTAAAAGAAACATTGGAAACATGGTTAAGTACATTTAGGAACAATGTAGAGCTAGGATTGTTATGTAAGACGATAACCGCTGATAATGGTTTATACCTAACGACCCTAGTGCTGCTTCATTAATAAAAAAAGCGGTAGAGGGGGGAGTAGTATCCTCAAGTGTAACGTTTAATCACATCAACTGGTCAACTGGTGTTGCAATTCCTAAAGATTTTGAATCTTTTTCCTCTAGAAATCAAACAATCCATGTTGCTGAGGGGGCATCAACGACCTCTAATGGTATATCTGTTTCTGGAAGCTACTCTAGTTATGTTGGGAACCTTTCCGATGAAAATCTTTGGGGGGGGAGATTATAATACGAATGTTTTGAAGTATTTTAATGAACATCCTAACAGTGGACTAGAACTCTATAATGGTCCTACAGGTAATTTAATTTTAATTAAGCGAACAGGACTTGGTGTTCAACAGTATGATGGTTATGGAGCCTTTTTTAATTCAGTTGGTTTTGATAAATATGCTAGTAAAATGTATTGGAGACGATATTAATAATGAATATAAAGTTCGTTTTAAAATATTTGCTTTTAGGGATATTGACTAGTACTATTATTTTTTCTGTAGTAAATTTTAGTAATTACTATTTTATGAATAGATATCCATATGCATCAAATTTATATAATGAAGCATTTAAATTGTATAATGCTGGAGTATTAGAAAAAATATCTTGGACAAAACTATTCCATAGACTTGGTGCATCTGAATCTACGCAAGTTACAGTTTTTGGAGAACAAAATAAAGATTTTGAGGATAAGCTAGTATTAGACTATATAGTTCTATCTAAAGAATATATGTTATATAAATCTAACTATGATGATAATAACTATCTGTTTAATTTTAGTGATGGACGTCTAGTAATTAGTATTTTTTAGTAGGTGAGATTTATGAAAATCTTAAAGATATTTTTTGTTGGGGTGGGACTTATTATAGGATTACTACTTTCTGCTAGTATAGGTGGAGCCTTTGATAATTTTTTACAGCTTAAATATACTTCTAATTTTGAGAATTATTGGTCTGAATTTAGAGATATTCAAAACTCTACTCAAAGTGAAGTTTTATATATTAATCCTAAAGTATTGAGACTAGGTTCTTTGACGCCTCATTTTATTGCTAAACTTTCTTATAAAGGGGAAGTTTTTAGAACTCAGTTAGAAGGCTTAGGGTGGAGTTATAAAGATGGGGTATATAGAAAAATAGTTAATGGTGATACATATACCCTAATGGTTCTAGATTATAAGAATAATATTGAGCTTGAGTTATATGTTGAGAAATAATTTAAATATTTTATTTGTATAGTTATAACTTTTGGATATTAAGCTATGATGTAATGTAGTTAGTGATTTAGAGAATTGAATATACATACAATATATTTAGCTGTTTTTGTTATCCCTAGTAAAATAACAGATAGCTGATTAACATCAATCAGCTGTCTGTTATTTTTTATTGTTGCATATATCGAATAATTCTTATTAAAGTACCCAGATTTTAACGAATTTATGAGTGTTTTATGATAAAATAAAAGGTATGAATACTTCAACAACTCGGTCTATTACCTACAATGGTGACACAATTGAATATGAATTAACAATCAAGCGTGTAAAGAATATAAACATGCGTGTGCACAAGGATGGTAGTGTCCATGTTTCAGCGAATGCTTATGTACCAGGTCATCGAATTGATGCGTTTGTTATTGAAAATATACCCTTTATTGAGCGAGCTCGTTTTAAATTAGAAGCATTAACGGCACAGCGGATAGAGGCATTACAATATGTAACGGGTGAAACCGTATCTATTTTAGGTATGGCTGTTTCGCTAGAGGTGGTGGAAACATCTGGCAAACCGCATATTAAGTTTGATGGGTCTAATCGCATGGTGATGTTCGTTAAGTCTGATTACACCTATGAAGATAAGCATAAATTAATGCAAACCTTTTGGCGCCAGCTAGGGGAAAAGGTGTTTGCCCATTGGGCGAAGGTCGTGTATCAACGCTTTCACCAGCAACATATTGATGTACCCATGCCGACGGTAAAGCAACAGCGTATGAAGAGTCGTTGGGGTTCTTGTACGCCATCAAAGCAGCTTATTAAGATGAATATGCGTTTATTAGAAGGACCTCAGGCCTATATTGAATACGTTATGGTTCATGAGTTTGCCCATTTTAAATACTTGGATCATTCTAAGAACTTTCACAATTTAGTGGCCCAATTTCTACCAGATTGGAAGTCTCGTAAGAAATCATTAAATATCTATTTTGCACATAGACAGTAAGGAGGTGTACCATGAAGCCATTTGTACATTTACATAGTCATACGGAATTTAGTTTATTGGACGGCATCAGCCGTTTGCCGGATATGGTGCGCCGCGCGAAGGAACTGGAACAACCAGCCCTTGCCATTACGGACCATGGCAATATGTATGCAGCCATTTATTTTTATAAAGAATGTATGTCCCAAGGTGTAAAACCTATTATCGGTTGTGAAGTGTATGTGACGGAAGGTAGCCGTTTTGATACACCAGAGGGGCGTAGTCGCGAACGATTAAAACATCTCATTCTACTAGCGGAAACTATGGAAGGATACCGTAATCTTGTTAAGATAGTGTCGAAGGCCTCTACAGAGGGTATGTATTTTAGACCGCGTGCAGATCATGATTTATTGCGCGAATATAGCTCAGGTATTATCGCTCTTAGTGCTTGTATTCAAGGGGAAGTGCCACAGCTGATTTTACAAGATAATATGGACGGTGCTCGCCGTGCTGTAGAGTGGTATATTGAAACTTATGGTAAGGAGAATTTCTTTTTAGAAATCCAAAATCATGGATTACCCGAAGAATTGAGAGCACAGCAAGTGTTATGTCAATTGGCTGACGAATATGGTTTAGGTATAGTGGCATCTAATGATTTTCACTATGTTATGCAAGAGGACGCAGATGCACAAGATATTCGCGTTTGTATCCAAACCGGTCGGCGCCGTGCAGAGGTAGATCGCCTTAAATTTCCTAATGATCAATTTTACATGAAAAGCGGCGATGAAATGGCGGAGCTGTTCGGTCATATTCCGGGGGCCCTGGAAAATACATTAGCCATTGCGAATCGTTGTAATGTAGTGTTTAATTTTGACGAACATCATTTGCCACATTTTGATGTGCCCGAAGGAGAAACGTCGAAATCTTATTTGCGCAAAGTATGTGAAAACGAAATCCCACGCCTTTACGGTGAGTCTAGTGAAACATTGTTGAAACGCTTAGATTATGAATTAGATGTTATCGGTACTATGGGGTTTGAAGACTACTTTCTTATCGTATGGGACTATGTGCGCTATGCTAGGGAACACAATATTTTAGTAGGCCCTGGTCGTGGCTCTGCAGCTGGTTCTGTAGTGGCCTATTTACTGGGAATTACAGGACTTGATCCATTGAAATATGATTTGCTCTTTGAACGATTCCTCAATCCGGAACGGGTTAGCATGCCTGATATTGATATTGACTTCTGTTATGAGCGTCGTGGGGAAACTATCGATTATGTAACGCGAAAATATGGTCAAGCGCGAGTATCTCAAATTATTACCTTTGGTACAGAGGCAGCTCGTGCCGTTATTCGGGATGTAGGCCGTGTCCTCGATTTGCCATTAGCAGAGGTAAACCGTATTGCTAAAATGATACCTAATGAACTGGGTATTACATTAGAAAAAGCTTTAAAAGGCAAAGAATTAAAAGAATTATATGAGTCGGATCCTAATGTACGAGAACTATTTGAGTTTGGCAAAAAATTAGAAGGTATTGCTCGTAATTCCTCTACACATGCTGCTGGTGTGGTGATTTCAGCAGATTCTCTTGATGACCATGTGCCAGTGCAAAATTCCAATGAAGAAGGTTTTGTTACTCAATACGATAAAGATAACATTGAAGAACTAGGGCTTCTAAAGATGGATTTTTTAGGTTTGCGCACTCTCACTGTTATGGGAGATGCATTAAAGCTTATTAAAGCTAATCGTGGTATCGACCTTGATTTAGATGCTATTCCGCTCGATGATAAGGATGCTTGTGACATTCTTACCAAAGGTGATACATCAGGGGTGTTCCAATTGGAATCCGATGGGATTACGAAATTGGTAATGGATTTAAAGCCAGAGCATTTTGAAGACCTAATTCCATTAGTAGCATTGTATCGTCCTGGACCATTAGGATCAGGGATGGTTGAGGATTTCATAGACCGCCGTCATGGCAAAAAAGAGGTTACTTATTTACATCCTATTTTAGAGCCAATTTTAAAAGATACCTTTGGTGTTATTCTTTACCAAGAACAAGTTATGCAAATTGCCTCTGCCATGGGTGGGTTCTCTCTTGGGCAAGCGGATTTAATGCGCCGTGCTATGGGCAAGAAAAAGGAATCTGTGCTCAAGGCGCAGCGGGAATCCTTTGTGGCTGGTGCTATTGGTAACGGGATTAGTGAAAACATCGCCAATGAAGTATTTGATTTGCTTGTATACTTTGCTGGATATGGTTTTAACAAATCTCATAGTGCGGCTTATGCCTATATTGCGTATCAAACGGCATATTTAAAGGCCCACTATTTTCCAGAGTTCATGGCTGCTACTATGACTAGCTTTATGCAAAATATGGACAAGTTAACCTATTATATTAACTCTTGTAAAAAGCACAATGTTAAGGTGTTGGGGCCTGATGTGAATTATTCGGAACACAGTTTTGCTGTGCAAGGTGACGCTATACGATTTGGCCTTGGTGGTATTAAACATGTTGGGGACAATGCTATTTATAAACTCATTCAAGAACGTGAAAGGAATGGTTTATATACTAGTATTATTGATTTTTGTCGCCGCGTAGATAGTAAGGTTGTAAATAAACGTCTTCTTGAAAGCTTGATTCGTTGTGGTGCTATGGATGGTTTTAAAGAAAATCGAAATCAATTATTACACATGTATGAAGCGGCTCAAAATGTAGGGGCGAAACAGCAAAAAGATGATGCTCTAGGTACCGTAAGTCTCTTTGGTGATGTAGAAGAGAGTATCGACATGATACCAGTTCCTAATTTATCGGATTTATCAGAAGAGGATAAACTAAAAGATGAAAAAGATTACACTGGATTCTATATTACCGGTCATCCATTGCAAGGATATGTTAAAGAAATGGAAGGGCTCTTTGAATTAGGACAACTTATGGAAGAACCTGAGCGCTATGATGGTGATACCATTACTTTGGGAGGATTAATTGCAGAAAAATCAGATCGTATGACGCGGCGCAATGAAGTGATGAGTATATTGCGTATCGAAGATTTCTCTGGTTCCGCCCAAGTTGTAGCATTTCCTAAGGTATACGGTCAAAGTCAGCAATTTCTGGCTGTAGATATGGCTGTCAAGGTTCGAGGTCGCGTTGATGCGGATGAAAAAGGGGTACAAATTATTGCAGATCGTATAGTGCCATTAAAGGTGAACTATGCTAATGCACGACAAATCGAAATCCATATTAGGATGCAATTTGACACTCCAGAAAATAGTGCAGCCTTAAAACAGATATTATCTTCTGTAGAAGGTGGGACGCCTACTACATTACTTTTACATAAATCTAAGAAACGAATAAATTTACCACCTAGCCTATGTTTTACACCAACTGCAGATATTATTAGTCGTATCGAAGCCATCTTAGGGGACGGATCTGTAGAAATTCGTTAAGTATTTACAGATATAGCATATATTAAGTGTTAAGCTAGCTGATTGTGTTACTTTCACAGAAAGGATACAATAGAATTAAATAATAGGTACATAATAAAAATAGAAATATAGTGGAGGAACTATGAAACGGACAAAAATTGTTTGTACTGTAGGCCCTGGTACAGATAAGCCAGGTATATTAGAAAATATGATGCGCGCTGGTATGAATGTGGCGCGATTTAATTTTTCCCACGGTACTCATGATGAGCAATTGGAGAGAATGCAAATGGTTCGTGACGCAGCAATGGTTGTGAATAAGCCTATTGCTCTCATGCTCGATACAAAGGGACCAGAGGTTCGACTTGGTCTATTCAAAGATGGTAAGGTATTCCTCAAAGCAGGACAAAATTTCACCTTAACTACTGACGATGTAGAAGGATCTGTAGAGATTAGTTCTGTTAATCACAAAGGGCTTGTAAAAGATGTATCTGTTGGGGATACTATTTTGCTCGCCGATGGCTTGGTTACCTTGCATATTGATAAGATTGAAGACAACAATATTATTACTACTGTTGTAAACAGCGGTGAAATTGGTGATCGTAAAAGAGTGGCGGTTCCTGGGGTAGCCCTCAGTTTACCACCTGTTTCAGAGCAAGATGAAGAGGATTTACGTTTTGGCTGTCGCCAAGGTATTGACTTTGTGGCTGCTTCTTTTATGCAACGAGGCAAAGACGTAGTAGCAATTCGTCGTATTTTAGAATCAGAACAAAAAGATGTTAAAATTATTGCTAAAATAGAGAATGCCGAAGGTGTCAAAAACATAGATGAAATTCTAGATGTCGCAGATGGCCTCATGGTGGCACGCGGTGATTTAGGTGTTGAAATCCCTGCTGAAGAAGTGCCGGTATTACAAAAAATGATGATTGAAAAATGTAATCATTTAGGGAAACCTGTTATTACGGCAACACAAATGCTAGAGTCTATGATTCAAAATCCGCGTCCAACGAGAGCAGAAGCGAGCGATGTGGCCAATGCTATTTTAGATGGCACTGATGCTATTATGTTATCTGGAGAAACAGCAAATGGTGCATATCCAGTAGAGGCAGTGGAAACAATGACTCGTATTGCGGAGGTGACTGAGCAATCAGTAATTTATGATCACCAAAGCCGAACCCAAGGCGGTGATGATTTGACTACTACTGATGCAGTATGCTTGGCTAGTGTTCGTATTGCTCGTGATTTAAAGGCAGCAGCTATATTAACATGTACTGAATCTGGTCATACAGCTATCAGCGTAGCTCGTCATCGTCCTAATTGCAAAATTATTGCTGTTACACCTCATGATGAAACGATTCGTCGTATGCAATTGTGCTGGGGCGTACAAGCTATTAAAGGCCAAGCAATTATTAATTCCGATGAAATGGTGAAACAAGCTATTGCCGCTGCATTAGGGGCTGGTGTTATCGAATCTGGTGATTTAGTAGTAGTTACTGCTGGTGTACCGTCCGGTTCTACAGGCACAACAAATATGATTCGCGTCCATATTGCTGGTCAAGTATTATTGTCTGGCAATGGTATTTTACGTAAGTCTGTGACTGGTAATGTGTTCATCGCCGCTAACCATAAAGGCGATTATGAGTCTTTCAAATCTGGTGATATTCTCGTAGTAGGCACTATGGAACCGGATTTGATGTCTGTTGCAAAACGGGCAGGAGGCATTATTGCTGTAGAGGATGGTTACACATCTGACAGTGCTATCGCTGGTATTACCTATGGAATTCCTGTGATTTTAGGTGCTAAAATGGCTCACGAAGTATTGTTGGAAGGTCAAGAAGTAACTATCGATGGTGAACGTGGCAAGGTTTTTGCAGGCATTGCAAATGCACGGTAACGGAAATCGAAAAATTTGGTATAATATAAGCGTATATATAATAGTTAAATATAAGGAGGTACTATGAATCCATATATGACACAAACACACTCTGCTTCAGATGTGGCGCTAGTGGAAAATATTGTGTCTCAACGCTTAAAGGGATCTATTTTATGGATGGTTGTTGGGTTACTAACAACTATCGGTATAGGTGCTTATACACTGATGAATCCAGCATGGTTGCGTTTTGGTATTAGTAATTTCAACGTTTTACTGTTGATTGAACTAGGGGTTGTATTCTTATTTAGTATGCGCACCTATTCTGCTAATGTAATGACATTGAGAGGCATGTTTTTTATTTATAGTGCGCTAAATGGTATTACTTTATCTATCGTATCTGTTGGGTATGGCATTGTTGATGTGGCATTACCTGCCTTTATCGGTGCCTTGGCATTTTTCATAGCCTTTGCAGTAGTCGGTTTAACAACTAAGAAAAATTTATCTAGCTTCTATCCTTATATGGGAGCAGCTCTGCTAGGAATGGTTTTAGTAAGTCTTGCTTTTATGGCTGGTAATTATTTCAATATTGGTTGGATTACGGCTATTAATTCGAGCACCTTTAGTTTAGTGATGGGTTATATTGGTGTTATCTTATTTTCTATTTTCACTGCAGTAGATATGAATATGATTAAGAATACGGTGACCCAATTGGCGCTCACAGAAGATGAAACCATTTTAGAGCGCGTTGAAATCGCTGGTGCCCTTAGTTTGTACCTTGATTTCGTTAACCTTTTCTTGTCATTATTGCGTATTTTTGGCAATAAAAAATAAAAAGGAGTACAGCCATGGATGATAGAGAATGGCGCACCTTTGTAACTGTTGTTAATGAAGGAAATATTACAAAAGCAGCAGAAAAGCTGTTCATCTCTCAACCGGCGCTCAGTTATCGACTGCGCCACATGGAAGAAAATGTAGGTCATTCCCTTTTGCTGAGAACAGCAGAGGGAATAACCTTAACACCACAGGGGGAAATTTACTACGAATATTGTAAACGCATGTTACATGATAAAGAAGCATTGGAACATGCATTGATTTCCTCTACTGGTAAAATTCAAGGAACCTTGAAAATTGCATCATCTATTAATTTTGCTGATTATGAACTACCATTATTACTCAAATCTTTTAGAGAGCAATATCCTGATGTACACATTCAAGTAAAAACAGCTTTTAGCCATCAAGTGGTGAAAATGTTTAACTCTGGTGACTGTATGATTGCCTTTGCTCGTGGTGGCTATGAGGTATCTGGTCATTCAGAACTATTATTAGCGGAACCGTATTGTTTGGTGTATAAGGATTTGGTGCCGCCTGCCGATTTAGCAAAGGTACCTTTTATTCAATACCAAACAGATGCATCAGTGGCGAACATTATTGAAACATGGTGCGCAGAACATTTTGATGGGCCTCCTATGATTGGTATGGAAGTTAATTCTATGAGCACCTGCCGTCACTTTGTAAGAGCTGGATTAGGGTGGTCTATTTTGACCTATATGGGGCTTGGTTCCTGTAAAAATCGTGATATTTATGTAAGTCTATTGCGCGATCAGCACGGAAATGTAGTGACTCGTGATACAAATATGGTGTATACCAAGGAGTCTAGTAATCTCGTAGCTGTTAGGACTTTTATTGAGTATGTCAGAAATTACTATGAGCAATATTCTGTTGTGGATAACTCCATTTTTAGAGAATACTCGGATAGATAATATATTAATAAGTACAATAAGCGCTATTGATTTAAAATACAACTTTATAGATGATATGCAAGTGCATAGAAGTTAGCCTTAATTAGGTTGATTTCTATGCATTTTTTACATATTGAAAGAGTTTTCTATATGTAAAATGCATAAAAAGTATGAGCATGTAGTATAAAAGTTTTTATTCCCCCTATAAAGGGCTTCTATTTTTCTTATTTTAATATTACAAGTATAATGAGGTCAGATTTAAATCCTAAGGAATCATATTACGGTAGTCGCGTATCGTAACTCTTTGGGATAGTGTTGCGATGAACACTTATGTATGCCTATGTTTGTGTAAGAAAGGAAATAACATGGACAAATTTTTGAAATTAGCTGCTATTGTGCTAATTCCACTAATCCTCTGGTTTACAACTCCGCCAGAAGGACTCACAGAAGCTGCATGGCGCCTATTCGGTTTTTATATTGCAGGTATTTTAGGTTTGGTTTTAAAACCATATCCAATTCAAATTATTTTACTAGCTGTATTATCTGCATCTGCATTGTTCTTAGATAATGCAAAAGATATTCTAGTTGGTTATGGTTCTACATCTTTGTGGATGATTATTGCTGCTTTCTCCTTGAGTGTAGCTTTTGGTAAAACTGGGCTTGGTCATCGTATAGCATATTATTTAATTAGCGCTTTTGGCTCTACAGTATTGCGCTTAGGTTATGTTACAGCCCTTCTCGAATTGATTTTGGCTCCTGCAACACCATCTAATACGGCTCGTGCAGCAGGTATTGTATATCCAATTAACTTGTCTATTGCAGAATCTATTGGGTCCTATCCTGGTGATACTGCTAAGCGCGGTGGTTCCTTTATTTTGATGAATGGTTATTTCATCACAAAAGTAACATCTTTTATGTTTCTTACAGCCATGGCTCCGAATGTATTAGCCTTAGATTTCGTAACTAAAATTACAGGCCTTTCTATGACATGGGGCGAATGGGCTCTTGCATTGGCATTACCTGGTTTAGTAATGCTCTTATTTGTTCCTCTTGTTGGTTACTGGGTAGACCGTCCTGAAAGTGTTGAGATTGATAATAAGAAAATCGCTGCTGATGGTCTTGCTGAATTAGGACCAATGAAAATGTCTGAAAAAATCTTAGCAGTTGTATTTATTCTTGCATTGATTGGTTGGGCATTGCCTTCTATCGGTGTTGATTTAAGTGCTACAGCAGTTGCTTTGGTGGCTATGACTATCGTTTTCTTGAGCGGTATCATTACTTGGGATGATATGGTTCAAACTAAAGCGGTATGGAATACATTCATTTGGTTTGGTGCTATTTTAGGCTTATCCACAGCACTTACGAAAGCTAAATTCTTCGCTTGGCTTGCTACGTTCATGGAAACGAATTTGGCCCTCGATGTATCTCCGCTTATCGTAGTAGTGATTCTCTCTGCGATCTCTGTAGTGATTCGCTACTTGTTTGCATCTAGTACGGCTTACATTGCGTCCATGCTCCCAGTATTTTTGACTGTTGGTATGGCAGCAGGCGTAAATCCTGCTATGTTTGGCCTTGTATTACTAGCAACTAATGCATTTGGTGGATTGGTAACTCATTATGGTGCATCTCCAGGACCTATCATTTATTCTGCAGGTTACAATAACTTGAAAGATTGGTGGTTAGCTGGTGGTATTTTAGCAGTATTATGTTGGGTTCTATTATTTGTAATAGGTATTCCTTGGTGGACTTTCACAGGTTTCATCGGTTAATCTAGTTATTAATAGAGATTCTTTTGTTTATTATAGAACCAGATCTCCGAGACGGAGCTGATTCTATCTTATATATTTATTTTTAGAAAGGATGCAATATGGCACAATTAGTGAAAGCTGCGCAAGCTGGCTTCGACGAAAAAAATGATGCATTAGTAACGGTTGAACCCATTGCTAGTGGCATCGAAATCGAATTGACTTCCAAAGTTATCCGTCAATATGGCGAACAAATTAAAGCGCTTATTTTGAAAACAGTACAAGATGCTGGTTTCGATGGCGTAAAGGTAACTGTACAAGATAAAAATGCTTGGGATTACACAATTAAAGCTCGCGTGTTAGGCGCATTAGAAAGGGGGAGCAAAGCATAATGGCTAATGATAAAACTTTTCCAGAAGTAAAAACTAACCCTCTCACTGAAGAGGCTAAAAAACGTTTATCCCGTTCCATGATGTTCGTTCCAGGTAATACACCTAAAATGATTAACAGTGCTGATATTCACGGTGCTGACAGCATCATGTTCGATATTGAAGATTCCGTTCCTGTAACTGAAAAAGATACGGCGCGTTTGTTAACTGCAGAAGCTTTGAAATCCCGCACATTCCGCGGTGAAACTGTAGTTCGTATCAATCATCCTACACAAACGCCTTATGGCTATGATGACCTTGATGTTATCGTACCAGCGAAACCAAACCTGATTCGTCTTCCTAAAACTGAAGATGTATCCGAAGTTGAAATCGTAGCGAAAAAAATTGAAGAAGTTGAAAAAGCTAATGGCTGGCCAGAAGGCACAATCAACATCATCGTAGCTATCGAATCTGTTCGCGGTTTATACAATGTTCGTGAAATCTGCCATGGCCCTCGCGTAGTAGCTATTGCTCTTGGTGCAGAAGATTACCGTGCAGACCTTCGCACAGGTAAAAATAAACCAGCTGTAGAATTATTATTTGCTCGTCAAACCATTCTTCACGCAGCTCGCGAAGCAGGTATCCGCGTAATCGATACTGTATTCTCCGATGTAAAAGATCCTCAAGGTTTCCGCGAAGAAGTGGAATTCATCAAAGCATTGGGCTACGATGGCAAATCTTGCATCCACCCAAGCCAAATCAAAATCATCCATGAAGTATTTACTCCTGATGAAAAAGAAATCGCTCATTCCGTTAAAGTTCTTAACAGCTATGCTGATGCGCTTCGTAACAACAAAGGCGTTATTGCAGTAGATGGCAAAATGATCGATGGTCCTATCGTAGTACGTGCACAACGGGTAGTTGATAAAGCTCGTGCAGCAGGCATTAAAGTAGAATTAGAGGAAGGAGCAGAATACGATGTTAAATAAAGTAGGTCGCGATATTCCAACTAATATTCCAGCCTTAGAAGGTCGCGAAGTATACCAAGGCGAATTCGCTATTGAACCAAAGGCAAAACGGGCAGGTAAACCTGTACATATGAGTCGCGTAGGCACAAATAAAATTGTTGCTTCCATCGATGAAGCTATTGAGAAAGCTGGTGTTAAAGATGGTATGACATTATCTTTCCACCATCATTTGCGCAATGGCGATTATGTTATGAAAATGGTTATGGAACGGGTACAAGCTAAAGGTATTAAAGATATTACTGTTGCGTCTTCTTCCTTATCCCCATGCCATGATTTCTTAGTAGAAATGATCCAAGACGGCACTGTAACAGCTATCGAAACATCTGGTCTTCGCGATCGTCTTGGTAAATTCTTGACACAAAACCCTGGGATTTTGAAACGTCCTGTAGTGATTCGTTCTCATGGTGGCCGTGCTCGTGCTATCGAATCTGGCGAAGTGCACATCGACGTAGCTTTCATGGGCGCTCCTACTGCGGATCCTCGTGGCAATGCTACTGGTCGCATGGGTAAATCTGCATGTGGTGCTTTGGGATATGCTAAGGTTGATTCTCATTATGCGGATACAACTGTTATCATTACTGATAATTTAGTTGACTATGTTCACAATTATGCTATTCCTCAAACTGATGTTGATTATGTTGTTGAGGTTGAAAGTATCGGCGATCCAGAAGGTATTGCTTCTGGTGCAGTAGGTTTCACTAAAAATCCTATTCAAATTAAAATTGCTGAATTAGCTGGTGAATTCCTTGATCAAGCAGGCATCATTAAAGATGGTTTCGTATTCCAATTAGGTGCTGGCGGCGCTCCATTGACTGTAGCGAAATTCATTGCTGAAAAATTGCGCAAACGCGGTGAAGTAGGTGGTTTTGCTATCGGTGGCGCTACTGGTATTTTGACTGGTATGCTTGAAGAAGGTTTAATCCGTGCTATTTACGATACACAAACTTTCGATACTACTGCAGCAGCTTCTTTAGATAAAAATCCTGCTCACATTGAAATGTCTGCATCTATGTATGCAAATCCTTGGACTGATTGCACTACGAACTACCTAGACGTAGTATTCCTTGGTGCTACTGAAATCGACCTTGACTTCAATGTTAATGTAATGACTGATTCAAATGGTGTATTGATGGGTGCTTCTGGTGGTCACTCTGATACAGCAGCTGGTGCAAAATGCACAGTTATTACTTGCCCATTGATTCGCGGTCGTTTACCAATGATTCGTGATAAAGTAGCTACTGTTATTACTCCTGGTACTTCTGTAGACGTACTTGTTACTGAATATGGTATTGCTATTAACCCAGCTCGTACTGATTTAATTGAACGTTTTAAAGATAGCAACTTGCCTATCTACACAATTGAAGAATTACAACAATTAGCATTTGACTTAGTAGGTAAACCACAAGATATCCCTGTATCTGACAAAGATGAAGACATTATCGCTATCGTAGAATACCGCGATGGCTCCATCATTGACGTGGTTCGTAAACCTCTTTAAGGTCGTAATATAAATACACATAACTAAATAAGAAGGGGCTGTAACAAAATGAACATTTTTGTTCATTTTGTTCTCAGTCCCTTTTCACTGCATAAAACCTAGCCC
>NZ_RQUY01000031.1 GCF_003992125.1 Veillonella caviae | reverse complement strand
GCCAGTGCTGATTTATACTGCTTTTTATAATTTCTTATATATCTTTTTTTAAATTTGTTATAAAATATCAGTATATTGCAAAGATTAGATATAGATCCAGGAGGTCTTGTATATGCATCAAGATGTAAAAGAAATTTTGTTTACCCAAGAGCAATTAGCTTCACGTGTTGCTGAATTAGGGGTTGAAATTAGTAAAGATTATGCAGGAGAGTCTGTCGTTTTAGTAGGTGTATTGAAAGGGGCTGTTGTGTTTTTCACAGACTTAGCACGTGCCATCGATAATACCGTAGATGTTTCCTTTGATTTTATTTCTTGTTCTAGTTATGGAGAGGGTACAACAAGTACGGGTGTAGTTCGTATTTTAAAAGATTTGGATCGTTCCGTAGAAGGTAAACATGTACTGGTTGTAGAGGATATTGTAGATACAGGCACTACACTACACTATTTGTTAGACAATTTGCGGGCTCGTGGTGCTAAAAGTGTACGTTTAGTGGCATTATTAAATAAACCAGATCGCCGTAAAAAAGATGTAGATGTTGATTACATCGGATTTACTGTGCCGGACTACTTTGTTATTGGTTATGGTTTAGACTATGCTGAACAATATCGTCAATTGCCATATATAGGTATTTTAAAAGAATCCGTATACCAAGAAGAATAGTTTATTATCTTATATTTGGTATGGAACATGACTCCATATGGGGAAGAACAGAATGGTTGCTTTATTAGATGCGATGTTCATGCCACATATAGAGTGAAACTATAAGAGCATTTGTTTATTTCTTATGATATAATATAGGAATGCATATCACTATGCAGATTAGGTTGCATTCAAAATGAAAGGAGTAATCTTTTGAGTCGATTTAGTAAAAATATCGTCTTTTACTTACTTATCATTGCTGCCCTCGTTTTTGCGATAGATTCCTTAGCTGGCCAAAATTCGAATAAGGCCGATATGAGTTATACCGGTTTTATTCAACAGGTACAACAAAAAAAGGTTGAATCCGTAACGATTACCAATGATCATGGAATAAAAGGTAAATTAAAGAATGGCACAGATTTTGTGTCCTATGCACCAACAGATGATACATTAATCAAAACATTAACAGATAATGGCGTTGAAATTACAGCAGCTCCGCCAGAACAACCATCCTGGTGGATGAGCTTGTTAGGATCTGCTATTCCTATCATTATCCTTGTAGTTGTATTTTTCTTTATTATGCAACAAACACAAGGTGGCGGTGGCCGAGTGATGAACTTTGGTAAAAGCCGTGCAAAAATGATGGGTGACGGCAATGTAAAGGTTAAATTTAATGATGTTGCAGGTGCAGAAGAAGCAAAGCAAGAGCTTTCAGAAGTCGTAGAGTTCTTAAAGGATCCAGGTAAATTTACATCCATTGGCGCTACTATCCCAAAAGGGGTGCTCTTAGCAGGCCCTCCAGGTACAGGTAAAACATTACTTGCCAAAGCTGTAGCTGGTGAAGCGGGGGTTCCGTTTTTCACTATTTCCGGTTCCGATTTCGTAGAAATGTTCGTCGGTGTCGGTGCTTCTCGTGTACGTGACCTTTTCGGTCAAGCGAAAAAAAATGCACCATGTATTATTTTCATCGATGAAATTGATGCGGTTGGTCGTCAACGTGGTGCAGGTCTCGGTGGTGGTCACGATGAACGGGAACAAACATTGAATCAATTGCTCGTTGAGATGGATGGGTTCGGTGCAAACGAAGGTATTATTACCATCGCTGCAACTAATCGTCCAGATATCCTTGACCCTGCTTTATTGCGTCCAGGTCGTTTTGATCGTCAAGTCGTAGTAGGTAGACCGGATTTGAATGGCCGTGAAGCAATCCTCAAAGTGCATGCTCGCAATAAACCATTAGCAGATGATGTAGATTTAAAAATTATTGCTAAAAAGACACCTGGCTTTACTGGTGCTGATCTTAGTAACTTGTTAAATGAAGCAGCTTTATTAGCAGCACGTAATAATAATAAAGTGATTGCTATGGCTGATTTGGAAGAGGCTAGTGAAAAGGTGAGCATGGGCCCTGAGCGTCGCAGTCATATCGTAAGCGATAAAGACCGCAGATTAACAGCATACCATGAATCTGGACATGCTATTGTGGCACATTTATTACCTCATGCAGATCCAGTTCACAAAGTAACCATCATTCCTCGTGGTTATGCTGGAGGGTATACAATGATGTTGCCAACAGAGGAGCAAGATTATAAAACTAAATCTCAATTGCTTGCAGATATTCGAGTTGCTTTAGGTGGTCGTGTTGCAGAATCATTAGTATTAAATGAAATTAGTACAGGTGCTTCTGGCGATTTACAAAGTGTAACAAATACAGCTCGTGCTATGATTACACGTTGGGGTATGAGTGATACGTTGGGGCCAATCGTATTTGGTGAACAACAAGAACAAGTATTCCTTGGACGTAATCTTGGTCATGAACGAAATTACAGTGAAGAAATTGCTGGAAAAATTGACGAAGAAATGCATCGTATGGTAGATGAAGCATATCGTGATGTAGAAAAACTTTTAAGCGATAATATTGACTTTTTGCATAATATGGCAAAAGCTTTATTAGAAGAAGAAACAATCGATGCGAAAGCAGTAGCAAATCTTCATAAATACGGTACTACAAAGGCTCCTATTGAGTCTAATGACTTAAAGCTTGATACGGCACTAGAGTCTATTGAAGATATGACACAAACAGGTACAACAGAAGAAGTATCTAAATAAGGTACCATGTTTTTGGTGGTACTGCTCATATCGTAGGCTCAGTTAAATTAGCTCGGTCTAATTGTAGTATCCTTATATCAATAAAACAGGTGGTGAACCATTTATGGTTCACCACCTGTTTTATTGCCCATCCATTATATGGCGTGTAGACATCAATTGTTGAATGCGTAATTCTTTTTGTTGGTTTAAATATTTTTGTGCCACTACATTTGGTATAGCTACACCAATAGCAATACCAATAATACAAAGCACACCTGATATGCCGTTTTGCGCCATATAGAGGAGTCCTGACTCATCAAGACTATTGATATGGAGAATATCAAAGATGAATCGATATAATAATATTCCTGGCATTAGTGCAATGGCGGAGGGGACAACAAGAACAGGACCAGAGGTGCGTAGCCAAGTAGATAGCTTCACTAAAATAATACTCATCACTGCGGCACCTACAAAAGTAGCACCGGGAAGAGAAAAACCATAATGAACGATAAGTAGATTGCGGACGCTGACGCAGAGGACCCCGCCGATCCCAATATATGTGAGTAGTCTAGATGGGACATTAAAGAGAACAGCAAAGGAGGCGGCGGCCATAAATGATCCAATGATTTGTTCAATAGTAAACACATGAGGTTTAATATCTATGAAAGAAAAGGAGGGAACAGGGCTAAAATATAGTGCCATTGCCATACCTAATGTCATGCTTCCTACGATGAGCAATGTTCGGATAGCTCTTGTAATACCCGATAAAATATGATTATTGATAGTATCGATAACAGAGTTGATGAGAGGTACACCAGGTATCATAAATAGGGTACAACAGACGAGAACATATAATAAAGAGCCTAGCTCAATATGGAGATAAAATGCATAAGCGCTAAGCATAGCGGTAAAAGCACCTAAGGCGATACCCATATATTCATTAAAACCAAGTCTTTGTGAAACTGTACGGGTGAAATAGCCGCATAGAGAACAAATGATAGTTACTAGTAAGGCGATGATATCGCCGCTAAACAAATAGGCTAGTCCTGCAGACCCAAGAGCACAGGCAATACCTTTTAACCAATTGGGATAGACCTTAATTACATGCTGTAATTTACTGATTTGGGTCTCGTATGTAGTTAGAGAGTAATGCCGTTCAAAGGCTCGCCACGTTAATTTAGATACTGCATTAATCATAGCCATATTGGGGATGTGTATCGGTGTTTTTATGAATACTGTGATAGAGCATTCTTTGTGGTGGAAGTTGATCATAATGGTAGTGTAACTGATGTGAATATTTAAATATTCGTGGGGGATGCCCATAAATGTAGCGCTCTTTAACATTTCTGAGGTAATGCGGGTGGTATCAGCACCGCATTCCATTAACAATTTGCCGATTGTTAAGAGTACATCTAATTTCCTATGAATATGTATAAACGGATTCTCAAGGACTTCATTTTTTTCAGCCAATGTAAACTGTTTCATATAGACTCCTTAGCATAGTAGTATATATCTATTATACATTAATCTATTTAGATATGGCATTATATTTAGTAAAAGTATATATAATAAAGGATTTATCGATAATTATTTATAAATTTGATAAATAACTCTTGCTTTTTCAAGGGTCCACTTGTACAATCGAATTGTAAACGGTCAAGAAAAGGGGGCCTTACCATGCGTGATGAAGTATTAGAATTCTTGCGAGAGAATCAAGGTGGATTTGTATCCGGTCAAGACATGTCAGAAGCATGCCATGTATCACGTACCGCGATTTGGAAACATATAAAAGCACTACGTCAAAAGGGGTATAAAATTGAATCTTATACAAAACGAGGCTATCGATTATTGGAGGAGCCAGATTTGTTAAGTCCGTTGGCAATGAAACAAATTTTAAATACAGATGTATTTGGCAAACGATATGTATATATGGATACGACGGAATCCACAAATTTAGAAGCTCGTCGGTTAGCACAACAGGGTGCTGAAGAAGGTACCGTTGTCGTTTCAGAGGAACAAGCAGCTGGTCGTGGTCGTGTATCCCGTGGATGGCACTCTCCGTTTGGCAAAGGCCTTTGGTTTAGTTTGGTGTTACGCCC
Source organism: Veillonella caviae (assembly GCF_003992125.1). GTDB lineage: Bacteria > Bacillota > Negativicutes > Veillonellales > Veillonellaceae > Veillonella > Veillonella caviae. Next base: position 10,395 of record NZ_RQUY01000031.1, on the reverse strand, counting down.
TGATTTTGTGCCTTCAGAAGCACCTAAGTGTACATTGATGGCTGCTGTAGCACTAACAAAAGCGTTTCATAAAATGGGTCTTACTAGTGCCGGTATTAAATGGCCTAATGATATTCTAGTAAATGGGCGTAAGATGGTAGGTATATTAACTGAAATGTCTGGATCCATGGAAGAAATTTCCTATATTATCATGGGCATTGGCGTTAATGTAAAAACAAAACAAGAAGAATTACCAGAAGAAATTAAACACATTGCTACATCATTACTGATGGAAGGTATCGATATCGAAAGAACGGAAGCGTTTAAAATTATCTTAGAGAATCTAGAATATCAATATTATGAAATATTAGATAAAGGATTTGATGAGACATTAGATGAGTGGCGCAAATTGAGTGTTACATTAGGTCAAGATATCGAAGTACGCGCCCCAGATAATATTTATGAGGGGATCGCAACGGATATTGATGAAGATGGTAATTTGTTAGTTAAAACTCTAAATGGAGATATTAAAAGAATCGTTGCCGGTGATGTATCTATACGACCGCGCAAATAGGAGGCATACATGTTATTAGTAATCGATGTGGGGAACACCAATATCGTTCTCGGCGTCTATGATAAAAAGGAATTAGTAGGGCATTGGCGTATTTCTACAGATCGAGTGCGTACCACTGATGAATATGGTATGTTGATGATGAACCTGTTCTTTCACGACCGCAAGGTGAATGCGAAGGATATTTCTGCTATCATCATATCTTCTGTAGTACCACCATTGATGCCAACATTAGAACGAGTATGTTTGCGTTATTTCAATGTAAATCCTATTATCGTTGGACCAGGTACAAAAACAGGGATTGCTATTAAATATGATAATCCTCGTGAAGTTGGTGCGGACCGTATCGTCAATGCTGTGGCTGCTTATGCAGCCTATAAAGGTCCTCTTATTATCATCGATTTTGGTACGGCTACTACTTATTGTGCGGTGATGGGAAATGGAGATTATATCGGTGGCGTTATTACACCGGGGGTGACAATTGCGGCGGAAGCGCTGTTTCAACGGGCAGCAAAACTACCTCGTATTGAGGTGAAAGACCCAGGTCAAGTTATCAATCGTAATACGGTATCATCTATGCAATCGGGGATGTTCTACGGCTATGTAGGTCAAGTGGAGGGGCTCGTATCTCGTATGAAAGCTGAAATGGGTGGTATGGCTACTGTAGTAGCTACTGGGGGATTGGCACAGCTTATCAGCACTGCTACAGATTGTATTGATCATGTAGAACCGATGCTCACATTGGAAGGGTTGCGCCTTATTTATGAACGCAATAAATAGTAACAATATTATGTACAAATAACAGGTACAGCATGGCTGTGCCTGTTTTGTTAGGTGAATATATGAAAGAACAGAATTGGTCTATTGGGTCTGTTGCTATCGATGGGAAGGTTATCCTTGCGCCTATGGCAGGAGTTAGCGATATTGCCTATCGGCTACTTGCTAAGGCTCATAAAGCATCTATGGTATGCACCGAAATGGTGAGTGCTATGGGCATTAAATATAAGAATGAACGCACCCATGAATTATTACGTATGGAGGCTGTAGAACATCCAGTATCTATGCAAATATTCGGATCTGATCCAAAAGCCATTGCACTGGCAGCTAAAGTAGTAGAAGATGCTGGGGCTGATATTGTAGATATTAATATGGGCTGCCCAGTGAAAAAGGTCGTTACCAGCGGTGATGGTTCGGCATTGATGAAAACACCGGAATTAGCTGCTCGTGTGGCGGAGGCTGCTGTAAAGGCCGTTAAGGTACCAGTAACTGTAAAAATGCGCATCGGTTGGGATTCTGAACACATCAATGTGGTAGAATTTGCCAAAATTATTGAAAGTACTGGTGTCGCTGCTGTAGCGGTACACGGCAGAACGAAGGAACAAATGTATTGTGGTCATGCGGATTGGTCTTATATCAAAGCCGTTAAAGAAGCTTTATCTATACCTGTTATTGGTAATGGTGATATTGTAGAACCAGAAGATGTAAAGCGGATGATAGATGAAACAGGGTGTGATGCGGTTATGATTGGCCGTGGTGCACAAGGTAACCCATGGATTTTTGAGCGGGCTCATCACTATTTAACCACCGGTGAATTATTACCTGCTCCAACGTATATTGAACGTCTTGATATGTTATTAAAACATTTTCGATTATTGTGTCATTACAAAGGTGATGCACTGGGGGTGAAAGAAATTCGTACCCATGCAGGGTGGTATATGAAAGGACTTCCGGAATCAGCATATTGGCGAAATCGAGTGAATACCATTCATACCCCTAAGAACTTTGAAAACGAGTTACAAGTCTATAGAAATATTCTATTAGAGATGGGCTTATAAGCGTATAATACATTGACTCATATGTGTGTATGTTATTAAATATGACCCTAGATATATTAGCTATAGTTTTGTGATTATTTTTATAGACTTACATAATTCACAATATGATATAATGCAATCAGGTTACTTATGTAATCTTTTATAATTTGTGAAAGTAGCATTATGTTCCCATAAGAAGGGAAGAGTCAAAATGGTAAAAGGATATATTACTGCCATCTCTATAAGTGAGAAAAAAGGGCAAAAAAAACATAATATAGAATCTGCTCAATTACGAGTAGACCATGGTATGGTTGGTGATGCCCATGCAGGCCAATGGCATCGCCAAATTAGTTTACTTGGTATTGCTAGCATCGATTATATGCGTAATCAAGGGGCCAACGTAAAACCAGGTAACTTTGCAGAAAATATTACGGTAGAAGGTATCGTACTTTACGAATTACCTGTAGGTACACAGTTGCAATTAGGTAATGAAGTATTATTAGAAGTGACACAAATCGGCAAGGAATGCCATCACGGATGTGAAATTATGAAGCAAGTTGGCTCATGCATTATGCCCACACAGGGGATATTTGCAAAGGTTCTTAAAGATGGTATTATTCAGGTCGGGGATGCAGTGTGCATTCTCAATGATTAGACCTAGTGAATATCTATAGGTATAGGTGAAATCTATTATTTCTATAATTGTATGATAAATGATGGTTTCGTATATATTGCAGTATATAACGAGGTGTAGTATGCAAGACTCATGGGGGCGCACTATAGAATATGTGCGGATTTCGCTGACGGAGGCTTGTAATTTTTGTTGTCCTTATTGTAGACCCACAGAAATTACACCATATAGTCAGGAACATTTATTAACTCCCGATGAGTGGATGACTATATTAGGCGCCTTTCATCGATTAGGAGTACGGGCTGTGCGGTTAACCGGCGGAGAGCCTTTATTATATCCGCACCTTAATGAATTGTTAGAACGTATTAGCGTATCAAACTGGTTTGAAGATATTTCTATTACCACTAATGGTAGTTACTTGGCGAGTCGAGCTAATGAACTGCATGCATTGGGTTTAGACCGCGTTAATATTAGTTTAGACTCCTTAGATGAAGCTGTATTTGATACATGCGTAGGGAAATCTAAGCAATTACCATCTGTATTAGCAGGTATTCGAAGTGCTATACAGACTGGATTTAAACAAGTTAAAATTAATACTGTTTTATCGCGTTATTGGACTGATGAAGAAGTCCGAGATGTGTTGAGTTATATTGAACAATGGCCTGTAGTGTGGCGATTTATTGAATATATGCCATTTCAAGGAAGTGCCTTTCATGGACCTAGTTTTGACGAATGGCTATCCCAATTAGAGCGTGTTTTAGGGGAGGCTCTGCAGCCTTTAAAAGATGTATATGGTTTTGGACCTGCCTCTTATTGGGCATTGCCTAGTGGCAAGGAAATAGGCCTTATATTCTCTATGTCTCATAATTACTGTGACTCTTGTAATCGATTACGTCTCACTGCAGATGGACATATGCGTGTATGCTTGTTAAGGGATGATGAATCTGATTTGATATATCTTGTTCGTAACGGCATAACTGTAGAGAACTTAGCAACGTATATCGAACATGTTGTACAAGGAAAACACAAGCAACATAAAGGTATTAATATGGATACTCCAGGACGACCTATGTGGCGTATTGGTGGATAATGGAGGTTGATTAGAGATTCTGCTATACTGAGGATAAAATATGCAGAATGTAAAGGTTAAGAAATGTTATAAATATACTTTACATTCTTTTTTATTAGGTCTATAATTAAGCCATGCATGGACCACTAGCTCAGCTGGCAGAGCACCTGACTCTTAATCAGGGTGTCCAGGGTTCGATCCCCTGGTGGTCCACCAAATCGTATATAAACAAACCATCTTCAACATTTTTGGAGGTGGTTTTTTCTTATTGGATGCTTTTATGTTATAATAAAGCAATACTAGATTCCATAGAATTTTTATTATATGAGGTTGCCCATGAATTATACAAGTACCCGTGGCACTGTTGCCGTAAATGAGACATATGCGTTATTACATGGTTTAGCAGAAGATGGTGGTTTATATGTACCCGCATTGTTCCCAAGCAATTGCTTGAGTTATAGCGATGTGAAAGATAAAAATTACCAAGAAATAGCAGCAGTAGTATTGGCCAAGTTATTCCCATGCTTTTCGGAAGCACATTTAAAGGAAATGATTAATAATGCTTATAGTGATGTGAATTTCAGTACTCGTGATATTGCACCACTGCACTCTTTGCTAGAAAAAGTATCCGTATTGGAATTGTTTCATGGGCGTACGCAAGCCTTTAAAGACATGGCATTATCTTTGTTTCCTTATTTACTAGTGGCGGCAAAAGAAGCAGAAGGGGAAACCAAAGAAGTTCTTATCTTAACCGCTACATCGGGTGACACAGGTAAAGCAGCATTAGAAGGTTTTAAAGACGTTTCAGGCACACATATTCAAATCTTTTATCCTACTGATGGCGTAAGTCCTATGCAGGCTGAACAAATGCAAAAACAAGAAGGTGATAATGTCAATGTTACTGCCATTCATGGTAATTTTGATGATGCGCAACAGTTTTTGAAGCGACTCTTTGTCGATGTGGACACAGCAAAATCAGTAGCCGAGAAAGGTGTTATGTTCTCTAGTGCTAATTCCATCAATATTGGTCGTTTAGCGCCACAAGTAGTGTATTATGTTAATGCTTATGCCGAACTGGTTGCTCAAGGTGCTATCCATGAGGATGAAGCTTTCAATGTAGTGGTACCAACCGGCAATTTTGGTAATATCCTTGCTGCTTATTATGCTAAAAAAATGGGTATTCCTATTGGTAAATTGATTTGTGCATCCAATCGAAATAATGTGCTTACCGAGTTTTTTGGACTTGAAATAATCAGACATAGTAAATTTTGCCTATACCGCCTCTTACATAATGAGTATTTGTGAGATGGCATGGTACAAAGCTGATTATACAATAGGTAAAATTCGCTAATATAGGTAAGTATAAAACGAGTAGTTAATCTTTTATGATTGGCTACTCGTTTTTTACATCTCGGTGTATATTGTATATTTATAGTAGAGTAGTATACAATATGAATATGATGGAACTTTGTAATTTATTTTACTAATGTGGTCGGTAGAATTTTGGCTTGTTACTTTTTATATTTTATATGTAATTGTCTAGTGAGATAGAGAAGGAATTATTATGAAGAAGAAACCTGTAGTTGTTGTAAATGGTCTTGTAAGAAAAGATGCGATGGCTTATTTGGCGGAGCATGTAGAGATAAGACAATGGACTGAGAAGACCGTTATGCCTCGTGAAATATTAAAAGAATGGTTAAAAGAAGCAGATGGTTTATGGTCCGTTAGACCTCTTACTGTAGATGGTGACCTCATAAAAGATGCACCTAATTTAAAAGTTATCGCTCAAGCTGCTGTAGGTTATGATAATGTGAAAATTGATGAATTAACGGCTGCCGGCATTCCGTATGGTAATACGCCAGGTGTGCTGAATGAAACTGTAGCAGAATTAGCTTTCACTATTATCGCTACTGCTAGTCGTCGCATTTTAGAAAATGTGACCTTTGTGAAATCTGGTCGTTGGGCTGAAAGACCGTCTAATATTAAAGGTTTTGACCTTAGTCGCCGTACCCTGGGAATTATCGGGATGGGGGCTATTGGCCTTGCTATTTCTCGGCGAGCCCGTGCCTTTGGTATGACCGTGGTATATCATAATCGTCATCCTCGCCAAGATGATGCCATCTATAGAACAACTTATATGGAATTAGATGAATTATTGGCTACTAGTGATGTTGTCTGCATTATGGCGCCATTAACAGATGAAACATATCATATGTGTGATGCAGAGTTTTTCAAAAAAATGAAGAGTACCGCATTATTTGTCAATGTTGGTCGCGGTCCTATTGTGGATACAGAGGCGCTTATTGAAGCGCTTAAAAACGGTGTCATTGATTATGCTGCCCTCGATGTAACAGATCCAGAGCCATTACCAGCAGATCATCCATTATTAAGCCTCGATAATTGTTTGATTGTTCCACATATTGGGTCCTATACAGATCGTACACGCTATGATATGTCTATTTTAACAGCGGATAATATCATTGCTGGTGTGCATAAACAGCCGCTTAAATGCTGTGTTAATGAAGAAGTTAACTATGAAAAAACTAAAATGGACATGGAAACAGCTTTAGCAGAATTAAAAGCTGCCGGTGTGAGTTTATCTGACTTTGAAGACTAATTAGCAATATGGTACAATAAAAGAATATTATTTCAGGAGGTTATCATGGCAGAACATATTGAAAATGCAGTTGCTTCAGAAGAAGTTGTATCCGTCAACTTTATTGAAGCTGAAATAAATAAAGATAATGAAGAAGGTGTATATGGCGGTCGTGTACACACTCGTTTCCCGCCGGAACCAAATGGTTACTTACATATCGGACATGCTAAATCAATCTGCTTAAATTTTGGATTAGGTAAAGAATATAATGGTTCTACGAATCTTCGTTTTGATGATACAAATCCAGAAAAAGAGGATGTAGAGTATGTGAATTCCATCATGGAAGATGTGAAATGGCTTGGCTTTGACTGGACTGGGGAGGTACGCTATGCATCGGACTATTTCGGTCAAATGTATGAGTATGCCCAAAAACTTATTTCCTTAGGTAAAGCCTATGTAGATGATCAAACGGCAGAGGAAATTCGCCAAACTCGGGGTGATTTTAATACTCCTGGTACTAATAGTCCTTATCGGGAACGTTCTATAGAAGAAAACTTAGCCCTCTTTGAAGATATGAAACAGGGTAAATTTAAAGATGGTGAAAAGGTGTTGCGTGCGAAAATCGATATGGCTGACCCTAATATTGTTATGCGCGATCCTGTGTTATATCGCATTGTAAATGCTGAACACCATCGTACAGGGGCTGAATGGAATATTTATCCTATGTATGATTTTGCGCATCCTATTGAAGATGCTATTGAGCGTATCACTCATTCTGTATGTACATTGGAATTTGAAGTGCATCGTCCATTGTATGATTGGGTATTGGTAGATTGGGACGATACTGAAATTCCTCGCCAAATTGAGTTCGCTCGCCTTAATGTAACGAAAATGGTTATGTCTAAACGTAAGTTGCGCGCGTTAGTAGAGGCGGGACTCGTATCTGGTTGGGATGACCCTCGTATGCCTACTATTTCTGGGTTGCGCCGCCGTGGCTATACTCCATCGGCGATTCGCGATTTCTGCAATCGTATTGGTGTAGCTAAGGCAGATAGCACTGTAGATATTGCTCTTTTAGAATTCTGTATTCGTGAGGATTTGAAATTAAAAGCACCACGTCCAATGGTGGTAGTAGATCCTGTAAAAGTTATCATTGATAATTATCCAGAAGGCCAAACGGAAATTGTTACGGTGGAAAACAACCCAGAAAATGAAGAGTTAGGTTCTCGTGAGGTTACATTCGGTCGTGAAATCTATATCGAACGTAGCGATTTTATGGAAGAGCCAGTGAAAAAATTCTTCCGTTTAGCACCTGGTAAAGAAGTGCGTCTTAAAGGGGCTTACTTTATTACGTGCCAATCTGTGATAAAAGATGAAAATGGCAATATTACTGAAATTCATTGTACCTATGATCCTGAAACGAAGAGCGGAAGTGGTTGTACTCGTAAGGTGAAAGGCACATTGCATTGGGTAGAAGCATCTACGGCTGTAGATATGGAAGTACGTCTATATGATTATCTACTTTGTGAAGAGTCAGATAATAAAGACTTTATAGCCGATTTCAATACAGAATCTTTGCAAATTATGCATAGTAAAGGGGAAGCTTCGTTGGCTACAACCGTAGCAGGTGATCATTTCCAATTCTTGCGTCAAGGCTATTTTGTAACCGATAAAGATAGCGAACCAGAACATATCGTAGTAAATCGTATCGTTGGTTTACGTGATAGCTGGGCAAAGCAACAAAATAAATAATGTATTGTTATACCGCCCCTTGGTGGGGCGGTATTTTTAGGAGAAACTATGAAATATATAATTCCTTTTGTTATGGCTAGTCTAATTGCTTGGTTAATTCCTGCTAGTGGTGAGGCTGCTAATATTAATGCTCGCAATACGGTTGCAAGATATAGCTCCTACGAAGGTACTAAGTTGCCCGACGGGGTTATAATGTATCCTAATGCACAACAAAAAGCATTGTTTGCGAATGAATCTAAAACTGATATCAAAACAGCATTATTAAATGCTGGAGCCCAATCTGCTAATGTATATACGATATTGATCAAAGACGAGAATGAAATGAACTACTCTATATTTACAGATTTGGTAGTAGGTCTATCTCATAATTTAGTAAATACAAAGCATGTGAGCAGAGATAATAGCCAAGTAGGTAATTTAATAACAACTATCAATAATGGACAAGCTACAGAACTTGGTAATTATCGTGTTGTTACACCTTTAACAAAACAAGGTAACACTTATGTAGGTGTATTAAAATATACTAACGCTATTAATAATAATTCTTATAATGAAATATTGCATATTTCTATTAGTGAAAGTAAATATGCTGGCCCTAATGTCCGTTTCATCGCTGTAGATGAGGATAGTGATGCAAAAGTATTCTCTAAAATTAGTTATCTATTAACCCAAAAGAATAAATAAATATTGAAAAAATGCACCGATTATCTTGACAATTTTTCTCATCAAGAGTACTATGTGGTTATAGGAATTACTCTCAATAAACTGTGAGAATGGTTTTTATGTAGATATGCAATAGGCAGGTAGGACTATGATGAATTCAATTGACTATATCATTGGATTTCATTGTGCACCGGCGATTCGAGGTATTAAAGTCTCGAATTTGGTTTCTATTCCACGGGACATGAATGAACAAATCCAATTCGTTTTGACTGAATATAATAAAGAATTCAATAAAAAGGGATTGTTCTTTTATGAACTATGTTGCTGTAAAAATCGTAGATTGCTGCTCGTTTTTAGACAACAGCAATTAGAAACTTATGTCCGACAGCCTGCGGTTATGACATTTTTAAAAGCACATGGCTATTCTGAGGCAATGAGTCTCATGGATATGCTCGAACATTTACGAACTCGTATGGAGTCTAGCCTTGATTTTCCCCATGAGATTGGTGTTTTTTTAGGCTATCCACTGACAGATGTAAAATATTTTATTTCTCGTCGCGGTGCTGGATACCAAATGTGTGGAGAGTGGAAGGTTTACGTTGATACAGTAAGTGCTAGACGCTCTTTTATGTGTTATAAAGCATGTCGTGAATACTGTCAAACTCAATTGATGTTGGGAAAAACTTTTAGTTCATTGGTCGCGAGAACGGCCTAGGAGGTATAAGATGATTGGTGTAATTTATTGGTCCGGTACAGGTAATACAGAACAAATGGCTCAAGCTGTAGCAGAAGGTATTCAATCAGCAGGTCAAGAAGTAGAAGTAAAAGCTGTTTCTGAAGTATCCGTTGACGATGCAGCAGCATACGAAAAATTAGCTCTTGGCTGTGCAGACATGGGTGCGGAACAATTAGAAGAAGGTGAATTCGAACCATTTTATACGGAACTTGAAGCTAAACTGAGTGGTAAAAAATTGGCGATTTTCGGTTCCTATGGCTGGGGTGGCACTTGGTTAGAAGATTGGGCTAGCCGCATTAAAGAGGCAGGTGGCGAACTCGTTGCTGATGGTGTTGCTATATTGGGCGAGCCTGATGATGATGGTAAAGCACAATGCCAAGAATTAGGTAAAACGCTAGCTAACGCTTAATCCTAACAAATCAATATCTATAATAAAGAGGTTATCAAACTTATGGTTTGGTGGCCTCTTTTGTATTGTAATAATGATAGATTTTGTACTTTGGGCTTCTGATATAGGCTTATAGGACAAAAAGTGTGTGTAAAAACCCTTGTAATACTAGTAAATATCTAGTGTTATAAGGGTT
>NZ_RQUY01000030.1 GCF_003992125.1 Veillonella caviae | reverse complement strand
AGATTAAACCCTTATAACACTAGATATTTACTAGTATTACAAGGGTTTTTACACACACTTTTTGTCCTATAAGCCGCAATTTAATATGCCATAATGCAAAAAGGCGGTACAACCTTTCGGTTATACCGCCTTGATTCATCAATTATTCAGCAGTGAATGGCAATAAAGCGATTGCACGTGCACGTTTGATAGATGTAGTCAATTTGCGTTGATGTTTTGCGCAAGTACCGGAAATACGACGAGGTAAGATTTTGCCGCGTTCAGTCGTAAAACGACGAAGTTTTGCAACATCTTTATAGTCGATTTGATCGATATGGTCTGCACAGAAAACGCATACTTTTCTTCTTGGCTTTCTGCCTCTATCTCTTCTCATTGCGAATCCTCCTTTTCGAATTAGTAGGAGTCCCTAACACTAGAACGGGATGTGTTCATCATCGCCGCCTGAGCTGAAACTATCAAAATTGGACCCACCATCGAAAGAATTAGTATTCATATCAAGGGATTGGCCCACAAAGTTCGCTACTACTTCAGTAACGTACCGTTTTTGACCATCCTGCGTTTCATAAGAACGAGTTTGCAAGCGACCTTCTACAAAGCAACGACTGCCTTTGCGAAGATTACCTGCAGCTTCACCAAGTTTGCCCCATGCAACACAATTAATGAAAGCAGTTTGTTCTTTCGTTTCATTAGTTGTAGAGTCAATATAAGTGTTCGTAGCAGCTACTGTGAAAGTAGCTACCGCTCTACCAGTCTTAGTAAAACGTACTTCAGGATCACGAGCTAAATTACCTAGGATTTGTACAGAGTTCATGTTTTCCTCCAGGCTTTAATTATGCATCGTGTTTAACAATCAGGTGTCTTAGGACATCATCGTTGATTTTCAATACACGATCGATTTCTTTGATTTCTGCAGGATCTGCTTCAAAGTTAACCAATACGTAGAAACCGTCAGTGAATTTTTTCACTGCGTAAGCAAGACGACGCTTACCCCAACGATCTACCTTTTCTACTGTGCCGCCTACACGAGCAATTAAAGCTTCCACTTTTTCAATGACAGCATTAGTTGCTTCTTCTTCAGCTGGTTTCACAATAACCATGACTTCGTATTTGTTCATACAAAATCACCTCCTCTTTCGGACTAATGCCCCTATCGACACATAGGGGTAGGAAGTGCTTACCATTAATAAGCTTTACTATTATATCTTAAATTCATATTAATTTCAACTAAAATCAAATGGAGTAACTGATTATTTTTTCCCTATCTATTTCGAGTTGAACTAACCACAGGTTTGTAAATACGCAGTCATCAATCACGAGTGCCCCATCATTATTCTGCTTTTGTTTGACTAAACAACCAATCACGGATACCTTCAATCGTATACGCTACAGACCAGGTATACATATGACTACCACCTTCAAATACAGAATAATTAATACGTGCGTTTTGCGCCTCTGTGGATTTCACCAAAGCGTTAAATTCTGTAGGTGTAGAATAGCTATTCCACATATTGCTACGAGCTACTTTTGTGCCTAGTTCTTCCCAATTTTTTGTAGCAATATTCATAGCTGGATATGCCTTTGTATCACCTTCGGATACGAGAATCCATAATTTTTTATCTTTCAATGCCTTCATTTCGTCCGTGTTCCATTGGCACGCCACGAGAAATTGTGCAGTAAATAAACTTGGATAACGATCAGAAATAGCAATGTTAGCCATACCACCTTGAGATTGTCCAGAACCATAAATACGATTTGTATCCACTGGATATGTATCAATAACGTGGTTAATCAAATTCGTCACTAATTGTAACCCTGTAGTCCATTTATTTTCGTCTGTAGTCATCATCCCCAGTTGGTCCACCAAATCTTGCGTATATTGAGGTGCTAAAATAATGGCTTCATGTTTAGTTTGTTCTTCGGAGGTAGCAAAAATGGTGGCTCCGTTACCTTGGAATAGCACGGCCTTATCATTGTTAATATTCGTGCTCGCATCGCCAATAAATACATAGAGAGGATATGTTTTATTAGGATCGTAATTTTTTGGCAAATAAATATTGTACGGCATGGTAGCACCGATGCTTTCATCTGTATAATGATACGTTTTAAATTCATCTATAATGGAGGGAGCTACCGTTGTATTGCTAATGGCACCTTGAGTAGGTCCGTAAATAACACCGTTTTTAGCCAAGATTGGTGCCAACTGCTCTACTTGAGTACTCAAATTAGGCAGTTGTCTATCAGAACGCATACTCGCATCCTTAGGCCCATCATTTTTTTGTGCACTTTCCCCTTCATTATTACGAGGTTTCTGTGTTAATGTGAATGGCACTGAGTTAGTATGTTTAAATTCAACGATGACGTATTTGCCAGATTTTTTATTGTGCTTATCACTGACTTGCGGGTCGTCATTAACATATACAGCCTCAATCTCTTTGCCTGCTATAGCATAGGTTTCTTGTGAAAGCGCCGACTGTTTCACCTTTGATGGATATTCAATAGCAATAGCAGATACCATCTGACCATCACCATATACGGTAGTCAAATTCGTAATACCTAATATAGCGTCACTACGTTGCCCTTTTTCTACAGAATTAACGATTCCTGACGCAATGTTCATTGCATTGCCAGTTAATCTATTTGTGCCAGCCACTGTACTGCTAGTATCCTGCACAACTGTACTAGGTACACTTTCACTAACCATATCTGCCGCAACACTCAATCCTAATGGAGACGCCGTAATCACAGTGGCACATAACCATGCAAACATATTTGATTTCATAATACTTCCCTCTTTCTCAATTTACCTGCACTATTCATAACCAATGATTATAAGTTCTATAATATAGACAATATAGCTAATATAAGATATTTGTTAATGTATAATAGCATAAAATTAAAAATAGGTAAATCAAATTTTAGATCCACCTATTCGGTGTAGTATTTATAATGTTATGATATTTAGCTACCAGTCAATTTCTCTATATGCATCACACCAAAACGCTATTTCTCGAATATAAAAATTATAGGGTGGCAACTATTAGTTACCACCCTATATTCTCATATACGATTATACTGCTCATCCGATGGATATGCGATAATAGCACAAACAATAACAAATACACCAATGACAATCATCATAGGAAAAGCCGAGTCATTCGGTAAAAAGGTAAGAATCACAGATGACACAATACCACTACCATATTGCATAGATCCTAAGAGCGCCGCCCCTGATCCAGCCATTTTACCGGCTCTATCTAATGCTAACGCATTCGTTACAGCAGCAATGATGCCATTCATAGAGAAGAATAAAAAACAGCCTATCACAATCAACGGTAATGATGTAAAGCCTGCAAACATTAATGCTAAAACAATCAAAACACAGAGTGCAGAAAATAATGATGCATATCGTAACAATCGATCCAAACGAATAGCACTAACGATGCGTCTATTAATAGCACTCAAAATCATAACACCAATAATATTAAGCGCAAACAAATACCCAAAATGTTCTGTAGGCACATGAAATACATCAATATATACATAAGGTGACGCCGTCAAAAAAGCATAAATAGCAATATAAAAGCACGATACACATAATGTATATTTCATAAATCCTTTATTGTGTAACAATATCCAATAATTTTTGTAAGTTGCCACCACACTCCGTGTACTGCGCCTCTCTAAAGGATGCGTCTCTGGCAGTACAAGGACAAAGAAAAACATAATCGTCCCTATTCCTACTAATAGCCAAAATATGCTGTGCCATGAGAACCATAATAATAAATGTCCTGCTAGCATAGGTCCTGCTATAGGTGCAATAGCCATAACAATAGCCAATGTAGACAGCATCTTAGCCGCTTCCGTCCGACTATACAAATCTCGAATCATGGCTCTCGATAACATAGGTCCTACACAGGCGCCAAAGGCTTGGAACACACGCCATGCCAAAAGCTCATACATAGAAGTTGATATGGCACAACCGATGGATCCGATGACAAATAATATCATACCGATGATAAGCGGTATTTTACGGCCAATCTTATCGCTAATAGCTCCCCAAAATAGCTGGGCAAAAGAAAATCCGATCAAAAAACCTGTTAGTGTTAGCTCCGCATCACCATGGAGATCACGCCCCATCTGTGGCATAGCAGGCAAATATATATCCGTTGACAACGATGTAAACGCCATAAGGGCGCTAAGTATGGAAATAAAAAGCCACCCTTTTGTATCGATGGTTGGTATCATACTAACCTCCTGTACATAATAAAAGCCTTTATATTACAATTATAACATGAACGGCTGGTATTTTAATTGTATCCATTTTATCCATTCATTATAAAATTCTATAGAAAATAGTTGCACCTATCTTTCATATCTATTACTATATATAGAGAGATTTAAAACTAATTAGAAAAGGAGTCATTATGGCTAATTTAAATGAAAATTATTTAAACCTACAAGGTTCTTATTTATTCGCAACTATTGCACAAAAAGTTAATGCGTACCAAGAGGCGCATCCTGATGCGGATATCATTCGCCTCGGTATCGGTGATGTAACATTACCATTGGCACCAGCAATTATCGACGCAATGACAAAAGCAGTACAAGAAATGGGCAAAGCCGAAACCTTCCGTGGTTATGGTCCTGAGCAAGGTTACGATTTCCTCAGAAAAGCCATCATCGAAGGCGATTACAAACCACATGGCATCGAAATTGGTATGGACGAAGTATTTGTATCTGACGGTGCTAAATCCGATGTTGGTAACATTCAAGAATTATTCAGCGAAGATAACATCATTGCCATTACAGACCCTGTATACCCTGTTTACCTAGACAGCAATGTTATGGGCGGTCGTACAGGCGAAGCTGTAAACGGCATTTTTCAAAAAGTTGTATATCTTCCTACCTCTGCAGAAAACAATTTTTCCCCAGAATTCCCATCTGATCGTGTAGATATTGTTTACCTTTGCTCTCCTAACAATCCAACTGGCACAGTATTGAGCCGTGCCCGTCTAGCAGAATGGATTCAATGGTGTAAAGACAATGACGCAGTATTGATGTTCGACTCCGCTTACGAAGCTTTCATCAGTACAGAAGACACTGTAAAATCCATCTACGAAATCGAAGGCGCTCGTGAAGTAGCTATTGAATTCCGCTCTTTCTCTAAAACTGCTGGTTTCACTGGTACTCGTTGCGCTTACGCAGTAGTGCCAAAAGAAGTAACAGCAAAAACTAAATCTGGTAAACGAGAATCCCTTAACCCTATGTGGAATCGCCGTCAATGCACTAAATTCAACGGTGTTCCTTATATCATCCAACGCGGTGCAGAAGCAGTATATTCACAAGAAGGTCGCGAACAAACACGGGCTAATATTGCGTACTACAAAGAAAATGCTCGCATTATTAAAGAAGGTCTTGAGTCCATTGGTCTCACCGTTTACGGTGGCGTAGATGCGCCTTACATTTGGCTCAAAACACCAGGTACTATGACGAGCTGGGAATTGTTTGATTTATTATTAGAAAAAGTACAAATCGTATCTACTCCTGGTTCCGGCTTTGGCCCGCACGGTGAAGGCTACCTTCGTTTAACAGCTTTCGGCAGTCGCGAAAATACAATCCGCGCTGTAGAACGCATTAAAACATTACAATTCTAATGATATAATAGAAAAGGATTTACTCCACAGTGGGTAAATCCTTTTTATGGTCTTTCCAATTTTCTATAGAAAACCTATTATATCTATAAATTTAGTGATATAATAAGGACGATTATTATTGCATTTATACTATATAGGAGGCTAATATGAGCAACATTCGTATTGGTATCGTTGGCTACGGCAATTTAGGCCGCGGCGTAGAAGCATCTGTTAAATTACAACCAGATATGGAACTCGTAGGCGTATTCTCTCGCCGTCAAGGACTCACAACTGTATCTGGTGTACCGAGCTACACTATGGAAGACCTTCCAAATTTCAAAGGTAAAATCGATGTTATGGTATTGTGTGGTGGCTCCGCTACAGACCTTATCGACCAAACTCCATTGGTAGCAAAATATTTCACATGTATCGACTCTTTCGATACACATGCCCGCATTCCAGAGCATTTCGACAATGTTAACAAAGTTGCAAAAGAAGCTGGCACTGCCGCTCTTATCTCTTGCGGTTGGGATCCAGGCATGTTCTCCTTGCAACGTGTTTTTGCTGAAAGCATCTTGCCTCAAGGCAAATCCTACACATTCTGGGGCCGTGGCGTTTCCCAAGGTCACTCCGATGCAATCCGCCGTATCGATGGCGTACTAGACGCACGTCAATACACGGTTCCTAAAGAACAATACTTAGAAGACATCCGCAATGGTGGTACTCCTGACGTTGACGGTTACAAAGGTCACCTTCGCGAGTGCTATGTAGTAGCTGCACCTGATGCAGACAAAGCAAAAATCGAAAACGAAATCAAAACGATGGAAAACTACTTTGTAGGTTATGAAACAGTAGTTAACTTCATCTCCCAAGAAGAACTCGATGCAAACCACAAAGGTATTCCACATGGTGGTTTCGTCCTTCGCTCTGGTGAAAGCACAGACGGTACTCGCCATGTTATTGAGTACTCCCTAAAACTCGATTCTAACCCTGAATTCACAGGCTCCGCCCTTGTGGCATACGCTCGTGGCATCTACCGTCTCGCTAAACACGGTGGCACAGGTTGCTACACGGTATTCGACATTCCACCAGCTCGGATTTCCACACAATCTGCTGAAGAATTAAGAGCACATTCTTTATAAAATAAAAAAGTCCCCTTACGGGGGCTTTTTTATTTTTGAATCAACGATTTCAATTCATCCACTTCACTTGGAGTAGATGCCATTACTTAATACTACATATTCCATGAAAACCTCCTATATCATTATTAATTTTCCATTTGTAAAAGCAACCATTTCGAATATTTATGTGTTATATCTACAAAGTTTTAATTTATATTAGTTAACCTCACCACGCTACGAAGAAATGTATTGTCAACTGATGTGTTCATTATATCGAAATAAAGTTAGCTTTCATAGAATCCAATAGTTACTAAAGTATAACCTTATAGTTATAAGGCAAAAACAAAATATTATATAAAGCAAGCCTATTAAGTAAACAGTATTATGACTCTTGAAATTGCAACGCTAGCCAATACCATGACTTATGAAATATTCTGCTGATTCTCGGAACGAGTGTCGCGGCATTATATAAATAAGAAAGCAACGATAAAAAAAGCCCCAACACCTATATTCGTTTGGCTTCATACGCTTCGCGTAAAAACCTACACCAACATAGATATTGGAGCTTTATTGTGTTATTTACCACATTCACTTTATTATGTACATGTACATAACGATTCAATTTGTATAATACGACTACAAATGCGCTTAGCTAAGGATTCATTATGAGTAATCATCAACAATGATGTATTATTTGTGTCTAATACGTCCCCCACAACATTCCATAACTGTGCTTGTGTAATAGTATCTAAACTTGCTGTAATTTCATCGGCAATCAACAACTGTGTCTTAGGACTTAATGCACGTAAAACCGAAATTCTCTGTAGTTGCCCGCCAGATAGTTCATTAGGCCAGCGATCTAACCAGGACTGATTAATGCCCATACGTTCTAATAATTCCACTGGTATGTCCCAGGCTTCATATAAACTATCTTTAATTTTCCATCGATTATTAAGAGCTTTTTCTGCGTGTTGGTATATAAGTTGGATTGGTTTATATCCCTTATATTTTGAGAGTTTTTGATTGTTAAGTAATACAGTTCCTTTGTCAGGATTCATATGTCCAGCTATTATTTTTCCTAATGTACTTTTACCATAACCACTCGGTCCCAATAAAGCGACCCGCTCCCCTTTAGAAATTGAAAAAGATATATCTTTCAATATAGGGCTACCATCATCATAAGAAAATTCCAAATTACTCACTTCCAACATGTTGATTTCCACCCTTTCTTAAAAACGACTCTACTTCATCAGCAGTATAACTTTTAAAATCATTCTGTGGTAATGCACGATATAAAGCATTTGTATAAGGATGTGTGAGTACGCCTCGTTTAAAATTACTCGCTGGTACAATATCAATGATGCGCCCATCATACATAACAGCAACACGATCAGCTACTTCAATAGCCAAATCCAAGTCATGAGTAATAAGTATACAACCTTTCCCTTCATTGGCAATTTGCCTCAACATCTGCAACGTTTCTACTGCATCAGTAACACTCATACCGGGTGTTGGTTCATCCGCAACAATAACTGAAGCATTCGAAATCAATGCGGTTGACACTAACACTCGTCTTGCCATTCCGCCTGATAGTTGAAATGGATATAAAGAAATCACATGTTCTGCTAAATCTAATTTAGCAAAAATAGACTTACATTGATCCATCTCAAACTGTTCTTGTATAACTTGTTTTCCCACTTTCATAGTAGGGTCTAAATAAGTAATCGATTGAGGAATTAAAGATAGCTCAGTACCTCGCAATCGTTCTAATCTTCTTCCATCAACATACTCACCTTGATAGTAAAAATCCCCGCGTACTATCGCATTATAAGGTAATAAATCCATAATAGCATGAGCCAATAAACTTTTGCCTGATCCACTAGCACCAACGATGGCTAAAATTTCACCTGAGTATAATGAAATAGAGAGATCTTCAATCCCTTTTGACTCAACTCGCGAAAATATATCTCTATACATAGAAAAAGTTACGCTTAAATGTTCAATTCGTAATAATTCACCCATAACTCCTCCTATTTCTGCGATCTCATAGGATCTAGTATTTCTCTAAGTGCCGTTCCAACTCTATCAAATATTAATACTATAATCATTAATAATAAACCTGGAAAAAAACCTAACCACCACATACCTACAGAAATGTGCTTCATTGATTCTGACAATATAATCCCAATCGCTGGAACATCTAATGGTAGACCATATCCTAAAAAAGTAATCCCCGCTTCATGCAAAATAGCATGTGGCAACAATAAAACTAAACCAATAATGTATTGAGGTAAAACATGAGGAATAAAATGTTTTCGGCCAATTGTAAAATAGGAATGTCCATACCCTCTAGCCACATGTACATAAGGTTGATTTCTTAACTGCATAATTTCAGCACGCATTAACCGAGTTAAATGCGCCCAATGAGTGGCAATCACACCTATTGTCACACCTATTTCTCCACCACCTAATGACACCGAAATCATGAGTATCAAAATAATGTGTGGAATACCTAAACAAAGGTCTATGAGCCATAATATGCAACTATCTACTTTTCCACCAAATACGGCCGATAATGTTCCCAATACTAAAGCGATACAAGAACTAACAAATGCGGCCATTAAACCAATCTTAATACTAAGCGCTAATCCTTTTAACGTTCTATAAAACATATCCCGCCCCAACTCATCAGTGCCAAATAGATAGGATAATGATGGGGCAGCATACTTATGATTGTAATCAATGGCATAACTTTGTTCTGGCATAAATGTCCCCACCAGTGCCAGTATAACTAAAAACAAACTCCCTAAAACCACAAAAAATCCAGCCCATTGGCGTCGGTTAAAAGATTTCACGCTAAATCTTGTGTATTTACTATTGTTATTATCTATTAATTTCATAATGTATTACCTCCCCCCTTGCACTTCTGGGTTGATAATAATATATAAAATATTCGCAATTAAATTTCCTAAAAACACAAATATAGCACTTAATATAGCTGCACCTAATAATAAGGCAACATCGCCACGTAAACCAGCCAAAGTAATTGCACTACCTAATCCAGGATATGAAAAGACCGACTCTGCAAGAACTGCACCACCAAACAATTCTGCAAACGAAGCAAAATGCAGTGTAACTGCAGGAATTGCAACATTTCGTAGTCCATGACGCTTCACACGTACCCACAGTGATTCTCCACGCGCTTTTGCAAATAGCATGTAATTACTATTCATACAGTCAATCATCTTTTCTCGGGTATGTAAAACAATAGCAGAAACTCCTGTAATTGATAACGTAATAGCTGGCAATGCTAAATGATGTAATCGTTCTAACCAAGTGACATCTTCCACTGATTTACCTATAGGTGTTGATAAAGCAATAGGAAACCATTGTAATTCAACAGCAAACACCATAACAAGCAAAATGCCTAACCAAAATACTGGTGTGGATACTGAAACTAGTGCAAAATAATTTATACAACGATCTAAGGTTTTACCTTGATAAATACCACTAATGACCCCTAATGAAAAGCCAACTACACCAGATAAACTCCAGGATACTAACATCAATAATAAGGTGCTCGTAAATTTATCAGAAATAACTTGCAAAACAGGCGCCTTATACACAAAAGAATCACCCCAATTGCCCGACAGCATATTCGTGGCCCAATGCCAATAGCGTTCTACTGGAGGCCTATCGAATTGCCAATATGCACTAACTATAGCTTTTTGTTCATCAGATACAGCAACACCAGTAAAATACGCATCAATAGGATCTATGGGTGACATTACTAAAAGAGCAAAACTAATCATACTTATTGCAATCAATAGCAACACTAATCGTATGCATTGTTTGCTAATAAATGTTATTAACTGATTTTTCATAAAGTCCTCTTATTTCCATGTCCAAGTATCGATATTCGTAACAATCCCCATACCTTGCCCACGTTCGTTTACGCCTAGCACACCTAAATCTAATTTATCATTAACTAAGTACGGCACTTTTACAGTACAAATCCATAGATACGGGATATCTACTTTAGGTCCTGTTTGCCCATCCCATTGTGCTAATTTAAATTCTGCAACAACTGTATTCCAGTCGGTTGCATTCATAGCGGCCATAATATGTTCATCCACTATTGGGTTGTTATACATAGCTGGGTTATTAATTACATTTTTACCGATTTGAGATGAGTGGAAATATGAATAATATGCTTGAGGACTGAAGTCACCAAATGCCCACATTGTAGGAATATTTTTCGCGATTTTTCTAGCTTCAGACCACGCCATCGATTTAGCCTCTATTTTAATACCTAGTTTTTCAGCATTTTTTGCTAATGCTACCGCTGTATTATAGCGTTGTAAATCATTAGATCGACCAGTAATAGTGAAAGTAGCTTTTACGCCATTTTTTTCACGAATACCATCGCCATCACTGTCTATCCAACCTGCATTTTCTAGTATTTGGATTGCTTCTTCGACTCTATTATCTTTTTCGGTTAAGGCCTCATTTGTCCAATCTAAATCTTTAGAGAAATTCATCGTTGGCTCGCCAAAGCCATTTAAAGCATTTTTAATAATCTCTTCTCGATTAATCCCAATGTTAAGGGCCTGACGAATAGCCAAGTCAGAAGTAATATTATTTCCTACTAAAACGCCATTTTCCTCATGTTCTGCCACCATCGGAAGATTTACAGCAAATGCATCGATTGAATCCATAACAGTCAACTTCATGCCCTCCACTTTTGCATTTGCATATTCAGGATTGACAAAAGCCACATCAACTTGACCCGATTTAACTGCAGCTAAAATCGCATCCTCACCAATATTTAAAACTGTTACTTTTTTTAATTTAGGTTTTTCACCATAATAATTTTCATTTGGAACCATAATCAACTGCTGTTCTTTTTGGAAGGATATTACTTTCCATGGTCCTGAACCAATAGGATTATCTCCATAAGTATCTTTTTTATATGCATGCTCAGGCACAATCCCTAATGTAGCGGTAGTTTCAATAAATGGTGCCCAAGCCTTATTTAGAGTAAATTTTACAGTATAATCATCAATGGCTTGCACGCTTTCTAAAAAAGCTAAGTCAACTGCATTTTTAGCGTCTTTAGCAGTTTGGTACGTAAACACAACGTCACGAGCCGTCAATGGTTTACCATCTGAAAACTTAACATCTTTCTTAATTTTAATAATATATTCTAATCCGTCACCTGACACAGCTACGTCTGTGGCTAAATCTTTTTCTAGCTTATTGTCTTTGTTATATCGATGTAATCCACTATGAAATGGATCTGGCCCCCACATGCCCCACCCCAGTGTAGGATCATATCCACCAGAAATCATGTATTTCCCTACCGAAATAACAACTTCTCCATTTTTCATTCTTTCAGAACTAGCATCATTACTCTTGCCACAACCTGCCAAACAAGCTAGACATACTAATGTAAGCATGAATACTAAAAGCTTCTTCATTTCGTACCTCCCACCAAAAACTACAATGTTAAAATGTACAAATTGCAATACACTCGTGACTAAGGGGGTAACAGAAACAAAAAGACCTCTCACCTGCTGGCAAAAGGTCTTAATAAATCCACAATATAATTTCCTCAAAATACTATATAATAGATTCTATTATATCTTCATATACACCCATCGCTCGTAAGTATAATAATGCACGAATCTAGGCAGTTCTTCTGACTCTGTTTCATCGCTCCCTCGCCTTCCCAGTTTCCCAGTGACATTCTTGAGGCTTGCTCCACATTACAGCGGCGTGACCGTGTTGGCTTATACCAACTTCTCTATTAAGTATAAAACACCTAAATTCTATTTATTTGTACGTTAAAAGATATAAAAAATATTATATCTATTATTTGTTATATAATAACATACTTTGCTAGATAACTGTCAATTGAATAACCATATAATATTCTGTTTGAAAATAAGACAGTAACTTTTTTGTTTTAAATTTCAATTCCCGCAAAAAGCCCAACCATCCATCAATAGAGGATAAGGTTCTATTATCTACTATTGGTGAAACGGTAAAAACAAAGGATATTATCATAGTATAAATACAAATGCTTAGAAACGATATTAAAGCTTTTTATAATACCTTCTACAAATATCCACTCACAGATAATGAGTTAAATACCATATTAAATACTTCGTTTAATAATACTCTTTCACTTTAACTAAGGGCCGCACATGACATCTAACAAAAAATATATATTTACAACACTAATACTTCTAATAGGCCTCCTATTAGCTATAACACTTTCCCATAATGACTGGACGCTATCTATTACCTCCAGATCAAATACTAGATATTATATTAAATGGAAAAGAAGCTGCCGCTATGAATATTGATGCCTCTGTAGTTTGGAATCTCCGCATTCCACGCATTTTACTAAATATACTTGTCGGTGGCGGATTAGCTATAACCGGTACAGTCTTCCAAGGTATTTTTAGAAATCCACTAGTGAGTCCAGATATTTTAGGAGTAAGTTCCGGTGCAGCATTTGGCGCTGCTCTAGGTACTCTTATATCTGGAATCAATATACATGCCACAGCATTTGCACTTGTCTTTGGTATAATTAGCGTTTGTCTTACATACAGCCTTGCACGGCTCAGAAATGAAATTACGCCACACTCATTAGTCTTATCAGGAATGATAATTTCGGCAATATTTAGTGCACTCATATCATTAACTAAATATATTGCTGATCCCTACGATAAATTACCAGCTATTACTTACTGGTTAATGGGGCAGAGTAGACATATAGGAACCTTTTCAGTTCCTAATGATAAAGATTATGAAATTGTCGCAAACGTACTAGAAAAAGTAGGCATATCTTCGCTCGCTTCAAAAAAGGTCACTAATATAAGTGGAAGCCAATTACAATTAGTATTAATTGCTAGATCATTAGCAAACGAGCCACAACTATTAGTTATGGATGAGCCTGAATCTTATTTTAGATTTTAAAAATCAATATACTATGCTTTCTATGAGAAGAACAATTATTAGCGACACGAAGCTTGCCTGTATTAGGAACACACAAGTAACCTTTTATGGCTTATTCTATTTATATTATGATATAATATATAGTCGACAAGGTTCCGAAAGGAGCTTTCACAACGAACGAAATCATTTATTATAAAGGTGGTACCATGAGCACAAATTTAGAAGTAGGCATTGTAGGCCTTCCAAATGTTGGTAAAAGCACATTGTTCAACGCTATTACAAAGGCAGGCGCAGAGGCGGCGAATTATCCATTCTGTACAATTGAACCAAACGTTGGCGTCGTAGATGTTCCAGATGACCGTTTGAAAGTATTGGCGGATATGTATGGTTCTAAACGAATTCTCCCTGCAGCTATGCGTTTCGTAGATATTGCTGGTCTCGTAGCTGGCGCATCTAAAGGCGAAGGTTTAGGTAATAAATTCTTAAGTCACATCCGCCAAGTAGATGCTATTGCACAAGTAATCCGTTGCTTCGATGACCCTAACATCACCCATGTTGCTGGTTCTATCGACCCGATCCGCGATATTGAAATCATTAACACAGAATTGTGTTTAGCTGACCTTGAGTCCGTAGAAAAACGCAAACAACGCATTGAAAAACTAGCTAAATCTGGCGACAAAGACGCACGCGCTGAATTACCATTATTGGAACGCATCATCGAAGGTTTAGGTGAGGCCAAGCCAGTCCGTGCTCAAGGACTTGAAGAAGAAAAGCTAGACATGATTAAAGAATTGACTTTACTCACCGCAAAGCCTTCTCTCTATGTAGCTAATGTATCCGAAGACGAAGTATCTGATTACTCTGCTAACGAACATGTAAAACGCGTAGAAGAATATGCAGCAGCTGAGGGTTCTGGTATCGTTGTTGTATCGGCTCGCATCGAGTCTGAAATTGCAGAATTATCAGACGAAGAATCTGCAGCTTTTCTTGAAGACCTAGGCCTATCTGAATCGGGTCTAACAAAATTAATCAAAGCAAGCTATGCCCTTCTCGGTCTCATCAACTACTTTACAGCTGGTGAAATGGAAGCCCGTGCATGGACTATCGTAAATGGTACAAAAGCACCGCAAGCAGCTGGTAAAATCCATTCTGACATCGAAAAAGGCTTTATCCGTGCAGAAATCGTATCCTTCGCAGACCTCGAAGCATGCGGTAGCCAAAACGCTGCAAAAGAAAAAGGCCTTGTCCGTCTAGAGGGCAAAGACTACATAATGAAAGACGGCGATGTAACACATTTCCGTTTTAATGTATAATAATATTTAAAACACTAATAGAGTAAGGCTTAAAAACCAACTCACATGTTAAAAATCAAATAAGTTTCTACAAAAAATAGCGGATTATACTACTAAAAAATATAATCCGCTATTTTTATATGTTCATGAAATCTAGGGTTATAGGACAAAAAGTGTGTGTGACTAATCCCAATAAGTTGGAAAATTTGTAGACATATGTAGCTCATTCCA
>NZ_RQUY01000029.1 GCF_003992125.1 Veillonella caviae | reverse complement strand
AACAAAAAACGAAATCATCCAAGCATAAATAATATCTTAATTCTTGGACATTTCTTACAGCCCCGTTCGTGACTGCTTGATTATTATAGTACACCTCAGAATATAATGCAAGCAAAAAATGTAAAAAAATCTAATATTTTGTTAATTTATGCTAATTAGTATATTTATATTTCTTATCATACTATATATAGTAGTCTACGAAGCTTTTGCCCACTCTCCCATAGGAAGGTGCATACAAGATTTATACAAAGCCCGCTGTTCAAAACGAGCAGAGGGCTTTGTATATATCCTAACAGCCAGCCCCAAACGGAGCTGGCTGCTTTAGTTTATTTCTTCTTATTATCTTTTTTCTCGGCTTTTTTATCAGATTTTTTATCTGATTTTTTGTCGACCTTCTTGCTATCGTCTTTTTTATTATCTACCGTTACATTGTCTGTTGGTGCCCAGAAGTGATTATAAACAGCTTCAGAAGGAGATCCTTCAGTAACAGCGCGCGCTGTATTATCCACAGGTTCTTCGCGTTCTACATAACCTTGTGGATTATACAAAGTTACCTTAACATCTTTAACAGTTTTATCTTTGCGATTAAATTCTTCAGTAGCAATGAAATGATACCCTTCAGAATCTTGAGCTTTAATATCTACTGTAGCATTTTTATCATCAGCTTTTATACTATCTTGATCGATAAACCAAGACACACCTGTGCTATCTTGACCAAATTGTTGCCAATTCACTGCCCCAGCGGAATTGACACCGCAAGTACAAAGCACTGCAGCAGCTAAACCTGCTAGTAAAGTTTTTTTCATGTTTTTACCTCGTATAAAATTAAATCTTATTTGTTCATTATAACACGAATCAATGTATTTCGGGTAACCTTTTTTATATTGATTCATTACCATTATTACAGCATCATTTTTTAATTCCCAATGCAGATCCTAAGAAAATAATTTCCTCCGCACGTAGAAAAAGGGGTCTACTAGTTCTTTTTTATAACTTTACGCAGCACGAAGGTGCGTTAAGCGTATGGAATAAAAAAGAACTAGTAGACCTCATCCATCTATTAAGTGAAAATTATTTCCCCCATAGAGCCTGCATGACTTCTGCCCCTATAGTACCCTGTTCAATTTTTACAGGTTTTTGCGGTTCTTCATTAGAGAGCAAGGGAATACCTGTACCGGTGTACACCGTTGTTTTCAATTCTGTCCATGTTTTATCAGGACGATTGATTTCCACTTGGTAAATGTAAGAGTAGCCTTCTACATTATTAGCTTTCACAGAAATGCGTGCTACAGAATCGGTTTTGTACACCGAGCTATTATCGATGAACCATGCAGAATCATCCGCATCAGCGTCGATATAATACCAGTCGGCTGCATTAGCAGTGCCAAAGCCGCCTACAAATATAATCCCTGCCGCCATAATGGCAGCTAACCATTGTTTCATAATACTCCCTTATTCTTCATCTTCGATTTCCGCTGCTGGAATGACAGCAATGCTAGCTACTTTATCGCCTTCATCAAGATTTTGTGTTTTCACACCGGAAATAGCTTTACCTTTTTTCACAGCAATATCGTTCATATTGAAACGAATGATTTTGCCTTGTTCGGAAATGAGCATCACTTCATCATCGTTGCGTACCACTTCAACGGCTACAACGTCGCCTGTTTTATCGGTAATACGGAAGTTTTTCGTACCAATGCCACCGCGTTTTTGTACATTATACGCGTCAGCATCATTGCGTTTACCATAACCCTCTTCAGAAATAGTGAACACTTGTACTTCTTCTTCGTCTACATTCAATACGCCAGCACCAACAACAACGTCACCAGTTTTCAATTTGATACCACGCACACCATGAGCGGCGCGTTTCATAAGGCGTACCTCTTCTTCGTTGCAACGAATAGCCATACCCAATTTCGTACCAATCAAAATGTCTTGTTTGCCAGTAGTAATGCTAACAGAAATCAAGCGATCCCCTTCATCAAGGTTAATAGCATTAAGACCAGAGCGACGAATATTACGATATTCTTCGATGGCTGTTCGTTTCACAACGCCGAATTCAGTTACCATAAAGAGGTTCACATCTTCTTGAATGCGTTCCAAGTCAATCATAGTCGTTACAGATTCGCCAACAGCCAGCGGCAATACATTCACCATAGCAGTACCACGAGAATTGCGAGAACCTGCTTCTGGCACTTCATAGGCTTTCAAACGATATGTACGGCCTGTAGACGTGAAGAACAACAATGTATTGTGCGTGCGTACATGCATGATTTGCGTTACATAATCGTCTTCTTTCGTTTTCATGCCAATAACGCCAGCACCGCCTTTATGCTGATTGCGGTATACATTTGCGTTCATCCGTTTAATGTAACCTTGTTTTGTCAAGGTAATAACCATTTCTTCATCGGCGATAAGATCTTCTACATCAAGATCAGACGTATCGATAGTGATTTCGCTACGACGAGGATCGCCGTATTTCTTCTTCATATCCTCTAATTCGTCTTTGATGATTTGACGTTGACGAACTTCGCTAGCAAGAATTGCTTTCAAATCTTCTATTAATGCCAACAATTCCTTATATTCCTCTTCGATTTTTTCACGTTCCAAACCTGTTAAACGGCGTAAACGCATGTCGAGGATTGCCACTGCTTGTTTTTCTGAAAGCCCGAATTTTTGCATTAATGCATTGCGTGCAATGTCGTCAGTTTGGGAACTACGGATAGTAGCAATCACTTCATCAATATGATCAAGAGCAATTAATAAACCTTCTAAAATATGAGCACGTGCCTCTGCTTTATTCAATTCAAATTGCGTGCGGCGCACAATAACGTTGAGGCGGTGATCTAAATAGTATCCCAATACTTCTTTTAGATTCAATACCCGTGGGTGTCCATCAACGAGGGCCAACATAATAACGCCAAAAGACTCTTGCAATTGTGTGTGTTTATATAATTTGTTGAGAACAATGTCTGGCTGCACATCAGCGCGCAATTCGATAACAATGCGCATACCTTGACGGTCGGACTCGTCACGAAGGGCTGTTATGCCATCGATGACCTTATCGCGGCTAAGGTTGGCAATAGTTTCGATAACACGAGCCTTATTCACTTGGTACGGAATTTCCGTTACCACAATTTTATGTTTCCCTTTCGCCATTTCCTCAATGGACGCACGGGCGCGCATTTTTACGCTACCACGACCTGTGGCATAAGCTTTTTTGATGCCTTCTCGGCCTAAAATCAACGCACCAGTTGGGAAATCTGGACCTTTAATAGCTTTCATCAACTCATCTACCGTCACATCTGGATTATCGATGAGCATAGTCAAACCATTACACACCTCATTGAGATTGTGCGGCGGAATATTTGTTGCCATACCAACGGCAATACCGCTAGAACCATTGATGAGCAAGTTCGGAATCTTCGCTGGTAATACGGTCGGTTCTTGCAAGCTTTCATCATAGTTCGGCATAAAATCAACAGTTTCCTTGTCGATATCGGCAAGCATTTCTGTTGTGATTTTCGCCATACGCACCTCAGTGTAACGCATAGCAGCAGCGCTATCGCCATCGATGGAACCAAAGTTCCCGTGACCGTCCACCAAGAGGTAACGAGTGTTAAAATCCTGCGCCAAACGCACCGTCGCATCATATACGGAACTATCACCATGAGGATGATATTTACCAAGTACATCACCGACGATACGAGCGGATTTCTTGTACGGTTTATTCGGTGTCATACCGGTTTCATGCATAGCATAGAGAATCCGACGATGCACCGGTTTCAGACCGTCACGCACATCCGGCAACGCCCGCATAACAATTACGCTCATCGCATAATCGATATAGGCGTTCTTCATTTCTTTATCAATTTGAACGGGATGAATATTCCCATGGGACCATTGTTGGTCTGCCACAATCTCACCTCATTTTACTAACACTATATAAGATTTCATCATATTATTATAGCATTTCTGCAGGTATATAGCTATCTTTTCATTGTTTCGTTTATTAAGATTAATATTCAGAGTTAAGTTTTCCTCAACTTTATTCCCAGATTTATGTGCTCTTTCAAAAGGAAATACAGATCTCCTGTATGATATAATACAATCAATATAGAACTATGAACGTTCCAATGTTACCCCCCTACACTATCTAAACCATCGGGACGCTTCTCAATAATTTAAACAGATACACTAGATACAATGGTTACTATGTCTGCGGAGGAACTATGTTAATCGACTGGGCACAGCAAGGACAATTAATTTTACAGCATTTACAAAAAGAAAAAGCATATAAAAATAAAAGCGGTATCTATCATTTCACACAAATTCATATGGCCTATAACAGTAATCGTATTGAAGGCAGCCGGTTGTCAGAAGAGCATACGCGGTCATTATTTGAAACGCGGACTATCCTCTCTAATAGCACCGAAGTTGTATATAGTGATGATATAATTGAAACCTCTAATCATTTCAATGCTTTCAATTATGTGTTAGAACATGCTAATGACACGCTTTCAGAAGCATGTATCAAACATATACAAGGTCTATTAACTGTAGGAACACAAGAAGCTCAAGAGAGTTATTTCAACATAGGTGAGTATAAACAAGTTCCCAATTTGATTGGCAGTACTATAGAAACGGCGAATCCTAATGACGTACCACATCTCATGACATCATTGTTGGCGGCCTATAATGAATCTAAAATACACTCACTAACAGATATCATCGATTTTCATGTAAGCTTTGAAAGAATTCATCCATTTCAAAATGGTAATGGCAGGACAGGACGTTTGATTGCCTTCAAAGAATGTTTGCGAAATAATATTACGCCATTTATGATTACGGAAGATATGAAGCCATTCTATATTCGAGGATTAAATGAATATAGTACAGAAAAAGGGTATTTAATAGATACTTGTCTACATGGTCAATATATATATAGTGATGTATGTAAAAAACTAATTGAGCCAAAATTAGGCAACTAGCTAATCAGTAAATTCAGTGAAATCTGCATAAACAGAGAATCAAAAATGACACCTACCACAAAAAAACATAGGATTCAAAAACTATATACGTCTAGTGATTTGTTCGGACTAATTCATATATACCGCACAATAAAAAGATAGATACTCCCTTTTAGCAACTTTATCCTTACTGTGGATTTCGTTACACGAAATCTTACGTTCGGAATTAAGTGATGTGTGGGCCTCATGCGGAGCTACGCTTCTCTGCGGCCTCACACCCTACTTATACGTTAGCACAAACGTGCATTAATCGTATAGAGCGAAAAGGGAGTATCTATTTTTCATTACCTACATTATGTGATTGTCTATGCCCAACAAATCAAAACGTTAAGTAGAATAGAACCCTATGGGGATCTAATATGTGTAAGGCTAAATTACCCTCTAGCCAGCAATACTGCCACTGCCGCTTTCAGTTCATCAATGCTCTTTTGTTGTGCATCAAGTTGTTGTTTTTGTTGTGCATTCTCGGTTTCCATCGCAGATAAACGATGTTGTTGAGCTGTAATCACTACCAATAGCCATTTATACACCCAAATGTATTATAAGATGATATATTTATTGAAATATTTTATCATAAACACTACACACCGAATAATTGATTCATGTACAAAATAATAAAAGAGCTACTCAAAACGAGTAACTCTTTTAAAAATATATATTAAAGTGACAATATTAAAACTATCACTTCAATATATATTATTGAACTATCTTTGCTAGCATCATACTAGCCTCTTTCTAACATACGATAGTATTATTGAGCTGTTTCGATTGCCTTACGAAGATCTACAACGTGGTTTTCTGTACCTTTTGGCTCATCAGTAGATTTATTTTTTACTGTTTCTTTAGCAGCAAACCAAACTGTTTCGTTCATATAGTGACGAAGTTCATCATTATTCACTTGTTCTTGGTCTTTCGACATAACTGCCAATAACGCTTGTTCTAATGCTTCTGCATCAGCTACGGTTTGTGGACCACCCACTTGTTTTTGTTCTGCTACGATAGTATTCATTTCATCTACCATACCACGCAATACATTGAATCCATAGCTATTAGTAAAGCCTTCTTTTTTATCGTATTTAGGCATGGAGAAGAATTCATAATCGTTCACATTGCGGTTTTCCCCATTCCAATTCATAGCCACTTCGTAACCGTGTACACGACCTAAGGAATGAGTGCGGAAATAGTCAGCATAATTATGTTTATCCATAGAATGCAACCATTTCACATCTGCTTTTGTTAATTTTTCATTATTTTCCAATTTTGCTTTTGCTACAGCAATGTGCTCATTAGCATTTTGCCACGCCATTACATAATCATGAATAGCAGCTACCGCTTGCGGGCTTGCTACAGGTACAAGAACAACAGAACTAGCTGTTGTTTCATGAACAGGTTGTTTCAAAATCAAATCATCATTATATGTAGGCGCACTTGTTTGTGCCGCATAACCTATTACAGATATAGCGCTCATTAGTACTGCCGCTGTGAAAGCGAGCCATTTAGATTGTTTCATATCTATTTCCTCTTTTCTCTAATGCATGAATAGGTTGAGGGGCATCATCGATACGAATGATGTCCCTCGAGCCTGTGAAAGTTACAACAAATTATAAACCTAATTTTGCCATCATAGCCGCAATTTGAGCTTTCATTTGTTCGTTTTCAGCTTTCAAATCAGCTACTTCACCTTTTAATCCAGCATTTTGTGCTTTCATAGCTGCCATTTCTTGTTGAAGTGCATAAGCAGAGCTTACAGGTCCCTTACGATAACGATCAGCAATAGCCGCTTCACTATCTCGATTCCCTATTTTCCATGTCACCCCTGCATTTGCCATCATATGACTGGATCCACCTGCCCAAGACATTCCCACATGAAGCATTGTCGATTCATTCTTATAATGTGCTACGCCTAATGCTATTGCCGAATTACCACGGTAATTACCATAACCGGCCATAACTTGCGTAGGTTCTAATGGGTCATATTGAATCGGTTTCAACGCAGCTAATGCAGCTCCTTGTGAACCTACTTTCCCTATTTCTTCAGCTAACGCATCAACACGTGTATCATGCGCAGATAGGTCATAATTGATTTGACCTGTAGTTCTGTCTTCTGTTGGTTTAATCATTACACTACCATCTTCAGACGTAACAGATGTACGAGCTGCTTTGAGTTGATTTAGATTCACTACATCTGTACCACTTGTTCCAGGTGCTACATTAGTAATTTTATTTCCACCCATATTCAATGTGCCACCATTAATAGTAATTGCATCACTACCAAAGTTCATAGTAGCCGAGCCTTGATTAGAAATTGAAGTTATATGTTTTAAATCGCCAGACACATCAAATGTAACCTTTCCATTCACACCTACAGATGCTTTGGTATTTTGCCCATCAACAAAATTTAAACCATCTGCTAGCATAACTTGGTGTTCATTGGCTCCATTAGCTCTATACGTTAATGGAATTTCTTTGGCTGCATCTTTACCATTAAAGATCAACTCATACGTTGTTGTATGATTACCATCATCTTTATTAGGAGTCACTGTAATAGCCTTATCTTTACTTGTTACATTAACAGCTTCACGAGATGCATCTTTAACGATATTTTTGTCTACAAAAACTTCATATGTCGCACCTTTGCTTCCAAAGGTGTCACCCGCTTTAGGTTCTACCTGAGCAATATTATTCCTATCAGACTTAGCCTGTACCTTTTCAATAGATGTAGCCGAAGCTATTCCCGCTTGTAACTGTTCTTCTGTCGCAGCACGTCCAGATTTACCAAAATCAGGACTCGTAATAGTTGTATTAGTTAAACCAGTAATTTCACCTTTAGGACCATCAATAATCACTTTGTGCGTAGTATCACCAATAGAAACCTTTGGTGTCAATGATACTTTATAATTAGTATGACCATCAGTTGCATCAGTACTCGACGTTACAACTATATTATCTCCTGCAGAAACAGTCGTTTTAGCTTTTGATACTGCGTTATACAATTGGGATCCATTAATAGCATCCTTAGATGTAGAGGAAATCTCGCCATCAGCAATATTGGTAATTTTCTGACCACTAGCATCAATACCAGCTTTTGTAATGCTAGGACCTCCATTGATAGTTAAACCATTATTATTAATAACAGTATCACCCGTTGTTACTGAACCATTTGGACCAAGATTAATATCTTTCGCTAATTGTACCTTCAACTGGCCGTTTACATTATTAACACCAATGTTATTGTCTGTTAATGTAGCTTTATCAGCACCACCTACAATCTCTAATTGTTCACCTAACTGTTTATGCACAACAGTACTATCATCACCTTTAAATGATAAACCTTTAGTCACTAAACTATCTGCTGTTTGTTTTAAATCAGATACATTAACAGCTGCATTTGGTGTTGTTGTATTAGCTGTATCTAATTGCTCTAAGAAGGTAGCTGTTGCATTTGGCTTTTGAATCGCAGATCCTACATTATTAAGAATCATAGGCGTAGTAGTAGAATTAGCGCCATTATTCATAGATGCAATGACATCTACTGGTTGTATTGTCGTGCCACTACCATCTGGTTGTGTATTAAATGTACCATCATTTTGTTTATACAACTTATTACCAGTAGCATCAGTATACACTACAGATGTTTGTGCATTTTCTACAATATGTTGGTTATTAACCTTAATATCATACGTGTGCCCTTTATTAGGGTCTGTATTGGTATCAACTACAGAAATAGAACTATCACTGGATTGTACTGTTGTTACCTTATCTTTCAATTGTTTTACATTAACAGCATCTGTGTCATCTGTACCTGCACCAATATTTTTAATTTGGTTGCCACCATTATTCAATCCAGTATTGGTCAAGGATACGGTACCCGCTGGGTTTGTAATAGTCAAACCAGCATTGTTAACAACCGTATTACCTGTTGTTACAGATCCATCTTTACCAAGATTAATCTGCTTAGCTAATTGAACTTTTAGCTTACCATCTACATTATTAACACCAATGTTATTGTCTGTTAATTCATCTTTGTTAGCGCCACCTACAATATCTACCACGGTATTGAGCTTCTTAGCAATGACTTGGTTAGTATCAGTTTGACCATCATCACCTGCAAATTTCATACCATCATCTAGTGTTGCTACTTCATGTGGTGTACCTTTGCCATCGGTATAGACAATGCGTGTCATGCCATCTGTACCCTTAGCACCATCTGTACCATCTACACCAGTAGCACCTTTGTCACCTTTAATGGTTAAGCCATTTGTACCATTAGCACCATTTAATCCAATAGAGCCATCTTTACCGTTGATAGTAACAGCAGAGCCGTCTCGACCATTTACACCAATAGAGCCGTCAACACCATCTTTACCAACAGTGATGTCATTAGCTAAATCATATGTATAGGTATGATCTCCATTACTATCAATAGCTTGCGCTACCGTTAAGTTAGATCCTGCCGCATAGTTAACAGTCGTTCCTGGTTTTACAACAGTGGCTGTGGCACTACCAGCTACATTTCCTGTCGCATTTGCTTTCCAACCAGAGTTATTAATCGTATCAACTACTGTTTGTACCGTAGCTATACCATCTTTACCATTCACCCCTGGTTTGCCATCAGCGCCTTGCGTAATGCTACCTAGGTTTACATCGTATTTCACTACACCCGCAGCGTCAACACTAGCTGTTGTGTAATTACCATCTGTAAAGTTCAAGCCATCTGTTACTGTTACTGTTTGTTCATTAGCACCATTGGCTTTGTACGTTAATGTAGTGCTACCTAAATCAACTGCTTTCGCATTAACAGTATAAATCGTTTGACCTTCAGTACCAGTCTTGCTGTCTACAGTGACATTGCTACCTGCTACTACTTCCGTTTTAGCGGCCTTTAATTGACTCACATTCACTGCATCCGTAGCCTCTGTACCTGCATCAATATTTTTAATTTGGTTGCCACCATTATTCAATCCAGTATTGGTCAAGGATACGGTACCCGCTGGGTTTGTAATAGTCAAACCAGCGTTGTTAACAACCGTATTACCTGTTGTTACAGATCCATCTTTACCAAGATTAATCTGCTTAGCTAATTGAACTTTTAGCTTACCATCTACATTATTAACACCAATGTTATTGTCTGTTAATTCATCTTTGTTAGCGCCACCTACAATATCTACCACGGTATTGAGCTTCTTAGCAATGACTTGGTTAGTATCAGTTTGACCATCATCACCTGCAAATTTCATACCATCATCTAGTGTTGCTACTTCATGTGGTGTACCTTTGCCATCGGTATAGACAATGCGTGTCATGCCATCTGTACCCTTAGCACCATCTGTACCATCTACACCAGTAGCACCTTTGTCACCTTTAATGGTTAAGCCATTTGTACCATTAGCACCATTAAGTCCAATAGAGCCATCTTTACCGTTGATAGTAACAGCAGAGCCGTCTCGACCATTTACACCAATAGAGCCGTCAACACCATCTTTACCATTAGTACCATCTTTGGCACCAAGGTTTAAGTTATCATTTACGTTGACTTTGTATGGGTCAGCACTTGTACCAGCACCAGAAACAGTTGTGTTATTGCCATCTACTAATTTAGTAGCGTTGTCTGAAACGTATTGTTCCAATTGGCTCACGTTAACAGCGTCAGTAGCATCAGTACCTGCTGCCACATTAGTGATTTTATTACCACCATTGTTAAGGCCATCAGTTGTTAAGGATACTACATTTGGAGAGTTAACACTTTCACCAGCAGGAGTAATAGTAATACCATTACCTGTTACATTTGTAGTGTTGCCATCAGTATCAATAGTTACTGTACCAGCAGCGGTTACAATTGTAGTGTTACCAGCTGTATCTTCAGATACGATTCCAGAACCATCCATAGTTGTAGTATTACCAGCTGCATCTTTGGTAGATACGCTAGTAAACTCAGGATTCATGGATGTAGCAATGGTAATTTTGTTGCCATCTTGCGTTAATTCAATATTTTTGCCTGCATCGAAAGTTACTAACTCATCTGTTTGGATAGATTCTTCCGTAGAACCTGTTGCTGTACCATCAGATTGACTAGTAGTTAATTTCCAACCTTTTTTGAGGTCTGTAATATCACTTTGGTTTACTGTAACTTGGTTTAATGTTTGTTTGGTATCATTTGATAAATCTATTAAGTAATCTGTAACATTATTAAGATTTGCTGTGCCTGGCGTCACTATTACCGCAGAAGACCCTGCAGAAGCAGTTGTACCATTTGCATTTACAGTATAAAAGTTTGTCCATTAGAACCAGAAGTAGACTCTACATTTACAATATTTGTACCTGCTAAAACTTCAGTTTTAGTAGCTTTAATTGCATCATGAACATTATCTTTACCAGTATTACCGATGTCAGTAGCTGTTATAGAGCCATCAGAATTAACTACTGTATTACCACCAATAATTGTTGATACGCCATTAGCTACATTACCAATTACATTTTGTGTTAGATACAGTTGCGAACCATTAATCGCATCGGTTGATGTGGCAGAAATACGACCAGCTGAAACATTTTGAATCTGACGATGAGGAACATTGCTTCCGCCTCCTACAGAAACTACATGACCATTGCCAGGATTATTGCCAGCAAATCCTGTATAAGTCAATCCATTTACAGTGGCACTATTCGTTGGTGTTGCATCAGTAGTTATGGAATTTGAACCCAATGCAACAGAGCTTTGTAATGATGCATTGGCATATGTACCAATTGCGGTTGCGCTTGCTGCAGTAGCATAAGCATCTTGCCCTATAGCAGTTGCACGATTTGCTGTTGCTTTAGAATATCCACCAAGAGCAATGGATTCATTACCACTTGCATTACTAGTATCACCTATCGCAATTGCACCAGATCCATTTCCTTTAGCATAGCTACCTATAGCAACACTAGTGTTATTAAATGCTTCTGTATGAGCACCTACCGCAATAGCATTCAATCCATTTGTTTCTGCGGTATCACCTATTGCAATAGAACTTACACCTAAAGCTTTAGCAGTATAACCAGCAGCGATTGAATTTGTATCGTTAGATTTTGACTGGCTTCCGACAGCTATCGAGTGATTAGCGATAGAACTAGAAGCATTACCAATAGCTATAGTTTCTTGTACGGAGATATCGCCCTTAATGCCAGAATTTGCATTTTTACCCATAGCAATACCGGCTTCTGAATAAGTTTTTGCTTTATTACCAAATGCAATAGCACCATCCGTATTACCTACACCAGTAGTAGCAGTTGCCGTTGAACCATCTTTAGCTGCGCCACTTACTACACCTGTTGCATCGGTTACTGCATCTTGACCTGTGCTAGTTTCAGCTCCTGAACCAAAAGCAATTGCACCTTTGCCTTGTGCTAATGTCTGGTTGTTGCGAGTTGAATATAATGTATTAGCGTTATTAGTTGTTATTTTAGAAGAATCCATGCCAGTGCCAAAAGCAATAGAGTCTTGTCCCTCAGCTTGAGCCTGGGCACCAAAGGCAATAGAACCACTTTCTAAAGCAGCTGCAGCTGCACCTAAAGCAAAAGAATTAGATTTCATACCAACTGCTTGACGACCAAGTGCCAATGAACCATATCCATGTGCTGCGGAATTAGTACCAATAGCTGTAGAGGAATTTCCTACTGCGGTAGAATAGCTACCGATGGCTATAGAGAAACCAGTTCCAGAGTCATTGCCATATAAGCCAGGAACACGCCCCGCTGTTGCATAAGACCCAAATGCTAAAGAGGATGTACTAGCTGAAGCATTGTAACCTACAGACATTGGGGCACTTTGAAGTTCGTCCGCAGATGATCCGTTACCAGCACTCGGACTATAGCTGGCAGAATTGCTTTTAGTTGGACTATAGTTTGAACCTACAATACCAGTCATCCTATCAGGTATACCTGCATTATTTGCCATACCAGTTGTATTAGCGCCTAGCGCATCTGCCCATACAATATTTCCAGGAGTATTTAATGAAACAGAACTTATATTAGCAACATTTTGTGCAATGGAATTAGCGCCGATAGCAATTACACCGGTTCTTCCTCTAGTGGAACTATCAAGCAATTTGCTTCCAGTAGCATTTGTTACATTAGCTTGACGAGCATCATCATAATTTAAACCAGCTTGAGCATTAGTACCAATAGCTATAGCATTAAACTGATTATTATTTCCTGTATTTTTAGATGTGTTTGCTCCAATACCAATAGAAATATCACCAGTATTACCAGCTCCACCAGATTCATGATATAACCCATTATTGGTAATTAAATTACCTGTGTTAGTATTATATCCTGTATTTACATGCAAGTAGCTTGGCGCAATATTTTTAGCAATAGAATAAAGTTGTGAACCATTAATCGCATCGGTTGAAGTTGAAGATATTTCACCTGCGGCTAAATTTTGAATTTGACGCTCTTTACCAATTGCTCCTACAGATATAACTCGATTATTCAGATTTGATGGCAATACACCAGCGAAATTAGTATAGGTTACAGTGCTACCATCACTAGATGTAATTATCGCTTCATCAGCATCTGAGGCTAATCTAACTTCAGATTCAGAACCTAAAGCAATGGAGTCGTTCAATGTTGCTTTTGCGTTACGGCCTAATGCAAGAGCATAATTTCCAGATGAGCTAGAGCCTGGGCCTAAAGCTACGGCTCCAATACTTGAAGCTTTAGATGTATAGCCTACAGAAATAGAATTTATATTTAAAGCCTGAGCTCCAACTCCTAATGCAGTTGCATTATTTGAAGTGGCATTAGCTCTATCGCCAATAGCTATTGCTGATTCAGCAATAGCGTTACTGTCAACACCAATTGCAGTTGCATAATCAGCAGTTGATTTTACGTTTGAGCCAATAGCTAATGCTGATCTTCCACTTGCACCGGATTGTGCACCAATAGCTGTAGCTTGATACCCATCTGCTCCAGAACGTCCACCAATAGCTGTAGCTTCTTGACCTGTAGTACCCGCTTTATATCCCAATGCAGTTGAACCAAATCCATTAGATACGGTACCATCTGAACCTATAGCCACAGATTTCTCTCCATTAGCAGTAGTTATATAACCAATAGATGTAGAACCAAAGCCAGTAGACGCAGCTTGAGTACCAACTGATGTTGAATTATTACCGCTCGCAGTGGAAACAATACCTATAGCCATTGAATTATTAGCTAAAGCACTCGCTTGTTTACCTAAAGCTAATGCTGCACTGTCAGTTCCTGTAGTCTTAGCAATTGTATCTGAACCTAATGCATAAGCATACTCTCCGTCTGCTGTTGCAGCCCCAATAGCAATACCATAAAAACTATTTGCTTGAGCAGCATTAGTTCCATCAGCGAAGCTATAAGCAACTCCTGTTTGATTAGGGCTTGCTATCATTGAAGCCGCTTGTGTTTGATACGGCAATAAAAAACCTATAGTTAGGATAGAGGTTGATAGTATTACTGTATTCATTACATTTGATTTAGGTTTACTATGTGATTTTGCAAATTCAGAAACAGCTACCCATGATTTGGTCGTAGAATTCCAGATAACTTTAAATATTCGATTCATAAATACTCCCACGTTAGTTGAAAAATAAATATTATTTTTATAGTATACTAAATTAATCTATTATTGTTCAATATAAAATATAAATATATGTATAATAAATTAGAATAG
This sequence comes from Veillonella caviae, assembly GCF_003992125.1. Classification (GTDB taxonomy): domain Bacteria; phylum Bacillota; class Negativicutes; order Veillonellales; family Veillonellaceae; genus Veillonella; species Veillonella caviae. The sequence continues at coordinate 562 of NZ_RQUY01000029.1, read as the reverse complement.
GTTAGTGAAAACATTAAATACAATAATGAAGGAAAAAACTTGCTTAGTTGTATATTGAAATTTAAGAACTTTATTCATATATTTCCTTTCTAAAAAAGTCTGATAGACATTTGGGTAAATCTAATGATTTTACTTTATTTTAGTGCCATTAAATATCTCCTCCTATGCGACAACATAACATTAGCGAAAATAAAATCAAATAACCTTAGACGCTTTGTTCATACTTTCCGTTAACCTCTTTTAAATTATTAATTTATTGTATGTAACACCCCAAAGCCATCATTAACAGGACTTACAAAGGTGTAACTATATTTTGCCACTACATTTCTAAATTTCGGCCAAAATAAAAGTGTATATACCAATACGGGTATATACACTCACTCATACCCCCCCCCCGCTTATAATTGCATCAAGACTTATAAGAAGGAAAAATAAATTAATATATTCAATTACATTAATCAAATCAACTACTTGTTGAATATCCCTGTTTCTTAATATTCTAAACACTAAACAGAAATACTTCATTCATTTTAAATTCATTAACATTATACTATAAAAGATA
>NZ_RQUY01000028.1 GCF_003992125.1 Veillonella caviae | reverse complement strand
CAAGCTTTTTACCAACACCTTTTGTCCACCATTTAAAAATTACTAAACAATTTAAAAAGGCGATGCACTCAGTAAATTACTGAGTGCATCGCCTATAAAACCAACACTTTTTGTCCTATAACCCTATATTTCTTGATGCTGATGTGTATCGTTGCTGCAATAGGATCATTTATACAAAAAGATATATCACTTGGAATTGAGGCGTTGGTATTAGGATTTTTATTAAGTCCATATGGAATACCCATGGTCGGAGCAACCGTTATAGCCTTTCTTAAAGGTATAAACGAAGTAATAAAATCAATTTGAAAAATTTCATAAAAATGGTTACAGCCCCTACCACTAGAGAAAGACCCTTATAGGGTCAGAGCAAACCACCCGTTCTACGGGGGGTTATAATTTAAGATAGTTCGAATAAAGAGAATATATTTACTCAAAAAGGATATTTTATGGTATAATATAATAAATAAAGTTTTATTGAACGGAGGATAAGAATGAGAGTTTTTAGTTATAAAAGATTGTTCAAAAAACTGATTGATTTAGATATGACAAATAATGAATTGATGGAAAAGGCAAAAGTAAGTAAAAGCACATTTTATAAGATAAAAAATGGACAAAATGTGACTACGGATGTTTTGCTTAGAATTTGTAATGCTTTGGATTGTGATATTGAGGAAATAGTGGAGTGTATAAGAATTGATAAATAGATTTTGAAAGGAGGTTAATTATGGATAAAGAAAAGTACTACATGAACTTACCAAAAGATTTATCTGGAAGCATTGCTAAAAATCGCTTTAGATTAGAATTATTATGGGGAATTAGTAAAATAATAGATGAACATAAAGCAAACAATGAATATACGATAATTTTTGATTTTAAATGTGATATCGAACTGCATAAAGATGATGAATTGAATTTTTACCAAATCAAGACGAAAAAAAGTGGTAATTATAATTCGAATAACTTATGTAAGAAAGGCAAGAATGAGAATAATTCTATTTTAGGGAAATTATATGCTTTATATTCACCAAACTACAATATAAAATTAGCAATTGTATGTAATAAACAACTTAAAATCAATAATAAGGAAATTGATTTTCCTGAGCAATGTTTTGGAGATTTAGATCAGGATGTACTTGATGATGTTAGGGAAAAGTTGTGTACAGAATTAAATTTAAACACTGTGTGTTTAGATAATGTATTTTATATATTTGATAACATGGATTTATTAAATCCAGAGGATTCTATTAGAGGAAAATTAGTAAAATCTTTCGTTGATATTAAAGGCGAAGAACCTCAAAATCCGAATGCATTATATAGACTGGTCGTTGATTCTGTTAAAGAAAAAGCTTCTTATGAATTTGATTCCGGTACTTATGAAGATGTTGTAAAAAATAAAGGTATTACAAGAAGTGAATTTGATAAAATGTTAAATGCACATAAAAAGGAATCTAAAAATGGAATCAATGAAACACAGGAGTATATAAATAACCTGCCATTTGCTAAGCGAAGAAGATATAATACAGCACTGGGTAATATACTTGAAACGCAGCAAAGTGAGTCTTTACGATTAATAAAAATAAAAATTTATAATTATATTATGGAACATGAAGACTCATTAGACGATATTGAAAGTTATTTAAAAGAAATATCAAAATTATTTGATGACGATTTTGATGTGGAATTTACCGATGATATGAAATCAGTTCAATACATAATGATTTACTATATGTATGCTTCAGGAGGAATTTTATAATGAATGTTATATTTGACAAAATATATATATTTGATGTTGTAAAAAAAGAGGCTTATTCAACAGAATTTAAAAAAGGAGTTAATATTATTACATCGAGTGATATAGATGGAACAGATAGAGGAAAATCAGTTTTATTAAGAAGCTTGTACCATGCTTTGGGTGCGGATTCTCACTTTGACTCGAAATGGGGAGAAAAAGATAAGGTCTATATTTTATTTTTCAAGGTGGATGATAAAGATTTTTCGATTTATAGATCTCAAAAATTATTTAAAATATTTAATGCAAAAGGTGATATTATTTTTACTACTATTCATAGAAGTGAATTAGCAGATTTTTTTTGCAATTTATTTAATTTTTCTATATGGTTGCCGCAAAAAAATACAAATCAATTAGTAATAGCACCACCTGCATATAGTTTTTTGCTGAACTTTTTAGATCAAGATGAATACATCGGTACAAAATTTAATTCGTTTAAAAGTCTTGCTCAGTTCAGTAATTTTAAACTTAATGTTATTTACTCACATTTGGGCATTTACAATAAAGAATATTTCGAACTTGTGAAACAAAAAGAAGAATTAGAATTTGAAATTAAAAGTAAGAAAGAAGAAATAGAAGAACTAATTAAAATGAAAGATAGAACCAATTTAATTTTGGATGGTTTTTCATGTCCGGAAACAAGCCGTGCCTTAGAAAATGAGCTTAATATAGAAACTCAAAAATATTCATCGCTGATTAATGAAATGAATTCAGTAAGGAATAAGCTTGTTGATTTGAGAAATCAATTAGTTGAACAGAATATCACTTTATCTCAAATATCTAAATTTGAGATAAAAGAAGAAAAGGAAATAAAAACTATTTTAAAATCAAAAGTTTGTCCTGAATGTCATTCTGTTTTAGATTCGACTTTGGAACTAAGGAGTAAGAGGTATAATCATATTGATAATGCTCTTAGTCTGAAAGATGCAATAAAAACAGAAAATGCCCATATTGAAGATGAAATATTCAAAAATGAGGGAATATATTCAAACTTGGCTTTGGCTTTGGAGGAGCATAATAAAAAGATTTGTAAAAACAAAAAGGAAATCAAAGACTATATCAAGTTCAGAGGACTAAATAAACTAATCGATGAGATTAATAATGATTTGACTATTAATAGCGGAATTATCGACAGCACAAAGGAGGCTCTAAAACCACTAAAGAAAGAATTTAAAAGTGTTAAAGATAAAATGAAATCTGTTGATGAAAATTACTATTATTTGATTGATAAATTAAAAATAAGATTCAATTTAAATGAGTTGGAAGCTGACAGTTACGAACAACTATCTAAAAATTTTTGTGCAAGTGGAAGCAACAAACCATTATCAACTGTTATATGGTATCTAACACTCAATGATTTAAAACAGAAATTTAATCCTGAAGGAACAACATTTCCAATGGTTTTTGATAGCCCTAATAATGCGGAGACAGACCAAGAGAAGAAACAGGCATTAGTCGAGTATATTATGGAATCATCAGATCAATTTAGCCAGTTAATTGTTTCGGCAATAGGATTTTCAGAAAAAGATTATAGCATTAATTCGAATATAAATATAAAAGTTTTAGAAAATGAAAAATATAGCTTACTAAATAGTGAGATGTATGTTCAGAATTATGAGCTTTTGCAATGTATGAACGATGCTTAATATAGTAGTGGTTTATAAGGAGATGGCTATCGCTCCATCTCCTTACCCATGTAAATTCCATAATTTATCATAGAAACATAGCAAAAATTACAGGAGGTTGAATATGCCGAGTTTATTTACAGAAGATACATACGAACAAGCAATCATTGAATTGTTTGAAAACATGGGCTATGACCACTTCTACGCTCCGGATTTTGATAGAGATTATACCAGTCCGCTTCTGGACTCTATTCTGAGAGATAGCTTGGTGCGCATCAACCGCGGTCTGCCTGTAGAAGCTATTGATGAAGCCTTGGCAAAATTAAAGAATTTTGATACCGGAAGCCTGTTGCAGAAGAATATGATATTTATGGATTATCTGCAAAATGGCGTTACGGTTAAGTTCTTTGTGAAAGGCGAGGAGCAATCATCGATTGTACGTTTGATTGATTACCAAAATGTAAAGAACAACTCTTTTTACGTGGTAAATCAGTTTACGTTTTTAGAAAACGGAAATAACCGTCGTCCAGATATTATTTTATTTATTAATGGATTGCCTCTTGTTTTGATGGAATTGAAGAGCCCGGCTAAGGACGAGGTAGGAGCTGAGAATGCCTACCATCAAATCCGCAACTACATGCAAGATATTCCATCTATCTTTTATTACAATGCAATCTGTGTAATTAGCGATTTGTCTACGAATAAGGCCGGAACTATTACCTCTGGATTAGATCGTTTTATGGAATGGAAAACCAAAGACGGTAATTACGAAGATACTGCGTATGCTTCCTTTGAAACCTTTTATGAAGGTATGTTTCAAAAGGAACGTCTGTTGGATATTTTGAAAAATTTTATTCTTTTTTCAGGCGTTAGCAATAGTCGTTTCAAAGTGTTAGCCGGATACCATCAGTATTTTGCTGTTCGCAAAGCGATAGAGAAGGCAAAGGTGGCAACGAAGACCGATGGTAAAGGTGGTGTATTCTGGCATACGCAGGGCTCAGGTAAGTCATTATCTATGGTTTTTTATGCACATTTATTGCAAGATGTATTAGATAGTCCAACAATCGTAGTCATGACAGATCGTATTGATTTGGATGACCAGCTTTATGCGCAGTTTTCGCAGTGTGCAGATTTTTTGCGTCAGACACCGGTGCAGGCAGAGAGCAAGGAACATTTGAAGTCACTTCTTGATGGCAGAAGTGCGAATGGAATTATATTTACCACGATGTTTAAGTTTGAACGTGGAGAGAAAGCTTTGTCAGAACGCAGAAACATTGTTGTTATGGCCGATGAAGCGCATCGTGGTCAGTATGGCTTTGATGAAAAAATCGTTATGTCAGAGAATGAAAACGGTGAAAAGGAAGCGCATACGGTAATTGGTAATGCCCGTATTATTCATGATGCATTGCCGAATGCCACGTTTATTGGCTTTACTGGTACACCGATTTCAGCTAAGGACAGAAATACTCGTGAAGTTTTTGGTGATTATATCGATATTTATGATATGACGCAGGCCGTGGAAGATGGTGCTACTCGTCCGGTTTATTATGAAAGCCGAGTTGTTCATCTGAAGTTGGATGAGAACACATTGGCGTTAATTGATTCTACTTATGATGTCTTAGAGCAGCAGTCCGGTGCACAAACAATCGAGAAAAGTAAAAAAATGCTTGGTCAAATGGAAAGCGTGCTGGGAGCTGATTCTACGATAGAATCTCTTTGTGATGATATTGTTGAACATTACGAAAAATATAGAGCAAATCTTCTGACGGGGAAAGCCATGATTGTGGCGTATTCTCGTCCGATTGCCATGAAAATCTATCACCGAATCTTAAAAATTAGACCTGAATGGACGAATAAAGTCGGTGTAGTCATGACTGGCGGCAACAACGATCCGGAAGATTGGAAAGAGATCATCGGAACAAAATCACACAAAGAAGAGCTCGCAAGGAAGTTTAAAGATAACAATGACCCGATGAAGATTGCCATTGTAGTTGATATGTGGCTCACCGGTTTTGATGTACCTTCTTTGGCTACTATGTATGTGTATAAGCCGATGTATGGTTATAACTTGATGCAGGCTATTGCTCGTGTTAACCGTGTATTCAAGGATAAAGAGGGCGGATTGATTGTAGACTATGTTGGAATTGCATCAGCTTTAAAGGCTGCAATGAAGGAATATACGAAACGCGATCAGTCTAAATACGGTGATATGAACATTGCAAAGATGGCATATCCGAAGTTTCAGGAGAAGCTACAAGTTTGCAAGGATTTATTACATGGCTTTGATTTTAACGGATTTATAGGTGGCTCTCCACTTACAATGGCTAAGCTTATTACGGGTGGCGTAAACTTTATTCTCGATGCAAGTGTACCAGAAAGAAAAGATTTGTTCTTGAAGGAAGCCATGCTTTTGAAACAATCCCACTCGCTTTGTTCCAGTATGACTACAGAGCAGGAGCGGCATGAAGCGGCTTATATGGAGGCTTTGCGTTCTACGGTTATTAAGATCACGTATGGAGGAACAGGTGGAAAAAGTTTGTCTCTTATTGAGATTAATAATCAAATCAATGAACTTTTGAAAGCGGCGGTACAGAGCGAAGGTGTCATTAGCTTATTTGACAGCAGCAAGAGTGGCGGTGAAAATTTCAGCCTGTTTGATCCAGCAGTCCTGGACGAAATCTCTAGAATGAAGGAAAAGAATATAGCTGTCGAGATTTTGAAAAAACTTATGGCTGAGCAAGTGGCTCTTTACAAGAGAACAAATGTGGTACAGTCACAAAAATTCTCGGAGAAGATAGCACAATTGATGAACTCGTATTATAACGGACTAATCACCAATGAAGAGGTTATTAAAGAACTTCTGAAAACTGCAGAAGAGATCGCAAATCTCTATAAGAATGGTCAGGAACTTGGACTTTCACAAGAAGAGCTGGCATTTTATGATGCCCTTACAAAACCGGAGCATATCAAGGATTTTTATAAGAATGATGAATTGATTGCTTTGACAAGAGAACTTACAGAAATGCTTCGTAAGAATCGCACTATCGATTGGCAGAAGAAAGAAACTGCTAGAGCGCAGATGCGTAAGATGGTTAAGCGACTCCTTAAGAAATATAAGTATCCGCCGGAAGACTATGATTTTGCAATAAGCACAGTAATTAGTCAGTGTGAGCTTTGGACGGATAATGTGGAACCACGAAAAGAGGAAAAACTCTATAAATATGTATCTGAAATAGAACTAAGCAAGGTGGCAGAGGATACGGTTTCTTATGGAGAAAAGAAGTAATGGGGTTGCGAAATAGTAGGAACGGCGGTTGTAGCTATAACAAAATCTACTTTATGCTGTTTTTTCTGATTGTAAAGCTGTTGGCAGATGAATGAAAATCAACAAATGGAGAGATTTAGTATGAAATCAAAAGAGTATAAACTAACCATTCGTTCCAGCGCTGCAGAATACCTGACTTATGTTGCCTCAGTTGGTGATCAGCAGGACAGTATTGAGATGCGCTATGAGGATGAGAATATCTGGCTAACACAGAAGATGATGGCCACGTTGTATGGCGTAGATGTTCGTACAATTAATGAGCATATCAAGAAAATTTATTCTGATTCGGAACTTGAGGAAGATGCAACTATCCGGAATTTCCGGATAGTTCAAACCGAAGGCTCGCGTCAGGTTACTCGTGATACGAAACATTATAATCTTCAAATGATTATTGCTGTTGGTTTTAAGGTAAACAATGAACGAGCAGTGCAGTTTCGTAAGTGGGCCAATGGCATAGTGAAGGATTACACCATTAAAGGCTGGGTCATAGATGATGAACGCCTGAAAAATAGTGGATCCGTGCTTACAGTAGAATACTTTGATCGCTTGCTTGAGCAGATTCGAGAAATTAGACTGTCAGAGCGTAGATTCTATCAGAAGATAACGGACATCTATGCCACAGCTCTTGATTATGACCGCACGGCAAAAACGACAAAGCAGTTCTTTGCCAAGGTGCAGAACAAGATGCATTATGCAGTTTACGGTCATATAGCAGCAGAGTTGGCTTATGAGCGCGCTGATGCCGACAAGCCACCATGGGATTGATTACTTGGGGAGCAGCACCAGATGGCAAGATTGTAAGAAGTGATGTGAGTGTTGCAAAGAATTATCTTTCAGAAAAGGAAATGCGTTCATTAGAGCGTATTCATGAGAGTATAACTATGTCCATGCTTAATCATTAATATTAGGAGCTAGTTCAATATTGCAACTGGGAATGTAAATTTAAGGAGGTGATGAATAATGTCATATAATTCTTTTACAGAATATATAAAAACTGTGGAGCCATCAAAACGTGAAAAAGCTTATGCATGGCGTACTGCTATAGGGCTACAAGCCGTTGATGGATTAGAGCCATCTGAGTATTTAATTGAATTGGCTGTACAAAATATTGAAGGGAAAATTTCTATTCATGACACGAATGATCTCTTGCACAGCTACTATGAAGAAAAACAACCTACAGAAAATCTACAGCGTATAGAAGAGGCTGATAAGGTTTCCGCTAGGATTACTCAATTGCTATCAGACAATGGATTTTCTTTTACACCTAATGAATATATGTCTATCCATAAGAAATTGTTTGAAGGCATATATTCTCATGCTGGTAAAATCCGTGATTATAATATAACTAAAAAAGAATGGGTATTAGATGGAGCTACTGTTATTTATGGTAGTGCATCTGAATTACGAGCTACCTTAGCATACGATTTTGAACAAGAAAAATCATTTAGTTATAAAAATCTTACTATGGATGATATCATTCATCATTTAGCAAAATTTGTATCTCAATTATGGCAAATTCATGTATTTGGTGAAGGAAATACGAGAACGACAGCAGTATTTTTTATAAAATATTTACGCACATTAGGTTTTACTGTTGAAAATGATATGTTTGCTGAACATTCTTGGTATTTTCGTAATGCTTTAGTTAGAGCAAATTATAATGATTTAAAAAATGGAATTTATGAAACTACTGAATTTTTAGAACTGTTTTTACGTAATTTATTACTTGGTGAAAATCATGAATTGAAAAATAGAGATTTACATATTAGTGTAATTAGTTAAGCTATTCTGATTAGAATATATATGATTGACTTAGGTATTTAGACAAATAAAATTTGTCATCTTAGCTTGGGCAAGAAATCCTATTACAGCCCCTACCACTAGAGAAAGACCCTTATAGGGTCAGAGCAAACCACCCGTTCTACGGGTGGTTATGATTTTTGCTTACAAGTGTTGACATATCGCGAAAGATAGATATAATAAATGTATGGATAAGATTGAAATTTTTAAAGCACTATCAAATGAAACCCGGCTCAGTATTATTGAGTGGTTGAAGGAACCGGAGAAAAACTTTCCGCCGCAGGGAGGACATTTTGATGATGTGGTGGATCTGAAAGGCGGTGTGTGTGTTGGAAGCGTCCGCGACAAAGCCGGGATATCACAGTCAACCGTATCTCATTACCTAGATATGCTGCAAAAAGCAGGCTTGCTTCTTTCCGAAAGGCACGGAAAGTGGACGTATTACAGACGGAATGAAGAGACCCTCGCTGCGCTGGCAGACTACTTCGGTCACGAAATTTAAGTTGTGCATAGATTAGACGGGATGAAGATCCCGTTTAATTTAAACCATTACATATCGACAAAGTGAGATATAAGGATATATAGAAACGAGGAGGAATTCGTATGCATTTTTCAAGTGGAATCGTCAGACCGCCTTATGAGGCTGGTTCCTGTTTTTTACAAGTAACATCGGGGTGTTCGCATAATCAGTGCCGCTTTTGCACCTTTTACAAGGAAGCACCTTTTTCCGTATCTCCGGAGAGTGAGATACGGGAGGACCTTCAGGAGATCCGGGATTCCGGATGGAAGGTAAAGCGGATTTTTCTGCAGGGGGCAGATCCGCTCCTGATGAGCTACGACAGGCTTAAAAGAATCATGGACCTGATAAAAGAATACCTGCCCTGGGGTGTTTCCGTCGGCGGATATGGCCGAGTGGATAGTGTAAGGAACAAGTCTGTAGGTGAGCTGAAGTCGTTGAAAGAGATGGGATACGACATGATCGTATTCGGAATCGAGTCGGGCGATGATGCTGTCCTCGATAAGATGAACAAGGGCTATCATGCTAGTGATATAGTGGAACAGCTCTCCAAGATGGATGAGGCGGGAATGCATTATTCTGTCATCTTCTTATACGGGCTGGGAGGTCATGAGTATGGTATGGGGCATGCCGTCAAAACAGCAGAAGTGTTAAACCACCTGTCGCCCGTCAGAGTACTGGCTTCCGGGCTCTCAATCTTCCCTGACACACCGCTTATGGAGGAAGTAAGAAGAGGTGAGTTCGTAGAGGCTACAGAGACAGAGAAGATACAGGAACTGTATACCTTTGTGAAGACGCTTGATATCCACACTCTGCTGGATGCGACGAATGTCTCCAACATGATGCCGGTATATGGACATCTTCCGGAGGACAAAGAGAAGATACTGGCGATGCTCAAACAGGGTGCAGACGAACAGGGGGAAGAGCGATTGCGGATGCGAAGAGACAGTATGAGAAGCCTGTGACCAGGATAAAAAGGCGGTATTTAGATGAAAGTGTATTATATTTTTGACAGCTATTGTGGATGGTGCTATGGGTTTGAAACAATTCTTAAACCGTTTATTGAAGCACATCCGGAATTGGAAGTAACGGTGTTATCCGGTGGATTATTTATGGACGGTCATTCACTTTCGGCATTTCCGTATATGAGTGATACGAATAAAAGAATTGCGGATATGTTTGGCGTGGAATTCGGCAAGCCATATCTGAACCTGTTAGAGACGGGAAGTATGGTTCCTGACTCGAATGATGCCGCAATAGGATTTGGAGTTCTCAGGAGCTTCTTACCTAAAGGCGAACATGTTAATCTTGCGTCAAAGATGCATGAAGCATTCTATTTGGATGGTAAATCACTTTCTGACGTGGAGACGATCGGATCAATCGCCAAATCCTATGACCTTCCTGCAGACAAGATCGCAGAGGCGTTCATCCGTATTTCTGAAGAGGGCAAGTACCATCCGGACTTTTATGAGGCAAGAAAAATAGGAGTCACATCCTTCCCGACGCTGTTTCTTGAAATAAATGGGAAGCATTATGACTTAAAAGGAAGTGCGATTACCCTCAATGATTTAGAGGAAAATCTGAATATCATTAAGGAAAAGGGCGGTATGGGATTATCATCACAGAAGATTTTGCCGTAACAAGGACTGCGGGGGCATCAAAAACACTGGTAGTTTTTTGGGAAGATAGGCAGATAGAGCCGTTACGACAGCTTGGTGGAATGGTACGACAAGGCACGAAAACAGTTTGATGAAGCGAACCGCCAGATATCGGAAAAGAACGCAAGGTCAGAACGGATCGAGGATTTCATCGGGAAGCTGAAAGAACAGAACGGTGTGATTGAGGAATTTGATCCGTGGTTGTTGGCCTGCATGGTGGATTTCGTCACAGTAGGCCGCCGGAAGGAGATGATTTTCACCTTTCGGGACGGTACCGAGATAAAGGTATAACTGAACATAAATCAGGCGACAGACACTCCGCTCCGGCGGGGTGTTTTTGTGTTGAGTGGCAGAGTGGAATCATTTTAATCGAAATGTTATAATGTTGAAAATTGAGGATTTCCAGGTCTATTTGTGTCTGGAAAACGAAGATTAGCAGGTGTGATAGGTTGCATACACCCAGTGCACCTATCTGTATGAAACGAGGAAATACAGACCCAGTGTGCATTTTGGGTTAAGGAGTGTAAATGCCGGAAAAGTTACATTGTATCAGATATAGAAGGGCAACAGATACGGCGCGAGTGTCGGGATTAGATGTCATGTACAGCTTGAATCTTTTAACGATGGGTATCGCGGAGCCGGTAGTAGAATGCCAGCCGAGAATCTGCGACGGTAGAAAAACGGACATTGAAAAGCAAAACTGGACATTCAAATAGAAAACCAGACATTGGAATCATGCCGGAGCAGGTTTAATAAGCAACAACTTGATCGGTGACCGACCAAGATAAGCGACCAAGATACCGACCAAGTTAACGGCATACTGGGCCTAGACCTTGATCATAAACCGATTGAGCAGAGGAGAGGAGGTCGAGACGATGGCCTCCCTCCAGCCCGCCGTATTATAGGTAGAAAAACACGTGGACCAGTTACCGCAAACGGAGAGCAGGTGTAAAAACGTCGATTTTCGGCTTAGAGCAGTTCCCGCGAACGGGCGGAGATGTGTACGGAATCCAGACATTCAGGTGCTTGTCTCGTGCCATGTGGAGTGCGTTGCATTGATGTCAACAGTTGCACCCACTTGCCCCTACCTTAAATATGTGGATTTGATGGAGAAGGAAAGATACTGTACCGTATGGAGGATATATGATTTTCTCCAAAATGATACAATTCCACGCAACATATATACTCAAAAGTGTTTAGAATAGAGAGTTTTTAGCAGTGCTCTCTAATTTACAATTAGATGTGTAATTGTGCGTTTATGTTGGGGGAGTGGTATATTTTTAGGGGGGGAAATTGTTTACTAAAGGGGTCAAACAATTACTAGAGGGGTTTAATTCAATACATACACTGAATAAATAGCATTGTTAATTCAAGAAAGTGATTTTGAAATGAGAAACAACCAAAAAGTTAAGGTCTAATATAAGAGGAATAAATTTGAGCAGTGACTAAGATTAAACTTTATAAAAGCATAGATAAAACTAGGCTTTTTTTATTATAGGAAGGAGGTAATAGTAATATGATTATTAGAAAGATAGAGGCTCGTGGTGGGGATGATGTGGGGATACTTAGCTTGGGCAAGAAATCCTATTACAGTTCATAGATTATAATAAAAGGCGGTTCTGAAGAACCGCCTAAAAAAGATCTGAATGTGTACCTGTACGAAAGAGAAATAATGAAAGGATATCATTGTCAATACGGTAGATAAGAAATCAGTTTAGTTTTATTTAACATAGGAGAAAGTATGGATTTAAAAGAAGTAAATTTGCGTTCACAAGAGTTAAGACGTTTATATCATAAATTAGAAATTGAAAATCATGGGTTGACTTGGTCTGTAGAAGAGGATGCATTAGCATTTTTAACGGATGCAGCCTTAGTGGGACGACTCACGATGGACAAAGAAGGTCGATGGCCAAGTAATAATACAGAGTTATTGCCAATGAAAATTGGTGAATGTGTTTGGTGGCTCGCTGTTTTAGCTGAACGAATGGATATGAGTTTTGAAGAATGTGTAGAAGTATTTTTAAAACAGCAGTTAGACCTATTAAAGAATTAAAATTTTAATGTCAAAGTATTTATGAAAGTAAGAAAATGTTAGACAAACAAGCTGTATATAATCTATTAAGAAAATATAATATAAATTTTGAAATTACCGACCATGCGCCTTTATTTAGTATGGATGATAAGCCCAATGTGGAATTGCCTTATCCAGAGTGGGATGCTAAAAATTTATTTATAAGAGATCATAAACGAGAGCATTATTATCTTATTACGGTACGTGGATCTAAAAGGGTAGACTTAAAAGCTTTCAGAAAAGACCATCAATTAAAGAAGATATCCTTTGGTTCTGAAGAAGAACTGTGGGAGATATTAAAAATTAAACCAGGCCATGTATCGCCATTTTGTTTGCTCCATGATGTAGACCACAAAGTGCATTATTATATCGATTCAGATTATAAGCACAATCGTATAGGTATCCACCCTAATGAAAATGATGCTACCGTGTGGCTACAAGGACATGATTTAGTGAATCTTATAGAAGAACACGGTATCACTGTGGAGTTTATAGATATCTAAATGTCTGAATAGCTATATGTTGCTATTAGTGTGAAATCATATATAGGTTGCTATATACCAAAAAAGCTCGCACTGTTTTGGCGTTAATTAAAAAGGGGATAAAGTTTACTTATACTCAACTAGATGTTATATTGATATACAATATATTGAAACAATGATTTGAAGAACATGATTAATAAAGGGAAGAATTTTTATATGAAAGTAATTTTATCTAAGAGGTTTCTTTTAACAACCGTCATCGCAATTTTAGGGATTGGTACTGTTTCTGCGCTTAGTTTTGATCAACAACAGGAATTTGACAATGCGCCTGTAGTAGGCATGTACCGATTTGTTATTCCTAGTGAATTACAAGACGCTTATAACTCTGTAGGTGTAGAGAATTTGACGAATTCTATGATACAGGAACCAAATACATTATCTATGAACGTGGCTCATGTAAAAACAAATCCTACTACATCGTATGTGATCGAAATATATAAAGATGGCAATGCACTCGATACGCATCGTAAGTCTGAGCATTTTCAAAAATATGTTAATGAAGTAGGGTCTAAATTAACGAATCGTAAATTGTATGATGTACAACCTATGTTGTTAATGGAAAAAGCAGAGCCGTTATCTGCTATTAATGATAATACATCTGTAGTGTCTATGACTGAGTTTACTATCGATAAAAATGAAGAAGATACGATTCTTAAACAATACCAACTTGATATAGAGCGTGCTATTCGTGATGATGTTGGTTATAAGGCAGGCTATATTTTAAGAGATCGAAATAATAAAACATATTGGTATGTTATTCAAATCTATAGCGATGATGTAGCATATAAAAAACATGTATCTAGTCCGGGATATCGATTTGCTATGGGACAAATTCAACCGTATCTGAAAAATTTTAAAACAGAAGTTCTTCAAGGAGATATACTAGTCAATCATGGGGGTCAATCTTTTCTTCGCAATTAATGGATGAGCGTGGTTTTCAACTATCATAAACTAATTATGACGGTCGGTAAAATTGGTTCAATAAAACGAATTACATTTATTTGGGATAATGACAGTTGAATGTGGAAACTTTCACAAACTAAAGGAATCTGATATAATATAATGAGTAAAGTTACTGCTAGCATGTATATGTGTGCTAGCAGTTTTCTATTATATGAGGAATGATTATGAATGCTGATACTATGAAATATAAATATACCTATGATTCTCCATTAGGAAAAATGATTATGCTCGGTACTTTGACATATTTAACAGATTTGTTTTTTGAAGATGAGCAATATGCACCAACTTATAATAGCGATGAATATATAGAACAATTGACAGGTCCTTTTGAAGTGACAGTTATGTGGTTAAATCAATATTTTAAAGGACAAAAACCATTTATACTGCCGCCTATGCAATTAGAAGGAACTGATTTTCGCAAACAGGTTTGGTCTATTTTACAAACAATACCGTATGGTGAAACCACTACATATGGGGTGATAGGTAGAAAAATTGCAGCAGCACAAGGTAAAGAAACAATGTCTGCCCAAGCCGTTGGAGGTGCTGTGGGGCATAATCCAATATCTATCATCATTCCATGTCATCGTGTCATCGGTAAAAATGGTCAAATGACAGGATATGCTGGTGGTATTGAGCGTAAGGTGTATATGTTGGAGCTAGAAAACAAGTCTCTATAGAATCTATTGAAATTCCCCCTTTATAGTGATAAGATTATATGTATATTCAATATCTATGGAGGTAATTGTTATGAGCAAAAATATCGATTGGGATAACCTCGGTTTTGGCTATGTTGAAACTGATTACAGATACTTAACTACTTATAAAGACGGCAAATGGGATGAAGGTAATCTTATTACAGATGCTAATGTTGTATTAAATGAATGTGCTGGTGTATTCCAATATGCACAAACTATTTTTGAAGGGTTGAAAGCATACTATACAAAAGATGGTCATATTGTTTGTTTCCGTCCAGATCTTAATGCAGAACGTTTAAATCAATCTGCTGAGCGTCTTGTAATGCCAACATTGCCAGAAGGTCGTTTCTTAGAAGCTATTAAAGCAGTTGTAAAAGCTAATAAAGATTTCGTACCTCCATATGGTCATGGTGCAAGCCTTTATATTCGCCCTTACATGATGGGTACAAATTCTGTTATTGGTGTAAAACCTGCCGATGAATATCAATTCCGTGTATTTACAACACCTGTAGGACCGTATTTTAAAGGCGGTGCGAAACCAATTAAAATCCGCACTACAGATTTTGACCGCGCTGCACCTCACGGTACTGGTCATATTAAAGCAGGTCTTAATTATGCTATGAGCTTGTATGCTATTACAGATGCACACAATAAAGGTTATGCTGAAAATATGTATCTTGATGCGGCTACACGTACTCATGTAGAAGAAACTGGTGGTGCTAACTTTATCTTTATTACAAAAGACGGTACATTAGTAACACCTAAATCTGATAGTATTTTACCATCTATTACTCGTCGCTCCTTAATGTATGTAGCGGAACATTACCTTGGAATGAAAGTAGAACATCGTCCTGTTCATGTAGATGAATTGAAAGACTTTGCTGAAATCGGCCTTTGTGGTACAGCAGCTGTTATTTCTCCAGTAGGTCAAATCGATACTCCTAATGGTACTATTAATGTGCCGGCTGGTATGGAAGAAATGGGCCCAATGACTAAAAAATTATATGATACATTGCTCGGCATCCAACATGGTGAAATTGAAGCACCAGAAGGATGGGTAGTAACTATTTGCTAATTTTATTGGTTAGGTTACGAACTATTACATAGTAAGAAAAAACGACACTAGTCATGTTGATTAGTGTCGTTTTTGTATTGGATATTAATTAGCCGTATTTCTTGTAGCCACCTTTGCCATAAATTTTTCGTTATTAATCACAAATCGATCATGTGTGCCTTTCCCAATGACACCGACGCCATCATGAGCTTCAATGTGGAAAGAAATTTTACGTCCTTCTATAGCCACTACCGTAGCCTTAGCTGTAATCGTTGCACCTATAGGTGACGGTGCATCGTGAGAAATAGATAAGGAGATACCTACAGTGCCTTCACCATCTTCTAAATGTGGTTGTACAGCTGCTTGAGCTGCTTCTTCCATGAGAGCGCACATAGCAGGTGTAGCGAATACATCTAAGGAGCCAGATTTCATTGTTTTTGCAATATTACTTTCATTAACTACGACTGTAGCAGTACTAGATTGACCAATTTCGACCATAGTATACCTTCTTTCATATAAATAATTAGAATTGCCATTATTCTTAGTATATGTATTATATGTTACCATATTTATAAATCAAAGTTCTAATATAGGGTGATTATTAATTAACACTATAGTTTTTCTCTATATACTACGTAATACGTTTGACCTAGTACTGTTTTATATGGTTGGCGATAGGTTTGCGTTGTTTTATAGGTCGCTAATATAGACGCTGGCTCTGTAATAGCCGGTTCTATGGGGGTAGATATCCATGAGAGGTGAGATTGGTTTTCTAGCTCTTTTTCTATAGATTTCGTATATAGTTCATTAGGATTGTCAGCTAACAAATAAGAGACAAGTTGTTTCATATATAGATAATCTTGTACTTCATTCCAATGTTCTGCAATTATTGAAGATCCATATCGAGCACCTAGGATTGAACCGAGAATAGAGGCTGATGTATCACAGTCGATACTAGAGTTTGTAGTACAAGCAATAAATCCTTCTATAGGATTTTTATAGTAATATTCTAAATAATATAGTACAGATAGTACTGTTGAAATTCCATATCCTCTATTACGATTATGGATGTGAAATTTACTTAATATTGTTCTTATATCTGTTTGATGGATTAAATCATCTTTTAACTTAGATAAGGTTGTCATATATTCGGTAACTGTATTTTGCCAAGTGAGTTCATAGTTTTGACCAATTATCTTTTTATATTGTTGGTGAAAGTCTTTTGGGAATGCATCGATAGGTAATGTGGACCATAAAGCATCCTGTTCTTCTATGTAATCTATATATTCTAAAAAGGTTGTTTCTTTACTTTTATGTAATGCATAGAACTGTAATAATCCTATTATCATAGTACCTATAACTGCTTCTGGATGACCATGGGTTAATAGACCATGATGAGCTATATGAAAAAGAAGGGACTCTAGTGATGTATCATTGCGATGTTGAATAACGATCGGGAATTGGCGCATCATGCCGCCATTACTACGGGCTGTAAAATAGTTTTTACAGCTTTCATGAAACCATGGCGTCGAGTTTTCTAGATAAGCTTTAGCCGATGATTTTACAGAACGTCCACCGCCGCGTTGATAATGTAAAAAATAAATTAATTCCTTAATAAAATGGGCATTTTCATTTTGCGATAATAGTGAGCGTAATGTCATCAATGTCATTTGTGTATCGTCACTATAGTTACCTTTTTCTAAAGGTTCTAATGTTTTCATTGTGATTCCTCGACTACCCATGCGTCGGAACCAATTATGAAAATACCCGGGCTGTAATTCTTCTAAGTTGCTTATACGTCTAGGGTTTTCATAAGGCCAACCCAGTGCATCTCCTATGGCTGCTAACAGAATACCTGCGTAACATTTATCATTTATTACTGGTGTTTTCATGATAGTTGCTCCTTTAATCAGTACGTTAATTTCTTAATTTAATCATAAAGTATGTATGGAGATATAGCAATGAAGTTAGGCATAATTGAATGGTTTTTATAAAATATAATGATTAACTTATATATTTTCTATAGAATGATGATATAATAGAATTATCTTTGTAAAAGTTGATGCTTTGTTATATGTCCTATGATTTGTGAGGTATCAATAATAAGTCGATTATGTTGAAAGGTTTTTATGAAAAATCAAAATCCTATGCTGTTCGGTGAAAAAGGAATACAGTTACTTGCCAGCTTTTTATTGGTCGTTGTGCTCGTAGTCATTCATGTACTAGATCCAACGTTTTACCCTACCATGTGGCATTTGGCTACATCTGGTAGTATGGAGGAAATCGCCACTTACATCCAAGGTTTTGGGCCGATGGCGATGGTGGTCAGCATGGTCCTCGATATATTTGTCAATGCTGTGGGTTTCTTACCATCCATTTTTATTTCCACTGCTAATGGTCTTGTCTTCGGTATGTGGCCTGGAATTATTATTTCTTGGTTAGCTGAAACGATTGGCGTTATTATCAGTTTTTACATTATGCGTTATTTCCTTAGAGATACGGCAGATAAGCTGATTGCTAAGAGTACCGTGCTGATGAAAGTAGATGATTTTTCCGGTAAAAATGGTTTCGTAGTTATGTTATTTGCCCGATCGCTACCATATTTTCCATCTGGTGTAATCACTGCATTAGGGGCTATTAGTAAAATTAAACCGCGCGATTATATCTTGGCGAATCTGATTGGCAAATTCCCATCTACTGCATTAGAAGTAGCCATTGGTACAGATATCGTCAACTATCAAGATAATATGAGCCGATTAGGTATAATCGTAGTAGTGGCAGCAGTAGTATATTTTATTTTGTGGAAGGTTTATAAACGATATATGAATAAGCGTAATAGCGAAAACAATATCGAAAAATAGCAGAACCTTTATCGTGTAGTATCATCATTAACATATAAGAGGTGCAATATGAGTTTTTCTCTTCCTGAACGTGTAACATTAAAAGGTCCTAATTTTATTCGCGAAGTGTTTGAACGCGGTGTAGGAGTACCAGGATTTATTAGCTTTGGCATCGGTAACCCTGCACCAGAGGCGATACCTGTGAAGGTTATCCAAGATGCTTTTGATGCCATCGTCCATGACAATCCTATGAGTTTATTACAATATGGTCCTATGCAAGGGGATGCAAGATTGGCAGAGTTAACATTACAACGATTGTCTACAGTGCACCATATGAATTTAGAAGGACAAGGTCTTATTATTTCAAATGGTGCGGGGCAATTACTAGGTTTAGTACCGATTACTGTATTGGAACCAGGCGATGAGGTATATATGGATGATTATACTTTCACCAGCGCTATTAATTCGGTACGTAATATGGGTGGAAAGGCAATCGGTATTAAAACTGATGAACATGGTATGATTCCTAGTGAATTAGAGACAGCAGCAAAATCGGGAAAAGGGAAATATATTTATCTTATTCCTAATTTCCAAAATCCTACAGGTATTACGATGCCTCTAGAGAGACGTAAAGAGATTTATGCTATTGCATCAAAATATGATTTATTTATTTATGAAGATGATCCATATGGTGAAATTCGTTTCGCTGGAGACCATGTACCGAGTTTTAAATCTTTTGATACAGAAAATCGCGTACTTTATGCAGGTTCTTATTCTAAAACCTTGTCAGCAGGTCTTCGTGTTGGTTTCTTGTTAGGTCCAGAAGATGTTATCAGCACTATTCAAGCATTGAAAAATAATACGGCTGGTCAAATGCCATTGGTAACACAAAAGGTAGTAGCTCATGTGTTAGATCACATCAATTATGATGAACATTTAGAGAATGTGCGCGCCGTATATAAATCAAAATGCGATGCTATGATGCGCGTATTTAAAGAAAAAGGCAGTTCTAAAGTTCATTTGACAGAGCCTACAGGCGGTATGTTTGCGTGGATGACAATGCCTGAATCAGTAGATTGTGATGCCTTTTTTGAAGCTTGTATGGATAAAAATGTGGGAATCATTAAATGTGGTGCTTTTGCGGCAGATGGTGTTACCAATGGTCATGCATTCCGTTTGAGTTACACAGTGCCAACCATTTCTGAAATTGAGAAAGGTATGGATATCCTTTGCGGACTAACAAAAGAATTCTGTGGTGAATAATGTATCATTAAACTTCTTTGCTGATATAGAGTAGTATAAAACAGTATTTATTATATTCTTATATAGAAATGTAATAGGGGAATTTTATTGGTATATTGATAACAATGGATATAACATGATACAATAGAACTGTAAATATCTGTGAAAGCTATAGGCTTTCAGCAACGATAGTATTTACAATACATAAACAATATCATTACATAGATTTAGGGAAAGTCCCTATAGAAAGTAGGTGTTTACAATGGGTTGCGGTAGCAGTAGTGATTGCGGTGGATGCCCATCTCAATCTCAAGGTTGCAGCAGCAGTGCTCAACCACAACAACCACAAGATTTAACGGCTCCATTACACGAATTGAGTTCCGTAAAACATGTCATCGGTGTTGTATCCGGCAAAGGTGGCGTAGGTAAATCTTCTGTTACAAGTTTGATGGCCTTAACAATGGCTCGTAAAGGTTATAAAGTAGGTATATTGGATGCTGATATTACAGGTCCATCTATTCCTAAAATGTTTGGTATCAAAGAAAAAGCATATGCTGATGAAGTTGGTATGTATCCTGTTACCTCTAAAGGTGGCATAGACGTTATGTCTGTTAACCTTTTGTTGGAAAACGATACAGATCCTGTTCTTTGGCGTGGTCCTATCCTTGGCAATGTAGTAAAACAATTCTATAGTGATGTAATTTGGAAAGATATCGACTATTTATTTGTTGATATGCCACCTGGTACAGGTGATGTTGCTATCACTGTATACCAATCCTTGAAATTAGACGGTATTATTATCGTTACATCCCCTCAAGATTTGGTGTCGATGATTGTTGAAAAAGCTGTAAAAATGGCTGATTTAATGCAAGTTCCTATCATCGGTGTTGTGGAAAATTACTCCTATTTTCATTGTCCAGATAATGGCAAGGATTACAAGATTTTTGGTGAAAGCCACATTGAAGAAATCTTACAAAAATATGGCCTCTTGTTATTAGGACGATTACCAATTGATCCAAATATTGCAAACCTTTGCGATGCTGGCGATATTGAGTCTATCGAAACAACAAACCTCGAAGACGTTGCTTTGCCACAATAAAATGAAAGCTGTACACTCCGGTGTGCAGCTTTTTTGCTTGTTATAAATTATATTTATTCCTAACACATTAATTTATATTTGTCCTATGATTTTATGTATTGTTACAATAACTATGTAATTTTATATTATTTTTGTACAGGGCCTTAATATGTGTAGAAATATAAAAATAATATACGGTAAATGTGATGAGTTTTATAGTATTTTAAAGTATATGGTGTTAATCTTGGTTATATTTTTATATTATCCTAAGTAGGAGGTCAGGAAATGAAAAAATTAATGCATTGGCTCGTGCCTATCATTCTTGGTGTCGTCATTTGGATGATACCAAATCCAGAAGGGGTAACACCGCAAGCATGGCATCTATTTGCTATCTTTGTGGCTACCATCGCAGGGTTTGTAACGCAACCATTGCCAATTGGTGGTGTGTCTATCATTGTTATTACAGTAGCAGCTTTAACAGATACATTAAAAATTGGGGACGGTCTATCTGGTTTTGCTAATTCATCGATTTGGCTTATCGTGGCAGCATTCTTATTTTCCCGCGGTTTTATTAAAACAGGTTTAGGTAAACGGATTGCGTATAATTTGATTGCTGCTTTTGGTAGTAGTTCTTTGCGGTTGTCCTATGCATTGGCTTTATCTGATTTGATTTTAGCGCCAGCTACACCATCTAATACAGCCCGCGTCGGTGGCGTCGTAATGCCGATTACGGCTAGCTTGGCAAAGGCATTTGGTTCTGATCCACAAGAAAGTCCAAGAAAAATTGGTGCTTTTCTGATGCAATCTATTTATCAAGTTAATACTATTACATCTGCTATGTTTATGACAGCTATGGCGGGTAATACCTTAGTAGCTGCATTGGCATTACAATCCTTTGGTATCACTATTACATGGGGGGATTGGGCAATAGCAGCCATTGTACCTGGTATTTTGGCACTTATCATTATGCCATATTTTATTTATAAAATGTATCCTCCAGAAATCACTGATGCTCGTGAAGCTCAAGCGATGATTCGCGAAGAATTAAAGAGTCTTGGTGCTATGTCTGTACAAGAATGGATTATGCTTGGCGTATTTATATTAGCATTGGCTTTATGGGCTACAGCTCAGTTTACTAATCTCCATGCTACCGTTGTAGCATTCCTAGGTATTTCAATCCTTTTAGGTACAGGCGTTCTTGTATGGGATGATGTGAAAAGTGAAAAAGGTGCATGGGATACACTAGTTTGGATGGGGACCTTGATGGCCTTTGCAGGATTCTTATCTAAATTTGGATTTATTAAATGGTTTACTGTTCTTCTTGGTACTTATGTGCCAGAAGGCTCGTGGCTTCTGGCTTTTATCGTTGCTGTTGTAGCCAACTTATACGCACATTATGTGTTTGCATCCTTAACAGCACATATATCTGCTATGTTCGTAGCATTCTCTGCTATTGCTATCTCTGCTGGTGCACCACCGATGTTGACTTTGCTTATGATTGCTTTTACATCTAATCTCTGTATGTCCTTGACACATTATGCAGCAGGTCCAGCACCGGTTGTATTTAATACGGGCTATGTAACACAAAATGAATGGTGGAAACTCGGTTTCATCGCATCCGTTATCAACCTTATTATCTTTGTAGGTATTGGTTCGTTGTGGATGAAAGTTATCGGCATGTGGTAATTTATGTATACATAACGTCGTCCCTTTTGGGACGGCGTTTTTATGTTACAATAGCAGTATATCTATTAGAACAAAAACCGCTGTAATACAGCGGTTTTTTGTTATATCGTCATATATTCGTCAAAAATC
>NZ_RQUY01000027.1 GCF_003992125.1 Veillonella caviae | reverse complement strand
AGATTAAACCCTTATAACACTAGATATTTACTAGTATTACAAGGGTTTTTACACACACTTTTTGTCCTATAAGCCTATATTAAGAGATAGTATCCATCATATATGATTATATTAATCTAACACATATACAGTAACGTCTCGGCGACCAAAATCCATCGCCTCACCGTAGGAATCCATAACTAAGTCAATTTTGTTTCCGATAATCGCGCCACCTGTATCTGCTGCTACAGCCTCACCATAGCCAGGGATAAATAAGCGTGTTCCCAATGGAATTACATCAGGATCAACAGCAACAACACCGCGCACCGCAGGAATACCTGTAGCAGTAATGCCATATCCATCGCCATCACTAGCAAGGTAAGCAGATGCTTCCATTACGATAGCACGAGATGCACGACCAGCTACATTGCTAGATGTAGTGACCTCACGTGTACCTTCTTTAATAATAGTAGGTGTCATATTTGTTATGACTTGTTTAGACAAATCATTTGTTTTAATCACTGTACCATTATTATACAATGTTTCAACTTGCACTTGTTCAGAACCAGGTTGTCCAACTTGAACTACTCGTTCCTCACCTAATGCCATAGTATCATCTTTTTCACGAATTACCTGAACAGGAATATCTTTATTCACGGTATTAAGAGAACGACTGGTGACTTGTAAAATTGTAATCGCGCTACCATTTTGAATAGCACCATCAGTTGTTGTTGTATAATTAGGCGATTTAAAGCCCAATTCATTAGCTAAATCTGCTGCGGTTGTTTGTGTAGTATATACAACTCTAGTTTTACCATTTACAGTAACAGACACGGGAAATGCTCTAACAACAGTTAAAGTAGATCCATTCTGAACAGTACTAGAATCACTTAGAACCTTATCTTTTGGACTTAGTTGAATACCTGCATTACGCACAATACCCTCATTAGAATTTAAATGAGTCTTAACAGTATGTGCCGCACCATCAGCCATAATTGTAACAGTCTTATCATTATAAGAAAAACCAGTTAGGGTTATTGCAGTTACCATCAATCCAGCAACCACAGACGATACATATCGCTTGTGTGTTTTTTGAATTTTCATGTTGAAATCCCTCCTGTAATACACACATTCTACTACAGTTAGATACAACCTGTCAAACAGCAATGGTTAACAATAAGCTATAAACGCTTATAAATATTGAATTCTTATTTTATCTATATATGTTTTTTTCTAAATATGTCCACCACACAAACACATATTGATTATTATCGATAACATACTATATAAGCAAAATTGTGCATATATATATGGTACTACCACTATATATAGTATATATAGTATTTTTATTTTTTAATATGTATTTTTATGAGTTTTTATATTGTTACCAACATTTATAAAAATTTATTAAATTTCATTTTTATTTCATTCACAAAATAATGTGGAAGTAAAAATATAGATAAATACAGTATTTTTTAATCATAATCATACAAATAATTGTAGAACTATATACACTGCATTATATTTCATTATTCTTTCATTTTAAACATAGGCTTAAATCGCTCAATAACGGTCATATGCTCTTTAATTTCTTGTGTATTTGCTGCCTCCATCAGCTCTTCTTGTGCAGATAATGGCCCCTCCTCATCACTAGGACGTTTATAAGAACCATCAGCTCTCATCACATGTGCTTTCAAGGTGTCTGCTAAATATAAATCTAAAATACATTTAATTCGTGCTTTATGACGTTTATCTTCAATCGGAATCATAAGCTCTACCCGTTCATTTAAGTTTCGAGGCATCCAATCTGCACTGGAAAGGAAGATTTTATCATTACCTCTATTTCTAAAATAAAATAAACGATGATGTTCTAAAAAACGCCCTACAATAGACCGCACTGTAATATGATCACTAACGCCAGGAATACCAGGACGCAATGTACAAATACCACGAACAATTAAATCTATTTTTACGCCATGCGAAGAAGCCTCATACAGCTTGGCAATAACTCGTTTATCTAACAACGAATTCATCTTGGCAATAATATATCCTTCTTCTCCACACTTAGCAGCTTCAATTTCTTCTTCAATAAGAGCCATAATGCGTTCTCTCAAATTAAGAGGCGCCACGATAAATTTATTCCAAATCGGTGGATCTGAATATCCCGAAATAAGGTTAAAGAATCGCGATGCATCAGCACCATATTCGTCATTACAAGTGAAAATACCACAATCTGTATAAATACGAGCAGTTTTCCCATTATAATTGCCTGTAGCCAAATGAACATAACGACGGATACCGTCCTCTTCTCGACGGACCACCATAGTAATTTTAGAATGAGTCTTTAGCCCTTTTAATCCATAAATAACATGACACCCAGCTTTTTCTAATCTACGAGCCATAATAATGTTATTTTCTTCATCAAAACGAGCTTTTACTTCCATTAATACCGTTACTTGCTTCCCATTATCAGCTGCCTTAATAAGGGCTGAAATAATCGGAGAATCACCGCTAACGCGATATAAGGTCTGCTTAATAGCCAATACATTAGGATCTATGGCAGCTTGTGCAACAAATTGCTCAACTACATTGAAAGACTCGAATGGATGATGTACAAAAATATCGCGTTTACGAATAATATCTAATATACTGTCTTCTTCACAACCAATTAACTCACTTGGTGGCTTCGGTTCAAATGGCTTATATCGTAAATCATCATAACCAGGATAATTTGAAAAATCAAAATACATACGACAATCTAAATGACCATCAATACGATAAACATCCTTTTCTTCTAGCTCAACACTGCGCAACACAATGCCAAGTAAATCTTTTGCACCCATACCAGCTACTTCTATGCGCACTGCATCACCACGTCTACGACGTCGCAAGGACGCTTCTACTTCGGTAAGTAAATCAGTAGCCTCAGCTTCATCTATTTCTAAATCTGCATCACGAGTAATACGGAAAATCATATACTCTTCTATTCCATAACCTTGGAAAAATTGTGTTGCATAATAAGTGATAACATCTTCTAAATATACGAAACAATGCTCTTTATTATGTTTAGTAGGCACTTCAATAATCCGGTCTAAAACAGAAGGAATTGGCAAAATAGCAATCTTATACTCTTTCGTTCCATCTGACTGCACTTGAAATATGCGAACAATAGCATTCATCGTATGATTAGCAAGGAAAGGAAATGGATGTCCAGAATCTACTGCCAACGGCGTAACTACAGGATACACTTGCTCTTCAAAATAATGGCGCAACCATGTTTTAGTTTCTACATCTAACGCATCAGGAGTCGTAAAATAAAATCCATATGATTCTAATTCCTCTAATACTGTATGCAAATATGTATACTGCATAGACACTAAACGTTGCACAGACTCATCGATAGCTTTTAGCTGTGCCTTTGCATCCATATGGGCGGCATCATATTTTACGATACCATTCATGGCTTGATGGCGAAGACCTGCAACGCGAATCATAAAAAACTCATCTAAATTTGCCCCAGCAATAGCTAAAAATCGTAATCGTTCCATCAACGGGTTCGTCGTATCCATTGATTCTAACAATACCCGTTGATTAAACTTTAACCATGATAATTCACGATTAAAATAATATTTAGGACTTGTAAACATCTACACCCCTCCTATGGCCAATGAAATTTCCATACCAAATATTTCACTGAAATATAGAGCATCACGATTGAAGGTCCACCATTCTAAGGATATATTTTCCTTTGTTTTTACATGCACAACTAGTGTATTTTCCACTTCTTCTATGCGTATATCTTCAACCTTTTGATTGCTCCCTGCATCAAGGGCACAGGCTACGCGAATAATTGCGACTAACTTAGTTACTTGTATTTTTTGCAACTCCGTAAGCACTCTAAAATACTCGTCATCGTCAGATGGATTACCTTTGTAATGGTAATATACCACGGTGGCTACTACTTGTTTTTCTTCTTCTGAAAGTCCAAATATATCGGTGCCCATAACGATATGATACGCGTGTTCACCATGATTACGTAGACTTACAAATTTACCTACTGAACAAAGTATAGATGCAATACGGCACAAATATCCCCATCGTTCTGGTAATCCTTTATGGCGTAATGCATTGCAGAACAACGAGCTAAACCGCTCTACCTCTTTATCATGCACTGCATCCGTATGATAACGCGCCGCAATAGCTCTAGCTAAATCAGCATTTTGCTCTCGCAACTGATACATATAGGGATTATTTTCCGCTTCCACACCATAAAACCAACTAATCCCTTGGGAAAAGGAAAAACTACTAAATATCAACTGTGCTGGTTCAATAGCTGAAATAATTTCATAAAACAAAATCATCATAGGCATCAAAATATTAGCTTTAAATTCAGGTATTTTATAGCGACTGATTAATTTAGTAGCCGTTATACCATCAAAGGAACTAATCAATTCATTAAAAGGATCTGGACTGATAGTAATAAAAGATTCAGATTGATTATATCCCATTAATTGTGCCATTAAACGAGCTTCATCACCAGAGAGAATAATGCTGTCTATATCAAAGGTTTGCAACTCTTCTCGCAATGGACTAATCATACGATGCAAATATTCTGTAATAGCCCTGCTAAAAGAAATCGATGCCCGTTGATTGCGATTAAAAGATTCCATAACACGCAAAGACCCACTATGCATATTCCGCTGAAATAATAGGCGTTCCCCTTTCCACACCGTTAGTCCCACACCGCCAGACGTAATATCCACAAATAAACACGCCTTTGATGGATCTACAGCTTTCTGGCAATACATCATTTCATAATAGAGCAAAGCGTACTTAAAATAGACTTCCTTCGGCATGTCGATAACTTCTACTCGCATACCGGTTTGAATAAAAATTTGATCTAAAATGCTACGTCGATTATGAGCCTCTCGAATCACTGTTGTACCGTATAATCGACTACGTGTCACATTATAGTCCATCATTAATTGTTTATAGCCTTTTAGAATGCTACAAATTTCTTCTATGGTTTTAAAACTGAGCCGTGACGTTTGAAATAATTCTTCTCCAAATGTCACCTCTCTCGATGCATAATCAATGACCCTTACATCATCAATACCGGCGTACTCTAATATAGTAATGCTCATACTACTGGATCCGACATGCAAAATCGCATATCGAAGAACTTTTGGTAATGCCATATAAACCTCCTATCGAGAGAACCATTCTATATGTAAATGACGTTTAAATTCTTTTTTAAAAGCTTTCACTAATTTATTAACTGCTGCTTCAGTAACAGAAATATCTCGTTCCTTTGGGTACATAATAGTAAGATATACATCATCTGTATTTATTTTTGTACGTACCTCAGAAATCAACTGTTCATGACTTTCATCAAGAGCCTCAGCAATGGCCAAAATTATCGCTAATTTTTGTCCCATCAAACGCTGTTCATCATCTAATAATTTACCATACAAGAAATTTTTATATTCCTTAGGTGTCAAACCGTGAGAATTCATCACAAGAAATGCACAAAAGGCTTGTTCTACATGACTAATTCCATATAGATTACTATTCACCAACATATAACAGCCATGACGTGCATGGCTATAATAGTTAACTCGTTTTCCTATGTCATGTAATAAAGCAGCTACTTGTAAACAACGACGTAAATTAATATCCGCTTTATGCAGTGGTTTCCATTGGATAAACAAGGTGTCCGCCAATTTAGCAATATATTTAGCATGGACTAATTCGTGTTTAGTCATCCCTAATAATACATTTTCAGCAGAGTGAATCAAAATATCAGGAATAATAGGATTGCCACCTAAATATTGTGTTCCATAGTAATCATAAAACAGACCTTCCCGTAAACCGGAACCTCCAACGACGATGGTTTTACTATTTACATAATTAAATAATTCTTGCACGATGGTCATGCCTGCAATGATAATATCCGCTCGTTCAGAAGAGAGTCCACTGATTTTTTTTCGTTGAGCTAATGGTTTTGATTTAACCTCATCTAATAATTCTATAAATCTGTGGTATGGAACTTCATAATTATGAAGCTTTGTGATGGGATAGGATAATTTACGTTGATCCATTTTAGCTATATTTCGTGCCGTCCCACCAATACCTAAGAGCGGTATCTTGGCATTCTTTAGCCAACTATGTTCACTGATGGTTGCTTTAATAACTTTCACCATCTTCTGATATTCTTTATCTGTTAACTCATCTCCTTTTTGATACGTTCCAGTTAGTGTTAAGGCGCCAATAGGAAGACTCGTAGAATATTTAATATTACGATTCTTAACGAGTGTCACTTCTGTACTAGCCCCACCTAAATCAAAAATAACAAAATCATTGAGCCCAATGGTATTAATAACCCCTAGAAAACCTAAACGGGCTTCTTCTTCACCAGAAATACATTCTAAAATGAGCCCTGTTTCAGCTTTTACGCGTTCAATAAAATCGTTTCCATTATTGGCTAAACGCACCGCAGCTGTTGCTACAGCTTTAATGCTGTCTACATCCATAGCCTCTGCCATATGCACAAAAGATTGCAATGATCGCAATGCACGCGCCATAGCCTCTTCAGTAAGTGCATGACGACCCCACATATTTTCACTAAGGCGAATACTATCCTTTTCTTGATAAATGAGTCGATAACTGCCGGTATCTGAAATTTCATATATAACAAAACGAACTGAGTTCGATCCTAAATCAATAAATGCAATACGTTCCATACTATCATCCTTCTCATACACGAAACCCTTATTGTGTATAGATTATATATATTAAGTATAACATAGAAAAACGCGGTTCTTCCGAAGAAGAACCGCGTTTATATTACTCGATGCCAAATACTCGTTTCCCATTTTCATAAGCAATAGCGGCAAATTCATTTGCATCCATTCCTTTTAACACTGCAATTTCCTCAGCTACAAACTGTGTTTTGCTAGGGTCATTTCGACGTCCTCTAAATGGAGGTGGCGTCAAATATGGTGAATCTGTTTCAATAAGAATACGATCTAACGGCACTTGTCTTGCCACTTCTTTTAATGATGTAGACTTAGGGAACACTACAGGCCCAGCAAAGGAAATATAATATCCCATTTTAATGAGTTCCTTTGCCATATCCCAGCTGCCAGAATAACAGTGGAATATACCCCAGTTACCTTTCCCTTCATTGCGAAGAATATCCATAATAGCACCATGCGCATCACGATCGTGAATGATAATTGGCAAATCTACATCACGAGCTAATTCTAATTGACAAACAAACACACGTTTTTGTGTATCTCTATCAGAAAAATCATAATAATAATCTAAACCAATTTCACCAATAGCGCGCACCTTATCATGGTGCAATGCTAATTCCTTATAATATTCATAATCAGCATCTGTAAAATCTTTTGATTCATGTGGATGGGTACCTGCAGCAGCATAGAGATTAGAATACGCTTCTGCTAATGCTACACCTGATTCTACAGTGCCTCTGTCAACACCAGGAATCATAATATATTCAACACCAGCATCAAAGCAAGATTGAATCATATCAGCTCTATCATTATCGAAGCGATTATCGTTAATGTGAGCATGGGTATCAAAGAGTTTCATTATTTAACAATGCTCCCTGCTGGTAAAGACTCAATATTAGTGACTTCGAGATTTTCTTCCCAATCAGAACCAGATAAAATCATACCGTATGACTCAATGCCCATCAATTTTTTAGGCGCCAAATTCGCTAAGTAAATAACTTTTTTACCAATCATTTGCTCTGGTTCATAATATTGAGAAATACCGCTCACTACGGTACGCTCTTCCAAGCCAATATCCAAAGTGAATTTCAATAATTTTTTAGATTTTGGTACCTTTTCACAAGTTAATACCTTAGCAACACGAAGATCTAATTTATCAAAATCATCGTATGTAATATGTTCTTTTAAAGGAGGAATCGCCGAAGTATCTACTTCTTCTACGTCTTTCTCAGTTTCTACAACATCTACCATTTCAGGAATTTCAAAACGAGGGTAAATTGGTTCACCTTTCACAACAGTTGTACCGGATTCAATACCACCCCAAGTACGGACTGTATCAAGTTGTGCCTCATTAAAACCTGCTAAACCTAACTGATTCCAAATTTTAGGTGCCCCTACAGGAATAACAGGGCTCACCAATACAGCAATGATACGCAAGCTTTCAGCCAAATGATACATAACGGATTGCAAACGTAGCACATCAGATTCAGCTTCACTCTTCGCCAATACCCACGGCATAGTTTCATCAATATATTTATTCATACGACCGATGAAAGCCCATACTGTTTTAAGAGCTTTATTGATTTCCATAGCCTCCATTTGTGCTTCAAAATCAGCCACTGTTTTCTCTGCTAATGTAGATATTTCCTTATCAAGTTCATCTATATCAGCCGTTTTCGTAATCACACCATCATGATATTTTTGAATCATCGCAATGGTACGATTTAAAAGATTGCCTAAGTCATTAGACAAATCAGCATTAATTTTAGTAACAAAATTAGGCAAAGTAAAATTACCATCATTACCTAATTGGATTTCGGACAATAAATAGTAACGTAAAGAATCTGCACCATACGTATCAATCAACGGATTTGGATCGATAACATTACCCAAGGACTTACTCATTTTTGTACCGTCCACAATCATCCAACCGTGACCAAATACTTTTTTAGGAATAGGTAGCTCTAAACTCATGAGCATCATAGGCCAAATAATAGTATGGAAACGAACGATTTCTTTACCCACTAAATGAAGGTCGGCTGGCCAATACCGTTTATATAATTCGCCATCCCCATCAAATGGTGCTAATGCACTAATGTAGTTCACCAATGCATCAAACCATACGTATACAACATGTTTAGGGTCAAATGGCACCTTAATCCCCCAATCAAAGGATGTACGAGATACAGCAAGATCTTCTAAACCTTGTTTTACGAATTGAATCATTTCATTACGGCGAGATTCTGGTTGGATAAAATCTGGATTTTCTTCGATAAATTGAAGCCATTGGTCAGTATATTTACCGAGTTTAAAGAAATAACTTTCTTCTTTAACCCGTTCTACAGGTCGACCACAATCTGGACATGTATGATTAGGTCCTAATTTTTGTTCTGTCCAGAATGTTTCGTCAGGTGTACAATACCAACCTTCATATTCTGCCTTGTAAATGTCGCCTTTTTCATAAGCTTTTGTGAATAGTTCTTGCACTACTTTTTCATGGCGTGCATCAGTAGTACGAATGAAATCATCATTGGAAATATGCATTTTTTCCCATAACGCTTTAAACCCATTCACGATATTCGTAGTATACTCTAATGGTGTAATACCTTCTGCTTCTGCAGCACGTTGAATTTTTTGACCGTGTTCATCAGAACCAGTTAAGAAACGTACATCATAGCCAACAAGGCGTTTAAAACGCGCAATCGTATCGGCTACAGATGTACAATATGTATGACCAATATGCAATTTGGCACTTGGATAGTAAATTGGGGTTGTAATATAATATGTTTTTTTCGATTGACCCATCGTATACTCCTTAATCACAATAACTCTATTAAATATTCTATATCAATGTTCACAATGTATAGTAACTATGTATATAACCATATCTATGAAAGCTGAACGTCCACTAATATATCGCCATATATGATTATCGTTGTTATTGACGTTCTACTAGATTATATACATCCCGCCGTGATACACCAAAGCGTTTTGCCACTTCTCGAATGGCTTCTTTCTTAGCCATTCCACCAGCAATTAATTTTGTTACCTCCTCCTCATAGGAAATAGGCTCATCCGTGACTACCTCAGTATTAGTCCCCGTTTCAACGCCTCCTACAACAAGGACAAATTCACCTTTATAAGTAATTTGTGTTACATCTTTACAAATACTAGCTAAGTCACTACGCATAAAAGTTTGAAACTTTTTCGTTAGCTCTCTAGCAATAGTAATAGGCCTGTTACCAAAAACTTTATACATATCGAAAAGCACCTCTTCTAATCGATGTGGTGCTTCATAAAATAATAATGTACCTGTTTGTTTAGCCATCAACTGTAATACTTCATTTCGATGCTTACCTCGTTTAGGCAAAAAGCCGACAAAAGTAAATTGCTTTGTATCTAAATTAGATGCAATAAGAGCGGTCAATGCTGCATTAGGCCCCGGTAAGGGAACCACTTCAAGGTCTGCATCTATAGCTTTTGCCACTAAATCAGCACCAGGATCTGATATGGCAGGCATGCCCGCATCACTTACACAAGCAATGTCCTTCCCTTCCAACAACATATCAATAATAGCAGTGCCCTTTTCTGTTTTATTATGTTCATGATACGAAATAAGTGGTTTACTAATATCAAAATGTTTTAATAGAATGCCAGTATGCCTCGTATCTTCTGCAGCGATAGCATCCACTTCGCCTAAAACACGTACGGCACGATATGTCATATCTTCTAAGTTGCCAATTGGTGTAGGCACTAAATATAAGGTGCCCTTTTTATTTTCGTTCATACCACTGGGACACCTCCTTTGTGTACACTTGTGGTTTTACATAGATAATTAATGGTGGTTCTACAATCATACCTGGCTGTCCACCACTAATGGCTTCAATTAATACAATTTTAGCAGGCTTATCCACCATGCCATGAACCATACGCATACGCTTAACCGAAAAGTTATAATTCCGTAACACTTGTAATGCATAGTCTAATCGTGGTGCGCTATATACCATCCATAAACGCCCTTTATACTTCACCAATCGCTTCGCAGACGCTATTACGTCTTCAAGAGATGTATGCTTATCATGAAGAGCCAATTGTCGCTGCCTCTCACAAGGCGCCAAACCACTAGCATAGTCAAAAAAAGGTGGATTCACAAGTACGCCATCAAAGGGTTTTGCACCAAATTGGTGATACGAAATTTGACGATAATCGCCCTGTACAATGTGAACTACATCGGATTTATTATTATATGCTACACTACGCTGTGCTAAATCGGCCGTAACAACATTGATTTCAATACCTGTAATATGTCCAGCTCCTAATGATGTACCCACTAAAGGCAATACACCTGTGCCAGTGCCTAAATCAACATAGCGATGGCGACCATTGAATCGGCAAAAATGAACTAGTGCTATGGCATCAAAAGAAAATCGAAATTCATCATCTCGTTGGTAAATACGGAGATTGTCGATAATTAAATCATCTAAGCTCTCCCTATTATGTAAAGAATCACTCATCTGGTAATGCCACATCGGACCATTTCAAATCTATGGTGCGACCTGCCTCTAATTGTACTTTTACAGTATGCTTATGATAGTTGACCTTTAATACCTTACCAATACCTTCATCAGTAACAACTTCCTTACCAATCCCTGGCGGTTCACTATCATATGTTGATGTAGGGCGTTCTGTTTTTACATACAAGTCGCCACCTTTTTTGTATAAATCATCTTCATAATTTAAACAGCACATCAAACGACCACATACACCAGAAATTTTAGTAGGATTCAAGCTAAGGTTTTGATCCTTTGCCATACGAATAGACACAGGAGTAAAGTCACCGAGATGCGTAGAGCAACATAGTGAACGCCCACAGGCGCCGATACCATTTAAAACCTTAGCCTCATCACGGACACCGACTTGACGCAATTCAATGCGAGTTCTAAATACACTAGCTAAATCCTTAACAAGCTCACGAAAATCAATACGTCCATCAGCAGTAAAGAAAAAAATGATTTTATTCATATCAAAGGTATATTCCACATTGATAAGCTTCATCGGCAATTTACGTTTTGCAATTTTTTCTAAACATATGTCAAAGGCTTTTTTCTCGCGCTCTGCATTTTTCTCAATTTGTCTCAAATCCTTTGGTGTCGCTTTGCGAATTACTGGTTTTACCGGCATCACCAAAGTGTCTTCAAATACATCCTTTGGACCTATAACAACGGTACCAAACTCTACACCACGCGCCGTTTCTACAATGACTCCATCATTAATAGCTAGTTCATTGTTTCCTGGTAAAAAATAATAAATTTTACCGGCCTTTTTAAATCGTACGCCAACGATGGTTACCATCTAAACCTCCTCACGAGCATCATGAAGGGCGATACTAAGACCGTCCACCACGAGAGCGATTTTTATATGCAACCGCAATGCCTGTTCTGCTTTTAATGTTTCCGTCACCACCGACGACAACGCAGACATAGACCAAAACGGTAATACTTTCAATAATGTAATACGATGCATAGGCAATTGTAATTGTGCCGATAATGCACCACATTTTAATGCCATCATATCCCGCGCCACTAACCGAAGCCAGTGCATTAATTCTAATGCCTCTTCTCTAGTCAATTTTTCGGATATTAATGCAATCTCACTAAACCACTTAGCATCAGTACCCAACAATCGTATCCATCGCACCGCCGTATCCAGCATAGATATAGACCCTTGTGAAAGCAAGGTCTTCACAACAGCAGGATTACCATTGCTCATAGCAATAGCTTCCTCTAGATTTCCCTCTGCAGAGATATCTTTGAAAGCATGGCGTAACGCGTCATCCGAAACAGCCTGAAAACTGACCCCCATACATCGAGATACAATAGTTGGTAAAACTGTATTAATTTTATCGGTAATAATAATAAAATATACATTCACTGGTGGTTCTTCTATAGTTTTTAACATGGCATTTGCCATAATAGCATTAGCCGTGTGAAAATCATCTACAATAACAACGCGATTTCCAAGTCCAGCTACGCTTAAATGGTCTTGCAATAATGTATACCATTGTTCTACTTTTAAGGTTGTCTTCATAGGACGAATCCAAAAAGCATCCCCCTTATCCATATAAATAGGCAGCCCTTCAGATTCAACTTTCTTCTCTGATTCTCCATTGGCTATGCGCGCATCAGTAACTTCGCGAAGATACTCAATCCCATTATGACCGCGAAACACTTGGCGCCCTAATAATAAGGAGGCTAAACCGATAGCCATATCGAGCTTTCCAAGACCTGCTTCACCATAGAATAACAAACTATGTGGTAATGTTTGGCGAGATACTAATTCCGTTAGGTGTTGTATAATAGTCTCTTGACCTATAACAGCATCAAAATATGACATATATCCTCCTCGAATTAATTCCCGTCAATAGTACTATTATAAAGGAAGTCGTCGACTTTTTAAAGGGAATACTAGTTAGACCCAACATATGATGAAACGATATGATATACATCATTATGAATATCATCAATACTACGCATTTGTTCCATACTTTCACCATCGGTATATGTACAACTAATACGTTGCCAATTATATTTCTGTACTAGCTCATCATAGGCATCGTGCACAGACTGCAAATACATGCGATTATTTTCATGAATATCCCCCGTTTTACCACCAGTTTTACCAGTACGTTCCGTCATAAGCGACTCTGTCACACCTAGCGGAACATCTAATAAACACACTACATCTGGACGAGGTAATCCAAATTTATTAAATTCAAAATCTTCTAACCAATTTAAAAAACTTGCTTTATCTTCAGAGTTTTCATATTTTACCATTTGATGCACCATATTCGACGTCGTATAACGATCTGCTACAACGATGCCACCACTTTGATAAAAATCTTCCCAATCTGTACGA
This sequence comes from Veillonella caviae, assembly GCF_003992125.1. Taxonomy (GTDB): domain Bacteria; phylum Bacillota; class Negativicutes; order Veillonellales; family Veillonellaceae; genus Veillonella; species Veillonella caviae. The sequence goes on along the minus strand of NZ_RQUY01000027.1, from coordinate 9,889 downwards.
TATGACGCAAATCGGTCGATAGCATACATAGTACTCGCTACATAAGGATTAACAGCATTTACATCAGTGCCAAATTGTCCTGATAAGTACATTTTTATAGGCATAGATGCATCGCTGTCATAATTTGGAAAACTAACACTGCGCACACGATGTCCTTCTACGGTGAGTCGCTCCACTAGGCGTTTTGTTTGCGTCGCTTTACCGCTACCATCGCCACCTTCTATTATAATTAAGGTCCCCATTTTACTCCTCTACAATCCATATCAGTTCTAAACTCATATCTTCAGCTCCACTTGGGATATACCCAAGATCCTTCCGTTTCTCTATATATTGTAACACAGATTCTGTAATCTCTTCGCCTACAGCAATAAACGGAATACCTGGTGGATAATAGGATATGGTTTCTCCAGAAATGCAATGCAATGCATCCTTTAACAGTACTTGTTTCCGTTTTTTATACATCGCATCTCGTGGTGAAAGCACCACCTTAGGTATGGGTAAAATACTAGATAACATATCAATGGTTGTTGTTTTTATTGCCTTTTTTTTATAATTATTACTGATACGCTGTACTGCATCAACTAAATGTTGTATTGACTCATGGGAATCACCAATAGTAATTAATACCAATACATGATGTGCTTGAACCAACTCTACTTCAATATGTTCAGCTCGTAATAAGCGCTCAAACTCAACGCCTGTAAGTCCTAAGTCTTTAGCATCGATAAGTACCTTCGTAACATCATAATTCACAGCACCTATACTGATATTGTCCATAATGGAAATTCCATCTATATCAATCAATCGACGTCGCAACTCTAAACTCAAATCAACAGCCTTTTCCACCAAAATTCTTCCTTCTGTGGCTAATTGATACCTCGCCATATCAAGAGATGCTAAGAATAGATAATTAGGGCTAGTAGATTGTAACATTTGGTGCATCTGTGTTATACGACGTACATTAATATGGCCTTCTCGCCCAAGTAACCAAGATGTTTGCGTTAAGGATCCTACCGATTTATGCGTGCTCTGTGCTACTAAATCAGCACCTGCTTCTATCGCCTCAATAGGCAGTAATTCAGCAAAAGGCAAATGTGGTCCATGTGCCTCGTCAACAAGAACTATCATATGACGCTTGTGAGCAGCTTTCACAATAGTCTCAATATCTACACCAACTCCATAATAATTAGGATATACTAGTAAAATAGCTTTAGCCTCAGGATAAGCATCCATAGTCTGAATAGCAGCCTCTGTAGAAGTGCCCAACGGAATCCCCCAGCGCTCATGAAACTGACACTCCATATAAACTGGTGTTGCACCAGACAATACGAGGCCACTCACAACAGATCGATGTGCTTCTCGTGGAATAATAATCGTATCTCCCGGTCCCACGGTTCCCATAATCATAGCCTCAATGAGTGCGGTTGTACCATTAATAGAAAACCAACAATAATCAGCACCATATAATTCAGCAGTTAAGTCTTGCGCCTCTCGTAAAACACCTTCTGGCTCATGGAGATCATCTAGCGCATACATAACACCTAAATCATAAGGTAATGCATTCTCCATCCATTCCACTAATGTAGAAGGTGCACCATGACCTATTTTATGTCCTGGTGTGTGAAATGGTACAAAATGTTCTTCTTTATATAATTCTAATGCCTCTACAAAAGGCATACGCTGTTGTATATCCATAATCTCCTCATTCTATAAAATAACATAAACAATTAATTCATTAGCATAAACAATTGTTTCATATAATATAGCTCCATTGTAGACAGGCTTCGATTATAAGTAATTATTAAATATGTAATCAATTACACATATCACATATACTTTTCACTATAAAGAAAACAGGTATGAACCTCAATTTAAAGTTCACACCTGTTTATTTATCTAGGTCTACGCTTAGGATTATATAAATTCATCCCTTTATCGATTCCTACCCGTAAAGTACCAAGAACAGCTTTTACCGTATTTTTAATACCTTTTTCTACCGCATCCTTCGCTTCCTCAGGAAATGGTGCCAATACGTGATCGATAACAGTCCACTGAGGTAATGGTCGTCCTATACCAACCCTAAAGCGTGGAAAATGTTCCGTACCTATGTGGGAAATCAGTGATTTAATGCCATTGTGACCACCAGAACTCCCATTAGGGCGTATACGCAATTTACCAATAGGCAAATCCATATCATCATATATGCAATACACATCTTCGGGGGAGATTTTATAATACCGCATCAAAGGACCCACAGATTCACCGCTTACATTCATAAATGTTTGAGGTTTTACCAATAATACCTTTTCCCCATCTACAGTAATAGCACATACCTCAGCATGTTGTTCTTCGCGCCACGGCGTATGACTCACTTCATTAGCTATGGCATCAATAACCATAAATCCAATATTGTGCTTTGTAGACTCATATTGTTTCCCTGGATTGCCAAGGCCCACTACTAATTTCAAAGAACACCTATTATTTATCGAACAAATTGCTTACAGATACTTCATGGAAAATACGCATAATCGCTTCACCTAACAATGGTGCTACAGACAATTGCGTTACATTTGGCAATTCACAGCGCAATGGAATTGTATTGGTTACGATTAACTCTTTAATATTAGAGTTAGCAATACGTTCACATGCTGGATCAGTTAATACTGCATGTGTTACAGCAGCAGTAACAGATTTAGCGCCGAATTCTTCTAATGCTTTCGCACCTTCCACAAGGGAACCAGCAGTATCAACAATATCGTCAATAATAATACAGTTTTTACCTTTTACATCACCAATCAAGTTCATTACCTTTGCTACGCCTGGCTCAGGACGTTTTTTCTCGATAATCGCGATTGGTGCACCAATACGATCTGCTAAATCACGAGCCCGAGTTACACCGCCAAGATCTGGAGATACAACGATAACATCTTCCATATGTTTTTCATTGATATATTTTGCAATGATGGATGCACCAAATAAATGATCCACTGGCACATCGAAGAAGCCTTGGATTTGACCTGCGTGTAAATCGATGGTTACTAGACGTGTAATACCCGCTGTTTCTAATAAATTAGCCACTAGTTTAGCAGTAATTGGTTCACGACCGCGTGTTTTGCGATCTTGGCGCGCATAACCATAGTATGGTACTACAGCGGTGATGTGACGTGCCGAGGCACGTTTTAATGCATCAGCCATAACCATTAACTCCATTAAATTGTCATTTACAGGATAGCTAGTTGGTTGAATGATAAATACATCTTTGCCACGTACGCTTTCATCAATCATAATTTGTACTTCGCCATTGTTAAAGCGACCTACAAACGCTTCACCTAAAGGCAAACCTAAATAATCACAAATTTCTTTTGCCAATTCTGGATTCGCATTACCTGTGAAAATTTTAAGTTTTTTGCCGTCTTCAAATGCCATTTTGATATCCTTTCATCTGTCCGTAATCTTACTTGGTTACCTATCCATAATGTAATGTATATTACAGATACACAACTATATTGCCCTATTATTGTATCCTATTTTTCCCATCTTGTGTGAAAAATTTACAAGAAATTTTTATTTCTTTTTAAAAGTATCCTCTGTTACCCAGTTTTCTTTCACAATTTGTTTGCTACGACCTACCGCCAAAGCTTTATCTGGTACATTTTTCGTTATAGTAGAACCTGCCCCTACATAACTGTAGTTGCCGATAGTAACAGGAGCCACTAAATTGCTGTTACACCCTACGAAGGCACCATCACCAATGATAGTACGATGTTTAATTTTCCCATCGTAATTAACTGTAATAGTACCACAACCAATGTTGACACCTGCCCCTACATCGCTATCGCCAATATAAGAAAGATGCGGGAACTTTGTACCTACCCCAACATTACTATTCTTCACTTCTACAAAATTACCAATATGAACATTGTTATGAAGTACTGTATTAGGGCGTAAGTGAACATAAGGACCTACATCAACACCATCTTTAATTTCACAATCATGACCATAAGTAAAATGGATAATCGAATGGTTACCTATGGTTACATTTGTTAATCGCGTATGAGGGCCAATTTCGCAGTTTTCCCCAATGATAGTGTTACCTTCTAAAATTGTACCTGGATGTAAAATAGTATCAGCCCCTACCGTAACTTCTGGTGCTACATAAGTAGAATTTGGATCGATAATGGTCACGCCAGCAGTCATGAGCTCCACATTTTTTCGATGCTTCAAAATCGATTCAGCCTCAGCTAGTTGTAAACGAGAGTTAACACCTAAAGACTCTTCAAAATTGTCTGTCATATATGCACTAACCTTATCACCGGCATTAACAAGGATAGCCACTACATCCGTAATATATAATTCACCTTGCGCATTGTCATCAGATAATTGATCTAAACAAGGCCATAATTTTTTACTATCAAAAGCATACATACCTGTATTCACTTCTTGAACGGCTAATTCTTCAGGGTTGCCATCTTTTTGTTCTACAATCCGCACTACATGACCATCTTCATTACGAATAATGCGACCATAACCGGTAGGATCTGGCATATGTGCTGTAAGAATAGTAGCAGCTGCACCAGATGAGGAATGTTCTTTTAGTAGTGCTTCTAAACTTTCCTTTGTCACCAATGGCGTATCACCACATAATAACAAAATAGTGCCATCAAACTGCCCTAATACAGGTTCTGCCATCTTTACAGCATGACCTGTACCATTCTGTTCTTCTTGACGAACAAATTCTGCACGGCCATCAAGATAGGATTGCACTTCATCACCGCCAAAACCAACGATAACTACATCCTTATTAGTGCCTAGAGATTGAACTGTTTCCAACACACGTTCTACCATAGCTTTGCCGCCTACCTTATGAAGTACCTTCGGCAATTTAGACTTCATACGGGTCCCTTTACCAGCCGCTAAAATGAGACTTGCAATATTCATACTATACTCCTATCTATGTATCTTAATAATATATGATTTTATTACTGTATATTTAATGTATTGCCATATGCGCTATTACTATATGCTTAAGGTTATTATATACTTAAAACTATTGCTCTATATAACGTTATTATTGTTACTCAATTTTATTTTTGTACACTATCAAATACAGGTTCAATATGGATTTCATTTGTTTTCTCATCAATACCATGAAATGTAAATAGCGATTCATAATCATTGATAAGTTTTGGACTTGGCTCTGCTGTAGCTACTAATACACCGGTACCTACTACCTTACCATTCATTTCTCTAACCAATTCGGTAAGCCCCTTCGCAGTACCGCCAGCTTTCATAAAATCATCAATAATGAGTACCTTTGCATTAACTGGAATGGCGCGTTTAGTGAGAGTCATGGTTTGAATACGGCCTGATGAGCCTGTCACATAATTGATGCTAATGGCAGACCCTTCTGTAACCTTACTATCTCGTCTAGCTATAACAAGAGGTTTATTGAAAGCTCTTGCCACCATAACCGCTAATGGTATACCCTTTGTTTCTACTGTCAAAATATAGTCTGGGTCACGATTTACAAATCGAGTCATAATGATTTCCCCCAAACGTGTCATTACATGCCAATCATAGAGAATATCAGACATGTAAATAAATCCACCAGGAATAATGCGATCCGATTCTTGCAATCGTTGTTGTACATCACGTAAAATTTCATTGGCTTGATTACCTTGACGGTGAGGTATAAAACGAACACCACCAGCAACACCAGCAACCGTTTCCAATGTACCAAGTTGAAAATATTCCATAGATTGGCGCACACAAGTTAAATCTTCGCTAACCGTCGATTTAGCCATGCCAAAGAAATCACAAAAATAATTTAGCGGAATTAATTTTTGTGGCGAATCGACTAATAATTTAGTCATGGCCACCATTCTTTCCACGCGTCGAACTTTATCCATAAGCCATCCTTTGCTGAATTACATTATTAACTATATGTATTATATCATAAAATTCCGAATATTCGTATTTTGAGATTTTCTATACTTCGGAAACAAATTTTCTATACTTCAGAAACAAAAATACTCTACTGAAATATTCTTTCAATAGAGTATGTTAATCATAAAATTAATAAGCCTTTCAAGCCCCTATCAATGAATATAATAGAGTATTCTTATAAGGGGCATAATAAAATATATTATAATACATATACCTTAATAGATTGGCGACCAAATGCTAATGCTTCAGAGCGCTTATCAAAGGCTAGGTCAATGCGTGTTCCCTTAATAGCACCACCTACATCATCAGCCACAGCGTAACCATATCCTTCTATATATAGTTTTGTACCTAATGGAATGACCTTAGGATCAACAGATACAATTCCTTTTTTCAATCGACTACCTGTTGCCGTATAATTGCCATTACCAGGATCTTGTGCACTATACGCACTAGCATGCATAGTCATAACTTTTACATATTTTTTAGGTACACCACTATGATTGCGTGTAGTCATAGCATCTATAAAATTAGTTTCATGTTGCTCTAATGCCTTCATCGTAGCAGGGCCAACACGTCCATCTACGAATAAACCCTTAGACTTTTGAAATTTGCGTACTGCTTGTTCTGTTCGTGTACCAAATATACCATCTGCAGATTCTTTTAAATATCCCTGATGCACTAGCATAGTTTGTACCTTTTGAACATGATGTCCGCGCTGTCCCTTATCAATCGTTTTTGCATGAGAAATAGCCATCATATTTGTGACACAGAGAACAGTGCATACTAGTAATGCTTTTTTAATCATAGACACCTAACCTTTTCAAAAATTTAGTATACACAAAATTTTTAAACAATCTAGAAATAATTCATCTAAAAATTATATGCTCATATATATTCAAGCTACTAACAATTATGATATACGCCAATATGACATTCTTTACGTTTTGAACCTACGATGCGTAAGAAAATATAGCCAATAATAGCTGATAGAATAGAGCCAATTAATACGCCGCCCTTAGCCATTTCTTGAGCATGTCCAGGATTAAAGGCTAGAATAGATACAAAAATACTCATAGTAAAACCGATGCCACATACAATGGACGTACCGTACACAAACTTCCAATTTGCTTCTGCTGGCATAGGAACAATTCCAAGTTTAACCATAGCAAACACAGCACCAAAGATACCGATTTGCTTACCCAAAATAAGACCTAATGCTACGCCAAGTACAACTGGGTTAGAAAAGTCCGCAATTGTAAATCCAGCAAGACTTACACCAGCATTAAAAAAGGCAAATACAGGTACAATAACAAAGCTTACCCAGTTTGATAATTCATGTTCCCAATGTTGCATTGGGCGTACTACCATATGTCCAATTTTGCCATGTGCAGGAATAGTCATAGATAAAATAACACCGGCCATGGTCGCATGTAAACCAGAGCGCAAAATACAATACCAGAGAATTCCCCCAAGAATGATATATGGTAGTGGACGTACATATCCTTTTTTGTTACAATATATCAAAAATCCAGTGACCACTGCAGCAGCAAACAAATATAACACATTAATATTTGCTGCATAGAATATAGCAATAACGATAATAGCAATTAAATCATCAATAACAGCTAATGCTGTTAAGAATACTTTCATAGAATTCGGTACTCTTGAGCCTAAAGCTGTTATAACACCAATAGCGAATGCGATATCAGTAGCTGTTGGAATAGCCCATCCATGTATATATTCTGGATCATGCCCAGCTATGAAATAGTAAATAACTGCTGGTACTATAACACCAAAAGCAGCAGCAATACCAGGCATAATACGTTTTGCATTCGTATTAAGTTCGCCACTAACAATTTCACGTTTTACCTCTAATCCAACAAATAAGAAGAAAATGGCCATCAATGCATCATTGACCCACTCCATAGCGGTTAATGGACCCAGTTGAAGATTGATAAGCGACATATACTGTGCTGCAGCTGGAGAATTAGCTACAATTAAAGCAATAAGAGTAGCTCCCAATAATACAGTTGTAGCTGCACCTGGAGAACGGAGAAAAATAAAAATTCGTTCCATTGTGTTCCTTTCTATATATTAATATTATTTACCCACTTGCAATTTCGGTTTACGTAATACTGATGCAATCATAAGTATAGAGGCACCTAAAATACCAGATACAATAGATCCTATGAAAATGCCTACTTTAGCCAGTTCCTGTGTAACCCCAGGGCTAAATGCTAAGGTAGACACAAATAAACTCATGGTAAAACCAATACCACAGATGATAGATGTACCATACACTTCTGCCCAAGTGGTATTGTTGGGCATTTTTATGATTTTCGATTGGACCAAAATATATACTGCTGAGAATATACCAAATTGCTTACCAATGATAAGACCTAATGCAATTCCCCACACTACAGGGTGGAATAATTGTTCAGAACTGAAATCACCAAAGGAAACTCCAGCATTAAGAAAACTAAAGAGTGGGATAATCAAAAAATTTACCCAATATTTAAGTTTATCCGCCCAAGCTCTCATAGGGTGTACAACGTGATGCTCTAATTTACCAATAGCTGGAATAGTCATGGCTAATACTACACCAGCAATAGTGGCATGAATACCGGATTTTAGCACTAAATACCATAAAACACCACCTAGAACAATGTATAAAATAGGTCTAACATAACCTTGTTTATTTGTATACACAAGTAAACCAGCTGTGAGGGCTGCAGCAATTAAAAAAGGAAAATTTACACCAGCACCATAAAAGATAGCAATTACTATAATAGCAATTAAATCATCAATAACAGCCAATGCTGAAAGAAAAGCTTTCATTGCTTGAGAAACCCGCTTTCCTAACATGGTAATAACGCCGATAGCAAAGGCAATATCTGTAGCCGTCGGTATCCCCCAACCATGTGTATACTCTGGTTCAATACCAGCAATCAAAAAGTATACAAGTGCAGGCGTTACAACACCAGCAAAAGCTGCCAATACTGGTAATAAACGCTTAGAATTAGTGTTTAACTCACCAGAAATCATTTCAGTCTTAATTTCTATTCCTACATATAGAAAAAATATGGCCATTAACCCATCATTGACCCATTCTAAAATTGACATAGGACCTAAATGAATTTCCATAAAGCTGAAATAAGCATTAGCTAGTGGCGAATTTGCCACAATAACCCCCAAAACGGCTGCAATCAGTAATGATACACCGCCAGCAGAATCTGATTGAAGAAATCGTTGTAAACTATTCATATGACATCCTATACATAACACACATATATATAAATTAATTTATTAAATAATAAAATAACCCATGGTGATAGCCAAAGAATACACTATCTCCTTACTATGATAACACAACACTTCGAAAATAATCAATCCGCTTAGATTAATACAAACCTGAACAGGTAATGCATGCTACCTATTACTTTATATAAAATATAATAGAAAATACTACACAGATTCGTATAAATATGATAATATAAATATATCGTGCGGGCGTAGTTCATCGGTAGAATGCGAGCTTCCCAAGCTTGAGAGGAGGGTTCGATTCCCTTCGCCCGCTCCATAAAGCATGATGTAGGAAACCTACATCATGCTTTTTTTATATAACTTTGTCAGATAGAAAATTTCTATGGATGTCCCATTGCCGCTGCGCAGCTCGGAAAATCTTACGCTCCGATGATACAGTGCGACGCGAAGCTAGTCCCTTTAGGGAATGTGCGGACTTCATGCATCGCTGCGCTCCTCTGCCGTCTCGCACCCTACCTTTCCCAGGAAACCTGGTAGGATAGGAAATCGTACATATATAAAAAAGACACACCCTCAGGTGTGTCTTTTGCTTAATCAGCGACTTCCTATCCTCCCAGGCCGTCTCCAGCCAAGTACTTTCGGCGTTTATGAGCTTAACTACTGTGTTCGAGATGGGAAC
>NZ_RQUY01000026.1 GCF_003992125.1 Veillonella caviae | reverse complement strand
ATATTACTATGTCTATCTATAAAATACATACAATGTCTATTGGAGAAAAACAAGTTTTATTGTAAGGGTATTAGAAAAATCTAAATGATAATACAGAAATATCACTAAAATTAAAAATAAGAATATTATTAAATCGCGATTTGTAAATGATAATAGATATATGCATTATAGATATAGGTATATATGAAAATTTAGTAAATAGTTTAACAATGTAAATATAGATGATGGTACAGATATAAAAATGTTATGAAGATTAGAGAATGATGGGATATATGATATGTAATAAGAATAGAAAAAGATGTAGCGATTTCTCAATAATTTTATTTTAATGAGAATATATAAAATCCGTTAGTTAATCTGTATATTTTTATTGATAAAATGAGAATGAATGAGAATGTATTATGGATTGTATTATAGTCTAATTTTAAAGCCTATTTGTATTTTGCATTGATCTATACATGGAAATATTTGATGCTATTTGTAATATATCTTTACGAAATTAGCTATTAAAATGAGAATTTACTGAGAATATGGTATACTATACAAATAAAATAACCTTCTTATTTCGCGTATATGCTTATTTTGGGTATTTTGGCATAGAAAATTATACAAATATATAGTAATAGCCCTTATAGGTCAAATTATAACGTTTTATATTTATTAATACTTTCACAAGTATAATACTATTAATGGAAATACAACTTTAGTAAACTAATATAAGCTAATATAAAAGATTCTATAGAATCTCGATTTAGATATAAACATCTATACAGTAAAACTGATATGCAAGATCGCAGATAATGTTACATACGCATATGTGTATGTAGTTGCTAAAATTCTATAGAATTTTACTAGGAGTAATTATGAAAGAAAAATATGATGTGCCTATCGCCAGCGAAGCTGAATTTGTTTCGTATATGATGGATCAAATGGCTTCCTTTGGCCTACCTTGTACGAATCAGCAAGCAAAGGATTTTTATGTGTATTACGTACACATGATTGAAACAAATAAATTTTTGAATCTTACAGGTATTACGGATATGCAAGAGGTTGTGGTGAAACACATGATTGATTCCCTATCTTGTTATGATTCGGCGGTGATGAAACCAGGGTCCACCCTCATCGATGTCGGCACTGGCGCTGGATTTCCAGGTATCCCACTGGCTATTTATGACCGCACATTACAGGTGACACTCTTTGATTCGTTAAAAAAACGTCTGACCTTCCTCGATGAAATTATCGATACATTGAATTTAACCAATTGTACTACTTTGCATGGTCGTGCTGAGGACTTGGCTCATCAGTCTTTCCGTGAAAGTTTTGATATCGCTACTAGTCGCGCTGTGGCACGATTACCTATATTATTGGAATGGACCATGCCTTATGTGAAAGTTGGTGGACATATGATTGCATTAAAAGGTGCCATCTATGAAGAAGAAATCAATGAATCAGGTAAAGCGTTGAAAACACTAAACGGTGAGATCAGTGATATAAAAAAAATAAATTTACCAACATTAGATGATACAAGAGCCGTAGTGTATATAAAGAAAACGGCGAAAACTCCTAAAATATACCCTAGAAAACCTAAGGTCATTAAAGATAATCCTTTAGTGTAGTGTGAATAAGAACTCTTCAAAAAGCTACTGCCTTTGAGTCTAAGATTTGTTGGGTATATACATTAGGTAATGAAAAATAGGTACATCCTTTTTGCTCTATACGCTTAGCGCACTTTCGTGCTACGTACAGTCGCAAAAAAAGGATGTACCTATTTTTTATTATGCGATATATATGAAAAAGCCCCAACAAATCATTATAGATATTTACGGCATAAATATATTTTGAAAAATGAATTACGTAGGCTTTTAGGCCGTAAATGTTGCTGAATGTTTTCGAAGGGTACAACTCTATTCCGCGTTAGAAGCAGATTACTACCATAGTCGCTTGAGCGATACACCTGAATATGATTAGAGTGGATACAACTCTATCTCTAGTTAGAAGCGGATTACACGTGGTCGATGATGTGTAATGTAGTATCTATATCATTGAGTGGCATAATATGTACGCCAGAGGCTATTTTTTTGATTTGTTCTAATGTTTCTATGGCTATTTCTGTACCAGCTTCTTTTCCGCCTTTTTCTACACGGTCAAGGATGTCTTGGGTGAGGCTGATACCAGGCACTTTTTCGTGTAAATAAGTGGCCATTTTAAAGCTTTTAAGAGGGATAAGACCAAGCATAATAGGTATATTGAATTCGCTCATAGCGTCGATGTAGCGTTTTGCTTGTTCAAGGTCGTAAATAGGTTGTGTTTGTACAAAATTAGCGCCATTTGCGATTTTTGCAGCTAGTTTTTGACGTTCTATTTTAAAATCTTCGGCTCCAGGGTTACCTGTAGTACCGATGTAGAAATTTGTTGCCTCTTCTAAATCATTATTAGCCAAGTCTTTGCCTTGGTTTAATGTATGAGCGATGTTTAATAGGCCCATGGAATCTACTTCAAACACAGCTTTTGCAAATGGGTGATCACCATTATCTGGTTTATCGCCAGTTAGGGTGAGAATATTGTTTACGCCTAATGCAGCAGCGCCAAGTAGTTCAGATTGTAAACCGATGATATTGCGATCTCGGCATGTGAGGTGAAATATTGTTTCAATGCCTTTGTTGTGTTGCAATAAATAGGATAGAGAAATAGGACTCATGCGCATTTTTGACATTGGGCTGTCAGCGATATTGATAGCATCAACTTTGCCTTTTAAACGGGCTGCTTGGTCGAATATTTTTTGTGCAGAACTGCTTTTTGGTGGATCTAATTCAACGGTAATGGTGAATTTACCGGATTGATGTTTTTCTCGTAAGGTCATAGAATCTCCTTATAATAGAAAATATATTATGTGATGTTAGTAAAATAGTGTTAGTCACTGCTTTCACTAGCATCACATAGTATGGCATATAAGATTAATAAAAAGATATTATTTCGTTTGTTCTAAAGATTCAAAATAATGGTTTGCATGATTTACTGCAGCAATGCCATCTTTTGCGTATATATCGGCACCTGCTTGGTCTGCGTAATCTTGGGATACTACGGCGCCGCCTACCATAACTTTAGTGCTAAGGCCTGCATCGCGGATGGCAGCAATGGTATTGTCGATTTGTGGCATTGTGGTGGTCATGAGGGAACAAATGCCGACCATAGCAGCTTTGTTATCCTTAATGGCTTGTACGATGACTTCAGGGTCAACGTCCTTGCCGAGGTCGATGATTTTATAACCATTATTTTCTAAGAGGGCAGCGACGATATTTTTCCCTAAATCGTGAATATCTCCTTTTACAGTAGCTACCACAACAGTGCCTTTATCTAGGCTTTCATTGGCTGGAATGATTTCTTTGATAGTGTTGAAAGCAGCCTGCATCGTTTCTGCAGCAAGCATAACTTGTGGCAAGAAGAGTTTGCCGGAACCAAATTTTTCACCTACTACATTCATCGCTTCGGATAAGCCTTTTTTCGTAATATCTAATGGATCGATGCCGCTATCTAATGCTTGTTTTACGAGATCTACAATGGCTTCTTTTTCGCCTTGTTCAACACAGTGACGGATATTGGCTAATGGATCAGAACTGTTAAAGGATGTTTTTTCAGGTCCTTTTGGTGCCACATTGCCAGGAGCTGTAGTTTCATCTTCATAACCGTATTCTTTGATGAATTCTGCAGAACCAGGATCCCAACCTAGCAATGTGGTGCTAGATACGAATGCCTTTTTCGCTGCATAATTTAATGGATTCATGATTGGCGTAGTAAGACCAGAGGCGAGTGCCATAGTGAGGAATTGTCCATTTAGATATGGACGTTGAGGCATACCAAAGGAAATATTAGATAGTCCCATCACTGTAGGGAAAGCAAATTTTTCTTTATATAAACGCAATGTTTTCAAAGTTTGACGAGCGCTGTCTTCGCCACTAGCTAATGTTAATACTAATGGGTCTAATAATAAATCGTGATCGGTAAGGCCATATTCATAGGCACGGTTTACGATGCTTTCAGCCAAGGCAACGCGTTTTTCCGCAGTTTCCGGCAAATCACCACTAGAAATTGGCAAGCATAGGAGCGCCGCACCATAGCGTTTTGCTAAAGGCATAACATGAGTAATAGAATCTTCTTCGCCATTTACAGAATTGATGAGGGCACGACCTGGATAGTTTTTGAGAGCTGCTTCCATAGCAATTGGATCTAATGTATCGATGGATAATGGAGTTTCCACGAGCATGGACAACTCAAAAATAGCTTTTTCCATCAATGGCGTTTGATCCATGCCTGCTACACCCATGTTCACGTCAAGAATATCGGCACCTGCTTCGACTTGGTCCAATGCATCACGTTTAACGCGAATGAAGGAACCATCGCGCAATTCTTGAGCCAATACCTTACGACCTGTAGGATTAATGCGTTCACCGATAATGAGCGGTTTTACATTGTGTCCTAATTCAACTAATTTTGTACGGCTTGTAATAAATGTTTTAGGTTTCACATATGCACGAGGTTTTGGCGTATGTCCTTTTACCGCATCTGCAATAGATTTTATATGAGCTGGTGTACTGCCACAGCAGCCACCTACATAGGTGGCACCAGCATCTACGATAGGAATCATGAGTGGTCCCATTTCTTCAGCTGTTAATGGGAATACTGTTTGTTTATTGATGAGCTGTGGCATACCTGCATTTGGTTGGCAGATAATTGGCAAATTCGTTACACTTGCGATTTTTTCGATGAGCGGTGTAATTTGTTCAGGGCCTAAGGAACAGTTAATACCAATAATATCAGCACCTAATGCGTCTACGATAATAGCTGCTACATCTGGTGGTGTACCAGTAATAGTACGACCGTCTTCACTGAAAGAAAATTGACAAATCACTTGTACGTCATCTTTTGTTTTTCCTGCTGCTTTGCGGGCATCTAGAGAAGCCAATAGGGCAGCGCGCATTTCTTGTACATCGATAATGGTTTCGATAATAATGAAATCAACGCCACCTTCGATGAGCGCATCTGCTTGCTCACGGTAGGTATTGTAAATATCATCAAAACTCATATTGCCTAATGGTTTTAAGAAACGACCTGTGGGCCCCATAGAACCAGCTACACGAGCTTCTGGTTTTGTTTCTGCAATAGCCTCTTTAGCAATTTTTACAGCAGCTATATTGATTTCTCGTACACGGTCTTGTAAATCATAGTCCTCTAATTTTAGACCGCATGCACCAAATGTATTAGTAGTAATAATATCACTGCCGCTTTTCAAATATTGTATGTGAATATCCTTCATCACTTCAGGGCGTTCCACATTATATAATTCAGGGCAATATCCTTCTTCAAGACCTGCTGCTTGTAACATTGTGCCCGTAGCACCGTCAAAAATATACATAACACACTTCCTAACTATCATCCAAATTTATACGTGTTTTTTATGAAAGTTATTGCTAGATATTTATTGCTAGAATAACTTAGTTTGTATTTATATGATTTACTCAATTTTTGTTTGATTCAATCATTTTATTATAGATATTGTTTCTATCATTAAACTCCAAATGTTTCACGTGAAACATTTGGAGAGTCTTAATTTAATATAATGATGCTTCCTATACTATTATTTATTTTCTAATGTGGGTAATTTGCGCGATGTACAATCTTTTTGTGAACAAGATGTACAGCCCCGTTTAGTAGCAATGTCTTCATCACCTGGCATTAAACCAATGATAGCCGTAACGGATTTTCGAGGAAATAATAAGAAGTTTTCTGTTACCTCTAATCCTATTTGATCTGTTTTAATAATGTTTGCTAACTCTTTCTGCACCTCTAGTGGCCAATTACCATAACCGGGACTAAAACGCCATGTCGGTTTGTACCCTTGCTTTTTAGCAACAGTATTGATGATTTCATTTACTTGATCCGCTATTTGTTCTACTGCTGTAGTAGCCGCTGCATCTAATAATAAACCTACTGTATAATTGCCTTGTTTAAATAATTGTTCGCTACGCACTTCTACGTCTTCACCAACGGTAACAGCCATAACATACACTTTTGTAGATTTCTCTAAATGCTTTTCTATGACAGAACCTTCAATTTGTAGAGGTGGATTACTGAGTATGGTCTTGTTTTCAGCATCATAATCATACTCTTGATACACACCTTTAGGGGTAGCTAATAATTGAATTTCCTTACAAGCTTCGTCGATAAATTGTTGAGGAAAATCTTCTGCGTGGCGCAGTCCTGCGTATCGCTTTACCTCAGATTTATCTATTATCGGAAGCATTCCGTTATAAATGGGCATGTGAACGCCTCCTTTTGATTACAATTAACTATAATTTGATTTAGTAGGGATAAACATATTCTATATTCAATTGCTTGTTATATAGTTTATTAATATAAATTAGTAGGGATGTATTTTATATTCAATTATTTATCATACCGTTCACTAATTTAAATTAACAGGGATAAAATTTTTACACTTAGTTTTCTACCTACTATTGATTAATGTTAATACATGGCAGGGATAAAATTTTATACCAATTGTTTATCATAGTGGTTGTTAATTTACATACATATTGTTAAGTCTATGTAATATTTATTCCTAGTAAACTACTGTCTTTTAATAGTATAAAAAATAACTATATTCACTGTAAAGGTTTTGACCAGCTATAACCATATATAATTTAACACCACCTATCCATAGATAAAAGCTATATACAAACATTAAAGAAGTTAAAGTTTTTAAAATCATTACTTTGATAAAAATAAGGGAATAAATATTCAACTAAAGAAAAATACGTGTATTAATTTTTGAAACTATTGAAATATTTTGTTTTAGACGTATTGAAATGTTTAATTTTGGAAATTACTCAAATGTTTCACGTGAAACATTTTATTTGTTTTGATGATTCTGCTCAGTACTAAGATGTTTACATAGAAAAGTTCTATATATTTAATAATGCTTATGATATAATGAAATGAATTATTTTTGAACGAAAAGGCGGGGTGAATTTTGTGGGTAAAGTAATAGCTATAACCAATCAAAAAGGTGGTGTCGGCAAGACGACAACTTCTGTTAATCTCAGCGCTTGTTTAGCTGATGCTGGTAAAAAAGTATTGATGATTGATCTTGATCCGCAAGGTAATGCCACGTCTGGTTTAGGCATTGATAAAGAAGAACTAGAAAATTGTATTCACGATGTCATCATTGATGGGTTAGATATTAAGGCTATCATTCAACCGACAATGTTGAAAAAATTATTTGTAGCACCTGCTACTATACAATTGGCTGGTGCTGAGGTGGAATTAGTTTCCATTGTTTCACGTGAAACAATGTTAAAAAAAGCCCTTGCTTCTATACGTGATGAATATGATTTCATTATCATTGATTGCCCACCATCCCTTGGCTTACTGACATTAAATGCTTTTACAGCGGCAGATAGTGTATTGATTCCCATTCAAACGGAATTTTATGCATTGGAAGGTGTTAGCCAACTAATTAAGACTGTTAAAATCGTACAGCAAACATCGAATAAGAGTCTTGAAATTGAAGGTGTATTGCTCACTATGTATGATGGTCGCACTAATCTGTCTATTCAGGTAGCTGATGAAGTAAAACAATTCTTTGGTGCTGATGTGTATAAAACTATTATTCCTCGTAACGTACGGCTTAGTGAGGCTCCTAGTTATGGAGAACCTATCATTATATATGACCCAAAATCTAAGGGTGCTGTAGTATACACTAAATTAGCGAAAGAAGTGATTAAGAATTCTAAAAAGGGGTGAGGTGTGTATGGCAGTAAAACAAAAAAAGGAACGTAAAACATTAGCTGCTATGATGGGTGAAGAATCTATTAATAATGCATTACCTAGTCGAGAAATTCACGAATTGTCAATTTCGGAGATTGTCGTTAATGGGGATCAACCGCGTAAGCATTTTGATGAACAAAGTTTAGCGTCTTTGGCGGAATCTGTGAAAAACCTAGGTATTTTCCAACCTATCGTGGTGCGTAAACAGAACAATAAATACCAAATCGTTGCTGGTGAAAGAAGATATCGCGCCGCTCTTATGGCTGGTCTTGAAACCGTGCCAGTAGTAGTGAAAAACTACAATACAGAAGAAATGACAGAAGTAGCTTTGGTAGAAAATTTACAACGGGAAGGTTTAGATCCTATTGAAGAAGCATTGGCATACCAAGGTTTGATGAATACTTATAAACAAACACAAGAAATGATTGCTGTTCGGTTAGGTAAGAGTCGTTCTTATATTGCGAATATGATGCGATTGTTAAAATTATCTGCATCTGTTCAAAAAGATCTCATTGAAGGTGATTTAACAGTAGGTCAAGCACGACCGTTATTAGCTTTACGCAGCGGAGCACAACAAACGGAAGCGGCTGAAAAAATTAAAGAAGGTGAACTCAGTGCGCGCCAAGCTGAACAGCTTGTTAAATCTATGATGGGGAAACAATCTAAGACGGTAAAAGAAAATCCTCATGATACAGCAGAAGTACGAGCGTTGGTAGATAAATTGAAACTGACATTAGGTTCTCCAGTGTCTATCAAATTCCGTAACGGTAAACAGGTGCAAGGAAAAATTGAAATTGCTTTTAGCTCTGAAGATGAATTAACACGACTCATCTCTTTTATGGAATCTCAAGAATTTGCTGGCGAAGATGAAACAATGGAGTTTCGAGTTTAGTGTATAATAGAAATATAAGCGTAGCCATTAGGCTACGTTTTCACTATATTATGAATGTAATACCTGTATATGGTATAGGAATTAATGTTTATATAGTAATTTATAATTAGATTGAGTCTGTTGAGGACTTGAGATTACTAACTAATTATATTGTTAATAAATAGAATGGAATCACTATGGAACAAACACCTAAGGCAAACCGCGTACATATAGGATTTTTTGGCCGTTGTAACGCTGGTAAGTCTACATTAATTAATATGTTGACAGATCAATCGGTGTCGCTCGTGTCCGATGTGGCGGGAACGACGACGGATCCAGTGAGTAAATCAATGGAAATTCTTCCTCTTGGGCCTGTGGTTATTACCGATACGGCAGGTATCGATGATACATCGGAATTGGGTATGTTACGAGTAGAGAAAACTAAAGAGGTAATTAAGAAAATCAACCTCGCCGTTTATGTGTTGCGTACTGATATTGCGCCAACAGCTGACGATATGATGTGGCTCGAAACATTGCAGAAAAATAATGTACCTATTGCGTTATTTGTTAATGAGATTGCAGGAGCAGATACATTCTTAGATAGTAGTGAAGTATCTTCGATTAATAATGAAGTTTCTTCGACTAATAATGAAGTATCTACTGATGATAAAATAGGACTTGGTGAAACTTATATCCATACCTATCCTGAACTTGGACAATTGGCCACAGTTGTAGGATATACTGATTTTTCTAAGAATAGGGATCGTTTAGTGTTACTCGATTTATTAGGTGGACTAACACCTCTTGATGTAGAAGGGGAGCAAAGCTTATTACAAGGTTTAGTAGAACCAGGGGATGCTATTATTCTCGTGTGCCCTATTGATTCTGCAGCGCCAAAAGGACGACTCATTTTGCCACAGGTACAGACAATACGGGAAATTTTGGACTATCAAGGTTTGGCATTAGTATGTCAAACTGAAGAATTGCCTACTATGTTAGCGAAGCTTTCACAAAAACCAAAACTAGTTATTTGCGATTCACAAGCATTTGGCCGCGTTAATGAGCTGACGACAGCGGACATTCCATTAACATCATTTTCTATATTAATGGCACGATTCAAGGGGAAGTTACAAGATTTGGTAGCCGGTGTGAAAGCTATTAACACTCTCAAGCCTGGATCTAAAGTGCTCATTAGTGAAGGATGTACCCATCGCCGTCAATGCGATGATATTGGCACTGTCAAAATTCCTATGTGGCTCGAAAAGCAAGGATATACTGATTTAGATATGACTTTCACTAGTGGTGGTGCATTTCCTAAGGATGTTAGTGAGTATGACCTCATCATCCATTGTGGTGCTTGTATGTTGACTAGACGCGAGGTATTGCGTCGTATTGATGTGGCAGTGGTGCAGGGAACGCCTATTGTAAATTATGGTGTACTCATTGCGGGGTTACATGGTATACTAGAACGTGCTATTAGTCCATTTTTGGACGAATTAGAACAATAGAAGGGAGCCTATATGTTAGAATCATTACAGCCGTATATTGGCGTATTAGGATTTGCATTGGCCATTATTGTCTTAGTGTATTGTATACTATTACATATTCGCCTCAGCAGTTTGACGAAGAAATATAATTTTTTCATGGAAGGTGAAAATGGTGCCAGTATTGAACGTAAATTATCTGTAGAAATCACGGAAATTCGCGATGCTGCTCAAGGTTTACAAACAATGATTGCTGAACAAGCGCAAATCCGTGGTATTCAAAGCAATACTTTGCAAAAAATTGGTTTTAAAAAATATAATGCTTTTGAAAATATTGGAAACGACCTGTCCTTTTCTCTTACTTTGCTAGACGGTAACAACAATGGCGTCTGTATTTCTAGTATTTATGGACGCAGTGAATCTCGTATTTTCAGCAAACCTATTGTGAAAGGAAAAAGTCTTGTTAATCTTTCACAAGAAGAATTAGAAAGTCTCAACGAAGCTCTTGGTGAACGAACCAATGAAGAGGCTTTGGCTAGTTCGATACATGTAAAATAATGAAATTAAAGGAATTATTATCGTGAAATTACCAACTATGATGCAATCTATGATTGCTGACGATGGTGAAAGATACACCTTGCAAATGACCCATAAACAGGGCAAAATCGCCTGCGCTATTATTGCTACTCTTGTGATAGTATCGTTGATTTTGACCATTTGGGGCATAGCACGCCAAGTAGAAATTGTGCAATTACGTCAACAAACACAGTTGCAAACGGAACAATTAAAACTGTTACAACAAAAAACAGAGGTATTGGATAAGAAAATCCAAAACTTGAATCAAATAAGTGAAGAAAATAAACAAATGTTAAAGGGGGCTGAAACAGGTACACCATCTCAAGGCGGTGGTGATGGTTCAGACCCAAAGCAACCAGCCGCTGATAGTGAAGTGAGTCCCACGGTAACGGCGGCACAATTATCGGCTCGATTATCGAGACTAGACAAAGATGCGCAAAAATTATTAGTATCATTTTATACGATGCGTAATATATTGCGTGATGGTGGGGCTCAAGACATCGCTGCATTACAACAATTAAATTATGCTGCAGGATCTGGTGGTTATAGTAATAGCACAACGCCAAGTATTTGGCCTAGCAAAGGTGTTATTACATCCCCATATGGGTCAAGGGTTGACCCAGTTACAGGTTCTACCAGTGCTTTCCACGAAGGTATAGATATTGCTGATGATTATGGTACACCAATCGTAGCTACTGCTAGTGGTGTTGTTACCTTCGCAGGTTACACCGATGGTGGATATGGTAACCTTGTGGAAATTGATCATGGCAATGGATTTGTTACAAGATACGGCCACAATAGCGCCGTTGTTGTTACTGTAGGGATGACCGTAAAACAAGGGCAAATGATTGCCGCTATGGGCAGTACAGGGAAAAGCACAGGAGCACACGTGCATTACGAAGTGCGGGTAAATGGCACACCTGTGGATCCTATGGTATTTTTACCTATTAGCAATTAAATATACTCTGAGGGCAGGACGGCGGCGCCGTCTTGCCTTTCACTATGGATTGGTATTTTTACTTATTAACAATACATGTTAATTGTAGAAAAGGGCTGGTCCTCAAAAAATGAATTGCACCCTACCGAAGGTAGGATTAGTGCTCCTGAATTTTTTGGGGACCGGTCCTTTTCTCATATGAAATAGTTAATTGCTAATACGTAAAAATATAAGCCCATAAGAAATCAATGTAAAATATAGTTGCATATATGTCATTTTATGTATGCATATGCTATAATGAATGTATATGAACGGAGGTATATCTATGAAGGCCTATGTACAAGTTTATACCGGCGAAGGCAAGGGAAAAACGACTGCTGCCATTGGCCTCGCTATCCGTGCTATTGGTGCGGGCAAAAAGGTTTTATTTTTGCAGTTTATGAAGTCTAAAGTATATAGTGAACATAATATTTTGCCGTCTCTTACCAATTTAACTCTCGAAACTGTAGGCAAGCCATTTTTCATTAGTAAAGAAGGCATGAAAAGTAAAGAAGAGCTTGCTAAATGGGGAGATGAGGTGGTTGTATTTGAGTCTGGAAATCCACCAAAGGATTATGTAGCCCTCATCGAAAAAGGATATAATCGTGCACTTGAAGCTATTCAAAGTGGTGATTACGATTTAGTCATTCTTGATGAATATAATATGGCATTATTTTTTGAATTAGTTAGTTGGAAACAAACAGAGCAATTGTTGAAAGCTAGGAATCTTCAAACGGAACTCGTTTTCACAGGTCGCGGTGCTCCTCAGGAACTCATTGATGCTGCTGATTTAGTAACGGAAATGAAGGAAATTAAACACTATTACCTTCAAGGCGTTATGGCCCGCAAGGGCATCGAAAGCTAGGAGGTGATGTGGTTGAGTACAATCGCTATTGTGGCACTTATTATTGTGCTAATCATCGTAGCGCTCATTATGATAATTCTGTTAACGCCGATTACCTATAGTTTTGAATGTAACGGTCGCACGCCGTACAGAGCAGAACTGTCGGTGCAATGGTTATGGCGCGTATTGAAATTACATGTAGCGTATTTGCAGGGAAAACCATTTTTTAAGGAATTCTATTGGCTGGGTCAATTGAAAATTGGTCCTGTGAAAGATTATGAACAGTGGTTAGAGCAGCGTGTTGATGATGAGTATCAGCGGGCTATGGATGATATTGAAAAAGACCCCATGACGGCGCAGGCAGAGGCGATGATGCAGGCTATGACTGGAACGGGTCAAACTGGTTCTGGCCCTACGGCGGGTACTACTATTGGTACTGCTGGTGAAAGTATAGACGACGTGCAGGCTAAAACCGCCGATGATGAAGTGGTTTCCAAAATCACATTTAATGCTGATGGTTCTGTGAAGGAAAAGGTATTTACTAAAGTCAAAGGTATCAAAGAATCTGTAAAGGAACGATTCCAAGAACCAGATCCAAACGATCCGGTAGCTAGTTTCAAATCCCAAATTCCTACCTTTTGGTTTATGAAACACCTTACCAATACAGAATTGTGGCGCCAATTATTGATAGTGTCTAAACGATGCTATGACCATTCTAAACCGCGTGATATTGCTATCGAAGGTCGTATTGGTGTCGGTGATCCGTATAAAGGTGGCATTTTGGCAGGTATGCTGTACAGTATTTGGCCAGAACAAGCGGAGGATATAGAAATCGACTACTTACAATGGCATTTAGAGGGGAGTGGTCACATCAAAGGGCGTATCGTACTTGGCGTGCTCGCGTGGCATGGCACACGATTCGTGCTTTCACAACCAATGCGTGCATTAATCGCTGAAACGATACGCGTATTGTGGGTGAAACGCAAAGAAGCTAAGCAATTAGAAAAACTCAAAGCTGAACAAGCTATGCAGTCATAATTTTACATCAGTGGAGGTACTACGATGGAGAACAGTAATGTAAAAGAAAATTTGGAAGTCCTTTTTGAGAAATTCAAAAATATGATTAAGGTGGAAACTGTAGTAGGCGAAGCGGTGCAAATCGGCGATACTACATTGGTACCATTTGTAGACGTAACATTTGGTTTTGGTACTGGAACGAATCATAACAGCGCTAATAATAAACACGAATGTGGCGGCGGTGGCGGTGGTGCCCGTATGGAACCAAGTGCGATTCTCGTAATCAAAGGAGAACGCATCGAATTGTTTAATATCAAAGGTAATCCATACAGCAGTAGTTTTGAACGCCTCATCGGTTTGGTGCCTGACCTTGTGTCTAAATTGAAATCCGATAAATATATTTATATTAATGACGAAGAACATTAATATACTTTGATAATAAAAATATATGCAATGCATATTACATATATTTAAAACCTAGGATGCTTACACTTGTAGTGGAGGCTAGGTTGATATATATGTTGGTAGATAAGGGTTTATGATGAATTCATGGGCCCTTATTATTATTTAATAGTGTACAATTTAAATGATATATGCTATATTAAATCTGTGATACTATGCTTTCCGTTCCTCTTGTGAAAGCAAGTATTATTTGATATAGTAAAAAGAGTACGTTTTGCCTTTGCAAAGCACACTATATATTGAGGAGGATCTCAGATGAAATTGACTAAAAAATTGACAACATTGGCTATCGTAGGTGCTATCTCCGCTACCACTGCAGTGGCAAGCGCAGCTAACATTGGTTTGGTTCAAATGAGTCAAGTTGTAAATAGCTACCCTGGATATGGCGCTCTTGATATGCAAATGCAAAGAGTAGACGCTCAATACCGTCCACAAATCGAGAAAAAAATGCAAGAAATTGATAAAATTAAAGATCAAGCTCAAGCAGAAGCGGAATTTAACAAATCCGTAGCTCCATTGTTGAAAAAAGAAAATGAAGAAATGAATAAAATTGCAGAACCAATGATGCAAAATATTCATAACACTATTGAAGCTATCCGAGTAGAGAAAAAAATGGACGTTGTCCTAGATGATCCATATACAATCCGTGCAGCTGATACCAATAGTCATATTGAAAATATTACAGACGAAGTTATAAAACGTCTAAAAAAATAATTCACTATCCTGTATAGGTAGGAGTTAATAGACCCCTTCAAAAAAGTTCCATTACGTTTAACAGCCTTTAGCTTGTGTAAAGTCACTTTTTGAAGGGGTCTATTGTTTAGATTTTTATGGGAGATGAAATTATGAATGTAACACTTATGACAGCACATAGTGCATCACGTATGATTGGTACATTATGTTTATTGGGCGGTGTGATGGCCTATAATCCGACAACGGTTTTTGCCGCTTCGCAGCCGAAAGACTTGAGCTACTATGTAGACCCTGACGAAGCACAAGAACAACTTGATTTAGATGACTCAGAAGAAGTCTTTGACTCCGAAGTTGATGAAGACGATTTTGATTATGAAGATGTGGAGAATACGGATTATTTTGAAAATGAAGACGAAGAGTATTAAATCAATTTAATACTGTATAGTCAAGGGCAGTGGCCCTAATGGCATTGTAACTACAGGGGAAATACAGGGGAAATACAGGGGAAACGAAAACGGACGATTCTAAAAATCGTCCGTTTTTGTTTTATGTTAGAGGATAGTTTTATATTTTATATTAGGGAATCATTTTATATGTATCGATGATAGTTAGTATTTATTTGGCTGTTAACCGAAAACTCATGTCTAGCAGCATTTTAATGGTTTGATCAGATGCGGTGCCGTCCAAAGCTATAGTTAACCAATGGGCCTTGCTCATGTGATAGGCACGGTAAATACCAGGTTCTTTGGTGAAACTCCCAATCATGGTAGGGTCACATTTAACATTCAATACATCTAACATTGCTGTTGATGAAAGTCCTAATTTATCACTACTAATATTCATAACTAAAGCAAACCATTTTCGATTTGACTGATGACGATACACCATATAATTTGGTAATGTAACCCACGGATAATCCGTTTCAATAGAACTAAACTGTGTATTAATATAAGTTTGCAACTCATCTCTTGTCATAGGAATACCTTCTTTCTGTGGATTCATTGTACCATTATTTATGTCTTGTCATATATGTATATTGAATTATATATTGTTAGAAATATACGAATTTATAACCTAATGAATTAAGTAGAGTATATAGTTTAAATAAAAAAACGGACGATTTTAAAATCGTCCGTTTTTGTTTCATCCTTTTAGAGTATATCTTTCTAGTCTTATTGTTTTGATACTCTATTTTGATACGCTATTAAGGCTTAGTAATCAAATTTACGACAAACTCACTATCTTCTACAAGCGTTGCTTGTATATAATTATCGCCATCAAATTCAAGCACTTGCCCTGGTACGAGTACATGCTCTTCTGTTTCGTTCAAGAATACTTGTACCTTACCTTTTACTACCGTGAAAATGACATTGGCTTCTGGGTGATTATGTTTTTCTACTTTCTCACCCGCAACGCCGCCTTTTTTCACGATTACATAATTCTCACCTTTATATAATAAACCTAATTCTGCTTTCACAACACCAGCCATAATAGACCTCCTTATACTATTTGTTTATATACACTTGTTACTATGAGTAACTTGTTACCTTATGAGTACATTATAAATGAAACTCATTTTTAATGCGGTATCCATAGCTACAGTTTTATCCTTTTTTCCCTATACACTTTGTCGCGATTCTGAACCCCTTGTACAACCGATGATAAGTGCGAGGAGGCTTTTCCATACGATACAACGGGTGTAATCGCTAATGAGATAGAAGATGCTAGAATAAAACCGCCTTCTGTTGTCAATGACTGGTGCTAATAAAAATATACCGATATGAAAGCTGTATTATTATTTCTTTTGATTTGTTGGGACTAATTCATATATAAAGTATAATGAAAAAATAGATACCCCCTTTTCCGCGACTTTATCCTCACTGTGGATTTCGTTACACGAAATCTTACGTTCGGAATTAAGTGATGTGTGGACCTCATGCGTCGCTACGCTCCTCTGCTGCCTCACACCCTACTTATACGTAAGCCGAAGGTGCGTTAAGCGTATGGAGCGAAAAGGGGGTATCTATTTTTTATTACTTACATTATGTAATTGTTCACGCCCAACAAATCATAAAATATAAGGGCCTTGAATCGGTATATTTTTATTGTACTACTAAACTGTTTTATATAAGGCGGTTTTATCTGCATTGATATATATTAGACTTACACCCGTTGTATCGTATATAAACGTTGTGCGCCATCATCGGTTGTAAGGAGTTCAAATTCCGGCGCTATTTCTTTGACAAACGCTTCGAACCATGTTTGATATGCTAATTGCATGAATTGTGGATCTACGCCTGCGGTACGCCAATAAGGGGATTGCAATTTGTGGTCGCCTACCCATGTGAATGTATCGGCTGTATCTTCTACGATTTGGTCGCCGCCATCGCATGGCATACCGTTTACATAGAAATTTTGCAATGCATTGTAAATGCTAGGAGCATTCACGTCTTCCAAACTTTCTTTTGCCACTGTGCCACAGGCTTTACCTTGTACAGCAAAGGCATCGAGAATAGCTGCTACTACGAGGACTGCGTCGTCACCGGAGTTGGTATCTAACATATCTTTAATGAAAGCTGCTTCGCGAACGGATGCGACGTTGATTTGACCAGATAGCCAGCCGTGAATATTGTTATGGTCGATAATATCTTCTAATGGTGTGGCTGCGTCGATAGGTGCACCGTAAGTATCGATAGATATTTCATGTAATTCATCAGCTAAATCATCTACTACACGGCGTGTTTTTTCGAGAATGAGATTTTCTCGTTCTACCAATAATTGAATTTTTTTATATAACCAATAATGAATGTGACCTAAAAATGCGGACATATTAACTCTCCTTTACGCAACTAGGCGCCACAGCAATATGCTGTGGCGTCTTATATATATTCTTTTACAGCGTACTTCTCATATGTATAAGTAAATACCCTTTATAGACCTAATAGGACTAAGCACCTTTTCGTGCATCTTCTAATTTTTGCACTAAATCATATACATTAACACCGTGGATTTCAGCGGCTTGCCATAATGGTTCAGCCGTAGCAGATGGGCAACCGAGACAGCCCATGCCGATGCTTTGTAATACAGGCACCACATTAGGGTACGTGTCTACAATATCACGAATGATAGTATTTTCTGTAATCGGTGCGCCTGGTTCTAAACGAGGAACTGCCACCTCTGTGTCATTGCCACGACCTGGTAGGTTTACCACTGGTTCGTTATTATTTTTAGCAGCTGTGTTATTAGCTGCGGTATTGTTTGCCACAGCATAACCGCCATTAGGAGCTACGCCAAAAGCATTAGTAGAGGAGCTTTCACCAACGATAGCGCCATCGAAACCGTCAAGCACGGCATGTTTGAAAGCCTCTAATCCAATGCGGTCGATGAATTCGCCCATGCGTTCGATTTGGGCATTTGCTTTGTAGAATTCGATGATGCGATCCACGAGAGCGAGAGCCTCTTTTTCGGTAGTGACGGATGCGATGAAATCGCCGATGCGAGGGTGGGCGCCGCCACTGCCACCAGCGTACACATTCCAGCCCTCAACAGTACCGATAACGCCTACATCTTTCATAACGCTTTCAGAACAAGAATTAGGGCAACCAGATACACCGATTTTCATTTTGCTTGGCATTTCTTTAGAAATGTATTTCCGTTCGATTTGCATACCTAATTTTACGCTATCTTGTTTAGCCCGTTTGCAGAATGTCGTACCAGGGCAAATTTTTACGCTGCGTACGCGATTAGATACAGTATGTGCTGGTTCCATACCAAGCATCTCCCATGCCTTATCCACATCTTCAGCTTTTAAATTCGTAATCATAATGCGTTGGCTGCCAGTTAATTTCAAAACTGCACCAAATGTATTCGCCACTTCAATATATTTTTGTAATTGGTCTGGTTGAATAAACCCAGCCGGAATGCGTGGTGTTATGGCGTACCGACGTTGACCATTTTTAATTCGTTGTAAATTGCCTGCAATTTGTGCCATTATTATCCTCTCTAACTGGAACCACGATGGTTCTCATACTATTGTTTTCTGTGAAAGTTTCTATTGTACTATCGCGCTCGTTGCTTGTATATATGTATGAATTGGCAACGGCACTAATAGCTCGTTATCTTGTGGTGTTACCATTAACGAGTAGGTCCTTAGGAACCTTATGTACTAAGTATAATACATTTTTCTAAAAAATAATGTGCTCCAAGCAACAAATTTTAATAAAATGTTTCACGTGAAACTTTACATTGTGTATAGTAGACTTATTGATGCACTTACATGCTACAATTTTACACACCAATTACGACCTTAACTATTCAGTTAGGGTCGTTTTTTCACGTCTAATATTTCTTTTACACTAATTGCATCCAAAGGAGGTTGTTTTTTGGCTGTTTTGGGAATGTATAAGGGTGAAAGGAGGTGATCAGATGTCTGAACTGAAGCGCACTAAATTAGTGTTACGTTTTAATGTCGGTACGGAAGAAAAACCGAAATACAAAGACGTCACTTTCACCCGTGTAGCCGAAGAAGCTACTGATGATGCGGTTAAAATCGTAGGTAACGCCTTGGCGGCATTGTACGACCATGACGTAGTCGATGTATTCCGCATTAACGAAGTGTCCTTAGGTCGATAAGGGGTTCCCTTATTCCTATCCTTGTGGATATGAAGAACTGTATCCTTAGGTCGATAAGGAATTTCACTCATTCCCATCCCTGCGGATATGAAATTATTGCCTATAGCCTTGAGTACCTATGCTGTGCCTCACATATGTATTCACTTTGTAGATAGTATGCATCTGTGTTTGCTCAGTAAATATGAGGTTTGTATGGCGTATCCGTAAAATATCCCAATTCTATTGTTATAAGAAAGGAGTGCCCAACATGGCTGATAAACGTGTGGTATATCTTAAATTTACTACAGCGGATGGTAAAAGCACATCAATCACAATTAGTGGACCTCGCGCTGGCCTTACTTTGGCGGAAGCTCAAGCAGCAGCTACAGCGTTAGTGGATAATAAAGTTATCCTTGGTTCTGGTGATGCGCAATTGGCTGCTTTCACCAGCGCAAGCGAAGTGACAACACATACTGAAGAATTGCATTAAGTTGTCATTCTGAATAATCATAGGGGGAGCATTGATATCATCGTTACTATGATAGATGACATATTGATTTTCTATTATAGATAGCACATGGATTCTCTATTATAGATAGCACATGGATTCTCTATGGCTAGATGGTACATTGACTCTCTATTGGTGTAATTATTAATACAGTCTGTACTAGGATTCGGAACACTAGTGTAGACAGTTGATTACGAATACAATCTTATGCTCGCCTATATGTAGTGGCGAGTCATACACATTACTTATCACCTTTGTACATATAATAGACATATGGATTATGCTATTTATATGTATCCTCCTAAGAGGACCGTTCACGAGAGCGGTCCTTTTTGTTGTATAATAACATATATTAATTCATATAGGAGGAACGATGAAGGTTCTATACGATACAATTGTGAAAGCGACGTATGTGTCACGTCCCAATCGATTTGTGGTGAATGTTCAGTTGCTTGGTGCAGAGGACTGCTCTGATAGTCATACTGAGGCAGCTGATACAATGACGATTCCGATGAACAAACAAGGGGTGGCACAGGATGATACTGTGATTGTTGGTAATAGTGAAACTGTACTGGCTCATTTACCAAATCCCGGACGCATGTGGGAATTGTTATTCCCTGGTGTGGTGATGTATTTGGTACTTCATGACAAGCCTGATGCAAAAACGAAATACCGTGTAGTCGGCATTGAGCGGGACGGTCAAGTGATTATGTTGGATACGAATTACAGCAATGATGTGGCACAACATCTCATAGAAAACAAACTAATTCCTGAGTGGGAACAGTGGCGCGTAGTACGTCGTGAATATACGGTGGGTAAATCTCGGTTTGATTTGCTCCTCACCAATGATGAAGGAGAGGAATTTTTATTAGAAGTTAAATCTTGTACACTATTCTCCGACCATGGTGCCATGTTCCCTGATGCTATTACAGAGCGAGGCCGAAAGCATTTGTTGCACCTTCGTGAGTTACAAGATGAAGGGTACCATACAGGCGTTTTGTTCCTCGTACAGTGGGATCGGGCACAGTGGTTCTTGCCAGATTACCATACAGATTTAGCTTTTGCAAAAACATTCCAAGAAGTGGCACCACTTCTTGATTGGAAAGCGGTAGCTGTAGCGTGGGATGAGACTTTCACCATGCCTAATGTAGCCCACGAATGTATGTATCCTGCGCACGTATTAGATAGAGAAGCCTATGATGAGGGCGTGTACATTATGGTTATGCATCTCGGTGAAGATAAGGATATCGAGATTGGGTCTAAAGGACTGATGCATTTCCGAAAAGGGTACTATATGTACGTCGGTTCCGCTAAAGCGAATTTGACAAAACGCATGGAACGTCATACACGAAAACGTAAGAAAATGCACTGGCATCTCGATTATTTCCGCAGCCATTGCGAGGTGATTGCTGGCGTTCCTATTCGCACTAGCGGCTATCCTCTCGAAATGTGGGGTATGATTCACGAATCGTATCCGTCCATGCCATCTATGCTGGATTCTAATAACAAAACTAGCGTTGAATGCGCCCTTGCGGACGCCATCCGTGTCATCGCTGAATGGTCTGTGCCACAATTCGGTTCCTCTGATTGTTATTGTGAAAGTCACCTCTTCGGCATGTCCCAGAACCCGATACATACTAAGGCATTTATGGACGTAGTGGAAGAATTTAGAATGAATCAGTTGGATGCTATTGTTCGTATAGTATAAGTGGGGATAAATAGTGGTTGCTTTAATTACAATATTCTTTTAGATGATGTTGCTGAAAGTATTACTTGATAGTTGCTACCTTTTGAGATGCATAGAAATCGATTCATTTTTTGAGCATTCATGCTATGGTCGGGAGTGAGTAAAACCCTATATGGTATAATATCAATAGTATACAAATAATTAGATTGTTTACATCAGAGCTTAACATACGATATAGGAGGATATATGTTACAACGTTTATTATGCGCCTTTATGGTGATGGTAGTTTGTATAGGTTTTGCAATGCCCGTAGCAGAGGCACGTCAAGATGTGTATGCGTACACATACCATGGAAATAATTGGTATGTGGATCAAGATTCTATTCGCAATAACACGTCGGATGGATTATTACATTATACGGTATATACTATGGTGGGGCTTCGTTATGATGTGGCCAGTGGTAG
This sequence comes from Veillonella caviae, assembly GCF_003992125.1. Taxonomy (GTDB): domain Bacteria; phylum Bacillota; class Negativicutes; order Veillonellales; family Veillonellaceae; genus Veillonella; species Veillonella caviae. The sequence continues at coordinate 3,628 of NZ_RQUY01000026.1, read as the reverse complement.
TGAGTATTATAATGCGGATGTGTTCTATCACGACCAAAAATTATCTACTGAAAGTGGACAGTTGTTGTATAAAAACCCTGGTATATTAGCGGCAAATCGCATGGCAAGACAATTGCAAAAGAATGCACCAAAAGCACCTGTTAACTCTATTAGTGCTGACACGTCTACAGGTACATCTGCTAATATAGGTAGTGTTAAAACAGCTGGTATAAAATAACTAGTTAGTGGGTTCTATTTAGCACTACAGCCACAATAAAACCTATGATTTTTATTCAATTGACAAATTATTTACCTTCATACATTATATGTATGAAGGTATTTTTGTATGAATATGTTACAGTATACATGGGGCGTTTTTTGCCCTAGTGGGGTGAGTTGTATTTGTGTTGCTCATAATTTTATTATAGGGCTATGAGAACAGTGGTACAATAGGTTTAGCATCCTGTAGACTGAACTTTCACCATAGTCATACGTTTTGTTGGTAAGGAGGACATATGAGTCAATTGTTACAAGAGATTGAGTCGTTGCGGCGGCCCATGAAGGAGTTGAATGATTTTTTCTTTGACCATCCAGAGCTTGGCAATGAGGAGTTTCTGGCGCATGGCAAGTTGACGGAGTTATTGGAAGGTGAAGGGTTCACTGTAGAACGTGAGGTGAGCGGTCTCAAAACGGCGTTTCGTGCGATTTATGATGTGGCTGGTGGTGGTCCAAAAATTGGATTGTTATGTGAATATGATGCCCTCGAAGGTTTAGGTCACGCTTGTGGTCATAATTTGCAAGGCCCATCTATTTGTGCTGCTGCTATCGGTTTGAAACGGACTTTGACTGCACCGTGTACAATCGTTGTAATTGGTACACCTGCAGAGGAGACGGCTAGCGGTAAACTAGTGATGGCGAAAGATAATGTGTTTGATGATTTAGCGGTAGCTTTCATGATGCACGGCAGCGACACAACTACGGTGGATGGAAAATCACTGGCGCTCAATTTGGTGAATATTAAATTCCACGGTAAATCGGCGCATGCTGCTATTGCGCCAGAAAAGGGGATTAGTGCCCTTGATGCGGTGTTGTTGTTCTTTAATGGCATGGAATATTTGCGTGAACATGTGCCTACAGAGGTGCGCATGCACGGCATCATTACGGACGGTGGCAAGGCGGCGAACATAGTACCTGATTATGCTTGCACCCAATGGTACATCCGTTCGTCCAGTCGTATTCGCCTCAATGAGGTAGTGGACCGTGTGAAACAGGTGGCTCAAGGTGCGGCTATGCAGGTAGGGGCGACGATGGAATGGGACGAGGTGAAAGCCTACGACAACAAGGTGAATGTGCAGACCCTCAATGATATTCTCCTCAAAAATGCGGAGAAAGTAGGGGCTCCTGAGATTTCTGAACCTCGTAAGGTAACAGGTTCCACTGATTTTTCCAGCGTTACGTTCCGCGTACCTGGCGCATGTTTGCGAGTTAAATTCGTAGGCAAAGGCGTGACGAGTCATTCCCAAGAATGGTTAGATAATGGGAAAACGCAACTGGCAGAGGATGCTATCATGTACGGTGCCAAAGGCATTGCATTGACAGTAGAGGAAATTCTCACCACACCAGGTTTATTGGAGAAAATCCAAGCTGATTTCCAAGAGTCTAAATCGAATTATTAATAGTATGATGTTATTATGATAAGTATCGTTGTTCATGGATCTGATGGTAGGTGTTTACATATAAGCATCACCGCGACATAGAATAACGATTGTCCCACGTGGGAGGTATGTATGAATTTATTACTGTGTGCCATTGTCATCGTTATTACCGGTTCGTTGGTTATCAAGAAATTTAAAGCCCAAACAGTATTGTTGTTAGGCGGTCTTATTATGATGTTTGGCGCTTATTTACTTGGGTATACTACAGAATTTGTAGAAGCGAAAAAATCCACAGGCGTTCTTTTCTTTGATGCTTTTGAGTGGATTAATATAACAACCGCTAAAGATGCGGCGAACCTCGGTCTTATGATTATGACCTGTACAGGTTTTGCGAAATACATGGACCACATTGGTGCCAGCTCACGCCTAGTAACGACGGCGATACGCCCATTGTCCAAGATGAAATCCCCTTATTTGGTGTTATCCCTTACTTTCATCATCAACATGTTCATGTCCCTCGTTATCCCTAGCGCATCTGGTTTGGCGATGCTCATGATGGTAACGATTTTCCCTATCCTTGTGCGTCTTGGTGTAAGTCCTGTAGGGGCGGCAGCAGCGGTGGCAACTGGTCATTTACTAGATATTGGCCCTGCATCAGCGACGAGCTTACTAGTGGCGAAAACAGTTAATATGCCAATTCATGAATATTTTGTTGGTTATCAGTTGAAAGTATATGTTATCTGCGGTCTTGTAGCGGCGGTGACTCATTATTTCTGGCAACAATATATGGATAAAAAATCAGGTCATGTACCTGCGCAATATGTGGAGGAACACAAAGGTGACGATCTCGAAGTAGGACCTTGGCCGTATATTTTCTTACCTTTGTTACCGCTTATATTCATTCTCGGGTTTAGCGAATACGCTATCCAAGGTGTAAAAATGAATGTGAACCTTGCTATGTTCTTGAGTTTATTTATTGCTATGGGCTGTGAACTCATTCGCCATCGCGATTTCCGCAAAATGGCAGCTTCCATTCAAACCTTTTTCAAAGGCATGGGCGATCAATTCGCTAGCACTGTAACCCTCATCGTGGCAGGTGAAACATTTGCATTCGGTCTTACATCTCTCGGCATTGTGAAAGAATTTGCTACATCTATCCAAAGTTGGGCTATTACAGCAGATATAGTGGCAGTTATTGTATCTGTTATTATCGTCGCACTTAGTGTTGTGATGGGTTCTGGTGTGGCATCCATGTTCGCCTTTGCCCCATTAGTACCAAACTTTGCCAAAGAACTAGGCGGCAATGCGGTAACTATGCTATTAGGCATGCAAAATGCTGCATCCGTAGGTCGACTATTGAGCCCTATTAGCGCCGTTATGATCGCCGTGGCGGGCATTGCGAACATCTCTAGCTTTGACCTTGTGAAACGTACATCCGTGCCGGTCATCATGACGTTCATTACTAGCACTATCTGTATTTTGATTTTTCACTAGTGGATTTTGACTTAGGTGTATAGGGCAAAAGGAGTTGGTTTTTGTCCTATACATTTTGAATTAGCTACTATATTGAAAGCTCTGTTGTTTGAGCTAAAAAAACTCCTATTAGATGTATGAGTCTAATAGGAGTTTTTTGTTTGCCCAGTAGGTGTGTATTTGTATATTTCTATAATATGCTCCTTATTGTATCGCATATTAGTTCTAGGTATAATAATATTAGATAGCTAGATTGAGGTCGGGCCTCTCTTCGTTGTATGAAGGGAGGGAGATACTATGAGTGCCTTTGAAATCATTACGATTGTCCTTGGGATATTGACCGTAGTCTTTTCCTTTGGAGCATTAATAGCTTTTATTTGTCTCAATAAAGGCAAATAGCCCTTCGTTACCTAGCGTAATTAGGCTTATAGGACAAAAGGTGTTGGTTTTTAATCCCATGAAGAATTGAAACTTTTATCATAAAAGTGTAAATCACTCCAAACAATAGCATCACCCCATGT
>NZ_RQUY01000025.1 GCF_003992125.1 Veillonella caviae | reverse complement strand
TCAAAACCCGCACTCTGGCATATGTTCAATCTTTCGATTGATTACCTATCATTGTTCAGTTTTCAAAGATCTGTTTGCTAAGTCATTATCATGTCCTAGCGACTTGTATTAGTATACCAGTCAGAATTTAAATCGTCAACACTTTTTTCCAAAGTTTTTTTGATTTATTTCAACCATTTACACAGCTCAACTGTTATACTACCGTAACCAAATTCTCTTAAAACGAGATGGAAAACTCACAAACCGAAGTTTGTGAGTTTTAATTTGGTGACTCACCCGCGACTCGAACGCGGGACACCCTGATTAAAAGTCAGGTGCTCTGCCAACTGAGCTAGTGAGTCATGTTGGCAGGGGTGGCTGGGATCGAACCAGCGCATAACGGAGTCAAAGTCCGTTGCCTTACCACTTGGCGACACCCCTACATTGATTACGTGTGTAGGTTATGGGGTGAGTAGTGGGGATCGAACCCACGCGTAACGGAGCCACAATCCGCCGTGTTAACCGCTTCACCATACCCACCACCTGTAGGTACCGAAGACACTTCGTCTTCGTAACAAAGAGTATTATATCTGCTTAATAAGATTATGTCAACATTTTTTTACTTCATTTATATCTTTTCTTTAAACGAAGTAAAAAATTATCAATCTTCATCAATAATTACCCTTCCCCTATATATTAAGGGAGCTCCATCTCATCAAGTGACCTTAACGAATGGTGCTCCCCTATTATACATATAAACGATAAAGTTGGCAAATAGTTTTTTATAAAATTTACAAATTAATTTGTGCAGTCTGTATAAATGTACTAAAAATCTACTCCAATTCTATCTTGTATTGCTTATCTTTTATTGTAATAGCCTTTAAATACACCTATTTGTATTAACAACTGTAACATCTACTTATCAAAATGCAAATAGTCTTTTACAAAATTTGGCAATGCAAAAGCAGCCTTTTGAATATCGCTATTGTAGTATTTAGTTGTAAAATTTTGTTCCCGATTTGATGTCCATGTTAATGGATCAAAAGTTTTAGACCCCAAAGTAAAGCAATGCATCCCTGCTGGATAGATTGGAATAAACGCAGTATATAAGCGTGCGATTGGGAAATGATTATTAACATAACCAAACACTTTCTCAACCAAAGGTTGATGTAGCATAGGAGATTCTGTTTGTTGTACAAAAAGGCCATCTGATTTTAACGCCTTTAAAGTATTTTTATAGAACTCCTCTGTAAACAAACCTTCCCCTGGACCAATTGGGTCAGAGCAGTCTACGATAATAACGTCGTAGTAATCCTCCGCTTCCGCCATAAAACCAATACCATCACCAATTTTAACAGTTAATTTTGGATTTTCTTCAATCATAGCTTTAGCAATAGTCGGAAAATATTCTTTAGCTAATTCTACAACTTTACCATCAATTTCTACCATCGTTACTTCTTTTACACAATCATGACGTACACATTCTCTAGCAACGCCACCATCACCACCACCAATGATGAGCACGCGCTCAGGATTTGGATGTAAGAATAATGGCACATGACTCATCATTTCATGATAAATAAACTCTTCTCTTTCAGATGTTTGGAATACACCATCTAAAGCAAGCATCATACCATATTCTTTGGAATTAAATACTTCAATTTTTTGAAATTCCGATTTGCCAGAATACAAAAGTTCTGTTGCTTCTGCACTAAGGCGTAAATGAGGAGTTTGTTCCTCTGTAATCCATTGACTCATAGTTACCTCCAAGTCATACAGATAGAGCGACAGATTTCACTATCGCTCTATCTAATCCATATGTATTAATATTAGGCCAATCTATACATACAATCAAAACCAAAAATTATATAAAGTATAGAAACAGGAGCGTAACTCTTCCACCCCTAGAACCTGACAGCATATTATTTTTTACTAATATAGCAAAACCCACCACCTAAAATGGTATCTTTCAGCCAATTAGTTAATGAAAAATCACGGATTTCCCCTTCGTCAAAAATACCACAACGAATATCATCGCCAACGCCGTATATTTTATAAATTGGGACCCAATGCCATGTATACAGTGCCCGTTCTTTCCCTTTATGACGATTTAAAAATGCTACTGGCACATCTTGAGATATAGCACTTTCAATAAAATCGGCAGCTGTATCAATCTCGACACGAGACGCACAAAAGGGCGATACATTAATCATATGTACATCATAAGGCAAACCATAATCTTCCATAAGCCGTTTTAGACCAATTTCCATCCATTGTGTTTTATATACACCACCACCAAAGCGAGGTTTTACATAATTCCATACCAGGTTCATTCGCTCTAATGCTTCCCATTGATTAGAGGCATTAGCCGCAAGCAAAGCGCCATCGCGCAATTGAGAGTAACTCAACACTTGTGTTGCAGTCGTAGGCCCACAGCCAGACAATCTCTGCCACTCATCGGCAAACCATTCTTGGTCGTAACCATGAGAGATATGCCCATTTACATCAATATCTAACCATTCAGGATGTTTAATACTTACATCATTCATGTAATTAGCCTTCAATTACTTCTACAGTTTCCATGATGTCGCCTTGATTGATTTTATCTACAACATCCATACCTTCTACAACTTTACCAAATACAGTATGTACACCATCTAAATGAGGTTGTGGTTCGTATACGATAAAGAATTGGCTACCACCTGTATTAGGACCACGGTGAGCCATAGATAAGGCGCCACGTTCATGTTTATGAGGATTGCCAATCAATTCATCTTTAATTGTGTATCCAGGACCACCTGTACCATTGCCATTAGGGCAACCACCTTGAGCCACAAATCCAGGAATAACTCGATGAAAACGAAGTCCATTATAGAACCCCTTATTAATTAAATCTACAAAGTTTTGTACAGTGCCCGGCGCCTCTTTATCAAATAAATCGATTACAATATCTCCGCCATTAGCCATGTGAATTTTTGCTTGTTTCATTGTTCAGGTACCTCCAAAATCGTACGCAGCACGTGAGCTGCTAATATAAATCCTGCCACTGGTGGCACAAAAGAACATGTGCCTGGGCTTTTACTTTCACCGCGAAATTCCGGTATTGTTGGTGTTTCTGTAGAAAACACCACTAATTGTTTTTTGATTCTTCGCTTTCTCAGTTCTCGACGCATAACGCGTGCTAAAGGATCTGTATGGGTTTTATGAATGTCTGCAATTTGCAGTTTTTCAGGATAGAATCGATTTCCTCCCCCCATAGAACAAATCAAGGGTATGTTATTTGCTTGGCACACTTCAACAATATTAATCTTTGCAGTTACCATATCAATAGCATCAATAACAAAATCTACATTAAGGCTTTGAATAAATCCAGGATACGCCTCTTCTGTATACATAATATCATACGTTTCAATCACAACATTAGGATTGATTGACAAAGCTCGTTCTTTTGCAACCTCAACCTTGCGTCTAGCAATGCTTTCATGAGTCGTAATCATTTGACGGTTCAAATTACTAGGGGTAACTTTATCGCCATCGATAAGTACAATACGACCTACACCAGCTCGAACGAGAGCTTCAAGGGCACCTCCGCCCACACCGCCTACACCAAATAGAGCGATAGATGTATGTTTGAGCATATTAATTTTATCTGGACCTACTAGCCATTCAAGGCGTGTCAATAAATATTCCATTAATATGCACCTAGCGGAATGATTTCCGTCCAATATCCATCTGGGTCAGCGATAAAATAAATCCCCATGTCCGTATTTTCATAGGCTACAATCCCCATCTCCTTATGTTTAGCTAATGCCGCATCATAATCATCTACATAGAACGCCAAATGGAATTCATTGTCACCTAAATTATAAGGTCTCTCCCAATCTCTGAGCCATGTCAATTCTAACTCATGTTGTGTATAAGGACTTTTTAAATAGACTAATGTGAAAGCACCACTCGGTTCTTCGATGCGCTTCACCTCTTCCAAGAGAAGAGCTTCCTTGTAAAAGGCAAGACTAGCATCCAAATCCTTTACATTAATATTATTGTGAGCAAAAGAAAATTTCATATCGTCTCCTTTTCTGTACAATAATCAATTATTACTCTATATATTATAGTATCATATTTAACAATTAATTATCTATATCAAGATACCTCTATATAAAAATCTGTTGTAATGTGCCTATAGAAATATCATCTACGTAAGAAGAAAAATTTAAGGTATCACAAATTTAGCCTCACTACCATTATCCCGTCGCAGGATTTCTAAATGTGCTGGTATACGAGACTTTAACTCCGGTACATGAGAAATGATACCAATAAGACGTCCAGTACTTTGCAAATCAACTAAAGTTTCCATTGCTAACTCTAATGTATCAGGATCTAATGTGCCAAACCCTTCATCAATGAACATCGTATCCATATGAATACCACCAGCATAACTTTGGATAATATCCGCCAATCCTAGCGCCAATGCCATAGAGGCGAGGAATGTTTCGCCTCCAGACAATGTATTCGCCGACCGTGATTGACCAGTGAAACTATCCATGACAGCTAGATCCAGCCCTTGTTTACCACGACCACCACTAGTATAATCAGCCCGTTCCAAGCTATAGCGATGACGACTCATAGATTGAAGGCGCACATTAGCAGCATGAACTACTTCATCGAGAATAGCACCTAGTACATAGCGTTCAAATGTAACATTTTTAAAACCTTCATCTCCACCATTTGCCAAATCAGATAATCTACGAATAAACAGAACTCGTTCTTTTTCGTCAATTATATTCTGTTCTAATAAAATCAGCTGTTCCAGTGTATCTTGTATAGTCTTATCAGCTACATCCCAAGTTGCTAACTCACCGATAGCTGCATCTCGCGCTTCAATCGCCTCACAATACACATCATCTGCTACGTTTTTCTCTATCACAGGTAGTTCCGATAATCTAGATAGCGCTGCTTGATATACAGCTTCAGCACGAGCCCGTTTATCACGATACAAGTCTAATTGCTGTGTATATATACTGAAATTAACAAAATCATTTACAATTGCATTAAATTCAACTTCACTTCTACCTACTGTAATTAAGGATTCAGAAAACTTAGTATAGGATATCCTCTGTTCTGTCAGCGCCACCGTATATTGTGATGCCAACAAATCTAGTTTAGACCGTAATGCTATTTGTTTCTCATTACATGCATACCACTCTTTTTCTGCGATGGTAACACTAGCTGTATATGATTCAATACTAGTTTGCAATTCTGCGATAGTTTCCGCTTCATATGTATCGGCCACTTGTTCCTCTAGCGCCTGTAACGTACCGCGCAACTCATTTAATCGATTTACAGCTTCGTGCCAAGACAACTCTGTTGCTCTTGCTATATCGGATAATGTGCCTAATGAACTTGTCATCTCATCTATTTCACCAGTGAACTTATCGATACATAAACGTTTAGCATCTAACTTTTGTTGTATCTGATTTAGTTCTACCTGCTCCAATGTAGATTGGTCTATAGCACACTGTACATCTTCAATAGTTACAGCTATATCTAATTGTTTACATTCACTTTGAATCGTATCATCTAATTCAGCCAACTTAGCCACTATCGAATCATATTCAGATTGAACCTTATGCAAAGCAGACTCCTTTTGTGATACGATGTGTCGCGCCTGCTCCACATCATTCTTTGTTGCAATAGACTGGGGTGGCTCTGCAGGCTCTGGATGTGTCAGAGAACCACAAACAGCACAAGGCACATTTTTTTCTAACTCTAGAGATAACTCATAAGCCCTACTATGATAATAATTCGTCTCCATTAGTACAGCTGATTTACGAGCTAAGTCCAACTCTACTTTGGCTGCATCTACAAGATTTTCTTTTTTCTTTAATAACGTGCGATATTCACACAATTCATTCATTTTATGTTGCACTGCTATTAACGAAGAATGCCTTTGTATAACTTTTATAATTTCTGCAGGCACAGTCTGATGATCATCTACAAATTGGCGATCTACCTTTAACGATTCCTGTAAATCACATAGTGTTTTCTCCGCATCACAAACCGATTGCATATCAGTTTGCTTCTGAGCTTCTAAAATCTGTACATTTTGTTCTAACTCATTCAACTGTTTCTTCTGTAATTGTATATTATGTATCAACTCTTGTTGTTCTTGATAGCGCTGTACCACATGTTTCTTTACTTCTATTTCAGATGATTGAAGTAATAACTCATCATAGATTTGTCTAGCTGTATCTGCAGAAATTTGTACAGAGGACAACAAAACAGTATGTTCTTCAACCTCTTTCTCTAAAATCTGAGCTGTATCGCTAACAGTTTTCCAGGCTTTATAATACTCATAAGCAGGTTGCAAAATATTCATTAATGCCACAAGACGCTCTACAGATTGCAAATCTTCTTTTTCTATATCTAAAGTTTTTAATATGCTTTGACTATCCTCTAAGTTTTGTTTCGCCTTTGTATACACATCAAAGTCATGACGTTGCTGTTCATAGCGTTTTACAATTTCTATTAATGTATCTCGTTTATCGACCAACATTGGACGTTCTGTAGAGCGTTGCTCTACTATAGTTCGTACATGAGCAGTTGTCATTATAGGTTCATCACTATATACAGCTACAGATGCAAACAACCGATCCATATCTCGCATTGTTTCTTCTATACCACTCATAGCTACTGTTAATTCTTCTTTCAACACTTCTTGTAATCTACGATATACATAAGTGTGGAACAAGGTATGCAGCAATTCCTCTCGTTCACTAGTAGAGGCAACTAATAGTTTTCTAAATTCCCCTTGTGGCAATAAGACAACTTGTAAAAATTGATCTTTACGAAAACCAACAATACGATGAACCGTATCTTTTACATCTGCCGCAGTAGTAGCTATCGTATCCCATTCATGTTGTTTCCATTGCCACACAGTAGCACGTGCCCCTTGAGACTTCATACCATTGCCACGCTTTTTCGCCACCTCTTGTTTGGGCAACCGTTCAATACGGTATTTACTTTCACCAATGGAAAATATAAAATCCACACGCGTCAAAGTATGCGGTTCAGCAAAATCACTGCGGATAGAGTCAGATTTGCGTACTTCGCCACTAGGCTCACCATAAAGAGCATACACGATGGCATCCAATATAGACGTTTTCCCCGCTCCTGTAGGACCTGATATGAGGAACATAGAATGGTCATTCAAATCATCAAAATCCAAATGTACTGTACCACGATAGGGACCAAAGGCTTCCAAAGTTAAGGTAATTGGTTTCATCTTAGTCCTCCTTTACAATACGTTCCCATAATCGATCCATATAAGCTTGCTGTTCTTGTGAAAGTGGTTCTTTCCATACAGCCTTAGCAAATTGACAAAATAATTGCCGTTCATCTAAATTGCGATATATAGGCTCAGTAACATCTACTGATTGTTGTTCCATACGCCCTACTAATTCAAGAGTCATACAATGAGGAAAACATTGTCTCAATTTAGCCATTCCATCTAATACAGGCGTCGTATCGAGAAGTCGAACCATGACATAATCGTTTTCATGAGCCTTTCTAAGCAACTCATTGTTCAACAGATTATCAAAATAATCCTCTAACACTACTACATCTCGCTTTGATACAATAGGGATTGTTTCAATTTCCACTTTACCTTTTGTATTCATATCAACAATAGTGAAAGATTTATTTTGTGTATATTCATCAAAGGAATATTTTAATAAAGATCCACTATAACGAATATAATCTGATCCCATCCGTTGCGACCTATGCAAATGGCCTAGTGCAGTATAGTTAAAAGGTGTAAATACAGATGGTTTCACCACCTCACTAGCACCTACGGAAATGGTACGTTCAGAACCACCTATTTCACCACCGCTTGCAAATATATGACTAAGCGCAATACTGCGCATCCCCCTAGGAATTTGGTTAACTAAATAGTCACTCCATTGTTGGTACACGAAATCGTAATCGTGATATGCCACATTATTATCATCGAATACATCCTGCAAACTATGAGCAATGCGACGAGGTTCAGAAAAAGGTATAGCACAAATAGCCGCAGACCCATCTTCAAAATCATATAGCAATGGTTTTTGGCAATGCTCAGGCGTTCCCCATACAAATACCTTCGACTGAGCTAACATCGTCCGTCCCACTTCGATACGCTCAGGGCCATCGTGATTACCAGCTATAACAAAGAGTGGAATTTTATAATCCATAGCAATTTTCGTAATAATAGAATCCCATAACTCTACTGCCTCAATAGGTGGCACAGACCGATCAAACACATCTCCAGCCAAAAAAATACCATCTATATTTGAATCTCTTAGAATATCAAAAAACTGATGTTCCAATACATACGCCTGATCTTCAGTCAAATAGGTACCATAAAATAATCTCCCTAAATGCCAATCCGCAGTATGTAATAATCGCATTTACTTCACCTCCACTCCAAATTTGATAAGACGAAACAGCCTACATATAGCTAACTAACTATCATAGATAATGTCATTTGCAACCTTTCCCAGCAAAGAAAGAGCGCTGAATGTTAAACACCTATCAAACTATGCGGATTCAACGATAGAGCGAAGTAATGCAATTTCTTTCGCATAACCATCTAGTTCATTTGGTGTTTCTAAATAAAAAGGTAAATGTGTTAATTTAGGATGTGTCACGATGCGTGCGATAGCATCGATACCGATGTGACCTTCACCGATTTTTTCATGACGATCCTTGTGAGCACCACGAGGATTTTTAGAATCATTAAGGTGGATCGCATGTAATCGTTCCAATCCAACAATGCTATCGAATTCGTCTAACACACCATCTAAATCATTAACCACATCATAATCTCCTTCATGGATATGGCATGTATCAATACAAACACCCATGTATTCTTTTAATTTGACACCATCAATGATACGAGCAATTTCTTCAAATTTAGAACCTACTTCTGTCCCTTTGCCCGCCATAACTTCTAATAACACCTTTGTTTTCATACCAGAAAATAAAATCTCATTTAAACATTGCACAATATACTCGATACCTTGGTCTAACCCTTGTTTTACATGACTACCAGGGTGAAAGTTATACATTTGACCCGGGATCAACTCAAGACGTTCCAAATCTTCTGCCATAGCTTGTTTTGCAAAATTACGTAAATCGTCCTTTGCAGCGCAAGGATTATATGTATACGGCGCATGTGCTAAAACAGGACCAAAATTATGTTCCTTCATATATGTGGCTAATGCATTGATATCATCCATATCGAGAGCACGCATACTGCCACCTCGTGGATTGCGCGTAAAATATTGAAACGTATTAGCACCGATAGAGGTTGCCTCTTTCCCCATGTGTAGGTAACCTTTGCTAATCGATAAATGACTTCCTATAATAAACATATCTTATACTCCTCTTCTGACTCCACTATGGAAAGAAATCCCCGGTTGCTGACGCAATGCCGGGGATTCGATCAATGACTCTCTTTTAATGCACAGTCTGGACAAATGCCTTCGAATGTGATTTGTTGTCCTGTAATATGGTAATCGCTGCCTTGTTCTGCAATATCAGTAATAGCTTTTAAATCGACGCCCATAAGATCTTCTATTTTATTACAACGAATGCAACGCACATGAGAATGAGCATGCGTATCCCAATCATAATGAGCACGTTCATCGCCTACTTCAAGAACTTTTACAAGACCAATTTTTTCAAAAATTTCCATTGTTTTATACACAGTAGCCAAACTCATGCTTGGGTGCGTCGGACGTAAACTGTGATAAATCATTTCCGCTGTTGGGTGATTATGATTGCCACACAAGGCATCATAAATCGCTATACGTTGAGGAGTTACCTTAAACCCTTCACTCCGTAAAACCTGTGCGATATCCATATTTTTTACCTTTCTCCACTTGGAAACACGTAGGTACTCTTCTGTTTATATCAGATAATAATTATTATCTATTGTACCATTTTAGTACACATTAGGCAATATAAGCAATAAGACTACAACACTTGTATAGTTTATAAAGCAAAAAACAACACATAATAGAAAATGTGGGCCCTCATAAGAGCCCACATATTACACTAACTAGTTAGTCTTTAAAGTATGGTTTAAAACCTTCACCTTGATGACGCGGTTTACGGTCGCCTCTTGGACGATCGCTACTGCGTTCATCACGGCGGCGGTCACTTCTTCGATCATCGCGACTGCGACGAGGGCGTTCCCCGTCACGACGACGGTCGCCTTCTCTGCGACGATTTCGGTCACCATCGCGACGACGGCGATCACCACGACCAGCTTCACGGCGACGACGTACACGCAATGGTTTCTCTTCTGTAATATTAACAGGTGTTGTATCTGGCTCTTTTGTTAATAACTTAAGAGCTGCTGCCAACAATGTTACCGAATCAGTATCATTCAACAATTCTTCAGCACTTACTTTAAAAGGTGCTAACTCTTCAGGTTTACCAGCCATTTCAATAATATTTTCAATAGCTAAGCGTTGTTGACCTTCTAATACTTCGCCTAATGAAGGAGCACGACGTTTTACGATTTTGCGTTTTGTTAAACGCTCAATAGCATGTAAGTGCTCGATTTCACGAGGAATAACGAATGTATATGCTTCGCCTGCTTTACCAGCACGGCCTGTACGACCAACACGATGCGTATAGCTTTCAGGGTCTTGCGGCAAATCATAGTTATATACATGAGATACGCCAGAAATATCAAGACCACGAGCAGCTACATCAGTAGCTACTAAAATATCAATGGTGCCTTCGCGGAATTGACGAATCACACTATCACGTTTTTGTTGTGATAAATCACCGTGAATACCTTCAGCCATGTAACCACGTTTTTTCAAACCTTCTGTTACTTCATCTACACGACGTTTTGTGCGAGTGAAGATAATAGCAAGTTCAGGCGTTTGCATATCAAACAAACGGCACAATACGTCAAATTTTTGACGGTCTTGCACTTCAATGTAGTACTGTTCAATCAAATCCATCGTCACTTGCGTAGGTTTCATACGAATGAATTCTGGGTTTGTAAGGTATGTTTCTGCCAACTCTTTGATAGCCTTAGGCATAGTTGCAGAGAACAGAAGTGTTTGGTGATCTTCTGGGACAGCCCCTAAAATTTTGTTAATGTCATCTACGAAGCCCATATTTAACATTTCATCAGCTTCGTCGAGAACAACTACTTTAACATTCTCAAATGTAATAGAACCACGGTCCATATGGTCCATCAGACGGCCTGGTGTAGCCACGATGATTTGTGGGTTCTTTTTCAATGCACGGAATTGACGATTAATATCTTGACCACCATAAATAGGCAATGCCGCAATATTCGTGTACTGAGCCATTTTATTAAGCTCTTCAGCTACTTGAATAGCTAATTCTCGTGTAGGGGACAAAATCACTACTTGAACGTGACGATCGTTACCATCTACGCGTTCCAATACAGGCAAGCCAAATGCTGCTGTCTTACCAGTACCTGTTTGAGCTTGGCCAATCATATCCTTGCCGCTCAAGGCCACTGGAATAGCTTCCTGTTGAATTGGCGTTGGCTCTTCAAAGCCCATATCATTTAACGCACGTAGAACAGGTTCGCTAATCATTAATTGTTCAAATTTTTCTAACATCTAAATGTGTTTCCTCCTATCGTGCACGAATTATGCACGTTAGAATAGTATAACATATTTTGTTGGTGAAAGCTAATCCAAATTATAAAATCCCGATGGTTTATCACTCAAATTAACAATGATATTTTTCATTTGCGTGTAGTGTTCTAGGATAACCTTGTGTGTTTCACGACCGATACCAGATTGTTTATAACCACCGAATGGTGCACCAGCAGGAATGGAGTTATATGTGTTTACCCACATACGGCCTGTTTCGATAGCACGAGCTACTCGAATAGCACGGTTAATATTTTGCGTCCATACACCACCGCCGAGACCATAGAGACTATCATTAGCAGCAGCAATAACTTCGTCTTCGCTATGGAATTTAATAACTACCGCCACAGGGCCAAAGATTTCTTCTCTAGCTACGCGCATATCGTTGGTAGCATTGGCAATCAATGTTGGACGAACGAAGCAGCCTTTGCCAAGCTCGCCGTCTGTAACACGTACACCACCAGCAACGATAGTCGCCCCTTCTTCTTTCGCAATATCTACGTATTCAAGAACCTTTTGTACTTGACCTTCATAGATGAGAGAACCTAATTGGGTGTTTTCATCCCAAGGCAAGCCTACTTGCACTTTATCAAATAAAGCAGCCAATTCTTCTACGAATGTATCGTAAATTGTATCTTGTACGAAGATACGAGAACCAGCGCAGCATACTTGACCTTGGTTAAACAAAATACCTAGCATAGCGCCGTCAAGGGCTTGTTTCCAGTTCGCATCGTCAAAGAAGATATTCGCCGATTTGCCGCCCAATTCCAATGTAGCAGGAATCAATCGTTCCGCCGCCGCTTTGTACACATCGAGACCTACTTCGGTAGATCCTGTGAAAGCTAATTTACTAAAGCCTGGATGATCTAAGATATACTGTCCAGATTTAGAACCTTTACCAGTGATGATGTTCACCACCCCTGGAGGCAAGATATCTTTCAAAATATCACCTAATTCTAATAAGCTCAATGATGTGTGCGACGATGGTTTAATAACCACTGTACAACCCGCAGCAAGAGCTGGTGCTAATTTCCATGCCGCCATGAGAAACGGGAAATTCCAAGGCACGACTTGTCCTACTACGCCGATTGGTTCGCGTAAGATAAGGCTCAATGTATTTTCATCGAACACTTGAGCACTACCTTCTTCAGCACGTAATACACCAGCAAAGTAACGGAAATGATCCACCGCCAATGGTACATCTACATTCAATGTTTCCCGAATCGGTTTACCATTATCATAAGTCTCTACTTTTGCAAAATGTTCTTTTCTCGCCTCGATAGCATCAGCGATTTGAAGGAGCAAATCAGCACGCTCAATTTGCGATGTATGACGCCAGCTTTTAAATGCTTCATTGGCTACTTGTACAGCTCTATCTACATCATCATAAGTCGCTTCTGCACAGATGGACAACTGTTCCCCGTTAGCGGGATTATATACAAGAAATTCAGCATTATCAGATACTGGTACCCATTCATTATTAATTAACAATCCATATCTTTCTTTAAGGTTCAAGCTCATAGTGATACCTCCTTTAAAGGATAACGAGTATTAATTTCTTTCTATGAGTACATCATACACTCTATATTTAATATTTTCAATCTATTTTATATTTTTCGATATATCTAAATTGTGGTATTCTCAATAGCTTTTAGTTATCGCAAGATTAATAATTATATAATAAAAATTAATAATTCAACAAAATAAGAAGCGAGATTGCTCAAATTCAGCAATCTCACTTCTTATTTTTGTTATAGGTACATTCATAAGTTTTTATGCAAACTCAGAATATATTACGCCTTTTTCTTTTCTTTATTTCTCAATGATTTCACAGATAAACCAATACGATTACGTTTTACATCTACAGAAATAATTTCCGCTTCGATAATATCCCCTACAGCAAGCACATCAGAAGGATGTTGTTTGCTGGAGCAGAGCTCACTGCGGTGCAATAGACCATTAGTTTTTAAACCGAAATCGACGAAGGCCCCAAAATCCACCACATTATGAACAGTACCTTTAACTATAGTACCTACTTTAATATCTTCAAGACTAACTACATGTTTTCTTGTTAACGGCGCCGGTAAATCTTCACGAGGGTCGCGACCTGGTTTTGCCAACGCCCCTAGGATATCCCTTACCGTTGGTACACCTGCATCAAGCTTCGATGCCATTTTATCTACATCAACAAGCGGCAATTTTACTTGTAAAGCTTCTAGCTGTGATTTATCTTGTAGAGCCTTTAACGTAAACCCTAGCTCACCAATTAATCGTTCTGCTAATTCATAAGATTCAGGATGAACAGATGTATTGTCTAATGGGTTCTCAGCGCCATTTAAACGCAAGAAACCTGCACATTGTGTAAATGCCGCCGGTCCTAAACGAGGTACTTTTAACAACTGTTTGCGACTTGTAAATCCACCATTTTCTTGACGGAAGGCAACGATATTTTTCGCCACTGTACTAGAGATACCTGCAATATGTTGTAAAATAGCAGGCGATGCGGTATTGAGTTCTACGCCAACATGGTTTACAACAGATTCTACTACTTGGTCTAAGGTATGGGTCAATTGTTTTTGATTTACATCGTGTTGATATTGACCTACACCAATAAACTTAGGGTCAATTTTAACAGATTCGGCTAATGGATCTTGCACGCGACGTGCAATAGATACAGCACCACGAATAGTAACATCCAAATTAGGTAATTCATCGATGGCTAATTTAGATGCAGAATATACAGACGCACCTGCTTCATTAGTAATGATATAATGGCAATCTAATTTTTCTTCTTCAATCATAGTCGATGCAAATTGTTCTGTTTCATACGATGCCGTACCATTACCAATGGATAATAAGGTGACATTGAATTTACGTATTTTAGACGCCAAAGTCTTTTGTGCTTCCTTGCGCAATTTATCACTATTCGTTAGATAATAGGCACCGTAATCGAGTACATTGCCTTGCGCATCGATGATGGCCATTTTACAGCCTGTTCTGTATCCAGGATCAAGTCCCATAATAACATGGCCCGCCAAAGGTGGTTGAAGCAAAAGATTTTTTAGGTTCACACCGAATACCTTGATGGCTTGCTCGTCTGCCGTTTCCGTCAATTCGTTCCGAATATCCCGTTCCAAAGCAGGGAACATGAGGCGTTTGTACGCATCTGCCACAGCAGCAGCTTTTACATCATTAAAAATAGATTGACTATTTTTTTCAAGGCCACGCACCATGTATTGAATATATGATTCATCTGGTACCGTCAAAGCCAGTTTGAGAACACCTAATTTTTCACCGCGGTTCACCGCCAAAATACGGTGGGATGGCATTTGACGCACCGGTTCAGCGTATTCCTTATATTGCAAGAATTGCTGACCTTCATCCTCTTCTTTAACGAGTTCTGCTTGGATAAAGCCTTCTTTCCACATCCGTTTACGAAGATCGGCACGGAAATCGGCACTATCGCTGACGATTTCCGCTACGATATCAGAGGCCCCTTGAATGGCATCCTCTGCCGTAGGTACTTCGTCATTGATGTAATCCGCTGCAATGACTAATGGTTCGCCACTTGTTACAGTATCGTTGATAATCATATCCGCCAATGATTCTAATCCTCGTTCACGAGCAATCATAGCACGAGTGCGCTTTTTAGGGCGATACGGTAAATATAAATCTTCTAATTCTTGTAATTTCATCGCTTTTTGTAAAGATGCCATCAGTTCATCAGTCATTTTTTCTTGTTCTGTAATAGCATTAATAATTTCTTCGCGACGTTTTTCTAAATTTCTTAAATACGCGATGCGTTCTTCGATAGTACGTAATTGTTCATCTTGTAACTCACCAGTCACCTCTTTGCGATACCGAGCGATAAATGGCACCGTATTGCCTTCATCTAACAATCCAACAGCGGCCTCTACTTGACTCGACTTAACGCCTAATTCTTTACCAATAATGGCAAACATTGTTTCCATTACACACGTCCTTTTCTTTCATACGTAACAAATCGATGAGGATATTTATTTTTTTCATCTACGGTGCCGTCACTTTCGCTAACAACGGTGAAAGCATCCGCATCAAACTCAGGAAAATAGGTATCACCATCAAAATCGTGATGCACTTCGGTTATATACATGCGGTCCACATAAGGCAGAAAAGCCTCATAAATCTGCGCGCCACCAATAACAAAAGCCACATCAAGCTGCTGTGCCTCTTCGTAAGCAGATTGTACAGAAGAAAATACGCGTACCCCATCAGGTGCATTGAATCCCTTATTTCGAGAAACTACCCAATGCTCACGATTAGGCAATAAGAACGGTAAACTTTCAAATGTATGACGCCCCATAATGATGACGTGACCATTTGTTATTTCTTTAAAAAATTTTAAGTCATTCGGCAAATGCCAAATAAGCGAATTATCCTTGCCGATAACACCGCCATTAGCAACAGCCACAATGAGTGATAACATATAACCCCCTATAAACACCATTCACACCTTGAGTATTAGCATTCTGCGGTCAAGAAAACACACATATTCACTATGTGCTACGTATAAGCCTTACACTCTTCCGCTATTACACAGCAACGGTCATAGCTAATTTCCCCAAATGTTCATAACCTTCCAAAGTAATATCCTCAGGTTTAAAATCATAGAAATCAGTTACATCTCGATTGATATGAATGGTAGGCGCTGGTAATGCTTGGTTACGACGTTCTAATTGTTCACGCAATTGTTCTATATGATTTTCATAAATATGTGCATTATTAATGACATGAGTAAATTTGCCAGGTTTTAATCCTGTCACGTGAGCAATCATATGTACTAACGCCGCATATTGCGCCGTGTTGAAAGGAATACCAAGGCCCATATCACCACTGCGCTGAACGAGCATACAATTTAAATAACCATCACCTACATCCCACAAAGTTTCATATGCACAAGGTTGTAATGCCATATCTGATAAATCCTCAATATTCCACAAGGTTACAATCATACGACGGCTATCTGGATCTTCCTTAATTGTTCTAATTAAATTATCTAATTGTTTGTATTTAGCGATTTGATAACCATACGCCTTACCGATAGTACCATCTTCGCGCATCCATTCATCCCATACCCGAACATTCATATCTTGTAATTTGCGCACATCGTTAGATTGCATTTGCCAAATCCAAAGCAATTCTTTTATAGCCGTTTTAAAGGCAACGAATTTTGTTGTTAAAATAGGAAATTCCTGTTGCAAGTCAAATTGCATAATTTGTTGTGGCAATTTATATGTGGCCACACCAGTACGGTTTTGTCCATATATACCGTTATTTAATATATTTTCTACAATATTCAAATATTGTGTATCTGCTAAACTCATACATCCCCCTTTTGCTAAGTTAAACATACTATGCTTATAGCGCTTATCTATATATCCCTATATTAGCAGTAACCTAAAGCTATATTCATCTACAATCTATTTATCCTTTATAACTAGCAATTGCCTCCAGGAAGGTGGGCCCATATTTTTTTAATTTTGCTTCCCCTACGCCTTTGATATTGCCAAATTCACCTAATGTAGTAGGTCGCATATTAGCTAAATCAATAAGCACCGTATCAGGGAACACAATATACGGCGGAATACCTGCTGCTGCAGCCAATCTTTTACGGTGTTGCCGCAAATATTCAAACAATCCCCCACTGCCCGATCGAGATACTTCAGAACGAGAAATCGATGCAGATTGTTTCGTTTTCCTCGATGGTACTACTACTTCTTGACGAATTTCTTCCACCTCTTTATGACCAGCAAGTACTTCTTCGGCCCCAGCTGTAATAGATAGAACGGGGTATTTTCCCATAGAGCTACGCAAATACCCGGAAGCAATACATTGCTGAATAAGCCCTTTTAATTCGGTTTCTCCTATATTACTAAGGTATCCAAACACAGGTAGTGCATCAAGGCCTGCTCGAATGATGCGATCCGTCCGTTCCCCTCTAACGATGGAGCAAATCATTGATGCCCCATATCGCTCTTCGGTGGCGATAATTGCTCGGAATATTGCCTTTGCCTCTTTTGTTACATTCACACGGCGCCCCTTAGCATTGCAGGAACTACAATTATCACATTGCTCCCAATGGGCGATTTCACCAAAATAGGCAAGCATATATTTGCGCAAACAAGTGCTACAGAAGCAATAGTCAATCATAGCCTGTAATTTTTTAAGTTCTACCAATTTACGTTGCTCTGCTACACGAGGATCCCCCAAAGATTGTTCCACGGTTTGGTCAATCAAATATTTATGCACCCGCACATCTTGTCCGCTATAAAGCAAAATGCATTCTGCTTTAGCTCCATCTCGACCAGCACGGCCCGCCTCTTGATAATAAGATTCCATATTTCGCGGCATTTGGTAATGTAGCACATAACGTACATTACTCTTATCAATGCCCATACCAAACGCATTAGTAGCAACCATGACTTGCAATTGATCAAAGGCATATTTATTTTGCATATCCTTACGCATTTCATCTGATAAACCAGCGTGGTAATACCCAGTTTGAATTCCAGCCCTAGTAAGATTATCATATACTCGTTCCACATCTTTACGAGTAGAACAATAAATAATGCCATTTTCATGAGCATGACGGCGTACATAATCCACCACATAGTCCATCCGCTTTGGCGTACGCACCACAGAAAAAGATAAATTAGGTCTGTCGAAACCGGTAATGTATACATTCGCTTCGCTAAGACCTAGTAACTGTTTAATATCGCGTTCTACAGCCTTTGTCGCCGTCGCTGTAAAAGCCCCCACTACAGGGCGTTTTGACAATTCATTAAGCCAATCTCCAATGAGTCGATAGGAGGGTCTAAAATCATGACCCCATTCAGAAATACAATGAGCTTCATCTACAATGACTTGCGCAATAGGTAATCCGCGAAGAACATTACAGAAAAAATTAGACGATAAACGCTCTGGTGCAATATATAATAATTTCACTCGCCCACTGCGCACATCATACATAGCTTTGTTGAATTCTGTCTGTGTCAATGTACTATTGATAAGAGCCGCTGGAATATTTTGATCTAATAAGCTATCCACCTGGTCCTTCATTAGAGAAATAAGTGGGGAAAACACAATGGTCAATCCTGGTTTGCATAGTGCTGGTATTTGAAAGCAAATGGACTTGCCCGCCCCTGTTGGCATAATAGCTATTACATCCTCATTATTCAACAGTGATTCCACCGGCGCCTCTTGTGCAGGACGAAAAGAAGGATACCCAAAATAAGTTTCTAACATTCGCAATGCCTGTGCTTTATGTGCCATTAAGGTTCCTCCTTTCATACGATAATTGTCTATCTATTGTACCATTTTTAGTAGGATTTTTACATACTCCCCTATGTTCGTCAGAAAAAATTTCATCTACTGAGCTGTGATAATTTGATATAAATGCATTACAAGAAACATCCTATAGAACCTTAATATATGGTACAATATAAAGTATATATTTTCTCAACCTAATTTCTAAGGAGGTCTGATAAAGGCATGACGCAAGACAACTTAATGATAATTATAGCCTTTGCCTTGTATTTAGGACTCATGATGTACATCGGGGTCTACTACTATCGCAAATCGAACAGCATTGGTGACTACATCCTCGGCGGTAGGCAACTGGGACCGTGGATTACGGCACTCAGTGCGGAGGCTTCGGACATGAGTGGTTGGATGTTGATGGGTGTACCAGGTCTAGCGTATACGACAGGTATCTCTGGCCTATGGATTGCTGTAGGTCTTACGTTGGGCACTTGGGCTAACTGGCGTTTTGTTTCTCGCAGATTGAGGAATCATACAGAAGTAGCCAGCGATAGCCTTACCTTACCAGATTATTTGAAAAATCGTTTCCACGATCGTTCCCATTCAGTAGCTGTTATTTCGGCATTATTCATTTTAATTTTCTTCCTTATTTACACATCTTCTGGATTTGTAGCAGGAGGTAAATTATTTAACACCATTTTTGGCCTTGACTACACAGTATCTCTTTTTATTACCGCTGGCATTGTTGTATTCTATACCTTCCTCGGCGGTTTCCTCGCCGTATCTTGGACAGACTGTATTCAAGGAGCATTGATGTTCTTCGCTATCCTAGCAGTTCCTATTACAGCAGCCATGTATTTAGGTGGTCCTATTGAAACAATGAGCCTCATCCAAGCAGAATTTCCTCAGGGCTTAAATTTATTTGCTGGTGAAAGCGATATCTTTACCATGATGATTGGCATCATTTCCGCTCTTGGTTGGGGGCTCGGCTATTTTGGTCAACCTCATATCTTAGTGCGGTTTATGGCCATCTCCGATGCGAAAGAATTAAAGAAATCTACTAATATCGCCATGGTATGGGTTATCCTATCCTTATTAGCTGCTATATTCGTAGGACTTATCGGTCATGTATATATGTTACCTGAAAAATTAGTTGGCACTGATGCGGAAACAATTTTCCTAGTCATGACAGAACGATTATTCTCACCATTCATGGCTGGTCTCATTTGGTCCGCTGTTCTAGCAGCCATCATGAGTACTGCATCAGCACAATTACTCGTAACAGCTTCGGCTATTGCAAACGACTTCTACGCTAATCTAATTCATAAAACAGCATCTGATAAAGAATTAGTTTTAGTCAGTCGCATTACAGTATTAATCGTAGCACTTATCTCAATCTATTTAGCTATGGATCCAGACAGCCTCATTTTAACAATGGTTGCCTACGCATGGGCAGGCTTTGGTGCCGCCTTTGGTCCAGCTATTTTATTCTCCCTTTTCTGGAAACGGATGACACGCCAAGGCTGTATTGCTGGTATCGTAGTAGGTGGTTTAACAGTCCTCATTTGGAAACAATTTGCCTGCTTTGGACTCTACGAAATCATTCCTGGTTTCATCCTCTCCTCCATCGCCATCTATGTAGTGAGCCTTCTGAGCCCATTACCACCTAGACCGGTATTAAAAGATTATAAAGAAGCTGAAAAAATGCATATCTTATAAACACAAAGAGCACCTGCCAATTATATGGGCAGGCGCTCTTTTTATATATATTGACTTAATCCATCACGGATAGCCTCACGTACTTCAAATACCATAGATGCAGGACTCAATACTTTAACACTTTCTAAATATTGTAATGCCCAGTATTTAAAAGCTTCTTTGTTAACAGTTACACAACACTCAACGATGTCAGGAGTTACTTTAGTAAATTCTACATTGCCGTCAAACCAGTCGAGAATTTGATTAACAATGCTTCGTTTAGCTTCAAACTTTACATGTATAGATTCGCCACCAAATGCATATATATGTTCTTTCATATATTGTACAACATCAAAGGTTCGTTGATGTTTATAACCTTTAATAGTGCGAAGTTCTTTACGCGATTCATCAAGAATCTGAACTTTCCCAATACGATCTACCCGCAAAGTAGCCATGTCAGAGTAATTATCATGATTCCCTACCAAATAATATTGACCCCTATTAACTACTAAATGGTAAGGATTAAATATATATCGTCGCTCATGACCATCTAAATCTAAATTAACATGTAATTGTTTATCTACATCAGGCTGATAATAAGCAAGCGAAATTTTCTTAGCATGGGCGATGGCATTTTCTATGAGCTCAATATTAAGAAACAAATCTTGGCTTCTTTGAAGGAATCCTATAGATGTTTCAATATTAGCACTATGAGATTTGAAGTGTAGACTTCCTAATTTCGATACCTTCTCTATAAGCTGTGCTCGTTGATGGGAATTAATATGACGAGATGCTAGTAAGCCATCTATGATAAGATGTAATTCCGAATCCTCAAAGTCATGAATCATATAAAAATTAGTACGACGAATAGAACCATCTGATCCCACAGCAGATTCCTCACAATCAATATCAAATTCTTTAGATTCATATAACTCATTTAAATGGCGCCCCAATGTTTTACGATCGACAATAATGCCATAGGTTTCAGCCAAAATAGTGCGAATCTCTTCTTGAGACAATGTATTATTAGCATCTGTTTGTTCTCTAAGGATTTTTAAAATATAGACTAGAATAGCCTTCTTAGACGACATGATTGACTCCTTTTACAATATACAATTCAAAGCTTACTTGATTTTATTGTCTAAGAACCCTAACATTTCCATACGTTTAGTAAGTTCATTATAGAATGCTTCTGCCATAGCCTGTTGATTTTTACCTGGTGTGCCATGTGTTTGAGAGAAGATTTTATCTTTTATAGATTTAATAATAGTCGATTTTGCCTTTGGCTTATTCATAATTTCCATAAACATAAGATCTTCATCGGATATGTCGTCAATGGCTTCGTTGTATGGTGTAGCGCCATAGATATAATCTGTACCTCCATCTGCGATAGCTTTCACAAATTCTGTGAATCGTTTAGGAACAAAGGATTGCCCTTCCATATAATAAGCTTTCACAGGTGGGGTTTTAAGGAAACGCAATCCGCCACGTACAATATGCTCTGCCATAGCAATATAAAGAGCGTTTACCGCATCTTCTAAGCTTTCATCGTTACCATTAGCCGCATCATTCGCCGCTTTCACCAGAGTCAATGCCTCAATCATGTTAAACTGACCGCCATCCTTAATAATGGACTGAAATGTATCACGCACAAGGTCATTAGTAAACATTTCAAGAGCTTCTTCATCGAATAATGTCTCATAAGTAAATGCATTAATAATAGTGCGTACTGGTACAGTATTAACTAAACCGGGATTTCCTAGATCGTATTTAATAGCTTGTGCATGAGAAGACTTGCAAATGATAGATTTTCTGAAAGATGTGTCAAGAATAAAATCTAAATATTGTTCCTGTCCCACATGATTATTAGGCGACAATTTTTCTAATTGATCTGCCATCTCACTATCAAAACTACGCACCATAGATAATGTTAAATCTACATCACAAACATAGGATAGATTATGTTTCGCCAAATGATTGTTAAATTGATAAAAATATACAGGGTCATTGTTAGGTTCCAAATGATCATGGCCTACGTAATAATCATCCTTTTGCATAACAGAGCGCAAGGCTCCGAGAAATTTACTATTGCGGTCTTTCAAATTATCATATTTAAGAATTTGACTGCCTACGATACTGCCAATGGTTTTACCACGCAATACCTTGTCTTTATGGTTGAGATGTTCTGCATCGCCATTAGCAAACATCATCAATTGGCGCACCTCTTCCATAGTGTGCCAACCTGGATAGGTATTATAAGACACATACGCAAGACCATTATCTGCTAAGTGGCGCTCAATAATGTTTAGCATAGCATCTTTTACACTATCATCTACCCAAGAATATACGCCATGGGCAATAATGTAATCAAAGGTGCCTATATTTTCATTAATAGACCCGATATCCGATTGGATAAGCTCAATATTTGTAAGCCCGGCATTGGCAATGATTTCGTTCCCTTTTTCTACTTGATCTTGTGAAAGCTCAATACCTACAAATTGCGCTTCTGGATTATATAGGGCTTGAGAAATAATATTACCACCATAGGTAGCACCTAACTCAAGAACCCGTGCAGTTTTCGCTGGCGGTGTATCTAAACCAACTAATGTGCCATACGCTTCTAATACGGCTGGTGTAGTAAATGGAAACGGCATTGATTTATAACCTAATTCACTATAAATCGTTTGTTGTATATCTGTATTTTTTTGTATATCTTTAGAACTTGTACCCATATGTAGTATCCTTTACTCGTTGTCCAATATATAAGTTAATTACCTTATTATTATATCAAACTTTAATATCTATGCACTATCCTAATGTTTATTATAATCTAATCTCACCTATTAAAAGAATTTCACTACATGCAAAAGAGGCATCCTCATAAGAGGATGCCTCATATCGTTTAAGAAGTTGTTAATTATTTAACGTCTTCGAAACCTTTTTGCAAGCGAACATAGCTTAAGCGACGTTCTTTAGCATCTTGTTCAGTTTTAGCGAACAATTCTTCTGCCACATCTGGAGCAGCTTTAGCCAAGGAAGCATAACGTACTTCACCTTTAAGGAAGTCTTGGAAGCTTTCAGTTGGTTCTTTAGAATCCAAGGAGAATGGATTTTTACCTTCTGCTTTAAGTTGAGGGTTAAATCTGTAAAGATCCCAGTAACCAGCTGCAACAGCTTTACGTTGTTCTTCTTGAGCTTTACCCATACCAGCTTTGATACCATGGTTGATACATGGGCTGTATGCGATAATCAAGGAAGGACCTGGATAAGCTTCTGCTTCTGCAACAGCTTTCATCAATTGGTTTTTGTCTGCACCCATAGCAACTTGTGCTACGTAAACATAACCATAGGACATAGCCATCATGCCAAGGTCTTTTTTCTTAGTACGTTTACCAGAAGCTGCGAATTGAGCAACTGCTGCTACGTTAGTGGATTTAGAAGCTTGACCACCAGTGTTGGAGTATACTTCAGTATCGAATACCCAGATGTTGATGTCTTCGCCAGAAGCTAATACATGGTCAACACCACCGAAACCGATATCGTATGCCCAACCGTCACCACCGAAGATCCAGTGGGAACGTTTTACTAAGAATTGTTCTTTTTCAAGAATTTCTTGTAATTCTGGAGTTGTAGCACCTTCAGCTTTGATTGCTGCTACTAAACGTTCGGAACGTTGACGAGTAGAAGCGCCAAGGTTAGCAAATTCAATCCAGTGTTCTAAAGCGTCTTTCAATTCGCCAGTTGCAGTTTCAGCAGCTTTAGATGCCAATTCTACTAATTGTTGACGAATTTTCTTAACGCCGATGTACATACCATAACCATATTCAGCATTGTCTTCGAACAAGGAGTTTGCCCAAGAAGGACCTTGACCTTGTTGGTTAGTAGTGTATGGAGATGCAGGCATGGAAGCACCCCAAATAGAGGAACAACCAGTAGCATTGGCAATCATCATACGGTCGCCGAATAATTGAGTTAACAATTTAGCATATGGAGTTTCACCACAACCTGCGCAAGCGCCGGAGAATTCGAACAATGGTTGTTCAAATTGGGAGCCTTTAACAGTGTCTTTTTTCATTGGATTTGGTTTTACAGGAAGGTTAACTGCATAGTTCCATGCTTCTGCTTGTTCGATTTCAGTATCGATAGAAGTCATTACGATAGCTTTGCCTTTTGGAGATGGACAAATATCAACGCAGTTACCGCAACCTAAGCAGTCCAATGGGGACACACCAATGCGGAATTGAAGATCTTTAGCACCCAATGCAGGGATTGTTTCAAAATGTTCAGGAGCTGCTGCCACTTCTGCTTCAGTTGCCAAGAATGGACGAATTGTAGCATGTGGACATACGAAGGAACATTGGTTACATTGGATACAGTTTTCTGGTAACCATTTTGGAACGAACAATGCAGGACCGCGTTTTTCATATTTAGCAGTACCAGCAGGTAATGTACCATCTTCGTAACCAGCGAATGTAGATACAGGAAGGTCATAACCAGCTTGTGCATTGATAGGTTGTGCGATTTTTTCTACGAAAGATGGGCAAGATTCGCAACCTGGTTTAACTGTTGCATGACCTTCGTCAACAGCATTTTTCCAGTCTGCAGGAACGTCAACTTTTACAAGTGCATCTACGCCAGCATCGATAGCAGCATTGTTCATGTCAACAATATTTTGACCTTTTTTGCCGTAGGAAGTTACTACGGATTCTTTCAAGTATTTAATTGCTTCATCTACAGGAATGATTTCAGTCAATTTGAAGAACGCAGCTTGAGTTACCATGTTAATACGACCGCCCAAACCGATTTCGGAAGCGATTTTCGCAGCATTGATGATGTAGAAATTCAATTCTTTTTCTGCGATTTGACGACGTAATTTAGCTGGTAAATGTTGGCTCAATTCTTCTGGAGACCAAGTACAGTTCAACAAGAATGTACCACCTTTTTTGATGCCACGAATCAAGTCGTATTCATGCACGTAGGATTGACGATGACATGCTACGAATTGAGGTTCTGTAATCAAATAAGGCAAGTTGATTGGATTTGTACCAAAACGAAGGTGAGACATTGTTACGCCACCAGATTTTTTGGAGTCGTAATCAAAGTATGCTTGTGCATACAAATCAGTGTGGTCACCAATGATTTTGATAGCAGATTTATTAGCACCTACAGTACCGTCAGAACCGAAGCCCCAGAATTTACATTCAGTCAAACCAGGAGTTTCTACTTCTACGCCTTCAGCACGGTCCAAGGACAAGAATGTTACGTCGTCATTGATACCTAATGTGAAGAATTTTTTGCCGTTTTCAGCATTCATGTTGTCAAATACAGCAACGATATCTGCAGGGATAACGTCTTTAGAACTCAAGCCATAACGGCCAGCGATAACTTTTACATTACGACCACCGTCAACAACTGCAGCTTGTACATCCAAGAACAATGGCTCAGCCAAAGCACCTGGTTCTTTTGTACGGTCAAGAACAGCAATGCGTTCTACAGTTTGAGGAAGAGCTTTTAATAAACGATCTGTTGCGAATGGGCGGAACAAGTGAACGTTGATAAAACCAACTTTACGACCCAATTTATTCAAGTACTCTACAGTAGATTGAACTACTTGAGCAGAAGAGCCCATAGTTACGATTACATCTGTAGCGTCAGCAGCACCATAGTAATTGAACAATTGGTAGTTAGTACCTGCCAATTTGTTAACTTCGTTCATGTAATGTTCTACAACATCTGGAACGTTGAGGTAGAATTTATTGGATGCTTCGCGATGTTGGAAGTAAACATCAGGGTTTTCTGCAGTACCACGAGTTACAGGTGCATCAGGATTCAACGCATTTTTGCGGAATGCTTTTACAGCATCCATATCTACTAATGGTTTTAAATCTTCATAATCCCAGATTTCGATTTTTTGAATTTCGTGAGATGTACGGAAACCATCGAAGAAGTTGATAAAAGGTACACGAGTTTTGATAGCTGTTAAATGAGCTACAGCGGACAAGTCCATTACTTCTTGAACGGAAGATTCAGCAAGCATAGCACAACCAGCTGCACGAGCTGCCATTACGTCTTGGTGGTCACCGAAGATTGCCAAAGCGTGAGCTGCAAGAGCACGAGCTGCTACTTGGAATACACCTGGAAGTAATTCGCCAGCTACTTTGTACAAGTTAGGAAGCATCAATAACAAACCTTGGGAAGATGTGAAAGTTGTTGTTAATGCGCCAGCTTGTAAAGAACCGTGGAACGCAGCAGCAGCACCTGCTTCAGATTGCATTTCTACAACTTGAACAGTGTTGCCGAAGATATTTTTACGACCAGATGCGGACCATTCATCAATATGTTCTGGCATTGGAGAAGATGGAGTGATTGGGTAAATCGCAGCAACTTCTGTAAAACCATAAGAAACGTGAGCAGCCGCTTGGTTGCCGTCCATAGTTTTAAATTTACGACTCATGTGAATATTGCCTCCTTAAGCATAAAGCAAAATATAGAACACTTGCTTAATCTATCATTATGTTTAGGAATAACAACCATAACAAACTTGCGTACATTAAAAAATAATGCAATAATATATATGTTATATATAATATGGCATTATGTGTGTGAACTTCGTTTGTGATGGGCACAACCATAATTCCTAATATCATAACTTGATATAGCCCTATATGTTCATTATAACGTGGTGGGCCCTGTCAAGGCAATACATACAGTGACTGTCGCTTTGCCAATATTGCTATCCATGCTTTACATATTGTCATAGCTAATTGCTTTTTAGTAATAACCTTTCTCATTTAAAGCACGTCACATCCTATTATCTTTATATTATTAGGGGGTTAATCATGGATTTTCACCATTTAAAATACTTCGTAGAAGTAGCTGATCAAAAAAGCTTTAGTAAAGCTGCGAGGAATTTGCACATCTCTCAATCCGCTATTAGCCGTACCATCAAGGCGCTAGAGGATGAATTAGGGGTGGTACTCTTTATGCGTAATGCCAAGTCTGTAGAGCTAACTGATGGTGGAACCATATTTTTGACACATGCTAAGCGCGTAGTGTTTATGTTTGAGCACTTAAAAACAGATTTTGAAAATGAGTTCCGTTTAGAGCAAGGTTCCATCAGAATCGGCATTCCGCCTATTACAGATGCACCTATTTTCGCTCAACTTTTAGGGGAATTCAAAAAAGTATATCCACAAATTGAGTTAGAACTATATGAACAAGGTTCTAAAAAAGTAGAAATTTCTGTACAGGAAGGGCTTATTGATATCGGCATTATTTGTACAAAACCAAATCCTAAAGAATTTGAATCCTTCTACCTCACTTCGGACCCATTATCCGTTATTATTCCAAAAGGAAATCCACTAGCAAAAGAAAAAGAGATTCGTCTTGAAATGTTATCAGAAGAGGCTTTCGTATTACATAAAGACGATTTCAATTTGCATGACGAAATCATTAAAGCATGTAAACATACAGGGTTCCAACCGCACATCGTATTCGAAACGAGCCAACGAGACCTTATGTTACAAACGGTAAGCGCTGATTTAGCTATCGCACTCCTTCCATCTCGACTTTGCCCAGAACTTGGTGAAAATACTTCCATTGGTTCCAAAGTTGTGGTGCGCCCGTTAGTACCAGAAATCATTCATACACTATATGTAATTTGGAAAAAAGGCCATTATCTCTCTCACGCATCTCGCTTATGGTTAGATTTTGTTAATTCTAAATTACCATTGCCAGGTCTTCAATTGGAGGATATCCAATAATGAAGTCACCATTTGGGCTCGCAACAAAATGGCGAGCCCTTTTGAAAGCCAAAGAAACCCCTTTATGGGTAATTATTATTATCCTCATTATTGTAGTCATCAATCAACAATTACAAATTTCAGAATTACAGTACCGTGTCGATGAAGATCACGATGGTAGTACTATCACTAGCGTTGCTGGGCGACTATATATCTTGGAGGGGATGGCTAATAAACACGCAGACAAAATCGAAGATATAGAAAAAGCCATTCGCCAGTTACAAAACGACGGTGCCAATTACGATTGGCAGCTAAAACAATTACAATGGTTACATCCTGAATTAAAGGTAACGCCACCAGATGCCAATCCAAATCCTCTTAAATCAACTGATTTAAACCTTGATATGAATCCTGGGAAAGTACCAGATGTTGTAAAAAAACACACTACTGATATTAATAAGTAGTCAAAAAGAAGCTAGAACACAATCTATTCAGATAGTTCTAGGGTTATAGGACAAAAAGTGTGTGTGACTAATCCCAATAAGTTGGAAAATTTGTAGACATATGTAGCTCATTCCA
>NZ_RQUY01000024.1 GCF_003992125.1 Veillonella caviae | reverse complement strand
AAATGAAAGTCTTTTTTATTAGAAATATTAAATAAAAGAAGAGAGAATAATTATCAATATATAAATTAAATTATAAAATTCCGTAAAATTTAAAAAAAATTAGGGGTTAAATAATTAAGATACTAAGTAGGTTTATGAGCATTTGTATTTTTAAAAGTTTGATAATGAGAATGTAAATGAGAAAAAATGGTTTACAGCAAAGGATGTTCATGCTACTATCACCATACAAGGAGCGGTAAGCAACACATACTGAAATTGAAATGAAGAATTATGGCGAGGAAACATGGACACTCCCAAGAGAATTCTAAATTTTGAAATCAGGATGAATTGTGAATTGCAACTTGTACACAATTTATTCTCGTATTTTTCAGAAAGAAGGAATTCAACTATGAAAAAACAATTCGCAGCAATTTTTGCAGCAACAGCAGTTTTGGGTGTAACTACTGCATTCGCAGCTAACCCATTCTCCGACGTAACTCCAGATAGCTGGGCATACCAAGCAGTTTCTCAATTGGCAGCAACTGGTATCGTTAATGGTTATCCAGATGGCACTTTCAAAGGCCAAAACAACATCACTCGTTACGAAATGGCTCAAATGGTAGCTAAAGCTATGGCTAACCAAGACCGCGCTAACGCTGAACAACAAGCTATGATCAACCGTTTGGCAGATGAATTCTCCAACGAATTGAACAACTTGGGCGTTCGTGTAGCTCGTTTGGAAGACCGCGTTGGTAATGTTAAAGTTACTGGTGATGCACGTTTACGTTACCTTGATGCTGAAGATGCTAAATCCAAATTTGATGCACGTGCTCGTGTACAATTCAATGCTAAAGTGAACGACCGTACTGATGCAGTAGTTCGTTTAACTTCTGGTAGCTTTGAATTAGGTGACTCCACTGATCATGGAAATGCTGATGCATCTATCGATCGCGCATATGTAAACCACAAATTTGGCGAACGCGTATCTGTTAAAGCAGGTCGTTTCGGTCAAGTAATCGGTGGCGGTTACATGTTTGATGGTACTTTCGATGGTGCTCAATTCAACGCTGGTAACGACAAAGTTCAATTCCAAGCAGCTTACGGTTACTTAGTATCTGGTGACAATGGTAACATTGTTGCAGGTGCTACGACTGATGCATTGACTAAAGATGAAAATGTAACTAATACAGTAATCGGCTTGAATGGTAAAATTGGCAACCACGTAAATTTAGGTGGTTTCTATGATCGTGTTAACCAAGATAAAAAAGTTGCTAATACTTACAGAAATATCTACGGTTTCAATACTGACATCAACTTCGATAAAGTTTGGGTTGGTGGCGAATGGTTGAAAGCTTCTAGCGTAGAAAACTCCACTGCATGGGTAGCAGGTCTTGGTTACGGTAACTATGATATCAAAAAACAAGGTACTTGGGGTGTGAAAGCTCAATACTTCAACCAAAAAGAAAATGCACCAATTGTAGACTCCACTTGGAATCATTTCTACACTCAAGATGCTAAAGGTTGGATGGCAACTGTTGACTATGCATTACAATCCAATGTTGGTTTGTCTGCATACTACGGTTTCGACTGGAAAGACCAAGCTGGTTACGAATACGGTGACTTCTACCGTGCAGAACTTAACTACAAATTCTAATTTGATAGTTAACTATATGAAAGAGACTCCGAAAGGGGTCTCTTTTGTTATGTGGACGTAAATTATAAAGACTGTTTTCCTATAGACGAATATTTTATTTGTAGTATATAATTTAAATGCAGAGTCTTATAAAACGGGTTTTAATAGTGGAAACAATAATAACTTATAGTTGGTGATATGCGAGATTAGCGGAGTTTGTATTGAAGTTATTAAGGAGGTAAATATATGGCTACATCGAGCTTTTTTGGACCGTTGAAAATCACAAAAGAACAAGAGCCTGTATGGAAAGACGTTTTTTCTGAATCTCATAAAATGCATTTGAATTGGGATATTATCAAAGCTAGTAAGTTTTTAAATCATCAAGAAGCGCAGGAGTTTAAAAAAATTATATTGAAACGGTGATATAATTATGGGATACATCACAGTAAGTTTATATGATTATATTGATGACTCTACTGATATACAAGAACTATTAAAGACGTTTTCTTGTCCATTAAATTTAGAAGTGGAGTCATTTCTTAAGGAGAAGGCAATAGATTTTGAGCGGAAACATTTTGCTAGAACGTATTTAGTTTTTTCTGATACATTTCAATTGCCAAGTTTACTAGGATATTTTACTGTTGCGTTGAAGCATTTAGCTATACCTATTGATATAAGTAAATCTTTTCGAAAAACTATAACTGGGTATATTGATAGAGAAGAAGCAATTACTTATTTAATAGGTCAGTTAGGTCGGAATTGTGCCGTTTCGGAGCGAATTTCTGGGTCTGATTTGATGACTCTTGCGATTGCTGTTATCTACGATGTTTATCTTAAGATTGGTGGACGAATTATATTGGTTGAATGTGAAAACCAAGAAAAGTTACGGATTTTTTATGAGAATCAAGGTTTTAGATTACTTTGTAGTAACATTGATAACAATTTATTACAGTATGTTTCTACTGTAAAATCATTACATTAAACTTTATAGGACTAGGCTTTGCCTAGTCCTATTTGTATGTAGAAAATGGTATAATGGTTAAATATAGTTGTTTTCTTACAGGAGGCGTATAGATGAATCCTTCCTTTTCTCATATTAAGATGGTTGCCATCGATTGCGATGAAACTTTGTTGCGTAGTGATAATACAGTATCGGACTATACTATAGATATATTAAAGAAATTAGAGAATAAAGGAATCCGTATAACCATAGCTACTGGTCGTATGTATCAGACGGCTAAACCTATTGGAATGGCATTACAATTAGGTAATGTGCCAATGATTTTATTTTCCGGTGGTCTTATTCAAGAGTTAGAAACGGGACGTAAATTGTTTGAACGTACAGTGCCTATTGATAGTGTACATCGTATTTTTAACATTGCTAAACAGCATGACTTTCACGTGCAAAGTTATGTAGATGATCAATTATTATGTCATCATAAAAATTGGCAAACTGACCATTATGAACGTCAAACTGGTGCAGTACCGGAGTTTTTAGGTGATGCGTTATATACATATCCAAAAGAGCCAAATAAATTGATTGCTATTGGTTCTAAAAGTGAAATTGATACTATTATTGGATTGCTTGCCCCTTTGGTGGGGGATAAACTAACATTAGTGCGTAGCCAAAATGATTTTCTTGAAATAATCCCTCAAGGAGTGTCAAAAGGAAGAGCACTAGAGAATCTCAGTGAACGTTTCGATGTTTGTATGACGGATGTTATTTCCTTTGGAAATGCAGAAAATGATATCTCTATGCTATCTACGACTGGTTATTCTGTAGCCGTTGAGAATGCTACGATTCATGTAAAATCCATTGCTCGTGAAATATGTGGTCATCATGATGAAGATGGCGTGGCACGGTGGATTGAGGAAAATTTATTGTAAGTAATGTCTATCTTTGAAGTTATAAAGGAGTAGATATATGGAAGCCTTTCGTTTATTAATCGTAACCGGTATGTCCGGTGCAGGTAAAACACAAGTATTACAAGCCCTTGAGGATATGGGGTATCTTTGTGTAGATAATATACCACCTGTATTGATCCCTAAATTGAGTGAAATTTGTCGTCAAGGTGGGGAACGTACCAATCGTGTAGCTCTTGTTGTAGACATTCGGGGTGGTGAGTTTTTTGAGGCCTTGTCCACATCTCTCGACAGTTTGAAAGAGATGAAGGTAGATTATGAAATCGTATTTATGGATGCTACAGATGAAACATTGATTCGCCGTTACAAGGAAACGCGTCGCAGTCATCCATTGGCACCAGATGGTCGTATTATAACAGGGCTTCAAAAAGAACGCCAAATACTTAACTCAGTACGTCATAAAGCAGATTTCATTATTGACACAACGAATATGAAAACCGCATCTTTGAAGGAATATTTAAAAACGCGTTTTGCTCAAGTTGGTGAAAATAAAGGTATGGCGATTACCGTTGTGAGTTTTGGATTTAAATATGGTTTACCATTAGATGCCGATATGGTATGGGATGTACGATTCTTGCCGAATCCATTTTATATCCCTGAATATCGTCATAAAACAGGGCGCGTGAAGGCTGTTAATGAATATATTCATTCCTTTGAAGTGACGGAAGAATTCAAAAAGCGTTATTTTGATACCGTCGACTTCCTCTTGCCCAATTATGAGCAAGAAGGCAAATCTCAATTTATCATTGCTGTAGGTTGTACTGGAGGGATGCATAGATCTGTAGCTATGGCAGAGGCTTTATATGCTCATTTATTGGAAAAAGGATATCATGTATCTGTAGAGCATAGAGATATGATGAAAAATAATGTAGAAGAAGATTTTAATCCACATCAAGTGATTTCAACATGTGATTAATAAGGGGTTATTATGTTACGAAAACGTTGGTTTCGGTGGTTAATACCGGGCCTTAATATAAAACGATGGCTCACCTTATTTAGTCTAGGTGTTGGGCTATTAATTATAGGCATATCTTTGATGTTTAACTATCAATGGCTATCCATTATCGAAGATATTGTACTTTCCTATTCTTATACATTAACGGGTTTTTACAATTATAATGTACTCATTATGGTAGGCCTTGTGCTTATCATTGGGGGCGTTATATTTATGCTCGTCGGTACAAGCAAGGTTATAAAAACCGTTATGCGCGCTGTGTTACCAGATCCATCTAGCAAGGTGTCGGATATTATATTTCAAAATATTCGCCTCGATAAAGGTCCTAAAATCGTCGTTATTGGTGGCGGTACAGGACTGTCCAATTTGCTGCGTGGTTTGAAAGCGCACACATCTAATTTGTCCGCTATCGTAACGGTTGCCGATGACGGAGGTTCGTCTGGTCGTTTGCGTAAAGATTTCCAAATGATTGCACCTGGTGATTTGCGCAACTGTCTTGTGGCTTTGGCTGAACAAGAAGGGGTTATGGAAAATCTATTCCGTTATCGATTTGAAGGGAATAATGAATTGTCTGGACATAGCTTTGGCAATCTTTTTATTACTGCTTTGGCACAGGTTTATGATGGAGATGTTGAGGAAGCCCTCGAAGCAGCCAGTAAACTCTTGCGTGTACGAGGTCGTGTTATTCCATCCTCTACGGAGCTCATTAAACTTAGTGCGGAAATGATGGATGGATCCATCGTTGATGGTGAAAGCAATATTCCTCACAGTGGTAAACCGATTCGTCGTGTATTTAGTACGCCTACTAATCCTAAGCCAGAAGGGGCGGCGTTGCAAGCTATCGATGAAGCAGACGTCATTATTCTCGGTCCTGGCAGTTTATACACGAGTATCATTCCTAATCTATTAACCGATAAAATTGCTGACCATGTTCGGGCTAGTAAGGCAAATAAAATCTATATTGCTAATGTCATGACGCAACCAGGGGAAACATCGGGATACTCCTTGGCAGACCATGTACAGGCTATTATTGATCACAGTGGTGTAGGCATCATCGACACCGTGCTTGCTAATGATGGGCCACTGCCGATTCAAATGGTAGAGCAGTATAGCGCTGTCGGTTCTGAACCGGTAGTCATAGACTCAAAACGGTTAAAAGAAATGGGCATTCGCACGGTACGAGCTACTTTGATTAGTGCAGATAAACCAGCTATTCACGATCCTGATCGTTTAGGTAAGGTTCTGATGGATATCGTATATGCTATGAAAACAGATATGGAACCGAGGGTACTAGAATATTACTTACAACGTAGTGACCACTAATAGAATGATTGCATAGATGTATTAGAGTAAGGGTAATGTCGTATGAGCATGCAGCACCTATGGTAAAAAGAGTATGTAATGTACGATAGAGTAATGGTATGAAAGTGGGCATTATGTCATTTGCTCCTGTACGATAGAGTAATGTTAGGAAAGGAGGCATCTATGTCATTTGCAGAAGACGTGAAAAATGAATTATGCGGCTATGAGCCAGAAACAGATGCTGATTTGGCGATGAAAATAGAAGCATCTTGTTTGTTGCGCATGGGTGGCTCGTTATTACTTGGCATGAATGGCGATATTGGAATTCGATTGGCTACAGCGAATAATGCGGTAGCTCGTCGTTTGTTGGGCATTTTAAAAAAACAGTACGAGTTGCCTACTCATGTGATGGTACGACAAGGGTTGAATTTACGGAAAAAGAATATGTACACTTTGTCGGTAGATCCATCACAAGATAGCCGCAAAGCATTAGAAGATTTAGCATTATGGCCTGTAACAGAACAGTTGCCACGAACTTGGCTGTCATCTATGGAGGCGCGACGTGCCTTTTTACGTGGCGCTTTTCTAGGCGGTGGTTCCGTTAATAAACCACAAAGCGATTACCATTTAGAATTTATGACGGGCAATGAAAATTTCGCTCGTGAAATTATATATGTTCTCAAATTATTTCATATCCATGGTGGTTTAACAGAACGCAAAGAGGAATACGTGGTATACCTCAAAGAAGGAGATGCAGTGACGAATTGTCTTCAAATCATGGGAGCTCAGTCGGCTCTTATGGAATTTGAAAATGTGCGTATTATGAAAACTGTGCGAAATCAAATTAACCGTCAAGTGAATTGTGAAACTGCAAATTTACAAAAAACTGTAGATGCTGCAGTACGTCAAGTCAAAGCTATTCGCATATTAGATGAACATATTGGGATTGATGAGTTGCCACCAAAACTTAGATTAGTGGCAAAACTGCGTTGGGATAATCCAGAAGCTAGTTTAAAAGAATTAGAAGAATTAATGGATGGTACATTGTCTAAATCAGGCATTGGACATCGATTGAAAAAAATTGAAGCCCTTGCATTGACCTATGATCCATTGGCGCTAGAGGAGA
The DNA here is from genome assembly GCF_003992125.1 of Veillonella caviae. GTDB lineage: Bacteria > Bacillota > Negativicutes > Veillonellales > Veillonellaceae > Veillonella > Veillonella caviae. Next base: position 22,734 of record NZ_RQUY01000024.1, on the reverse strand, counting down.
TATAATCCTGCGGAGTTAGAGAAAATATGAGCTAATAGCGTTAGAAGAAATATAATTCGTCGGCTCTCAAGTAAATATGTTGCGAATGGTACTAGGTGTTACAATTCTGTAACATTAGTAATAACGGTTATGGTTTTATGTATTGTATATGGATAGATGTTTTGTAAAGAGGCGTTATATGTTGTTAAAAAAAATAAGTACTTTTACTTGTATATTGTCTATAGTAGGCGTTTTAAGTGCTCACGCAGGCACGAGGGATATTGATTTTGATTTCATTAAGTATCATCAATTTTCACAATTGCCCACTGCTGTTGTTTCTGAAACAAATACATTACTGTTATCGGATAGCCCTGAATATGTAGGACCTACTGGTGGTGTGTTAAGCGCTGGTACTATTAATGGAACAGGGCGTGTGTATTTTTATCATGTTAATGAAATGGCAGAGCCGCAAAAAATGGCAATCGTCCTAGAAAATACGTCGGTTGATTCCAACACGGTTCAGGTATATCGAGAAATTAAATCCATCGCTACAGATGATTATTTTGCAGCAGGTCGAGATTTGTCTAAGAAGGATTTAGAACAACCTGTACCATCTAAGCCTATATACTCTTTTTCCATAAAGGAACGCGGTAAACATATTGTGTTTCCTGATTTAAACAATGCAACGATACAGAAAGATGAACTCTTTACAGGCATTGTAGATTTTGAAAGCGATAAACCTGTTATGGCTCAAGTTATGATGATACCTTTGGGTACGGATCCTATTAATGCGTCAGAAACTATATCGCAGCTACCTATTGATGAAGTTCGGTTGAGAGGAACTTTCACAGGTGCTAATCGACATCTACTAGTTAATCCTGCGTATAATACGAGTTTAGGTGGTGCGTATATAGAAATTGGCAATGATAGGGAAGATACATTTCTTGAAGGCGTTGATGAACTAGATAACAAAGCATATGTAAAAGATGTAGGTAATTATGGTGTGTCTTATACATTGACGATTCCCACTGTAGGAACAGATCCATTCCGCTTGTATTTCAACCCTATGGGTGGCGCTTATTCGGGTTCTTTTGCGATTACGACGAAACGACGATGGCAACGTGACGAAGGGCACACCGTTATGTATCATATAGGTGGCGAAGATGGATTACGCGTATTAGGTCATAATACTATAGAAGATTCACGATATATGGGGAATTATTATGGTGGTGATACATTGACGATTCGTTTTATGCCTGCTGGTGCTTCTAATTTGCCATTTCGTTTTGTATTAGTTCCAGAGGCATTAGCAAATCCACAATATAAAGATATTACTATAAAAACAGAACCGAGAATGCTAGAAAATACAATCGATAATGCCAGAAAAACAGAACTGAAAAGGCTAGAAAATAGAATTGATAATGATAGAAAAATAGACGGGAGAAAGTGAAACTATATTGACTTTCACAGTTGGATTCAGTACAATAAATAAAGATAAATGCTCAAAGTGGTGCGAGACATCACTGCATGTTACAACACCTTTTAATTTGGTCCAGAGAGGCTGAGAAAGGAATATAGTTAAAGTAGCCCGAAAGGGTATCTTTGTGTAAACTATCGACCTTTTGCCTTGGGCAAGAGGTCTTTTTTTGTAGCTGAGCAACATTTTTGCAAGTAGTAACAGGAGGCAATCATGGGACAAGTGAGCTTACATGGCAAACATTTGCTAGGTTTGCAGAATGCTACATCAGAAGAAATCAAATTAATTCTAGATGTGGCAAAAAAGATGAAAAAGGTTGTGTTGTCGGATGACAAGAAAATTCCTTATTTAAAAGGTAAGGCTATTATCAACCTATTCATGGAGCCTAGTACACGTACACGCAGCTCCTTTGAGTTAGCAGGTAAATACTTAGGTGCTGATGTTATCAATATTACGCCAAGTGGTTCTTCTATGGGCAAAGGTGAAAGCTTCCGAGATACATTGTTGACATTATCCTATATGGGTACAGATGCTATTGTTATGCGCCATAGTGCAGAAGGGGCGCCTTTATATGCCACTCAAGCAGTAGACCCAATCATCATCAATGCTGGTGATGGTGCCCATGAGCATCCTACACAAGCATTGCTCGATATGTTCTCTATTATTGAACAAAAAGGTTCTGTGGAAGGCAAAAAAGTTGTTATCGTTGGAGATATTATGCATAGCCGTGTGGCTCGTTCCAATATTTATGGCCTTACTAAAATGGGCGCTGATGTTCATTTGGCAGGTCCTCGTACCATGGTCTATCCAGAACTTGAAAAACTAGGCGTTACTGTGCATCACGATGTACGTGAAGCCGTAAAAGATGCAGACGTAGTAAACGTATTGCGCATCCAATTGGAACGTATTCATTCTGCATTGTATCCAACGAATCGTGAATACGCTCGTATTTTTGGTATTAACAAAGATGTATTGAGCCTTGCTAAAGACGATGTGATGGTCATGCATCCAGGTCCGATGAACAGAGGCCTTGAAATTTCTCCAGATGTAGCGTACTGGGATCAATCGGTTATTCAAGAGCAGGTGCGTAATGGTGTATCTGTTCGTATGGCAGTATTGTACTTAACAATTCATGGAGGTGACGGTAGTGAGCTTGCTGATTAAAGGTGGTACGGTAGTCAATCCGGCAAAACAACAACATGAAATTGCAGATGTATTAGTAGAAAATGGCAAAATTGCTGCTATTGGTCAAAATCTTAGTGCTGATGGCGCAGAAGTGTATGATGCGACAGGTCTCATCGTAGCGCCAGGACTCATCGATATTCATACACATTTGCGTGAACCTGGACAAGAAGCAAAAGAAGATTTTCATTCCGGTACACAAGCGGCTGCAGCTGGTGGTTTTACCCGTGTAGTAACCATGGCGAATACTACGCCTGTTGTAGATAATGCAGTACTGGTAAGAGGTCTAAAAAAACAAGCTGAACTCACAGGCATTGTAAAAGTAGAATTTATCGGTGCTGTGTCTAAAAATCTAGAAGGCAAGGAACTAGCTGAGTTAGGCGATATGGCAGAAGCTGGTGTAGTAGCCTTTTCCGATGATGGTCACTATGTGGAAAATGCAGCTTTCATGAGACGTGCCTTAGAATATTCGTCTATGTTTAATAAAATGGTTATCGATCATGCAGAAGATATTTCATTAACGAAAAACGGTCATATGCACGAAGGTATCGTATCTTATGAAATGGGTGTCATTGGCCGACCAGCAGTGGCTGAAGATATGGCCGTTGCTCGTGATATTATGTTGGCTGAAATGACCGGTGGTCATATTCATATTGCTCATGTAAGTAGCAAAAATACGGTGGATTTGGTGCGCACTGCGAAGGCTAAAGGGCTCAATGTGACTTGTGAAGTAACGAGTCAGCATTTATCTTTTACTGATGAATATTTGCGGGATTACAATCCAGCTTTTAAAATGGCACCGCCAATTCGTTCTGAAGACCATCGACAAGCCTTATTAGAAGGTTTAATGGATGGTACTATCGATGCTATCATCACAGACCACGCACCACATGCATTTGAAGAAAAAGACCAAGAGTTCTGTTGTGCACCAAATGGCTTTAGTGGCCTTGAAACATCCTTGGCAGGTGTTATTACAAATGCCTATGGGGAAGGTAAATTGTCTATCGACCAAGTAGTATATTATATGAGTACTCGTCCTGCTGAATTGATGCGGTTAGATGCAGGTGTTCTAGAAGTAGGAAAAGCGGCAGATATTACTGTATTTAGTACAGACGAAGAATGGACAGTAGATCGCAATCAGTTCTACACAAAAGGTAAAGTTAGTCCATTTGATGGCATGACTGTAAAAGGTAAAGCGAAACTCACTGTAGTAGATGGTGAGATTGTTATGAAGGAGGGCGTAGTCCTACGATGAAAGGCAAATTAGTACTAGAAGATGGTTCCGTATTTGAAGGTTCCTTATTAGGAGGCGCCCCAACAGTGGGGGAAGTAGTATTCAATACAGGCATGACAGGGTATCAAGAGATTTTGACTGATCCATCCTATGCAGATCAAATTATTACCTTAACATATCCACTAATTGGTAATTATGGTACTTTGAATTCCATTACCCAAGGGCCTAAACCGTATTGTAAAGGTTTTATCGTTGGTGAATTATGCGATTTCCCTAGTAACTGGCAAAATGAAGGTTTATTTAGTGAATACCTTCGTTTACATGGTATCCCATGTTTGTATGATGTAGATACTCGCGCTATTACACGTCGTATTCGTAACCATGGTGTTATGAAAGGTGTGCTTGTACGTGCTGATTACCCAATGGAAGATATTCAAAAGTTATTTGCTCAAGACTTGCCAACTGACCAAGTTATGCGTGTTACTACGAAGTGGCAAGGTATGCGAGGCGATAAAAATGCAGAATTCCATGTTGCTGTTATGGATTTTGGTGTAAAAGAAAATATTCTTCGCTCTTTAGAAGCAGCTGGTTGTCGTTTAACAGTATTCCCTGCAGATTCTAAAGCAGAAGATGTATTGGCAGTGAATCCAGATGGCATTTTCTTGTCTAATGGCCCTGGGGATCCTAAAGATCTTGGTTATGCAGTAGAAGAAGTGAAAAAAATGTTCGGTAAAAAACCGATTTTCGGCATCTGCATGGGTCACCAAGTGTTGGCGCAAGCTTATGGCGGTTCTACTTTTAAATTAAAATTTGGTCATCGTGGTTCTAACCATCCTGTACAAGATTTGCGCACAGGGCGCGTATATATTACGTCTCAAAACCACGGCTATGCTGTAGATGATACAACATTGCCTGATGATGTAGAAGTGACACATCGTAGTGTAAATGATGGCACTGTAGAAGGGATGCGTCATAAAACATTGCCAATCTTCTCTGTACAATACCATCCAGAAGCGTCCCCTGGACCGACTGATAATTTATACTTATTCGACGAATTTGAAGCATTGATGAGAAAGGGAAAATAAATGACCACTGAAGCAAAAAAAGTACTCGTAATTGGTTCTGGTCCAATTATTATCGGCCAAGCAGCCGAGTTTGACTATGCTGGTACACAAGCATGTCGTTCCCTTCGTGAAGAAGGTTATAAAGTCGTATTGGTTAACTCTAACCCAGCTACGATTATGACGGACACAGATATTGCAGATCGCGTATATGTTGAACCGATTAGCCTTGAATTCGTTACAGAAGTTATAAAAAAAGAACGTCCTTGGGGATTGTTAGCAACTCTTGGTGGTCAAGTAGGCCTTAATATGGCAGTACAATTGTCCGAAGCAGGGGTTTTGAAAGAATATGGTGTACAGCTATTAGGTACTACTTTAGAGGCTATTAAACAAGCGGAAGATCGTGAATTGTTTAAAGAGGCGATGAAGGAAATCAATCAACCAGTTCCTGAATCTGATATCTTTAATGATTTAGAAGAAGCTGTAGCTTTTGCTAATCGCATTGGCTATCCTATTATCATTCGTCCTGCCTATACCTTGGGTGGTACTGGTGGTGGTATTGCACACAACGAAGATGAAATGTATGAAATCACACGTCGTGGTTTGAAACTTTCACCAATTCACCAAATCTTGGCAGAACGTTCCGTAGCGGGTTGGAAAGAAATCGAATACGAAGTGATGCGCGACAGTGCAGATAACTGCATTATCGTATGTAATATGGAAAATATCGACCCTGTTGGCGTTCATACAGGCGATTCCATCGTTGTAGCGCCTAGCCAAACATTGAATGATTTACAATACCAAATGCTTCGCACTGCGTCAGTAGATATCATTCGATACCTTAAAATTGAAGGTGGGTGTAATGTTCAATACGCATTGAATCCACACAGCAATGAATATATCGTTATCGAAGTAAACCCTCGTGTATCTCGTTCTTCCGCATTGGCGTCGAAAGCAACAGGTTACCCAATTGCGAAAGTAGCGGCAAAAATTGCTGTAGGTATGACATTGGATCAAATCACTAATGCTGTTACAGGTGAAACAAAGGCTTGTTTTGAACCTACCCTCGATTATGTGGTAACAAAATTCCCACGTTGGCCATTTGAAAAATTCAACCTTGCTGACCGTACATTGGGGACTCAAATGAAAGCGACTGGCGAGGTTATGGCTATCGACCGTTCTTTGGAAGGTTCTTTGTTAAAAGCTATCCGCTCTCTTGAAATTGGTTTAGACCATATTGAACTTAAAAAAATCGCTCATGAATCGATGGAGCAACTCATTGAGCGTTTACATTTAGTAGATGATGAACGCATCTATGTTGTAGCCGAAGCATTGCGCAAGGGTATTAGCGTAGAAAAAATTCATTACATTACGAAAATCGATACATTCTTCATTGAAAAAATCAAAAATATCGTCAATGTAGAAAAAGAATTAGCTGCTAATGGTCTTACAGAAGATGTAGTGCGTTTAGCAAAACGTTATTCCATCACCGATTCTGTCATCGCTCGTTATGCGAACACTACAGCAGAAGAAGTAAAAGCAAAACGCAAAGAATGGAATATTGTACCAACTTATAAATACGTAGATACTTGTGCTGCTGAGTTCGAGTCTCAAACTCCATATTACTACAGTGCATATGCTACAGAAGATGAAGTGCGTCCATTAGGTGAAAAATCTGTTGTCGTTCTTGGTTCTGGTCCAATTCGTATCGGCCAAGGTGTAGAATTTGATTACTGCTCTGTACACTCTTCTTGGGCACTTCGCAAAGCAGGTTATCAATCGATTATGATTAACAATAACCCTGAAACAGTGTCTACCGATTTTGATATTTCTGACTCTTTGTACTTTGAACCATTAACTGTAGATGATGTAATGGAAATCATCGACAAAGAAAAACCAGCAGGCGTTATTGCTCAATTTGGTGGCCAAACAGCCATTAATTTGGCAGGCCCATTGGCTGAGCGGGGCGTAAAAATTCTCGGAACTTCTGTAGATAGTATCGATATGGCAGAAGACCGCGAACGTTTTGATGAACTGTTGGCAGAACTTGGTATTCCTCGTCCAGTAGGGGCTCTCGTTACATCTGATAAAGAAGCTTTGGAAGCCGCTCAAAATCTTAAATACCCATTAATCGTACGCCCTTCTTATGTATTAGGTGGTCGCGCTATGGAAATCGTGTATAACGATAAAGAGCTTGATGTATATATGAAAGAAGCTGTAGTAGCATCTAAAGAGCATCCTGTTCTTATCGACCGTTACATGGTAGGTATGGAAGTAGAGGTAGACGCTATTTCCGATGGTACCGACGTATGTATTCCTGGTATTATGGAGCAAATCGAGCGTGCTGGTGTTCACTCTGGTGACTCTATGGCAGTATATCCAGCACAACATTTGAGTCAAGAATTGATTGACCAAATCGTTGATTACACACGTCGCATCGCTATTGGGCTTAATGTAAAAGGTGTGCTTAACATTCAATACATCGTGGCAGATGGTGAATTGCATGTGATTGAAGTAAACCCTCGTTCTAGCCGCACAGTACCGTTCATCTCTAAGGTAACAGGTATTAATATGGTTGAATGCGCTACCCGTATCGCCCTTGGTGAAAGCCTTGCAGATCTTGGTTTACCATTAGGTTTAGTGCCTAATAAACCATATGTGGCTGTAAAAGCACCAGTATTCTCCTTCTCCAAAATGGGTCTCGTAGAAATTGCTCTTGGACCTGAAATGAAATCTACGGGTGAAGTTATGGGGATTGGACGTACGTACTCTGAAGCCTTATTCAAAGCTATCAATGGTGCGAATATGCGTATTCCAGAAGACGGTACTATCCTTATGACCGTAGCAGATCGGGATAAAGAAGAAGCAAGCCAATTAGCAAAAGGCTTTATCGACCTAGGTTATCACATCGAAGCTACAGGTGGTACTGGTAAATACTTTAAAGAACATGGCGTAGATTGCAAAGTGGTTAACAAAATCTCCGAAGGGGATGACAACTGTGCTGATCATATTCGTCAAGATAAAATTGATTTGGTACTCAACACATTGACAGCTGGTAAACGTCCTGAACGGGAAGGTTTCCAATTGCGCCGTCTAGCTGTAGAAATGGGTACACCTTGTTTAACAAGCCTTGATACTGCACGGGAAGTATTGCGCGTAGTAGCAAGTCGTAAAGATAATGCAAATTACACGGTAGAAGCATTGCAAGATTTTGAATTGGAGTAAGACCATGAGTGGCTATGTAGAAAAGGGCGAAGTCGTTCGCAATACCCAAATTGGGTCTGACGTATGGATGATGGATATTCATGCGCCAAAACAAGCAGCAGAAGCGAAGGTAGGGCAGTTCTGTAATGTTCGCGTTGCAGATAGCACAGCGCCATTGTTGCGTCGCCCTATTAGCTATGCTGGTTTTGACGCGGAGAAGGGAACAATCACCCTTCTCTACCGCGTTGTCGGTACAGGTACGGAGCTTATGACAAAGCTTGTAGCTGGCGATACATTAGATTGTTTAGGTCCCTTAGGAGAACCATTTGTAACGACTCCTAATATGCTCCTCGTTGGTGGCGGCGTTGGCATTGCACCTATGCTTTGTATTGCATCCCATTTGAAAGCTGGCGAAACAGCACAGGTTATTTTAGGATTTAGAAATGAATCTGAAACATTCTGGGCTGATTTATTTAAAGATACACCTGTAGAGGTACACATCACTACTGATGATGGCAGTGTAGGTACGAAAGGTTTTCCTACTGCTATTATGCCTGAACTGATTGGTAGTAATGATTTTACGTCCGTTATGACTTGCGGCCCTACGCCGATGATGAAAGGGGTAGCTGCGGTAGCGAAGGAGTTCGATGTACCATGCCAAGTATCCCTTGAAGAACGGATGGGCTGTGGTACTGGTGGTTGTCTCGGTTGTGCTTGCGATGGATCTGGTAACAAGCGATACAAAGTGTGTAAAGATGGACCTGTATTCCCTGCTGAGGAGGTGTTCTTTTAATGAGTGAACGCGATTTAAATAACACCGTTACACCGAATCCTAAATTGGCTATTGATTATTGCGGTATTAAGATGAAAAATCCTATTATCGCTGCGTCTGGTACTTTTGGAAATGGTCCTGAATATGCAGGATATCTCGACCTTAGTAATGAGGTAGGTGCCATTTCTGTAAAAGGATTGACCCCAAAGGGGCGCCATGGTAATCCTGGACCACGTATTGCAGAAACGCCATCAGGTGTATTGAATTGTATTGGTCTTGAAAATCCAGGAGCAGAACATTTTGTAGAATACATTTTGCCAGACCTTAAAAAGTACGATGTACCATTGTTAGCAAATGTATCCGCTGGTTCTGTAGCGGAATTTGCATGGATGGCGGAAACATTATCTGTGGATGGCATTGCAGGCATAGAAGTTAATGTGTCCTGTCCCAATGTAGAATGTGAAGGTATGGCCTTTGGCGTAGATCCAAAGGTGGTAGAAGACGTAACAAAGGCAGTTCGTAAAGTAACGAATAAACCGGTTATCGTTAAATTATCGCCGAATGTGACAGACATTGTAGAAATTGCTAAAGCTGTAGAAGCTGGTGGTGGCGATGGGGTGAGCCTCATCAACACCTTACTTGGCATGGCTATAGATATTCACCGCCGTAAACCATTACTAGGCAATATCTACGGTGGACTTAGTGGACCAGCGGTAAAACCAGTAGCATTACGCATGGTGCATCAAGTATATAAAGCTGTTAACATTCCTATTATCGGCCTTGGGGGGATCATGAGCGGTACCGACGCAATTGAATTTATGATGGCTGGTGCTAGTGCTGTACAAGTCGGCACGGCTACTATGGTTGACCCAGAGGCGATTAGGCACATTGGTCGTCAAATGGCAGGTTATGTAGAGCAATATAATTTAGAATCTATTAATGATATCGTTGGTGCGGTACATCAATAGGCGATATATTATAATCCCATAAAATTGGTTCTAGCCGTAACATTTGTTGTGATAATGATCAGTCGGGGACCCATACAACGGCATATTATCAGTTAGAAAAAAACATCCATTGGTTCACTTAGCACAAGCTAAAGCTTGAAAGCACGTTACACCAATGGATGTTCTTTTTCTAGTACTGTATATGTGATCTCGTTCCGTATCACTAGTATTATGCTGTTGTATAGGGGCCATTGCCCGTATAGGACTATAGTTATAAGACTAGTTCAATATATCTATTAAATATAAGCTTTATAAAAATCTATAAATTGTTGCGCTACTGGGGATAGTGCGTGTCCTTTAAGTGTAATGAACGCTTTTTTAAAGTCGCCGGAAAATTCAGGTAATTTCACGCGTGCCATTTTTCTATGGTTTACTAATTCTTTTGCGTCCATTGGGACGAGGGCGACGGTGCGACCTGAGGAAGCCCACTCGATAGCTGAGCTCTTAGTGGTGGTAATAGCTTGTACATGGAGTTGTTCCATATCCGTTAAAGATGATTGTACAATCATCCGCACAGAGCCACCAGAGAGGGAGAGGGGGGATTTTTTTATGTCTTCCCATGTAATTGTATCGTGCTCACGATCGGTCCAAAATACGTCACGTCTAAAAATGGCGTATAGATGTTCTTCTTGGGTAAGGAGAATATCAAATTTTTCGGTGTCTACCATTTGAATATTGGCGATGCCTAGTTCGGCACTACCATTGATTAATTGGCTTACTACATTGGTCATCAGTCCTTCGTACAATTCAAAACGGACGGATGGGTATTTCATAGAGAATGCTGGTAAATATTGTTGTACGATTGGCGTTGATCGAGACGCAGAGGTAGCGATGCGCAATGTTCCTTCAATGCGAGAATTCAGTTGTTTCACTGCATTGTATGTAGATTCTTCGATGGAACATAATTGTTGGGCTTTTTCGTAGAAAATTTTGCCTGCTTCTGTTAATTGTAAATTTGTTCCTCGTTGACCACGTTTTATATTGATTAATTGGGAGCCAAATTCTGCTTCTAAATATTTGAGTTGCTTACTTAATGCAGGTTGAGTAATGTGAAGGATTTCAGCAGCTTGTGTCATATTACCAGTCTGGACGAGGGTGATAAAATTGTGATAATAGGATGTATCCATAATGTCTCCCGTGATTTATAAAACAACATAATAAAAAATTATAACGAAAAAAATAACCGTCATTTCACTTTCCATTAATCCTTGTATATACTATAACTATCAAGAAAACATCGGGTTGTTTTGATGAATTAATTGACTCGATGAACTAATCAAATTATTTTATATATTATGAAGTAGGAAAGTAGGTACTACATATGGGCGTAGTAAAAAGAACTTTAAAAATTGCATTGCGTAAGTGGGAAGCACGCAAATTAATGACTGCCCACAATCAAGTGAGCCGTCGTCGTCAATTAGAACGAGTATGGCCTCATCCACTAACTCATGAAAAACGACAAGAATTAAAACAAGGATTACGTTCTTTGGCATAGGTTATATAAGATGGGTTCTAATCTATAGTTAGTTACTTTCATCTGTTAGCCAATTCTGTTGCGGTGTTGTATATTCTTATTTGTATAAAGGTAGTACTACTTCCGTTTGATTTAACTCTACACAATTAGCAGCTCCATGACTCATGTCTTGGAGCTCTTTTTGTATGCGTTCCAATGAATCTAATTGACAGAGTATAGTAAGTGTTACCTTCTCACCAAAGCTACTTTCATAATGTAGGTCATTATCTTGTACGTATCTTTCTACAGCGCCATATAAGGCATAATCGATAGTGACTTGTAGAGGAATTCTTGTAGTGTGTAATTCCTTAGGTGCTAATCGTAATGCTTCAGCCACGGAATGAGAGTAGGCACGAATTAGACCGCCAGCGCCTAATTTTATGCCGCCGAAATAACGTGTTACCACCACCGCTACATTGGTGATCCCCGTTTTTTTTAATACTTCTAACATCGGTTTACCCGCTGTACCAGAAGGTTCGCCATTATCTGAGGAACGCTGTTTTTCTTGTTTTGGGCCTAAGGCAAAAGCCGTACAATTGTGGCGAGCGTCCCAAAACTCTTTGTTAATGCGACTAATAAATGCTTGTGCTTCTTCCTCTGTACTACATGGGTAGAGGGTGGTAATGAAACGAGATTTCTCTACCACATATTCATTGCGGAACTCTTCCATTATTGTTATAAATTCAATTGGTTCAGACATTACACACTCACCCACTTTAACATCATATATTCATCATCAATTTATTATAAGATATTTTTTATAGAACTGTATAGATTATCATATTATTTATACTAGGAATATGTATATGAATTTTGAAACTTACTGCTAATTTCTGCATAATTTACCTAACATTGTGGTTTGAAGCATGGTGTATAAAGAGTATACTATACATATTGACAACCATTCTCTTTGTGTTATGATTTGAATATGAGTGAGCATTCATATATTGCGTAGCATGTTGTGATTTATTTACGTGTTAATCTCTTATATGGATGTGATACTTAATTAGTAGATTATTATGGTGAACTAGAATAGGAATAATGATGACTCTAACATAGAAAGAAGGTCTTTTATGAGTATTAACAAAAAAGAATTTGATATTACTGGTATGCATTGTGCGGCCTGTGTAAAACGGGTAGAAAATGTAGTATCCAAGGTAGAGGGCGTTGCATCTGTGAAAGTAAATCTCCTTACCCGCAAGGGTAGTGTAGATTATGTAGAAGGGGCACAGGTTGGTTCAGAACGCATTATCGAGGCTATTACGAATATCGGCTTTGGTGCAGTGGAGGCGGATGAAACAAAACAGGAAATAGAAAAGGTTGATTTAAAACCGCATATTATTCGTCTTGTTGTGGCTGCGTGTATGGCTGTGCCTATGATGATTAATATGACATTGCATCGATTTGGTATCGTCGCACTTCCTGTGTGGGCTGAATTTGTATTAGCTACGATTGCTCAATTTGGACCGGGTCTTATGTTCTACAAGAGCGCCTGGAGTGCTGTGAAAAATGGCGCCCTTACTATGGATGTACTGGTTGTAATGGGAACTACCGTAGCCTATGGATATAGTATTTATAATTGGCTTTTTGTCCCAGAGTTAGGTTCATCTGGCATTTATTTTGAAACCTCTGCTTGGCTCATTACATTTATTCTATTAGGAAAATTGTTAGAGGAGGTTGCCAAGGGGCGTACCTCCGAGGCCTTGCAAAAACTTATCGCTTTACAACCTGCTACGGCGCATGTATTCCGTGATGGTGAATTTATCGATATTCCTACATCCCAAGTAGTGGCTGGTGATATGTTACAAGTTCGAGCAGGCGAAAAAATTCCTGTAGACGGAATTCTTACAGATGGCTATTCCACTGTGGATGAGGCGATGCTTACTGGTGAAAGTTTGCCTGTAGAAAAAAATATTGGTGCTAATGTCATCGGTGCCACCATTAATTTAAGTGGTACTTTTACGATGGAAGCAAAACGCATTGGCAGTGATACGATGTTGTCTCAAATTATTAAGGTTGTGGAAGAGGCGCAAACGTCTAAGGCGTCTATCCAACGGGTGGCAGATATTGTAGCGGCTTATTTTGTGCCTGCTGTTATTGCCATCTCTGCTGTGACTGGTTTGATATGGTATTTTCTCGTTGGTAGCGATTTAAATACAGCGCTTATCAATGCCACTGCAGTTCTTGTTATCGCTTGTCCTTGTGCACTTGGTCTGGCTACCCCAACATCTATCATGGTTGGATCTGGCCTCGGTGCAGAGCATGGTATTCTCATTAAAAGTGCAGAATATCTTGAAAAAGCAGGTAAGTTAAATGCCATCGTCATGGATAAAACAGGGACCTTAACGCAAGGTGTTCTCAATGTTCGTGCTTTCACAAATTACAGCGGTGACGAAAGCGAAAATATGGCCCTCATGATGGCCCTTGAAAGTGGCACGTCTCATCCTATTGCGAAAGCTATGGTGTATTATGGGGAAGATAAAGGGTATAAAGGCAAAGAAGCAAATATCGAGTCCTTTGCTGATGTACCTGGTAAAGGATTAGAGGCGGTATATAATGGTACTCCTGTCCAGTTAGGGCATAGTCGTTGGATGGGCGAACTAGGTTGTGATTTGAGTGTCGTAGAGGCAGCTATTACTCAGTTTGAGGAACAAGGTGCATCTGTATCATTGCTTGCTGTAGATGGCGTGGTGCGCGCCTTATGGGCCGTAGAAGATGAGTTACGCTCTGAAACAGTAGATGTTATTAAACGATTGCAGTCTCAAGGTATCGATGTATGGATGTTGACTGGTGACAATCGTAGGACTGCAAATTACATGGCGCAACAAGCGGGCATTTTTCACGTGATTGCTGAGGTATTGCCACAAGATAAGGCGAGCAAGGTGAAAGAATTACAAAATCAAGGGCTCACCGTTGGTATGGTAGGTGATGGTATTAACGATGCACCAGCTCTTGTTACCGCCGATATAGGCTTTGCCATCGGTAGTGGTACTGACATTGCCGTAGAAGCGGCGGACATTGTTCTCGTGCGCAATGACCTTCACACTTTAGTACAAGCTGTACGATTAAGCAAAAAAACAATGACCAATATTAAACAAAACCTGTTTTGGGCATTAATATTTAACTGTATTGGCATTCCACTTGCAGCACTTGGGGAGTTGAACCCTATGATAGCGGGGACTGCCATGGCGTTTAGTTCGGTTATGGTTGTAAGTAATTCACTTCGCTTAAAACGGGCTAAACTATAATTGGGTGTTTGAGTCCCATCAACTATGTAGTCGAGTCTCACACAAGGTAAACCTTGAAGTTCGAGTCTCCTACATAGTTGATGGGACTCTTCGCATCTACGTTGTATTTGAGGACGTTTTAGGTGTGAATTACTTACAATCAAATCCAAATGGTAGAGGCGGGAGTCGAGTCTCACGCAAGGTAAATCTTGAAGTTCGAGTCTCCTACATAGTTAAGGGGCTTTTTCGCATCTAATGGTAGCGGTGTTTTAGGTGAAGTAATATTTACAACGCAATCCGAGGTTGTAGGAAAGTCTAAGATGTTAATTCCTATATAAATGGTGTTTTTAAAAATGGTTTAGTTTGTTATACTGAGTGTATGGTTTATTAATCGTATTTCTTATCCCTCGGTATTAGGCTAGTTTTTGTTTGGTTTGGTGCTGGTGTGGATGGTATGTAAAGGCTGGTGGATCTGATGAAGTTAGGTATCCGAGATATTGTGTACATTGGTTTTATTGCAGCGTTGTGTGCGGTGGCTACAACGATTCGTATAGAGGTGCCTGGTGGTGCTATGGTGCATCTTGGGTCAGCAGCATTGTTTACGACTTCTATTTTATTTGGTGGTTTGTATGGTGGTTTAGGGGCTGCTATTGGATCAGCGCTATTTGATTTGTTTGGCGGTCATACGCAATATATTGTGTTTTCATTCTTTATCAAAGGCCTAGCGGGGCTCATTGTGGGATGTATGACGTCTGGTTATTTGCCACCATCTTTAAACAAGCCTACGGCTAGTTTTGGACGTATTCTTGTAGCTCTTATCGTTGGTTCTATATGGACAGCATTTGGTTATTTCTTAGCATGGTGGTTTGTTCTTGAAAGTGCGACTGTAGCGGCTAGTAAAATTCAATATTCTTTAATTACCAGTGCTGCTGGCATTGTGGTGGCTATTGTGTTGACGCCGAAATTGCAAAAGGTTGTGCGGAGGTTGTTTAGTAAGTAGTAGGTTTTGTTGCTTGTAATCTTGAAAACCTTAAATTGAAATATAAAATCGAATGTATAGATTTAATTTACTATTTTGTTAATAAGACCAAGTAAAGTTTCGAGGTATAAATTTGAGATATTAGACAGTAATAAAATTTGGAGACCTTTGCCAGGGGCTGATATGTCGAAATAGACCATGATAGAGGATGATTTTTTTGAAAATAAAAATAAATTTAGCCAATGATATTGCGCTCTTCAAAAAAAATATATATGATTTATTTGTAAATCCGGAAAGAACATTTATAGATGATAAAATTAATATCCAGACATATATATTTCTTTTTTTTACATCAATATTTGCAGCGCTTTCATATATGATACCCATATTTTTTATAGGCAAGAGCAATTATTTGTTAATGTCAATATTGTTTTTATTAATTCATATTCTATGGTTCCTCACATTCATAATATTGTCCATAAAACGTATTAGAATGAGTGTTATTCCTTTTAAATATATTTTCAGCAGTTTAATTAGTATAGTAACCATTTTGATGGTATCTCAAAATGGTTTTCGAGAGATACTTCCAGATGCATATAACTTTGTTGATATATTTGAAGGAAAAAATATTGTTACATATTCTTTTCATGTGCCACCCGTTTGGAAATATGTTACGGTAATTACTCTAGTTACAGCTCTGTTGTTGCCAGAAATAAGTCGAGGTGAAAGTGAACTTTATTCCAATGGTGTTATTATTAATGGTAATGAAATATTACGCATTTGGGGGACAGGTGGAACTCGAAGCGAGAATAAGGTCGATACAAGTTTACTAGAAAGGGATATTGAATTTTCCGACTCGTTTAAACGTGTATTTTTTACACATGTCTTAGATTTTGAAGGTCGAACGACGCGTAGAGAAATGGCTTCACTAAGTGTAGGGCTATATATAGTTGGATTTATTTTGAATATATATGTCCACTTTACTACACCGGAGGTTTTTAAAACTATTGTTTATACTACAATAATTTTATCATTTATTCCTTGGCTCAGTATGGCCGTACGCCGTCTACATGATGGTGGAAACAGTGGCCTTTGGATTTTATTTTTGTGGGTACCAATTATTAATGTATATGTTTTAATGATGCTGTTTTTCCAAAATTCATGGGTATACAATCCTAACACTCAAAAAATTGAATACGTAGATCTATAGTTCTCTATAATCTACAAAAGACTAGCCTGTTAAGTAAATAAACTTGACAGGTTTTTCTTTTTCCTGTAATATATGACAAGTAATATGACTTGACAGTGGTGGAGGTGGTCTTATGGAGGAGCGAGTGCTCATTAGTTTGCTCTTAGATTTCTATGGGCCATTGTTAACGGACAAGCAGCGGTTGTCGTTGCAGTTACATCACGAAAATGATATGTCTCTCGGCGAAATCGCCGATGAGCTCGGCGTGTCTCGCCAAGCAGTGCATGATAATTTACAGCGTGCACGACATATTTTAAATGATTATGAATCGAAATTACATTTAGTAGCGCAGTATGAAATGCGTGAACAAGTAATTCAGGAATTAAAAAATACCTTGCCAGTAGAGGTGCTTTCACAGGTAAAGGTACAGCAGTTGTTGACGCAAATGGAGGGATAATATGGCATTCGACAGTTTATCTGAAAAGCTACAAGAGGCCTTTCAATCCTTGAAAGGGAAGGGCAAAATTACAGAAGATGATGTCAATCTTGCATTGCGTCAAGTGCGGACTGCGCTCTTAGAGGCGGATGTAAACTTCATGGTAGCCAAGGATTTTGTGAAATCCATCAAGGAAAAGGCTCTCGGCGAAGAGGTATTTGGTTCCTTGAATCCGGCACAGACAGTTATTAAAATTGTAAACGATGAATTGACAGCGCTTCTCGGCGGTACGCAAAGTCGTATTATGATTGCCTCCAAACCACCGACTATTATTATGCTCGTTGGTTTACAAGGTGCTGGTAAAACTACGACAGCTAGTAAATTAGCGGTTTACCTTCGCAAACAAGGTAAACATCCTATGATGGTGGCCGCCGATGTATATCGTCCGGCAGCGATTAAGCAATTACAAGTTGTAGGTAAGCAAATCGATATTCCTGTATTTGCGGATGAAACACCTGGTGCAGACCCTGTAGATATTGCACGCCGAGCTGTAGAGGAAAGCACACGCATGTTAAAGGATGTTGTTATTATTGATACGGCTGGGCGATTAGCTATTGATGAACGGTTGATGCAAGAGCTGTCCAATATTAAATCTGCTGTACGACCGCATGAAATCCTCCTCGTTGTGGATTCTATGATTGGTCAAGATGCGGTAACAACGGCGCAAGCGTTTAATGAAAAATTAGGTGTCGATGGTGTTATTCTCACTAAATTAGATGGCGATGCACGTGGTGGTGCAGCATTATCTATTAAGGCTGTCACTGGTTTGCCAATTAAGTTTACCGGTGTTAGTGAAAAAATGGATGGATTCGATGTATTCTATCCAGATCGGATGGCTTCTCGTATTCTTGATTTAGGAGATTTTAAAACCCTTATTGAAAGTGTACAAGGTGCTATCGATGAAGAAGAAGCTCGTGAAATGGCTCAAAAAATGGCCAAGAACAACTTCACTCTCGATGATTTCTTGAAACAAATGAATCAGGTCCGTAAACTTGGTCCATTACAAAATATTATTGGCATGTTGCCAGGGATGGGTCAAATCAAAGATCAATTAAAGGATCTTGATTTGAATAGTAAAGAGGTGCGCCGCATTGAGGCCATTATTACATCTATGACAGCAGAAGAGAGACAAGATCCTAATATTTTAAATGGATCTCGTCGTAAGCGTATTGCTCTTGGATCTGGTACACAGGTGCAAGATGTGAATCGCTTGTTGAAACAATTTGAAGAAGCGCGGAAGATGATGAAACGCTTGCAAGGGTTACGAGGCGGTAAAGGCGGTTTCCCTAAAATGCCGAAATTACCGTTTATGTAATACATGGGCAGGGGCGCTGAACCTGTCCACCACATCAGTATAAGGAGGTGAATTCCACATGTTAAAAATTCGTTTGACTCGTTTAGGTGCTAAAAAAGCTCCTTTCTACCGTATCGTAGTTGCTGACGCTCGTGCTCGTCGCGAAGGTCGTCCTGTTGACACTATTGGTCAATATGATGCTACTAAAAATCCAGCTATCGTTAGCGTAGACGAAGAAAAAGCTTTGGCTTGGTTAGCTAAAGGTGCTCAGCCTACTGACACTGTTCGCTCCTTGTTCAAAAAACAAGGCGTTATGCAAAAATTTGCTGACGCTAAAAAGTAATTAATAGAGAGGCATACTGTGATGATAGAATTAATTTCATTAATTGCGAAATCATTAGTGAAGCAGCCTGATGCCGTTTCTGTTACCATGGTCCAAAAGGGGAATGTTGAGGTTTATGAACTTCACGTAGCCCCAGAGGATATGGGTAAAGTCATCGGAAAGCAAGGTAGAATTGCGAAAGCGATTCGATCGGTGGTGAAAGCGGCGGCTATTAAAGAGAACAAAAAGATATCAGTCGATATTGTTTAAGTGGGAGTGTTAGAATGGAAGAAATGACATTACGTGTCCCTGTAGCAGTAAAAGCGAAGGTTACAGAAGATTTGAAATCTAAAATTGTTACCGATCTTGAAACGCGCCTTAATATGGTGAACAAAGATTTGGAAACTATTGAATTTCAAGCACAACGATTATTAGCAGATGCTGCTAAAATTGATGCCACTAGTCTTACTGCAGTTCGTCAACAAATCGACGAAGAAAAGAATAAACGATTGGCTTTCAAAGAAGAAGTAACAGCTAAATTGAAAGAAGCTCAAGAATTGAACCTTGGCACGGAAATTCCACAAGGTACATTAGAGCAAACGATTACCGTAAAATTGGGTGATAATTTAGACGCTCTTATGAGTGCAGAAATCCTATTAGAAGACGGTAAAATCGTTGCGTTTCGTCAATAATGAAACATAACGATTTCATCACTATAGGTGTTATCATCGCCCCGCACGGCGTGCGGGGTGATCTTCGTATTATGCCACAAACCGATTTTCCAGATCGGTTTATGCATATGGATGTCTGTTACATTGATGGTAAAGAATACCACATTACATCCGCACGATTTCATAAACAATTTGTGTTAGCTACTTTCAAAGAAATTCCCGATCGTAACGCTGCGGAATTGATGGCAAAAAAAGAAATTCAGGTACGCCGTGAAGATTTGGTGGAATTGCCAGAAGGTCGTTATTACATTTTTGACATGATTGGCCTTGAGGTGCACGATACGAATGGCAATGTGCTGGGCACGTTGACCGATGTGTTGCAACCAGGTGCCAATGACGTATATGTGGTTTCTCAAGATGGGGAACCAGACCAATTATTTGCTGCCATTGAGGATGTCGTTCTCGATATTGATATGGACAAGCGAATCATGGTAGTTAATCCGCCTGAATGGGTATAATCCATTAGGCGGTTTTGCTATATCTATATATAGGTGTTTTGTAATAAATATATCTTCGTGCATGTATGTGTCCTATTAGTAGATGGACCATGGCACTATATGATTTTATTGTAGATGTTACGGATGGTGATAGTGTAAATTATTCAGCATTTATACTTTCATCATTAAATATTGTAGAATAGGTATATATAGATATGATAATAATTTTGAGGCCCCTATGAGAATCGATATAATTTCCTTGTTTCCAGAGTTTTTTGATGCCTTTTTTACTCATTCCATCATAAAAAGGGCTATCGAGGCGGAGCGACTCACCATGAGAGTCACCAACCCTCGCGATTTTAGTCATAATAAGCATGGTCAAGTGGACGATACGCCTTATGGTGGCGGTGCCGGCATGCTCATGATGGCGCCTCCTATTTTTGAGGCTGTTGAATCTGTTATTGGTGAAAGTATTGATGAGCACCGTAGTCGTGTTAGAGCCAATACAGATGCTGTTAGTAGCGCGCATATTATTACTAATGAGATGCCTTCCCAAGGGGGGCTAGCGCCTACGGAACAGGTCAAAAAAACTCATATCGTATTTATGGGTCCTACAGGAACGACTTTCACACAAGAGAAAGCTCGGGAATTGGCCACTTATGATCAACTGGTCCTTGTCTGCGGTCATTACGAAGGCGTCGATTATCGCGTAGAAGAGCATCTTGTAGATGAAACAATTTCTATTGGTGATTACGTATTAACGGGTGGTGAATTGCCTGCTATGGTCGTTGCAGATGCAGTGGCTCGTATGATTCCTGGCGTGCTCGGTGCTGCCAATGGTGCTATAGAGGATTCATTTTACAAGCCACTATTAGAATGTCCCCAATATACAAAACCACCTGAGTTTAGGGGATGGACTGTACCTGATGTGTTGCGCAGTGGACACCATAAAAATATCGATGCATGGCGGTTTAAAGAATCTTTAAAACGTACTCATGTATTGCGTCCTGATTTATTGGAACGACCATTGAGTAAAGATGAAACACAAGTGTTGTATGAAATTTTAGCTGAATTACCTGATAAGGAATAACTTATAATGACCCTTATCGTTGGGAATGATGAGTCGCTATTGGGTATCATTAGAACAGATTAGATTCAATTATAATATATTAGTAAATGGAGCAATTACATTGGCAAACTTATATATCGGTCTCGTACACTATCCTATTATGAATTATTTGTGATTTCATAAAGCCAAGAATATAGATAGAATAAGGGGGCATTCTAAAATGAATGCCCCTATTTTTGTTTAAAATTTTTAAGCGTTGCTCCCACGTTGCTCCCAATTTTCATCAGGATATAAAGTCATATTTATACCATAAGGAAGAGTATTTACAGCATCAATTAGTTGGGTGATATTTTTATGAGCGTATACTGATTTCGTTATATCGTTTGAATTTGAATGTCCAACTATAAGTTTTAGTATTTTATCATCCATCCCATAATTAGCAGCTAATGTAATAAAAGTATGTCTTGTATCATGTGCTGTATGTCTATTTATATTTAAATCCTTACATAGCTTATCTATTTTACGACGTAACCACCATGTTTCCCTTCCTGCTCCTAATAATTTCTTTTCTGAGAAAGCCCCTTTACTATATAGCTCTTTTATAAATGGATAGATGCACTCTGCAATGGGTATTTTACGATTAATTCCAGCTTTGGTTTTTACACCGCCTATCATGTAACGTTCTTTTAGATATACATCGTTGATTTTGATATGCAATAACTCTACAGGACGTAGACCCGTATAAATGTATACTAATATTAATCGAACTATTTCGTTATCTGTGTGACCCCATAAAACTCGTAAATCATTTTCTGAATATGATGTATGAAGTGGTTCTCTTTTTTCTCTTTTAGGTAATATAAGAAGTTTAGCATAATTTTTAGACACATAATCATTTTTCATTGCAACTTCAAATGTAGAGGTTAGAAGCGACTTTATTACCTTCATAGATGCTTCTGATAAATCAGTCATATCATCGAATATCGATTGTAACTGTGCTGTTTTAACCTGTTGAATTTCCATATTCCAGACAGGTGCTAGGCGAGTACTTGCCATTTTAAATGTACTATTAATAGATCCTCTAACACGTTTCTTTTCTTCAATCATCATTAACCAGATATCTTTGAATTTTATTTTGTCTGTATTTACAAAAACTCCACTCGTAAATCTAGCTAGTGCTTCGTGTGCTTCTTTGGCTTTAGAGAAATCACCAATTATTTTGCGTATCGCTTTACCAGTATCAGTATATCCAGTTGTAATAATTGCTCGGTATGGTTTACGTCTATTTCCATCTGTACGTTTATAAACGGATCCTGTGCCGTTAGCTCGTTTCATTCCCATAAAAAAAATCACGCTCCTTATTTTGGGTATACTAAATAACCCTAGAGCGTGTTATAATTAAAATAGTTTTGGTGGCACGCTCTAAGTGTGTTACATTCCCCTTACTCTGTTGCAGCAGGGTAGGGGGATTTTTTTTGTAATTAAAGGGTTATAGGACAAAAAGTGTGTGTGACTAATCCCAATAAGTTGGAAAATTTGTAGACATATGTAGCTCATTCCA
>NZ_RQUY01000023.1 GCF_003992125.1 Veillonella caviae | reverse complement strand
GTTCCCATCTCGAACACAGTAGTTAAGCTCATAAACGCCGAAAGTACTTGGCTGGAGACGGCCTGGGAGGATAGGAAGTCGCTGATTAAGCAAAAGACACACCTGAGGGTGTGTCTTTTTTTTATAATAGGATTATTTAATTTTCATATTTCATCATATCTATGCCAATATCGAATTTGACTTTCAATATCAATATATTATATCCTTAAATTAATTCTAATTTTGTGAATTAATATCATTTGTAGTTTGAGGAGAATTGTATGAAAGTAAAACGTCTAATAGGTGTAGCTGCATTAACAATGGGGCTATTTGGAGTTCTTGGTTGTGGTAGTTCTACGACAGAAGTTCAGAATCCAGAGCAATTAACATTTGCTAATTTTCGCGATATTCGTGATTTAAACCCTCATTTATATGCAGGTGAAATGTATGCACAGGAAATGCTATATGACACATTAGTACAGATTACTGATACTGGTTATGGCCCTGGTTTGGCAGAGTCTTGGGATATTAGTGCTGATGGTTTAACATATACATTCCACATTCGTCCTAATATGAAATTCTCTGATGGGGAGGTATTAGATGCGAATGCTATTAAAGCAAACTTTGATGCAATTTTAGATAATCGTTCTCGTCATACTTGGCTTGAATCCCTTGATTTGATTACCAGTTATGAAGCAACAGATGCGAATACATTTGTTATTAAGCTTTCAAAACCATATTATCCATTATTAACAGAGTTAGGTGTTACGCGTCCATTTGCGATGATTTCTCCTAAATCTATGAAAAATGGTACTACAAAAGATGGTGTAACTAGTTATGTAGGTTCTGGCCCATACAAATTAACAGAAGTAGTAACTGATAAATATGCTGTTTTTGAAGCAAATGAAAATTATTGGGGAGAGCAGCCTAAAATTAAGAAGATTGTTGTAAAAGTTATTCCTGATAATCAAACTCGTATTTTAGCTCTTGAAAAAGGTGAAATCGATTTAATTTATGGTAAAAATATGGTTGATCCTGATGCAATGAGAAAGTTTAAAGACTTGAAAGGTTTTACCGCAGATGTGTCGAAACCTACATCTACTCGTCAAATCGTAATTAATACGACGAAACCTGGTCTAAATGATAAAGCAGTACGTTATGCATTGCAATATGCTACGAATAAACAAAAAATTTCTGAAGGCATTTTCTATGGTTTAGAACCAGCAGCAGATACATTGTTTGCTACGTCTGTTCCATATGCAAATGTAGGATTAAAGCCATATGAGTATAGTGAGGAAAAAGCTAAATCTACATTGTCTGAGGCTGGCTATGTATTAGGTGCAGATGGGATTTATACTAAAGATGGAAAGCCATTGGAGTTTAACCTCTTATATAATGCTGATAGTGTAACAGAGAAAAATATTGCAGAATTCTTGCAAGCTGAATATAAGAAAGTTGGTATTAAGCTGACTATTAAAGGTGAAGAAGAACAATCTTATCGCGATAATATGAAAGCTGGTAACTTTGACTTGGTATTTAATATCTCTTGGGGCACACCATATGATCCACAATCATCTTTGTCTGGTATGAGACGTCCAGTATATGGTGATTATGCAGCGCAACAAGGTTTAGCGGATAAAGCGGAAATTGATAATGCTATTACAGAAATTTTGACATCTACTGACGAAACTCGTCGTCAAGAGTTATACAAATTTGTATTAACTCATCTCCATGAAGATGCAGTTTATATTCCAATTACATATGAAACAAATAAAGCTGTTTATAATAACCGTGTAAAAGGGGTTCACTTCATGCCTACCCAATATGAAGTGCCATTTGCTTCTATGTCTCTTGAAAAATAATTGTGTATCTCAGTTTATATTTTATTATCTTAGATACAAATTGAATAAGGCTATTGTAGAGCTTTCTACAATAGCCTTATTCCCATGTAAAGGAGAAGTTTATGTTTAGTTATATCCTACGGCGTACATTAACGGCTATACCATTGCTCTTAGCTATTTCATTTGTTTGTTTTATTTTCATTAATTTAATCCCTTCTGATCCAGCTGAAGTTGCTTTGCGGGTGCGTCAAACGCCAATAATTACACCTGAAATGATAGCCCAAGTTCGTTTAGAACTAGGGCTAGATGAGCCATTTTTAGTTCGCTATTGGTATTGGCTAGTGAATTGTTTGCAACTTGACTTTGGCGTGTCTTATGTCAATCCTACACGTACTGTGTTGAGTGAATTTGAGAGAGCTTTGCCATCCACACTTGTGTTGGCATTGACATCTTTAGTATTTGTTATCGGTCTAAGTGTACCTATTGGCTTTTTTTGTGCTGTTTATAAAGATGGTTTGTTTGATCGGATTATGAGGGGATTCGTATTTATTACGACATCTATGCCAGCATACTGGATTGGGTTGTTACTCATTTGGATTATTAGTATTAAGTTAAATTTGTTACCTACTAGTGGTAGTGCGAGCTGGAAACATCTTGTTTTACCAGCTTTCACAGTCAGTTTAACGTATATCTCTACATATATCCGATTGATTCGCAATAATATGTTAGAAATTATGAGAGAAGATTTTGTCACTTATGCTACAGTGCGAGGTGTGAAACGACATATTATATTAACTAAGCATATTTTAATGAATTCTCTACATACCTGTATTGTAGCTATTGGTATGAGTATTCCTCAACTGATTTCTGGTACTATCGTTGTAGAGAATGTGTTTGCTTGGCCTGGGTTGGGACAATTATGCATTAGTTCTATTTTTAATCGAGATTATCCGATTATACAGACTTATGTTTTATTCGTAGGATTCTTATTTGTTGTATTTAATTTACTATTTGACATTATTCAACATATTGTGGATCCACGATTGAGAAAGGAGTAAATGATGATTGCCTTATTAATGCGTAATCGGTTAGTAGTGGGGCTAGCTAGTTTTATTGGTGCTATCGCTCTTATGGGCATTTTTGCACCATGGATTGCTCCTTATGATCCGTATACTAATGATATTTTAATTAAATTTGCTCCTTATTCTTTAGAGCATCCTTTGGGGACTGACCATTTAGGTAGAGACATTCTGTCACGCCTTATTTATGGTATTCGACCAACTCTGTTTTTATCGCTGTTAACCATGATTGCCACAATTAGTTTAGGGGCATTTATGGGGCTTGTTTCAGGTTATTTCCGCGGTTTTCTTGATGAAGTGATTATGCGCCTTGTAGATATGATGTTGTCATTTCCAAGTCAAATCATGATTTTTGCAGTTATTGCTTTACTTGGTGTAGATGTACAAAATATCATTATTGCTAATGTAGTTATAAAATGGGCTTGGTATGCACGTCTGATTCGCACGAAGGTTATGCAATATAGAGACAGAAATTTTATTTTGTATTCTCGTTGTATAGGGAGTAAAGAATCTTTTATTTTAGGGCGCCATTTATTGCCTAGTATTGCCTCTGAAATTGCAGTTCTCGCTAGTCTCGATGTAGGTTGGACCATCATTAATATTTCTACATTATCTTTCTTGGGCCTTGGTATTCAAGCGCCTTTGCCTGAATGGGGGGCTATGCTCAATGAGGCAAAGAATGTATTAACTATTAATCCTATGCAAATGATTGCTCCAGGTGTAGCTATTGTAATCCTTGTATCAGCCTTCAACCTCTTAGGTGATGCAATCCGGGATGCGTTGGATCCAAAGGAGGTTCAATCGTGAGTCAAACTATTTTAGACGTACAACATTTACATATCAATTTTGTACAACGTGGTCAGAAAAAACAGATAGTGCAGGATATATCCTTTTCTGTGAAAGCTGGTAAGTGTTTAGGGATTTTAGGTGAGTCTGGTTCAGGCAAAAGTATGACTACTAAAGCTATACTAGGGTTGTTGAACCATGATTTTCAAATTTCTGGCATGGCACATTTTGAGGGGCGAGATTTATTAGCATTAGGTGATTGTGAATTACGGATGTTGAGAGGCTCTGCTATTGGTATGATTTTGCAGAACCCGATGACTTGTTTTGACCCGTTGTATAAAATAGGTAATCAAATTTATGAAACCTTTGATGCTCATGGGTGTTACCTAAAACAGGAATATAAGGAACGGGCTTTAGCTATGTTGAATGCAATGTGCATTCATGAACCGGAGGGGGTGTTGGAAAAATTCCCCCATCAGTTATCTGGTGGTATGTTACAGCGGGTTATGATTGGTATAGCTATGAGTATGAATCCAAGATTACTTATATGCGATGAACCGACTACAGCTATCGATAGTATTACTCAATACGAAATTATTAATGAGTTTAAACGTATTAAAGAAGCGAGTCGTGTAGGTATGGTATTTATTACACATGATATAAGCGTTCTTTCTCATATTGCCGATGAAATTATTGTGCTTAATAAAGGTAAACTCGTCGATCATGGTACTGTTAGTGATATATTTCAACAACCAAAGGACCCATACACCAAGCTATTGATTGAAAAGAAGTTAGCTGTTGCTGAATATTATAAATCAATTTTACGAATAGGGGAGGTAAGATAGATGATAAAACTAGATCATGTATGCGTACACTTTCCAAAATCATCAGGGCATTTTATTTTCAAAAAAACGTATCAACAAATTTTGTATGATGTATCTTTTGATGTTAAAGAGGGGGAGTGCTTAGGGATTCTGGGTGAGTCTGGCAGTGGTAAAAGCACGTTAGGTCGTGTTATATGCTCATTGCTACAACCTTTTAAAGGTTCTATATCGATTGATAGTGTAGAATTATATACAAAAAGAGGGGCTTTAGAACCAGGTACATTGGCAGTTGTATTCCAAGACTATACGACATCTGTAAATCCTCGTTTTACCGTACGAGATATCATTAATGAATCATTTATCGTTTTGTTTAGGCGGACAGGAAAATGTATTGATGTAGAGCAAGAAGCAGTTCGTTTATTAAAATTGGTTGGTTTAGACGAAGAGTTTTTATACCGCTATCCCCATCAACTATCGGGAGGGCAGTTGCAGCGAATATGTATTGCGCGAGCTATTGCGGTGCAACCAAAGGTAATCTTGTTTGATGAAGCCATTAGTTCTTTAGATGCACATACGCAAGTGCAAGTTATGGATCTCTTAAAGGATATTAAGAAGCAATACAACTTTACCTATATCTTCATTACCCATGATTTACCATCTGTTACTTATCTTTGTGATCGTGTATTATTTCTATATAAAGGTCGGGTAGAAGAAGTGATTCCTGTGGAAGATATGAGCCATGTTACTAGTGATTATGCTAAATCTT
The DNA here is from genome assembly GCF_003992125.1 of Veillonella caviae. GTDB lineage: Bacteria > Bacillota > Negativicutes > Veillonellales > Veillonellaceae > Veillonella > Veillonella caviae. Next base: position 28,951 of record NZ_RQUY01000023.1, on the reverse strand, counting down.
TATTGCATTCTATCTTGGATATTAACATGTAACATATAATCATCTCTTAAACATATATTATGTCACTATATATGAGAATCAGACTATAGAGTATTATGTAGTTAATTACATAATGTCATAGTAGTCTGGTTCTTTTTCTTTACCTTCCCTTTATATTATGCTATCCTCGATAAGTAAGTATGAATATAGAAATGCAATGTCAGAGAGGTTTTATGATGAAATCGATGTGTGGCACTTTTATAAAGTGGATTGCTATTGTTAGTAGCGTAATCGTGTTAAGTGTGATAATTTTATTAGGTAGTATATGGTATATATCGTCAGATTATAAACTTTATGGAGTGCCGGTATTAAATTATCATCAAGTGAATGATGTTAATATATCGCCTTTAACTATACCTGTACAGGTTTTTAAAGAGCAAATGGACTATTTGCATCGCAATGGATATCACACTATTACTTTAGATGAGCTTTATGATTATATAGTGCATGATGCACCATTACCAGATAAGCCTGTTGTCATTACTTTTGATGATGGTTATATTGATAATTATGAGCATGCAATGCCAATTCTTAAGTCGTATAACATGAAGGCTACTTTATTTATGATTAGTGATGCTGTTAATACGCCTCGATTTGTCTCTATAGAACAAATGAAAATGATGGAATCCAACAATTTCACTATAGAAGGGCATACGAATCATCATCATATTTTGACGCATGTGGGGAGTCAAAATTGGGAAGATGAAATTAGTGGTGGTAAAAGGAGTTTAGAAGGATTGGTGGGAAAAAAGATTTCCTATTTAGCTTATCCTGGTGGATTTAATAATGGGGGAATACAAGCCATTACAAAGAATAGTGGTTATAAGATGGCTTTCACCGTAGAGCCAGGGACAGTAAAGCCGGGACAAAACTTGTATGCTTTGCCGAGGATTCCTATTTTTGAAAATGATACGACGTATATATCGTTTTTAATGCGCCTTCATTGTGCTCCTTTTGTGGCAGTTACATGGCAATGGCGAGATGATTTGCTCCGTAATGGGCATATTACATTAGCAGAACTAGTTCCATTATTTTAGGAGGTTATATGTCACACGAGACCGTACAACGCCCTTTAGGGATAGCTATTTTAACCGTATCTGATACGCGTACTATAGAAACTGACAAGGGAGGCAATACAGTGGAGCATTTTGTGCTTGCTGCGAATCATAGTGTTAAAGACCGTGCTATTGTTATAGATGATTATAATAGTATCCGCAATACCTTAATTCCTTGGTGCAATGATGAGTCTATAGATGTCATTATTACGACAGGTGGAACAGGTATTGCTGCTCGTGATGTGACCATTGAAGCGGTGAAATCTTTATTTGAAAAACAAATTCCTGGATTCGGTGAAATTTTTAGATACTTATCCTATACTGAAGATATTGGTACAAAAGCTATTGCATCACGTGCTGAAGCAGGAGTAAACACAAACACCTTGATTTTTTCAATTCCTGGCTCCGTTGGTGCTGTTACTTTGGCGATGAGCCAATTAATCATTCCTGAAATGCCACATTTAGTGAGAGAGATTACAAAATAGTAGTACTAATATTTTATTAATCAGTGATAATTAATTTGCAAGCCATTCTTTTGTATATTGCAAGATGATTTTTGAAGTAAAACTAGGAGCGTTCTTAGGTCCATGCTATAATAAAATTGTAATTGTAGAAGCTTGATGTATCAGGAGGATCTCTATGGCTTTTAAATTAAAAGGTAAAGAAGAAAAGTTTTTTAGTATCTTGGAAAATCATGCTAGTTTGACTTATGAAAGTGCGGAAATGATGGAACGTGTTTTCAAAGGTGAAGTATCGAAAGAGGACGCATTCCTTGAAATTGATATTAAAGAAAAAGCTGCTGATGAATTAGTAAATGAAACAGTAGAGCGTTTACGAAAAACTTTCATCACTCCAATGGATCGCGAGGATATTCAATTACTCATTGATCAATTAGATACTACATTGGATAATATCAAGGAAATTATGGATAAAATGTTGATGTACCATGTAGGGAGTCCTAGCGATGGGGCTGTTCGCATGAGTGAAATCATTGTGAAATGTGTAAAGCACATCAATAAATCTATCGGTTATATGGGAAGCTTGAAAAAAGATCATGTTAAGGTAGAAGGCCGTGTGCATCAAGTATTGAAATTAGAATCTGAAGCAGATAATATTTATCACGAAGAAATGGCTAAACTCTTTACAGAGTGCAAGGATCCTATTGAAATTATCAAATGGAAAGAAATTCTTAGCGCTATGGAAGATGTTATCGATGGTTGTGAAGATTTGGTGGGTACATTCCGCCGGGTGGTGTTGAAATATGCTTGATCACTATTTAGTATGGGCCGTCGTATTCTTTGCATTAGCTTTTGATTACATCAATGGTTTTCACGATACAGCGAACGCTATTGCTACATCTGTATCGACTCGTGCATTAGAACCTAAAAAAGCTATTATGCTCACTGCAGTACTTAACTTTTTAGGTGCCATGGTGAGTACTGGTGTTGCTAAAACGATTGGTGGCGATATTGTTATGTCCGCTGATCTTATCAATAGTGGGATTATCTGTGCCGCTTTGGTTGGTGCTATCGTATGGAATCTACTCACGTGGTGGTGGGGAATACCTAGTTCCTCATCGCATGCCTTAATTGGTGGCATTATTGGTGCAGTTGGCATTTCTGTAGGTTTTGATGCTTTAAATGAACAAGGGATTATTAAAATCTTTTTATCCCTAATTGTATCTCCCATTGTGGCTATGGTGGGTGGTTACATTGTGATGAAACTGTTACTTCTTATTTTTGGTCGATTTTCTCCTATTACGTTAAATGATCAATTTAGACGCATGCAGATTTTATCTGCTACTTTAATGGCTTTCTCTCATGGATCCAATGATGCACAGAAGGCGATGGGGATTATTACCCTTACCTTATTGAGTGGTGGTTATATTGATACTTTAGATGTACCTATGTGGGTGAAATTGGCTTGTGCTACAGCGATGGCGCTTGGTACAGCTGCAGGGGGATGGAAAATCATCTCTACTATGGGAACTAAAATTTTCAAAATTGAAACTATTAATGGTTTTGCAGCAGATTTAAACTCTGCTATTACCATTTTTACAGCTACATTCCTTCACTTGCCAGTAAGTACGACTCACGTAGTGAGTGGTTCTTTGCTTGGTGTTGGTTCTTCTAAACGTGTAAAAGCTGTAAACTGGGGGGTTGCTAGATCTATGGTAATGGCATGGTTTGTTACGATTCCACTGTCAGGTTTAGTAGCTGCTATTGCCTATTTAGTAGGTCATATCTTGTTTGGCTAATACAAATTTTATACTACATGAAGAACTACTGTATAAAATATATGCTTCTATTCTGTATGAATAGGGTGGATATTATTTATATAGTAGTTCTTTTTATATATTTTTTTGATTTTATTAAAAGTACACCATTGCAGTATTGTTTTTCATAGTTTATACTAAAGATAGTAATACGTAAGTCCAAGGTAGAAGGAAGGAGACCTTATGAAGCTAAATCAAGCCACAGATTATGCATTTCGCATGGTCTTGCACATGTCTATGTTACCATTTGGTCAGAAGGTAACTGGCGGTGTGTTAGCTGAGCAAGAATTGATTCCAGAGCGATTTTTGCTAAAGATTATGCGTAGCCTTATTGCAGCGGGAATTATGAAATCATTCCGTGGCGTAGATGGCGGGTTTTCATTGAACCGCGAGCCAAAGGATATTTCAATGCTCGATATCATTAGAGCCGTGGAAGGGGAAGCGTATTTACAACGTTGTTTGTATGATGCTGGTTCTTGTTCAAAATCTTGTATGGGACATTGTGCAGTGAACGAGGCGATGGCCGTTATTCAAAATCAGTTAGTAGAGCAAATGCAAAGTGTTACCTTTGACAAACTGGCCGCTCGAGAACGTGTGATTTTAGAAGAGTTACAGGCTTATAAGCCACAGTATAAGGGATAAGAACTCATCAAGTGTGTATTTGTAGTTAATTCTAAGGAGGAAAACACATGTTTGAAGCACTGGATTTAGCTCGACTACAGTTTGCGCTAACATCTATCTACCACTGGTTATTTGTACCATTTACGCTAGGTATGACGGTGATTGTAGCTATTTTAGAATGGACATATGTTAGCACCGGTAAAGAAATTTATAAGAAAATGGCAAAGTTCTGGGGGAAACTATTTCTTATTAATTTTGCTATGGGTGTTGTAACAGGTATCGTTCAAGAATTTCATTTCGGTATGAACTGGTCTGAATATTCTCGATTTATGGGGGATATTTTTGGTGCACCATTAGCCCTTGAAGCATTAACGGCATTTTTCTTAGAATCAACATTTATGGGGGCGTGGATTTTCGGTTGGGAGCGACTCTCCAAAAAGGCTCATGCTGTAGTAGCTACTTTAGTGGCTATCGGTACTAATCTATCTGCTTTTTGGATTCTCGTGGCAAACTCTTTCATGCAACACCCAGTAGGTTATGTAATTAACAATGGACGTGCAGAGATGGATAATTTTGCAGCTATTGTCTCTAATGGGTATATACCTGGACAATTTGCACATATCGCATTTAATGGTTCCATGACTGCTGGTGTTATCATTATGGCTGTTAGTGCATGGCATTTGATTCGCAAAAGCAATATAGACTTCTATAGAACGTCCATTAAATGGGGTCTTGTTATTACACTAGTAGCAGGTACATTAGGTGCATTAGCAGGTCATCATCAAGGTCAATATGTAACAAAAGAGCAACCTATGAAAATGGCAGCTATGGAAGCATTGTGGGAAACACAGAATCCAGCTCCATTCTCCTTAGTTGCAAATATCGATACAGCAAAGCAAGAAAATACAAGTGCTGTTGAAATCCCTGGTGGCTTGTCTTTCTTAACACAAAATTCCTTCACATCTGGTAAAGTAGAAGGTATTAAAGATTTACAAGCAAAAGCAGAAGCAGAATACGGCCCTGGTAATTATATTCCAGACGTAGTTGCTATTTTCTGGACATTCCGTGTTATGGTTGTTACTGGTTCTATTATGTTATTAGTAGCATTCATTGGTTTAGTATTAAATGCAAAAGATAAATTGGTTGAAAATAAACGATTCTTAACGATTATTTTCTGGATGTTACCATTACCGTATATTGCTCAATCTACTGGTTGGTTTGTCGCTGAAGCAGGTCGTCAACCTTGGCTCGTATACGGTTTACAAACCACAGCTGATGGTGTATCTAAAGCGGTAGGTGCGCCTGAAATTATGACTACAATTATTGGTTTTACTGCGGTATATATTTTAGCTGCTATTGCAGCTATCTACCTTGCTGTAGAGCATATTAAAAAAGGTCCTGATGGACAAACGATTTACCATGTAGAAGAAAAAGAGGAGGCAAGATTATGGAACTAATTATGAATAACCTCAATGTAGTGTGGTTCATCTTGCTTTGCGTACTTTTTGCAGGTTTTTTCTTATTGGAAGGCTTTGACTATGGCACCGGCATTTTGCTTCCGTTTATCGGCAAAACCGATGTGGAACGTCGGCAAATGATTAATGCCTTAGGTCCTGTATGGGATGGTAATGAAGTATGGATGATTACTGCTGGTGGTGCATTGTTTGCGTCCTTCCCACATGTATATGCTACTTTATTTAGCGGTTTCTATTTGGCACTATTCTTGATGCTTGCAGTACTTATTATGCGTGGTGTAGCTTTTGAATTTCGGTCTAAAAGCCCTAATCGCACATGGCGTAAAGTGTTCGACTACTGTATCTTTATCGGTTCTATCGTACCAGCTCTTTTATGGGGCGTTACGGTAGGTAATCTTATCCAAGGTACACCAATCGATGAAACTATGACTTATGTAGGTACATTCTGGGATCTTCTTAGTCCTTATACTGTATTGTGTGGTATTGCGTTTATCTTGCTTTTCACCTATCATGGTGGCTTATTCTCTTGCATCAAAACAGCAGGGGCTATTTCTGAACGCTCCCGTGCAGCTTCTTTGGTAGTAGGTGTACCAACTGCTATTGGTGCATTAGCATTAGTTGTAGCTACCTATGTATATACAGACCTATTTAACTCTGTATTAGCTATGGTATGTTTTGCATTAGCTATCGTATTCTTTCTTGTCTCTTGGGGCGCTGCACGTACACGCAACACAAAATGGGGATTTGTATTTAGCTCTTTATCTGTAATCTCTGTAACTGCGGCATATTTTGCAGGTTTATTCCCTCGTATTATGGTATCTTCTTTAAACCCTGAGTGGAGCTTGACTATTACCAATGCAGCTTCCTCTGACTATACATTGGCGTTGATGACTGTAGTAGCACTCATTTTTGTGCCAATCGTATTGGCTTACCAAATATGGGTATACTGGATTTTCCGCCATCGTGTAACAGAAAAAGACCTTCATTATTAATTGCATATTAGAATTGTTGCATTGAAATTTTTCTAGCATAGGCGTATCGTTATAGAGCCTCACTGATGTAGATAATGTATATCTGCTTTCAGTGAGGTTTTATATAGCGGTACGCTTCTTTTTCGGTTCTTTGTCAAATGTTGAATTGATATCGTAAAAGTGGACGCATTTGACAAAGAGTCTCTTTTTTATGGTATGATGAATATAGTATATTGATAAATTTAGATTAGTAAGCATTATACAGATTTATCAATTTATACAATGTATAGATGTTATATTGTGTATTCTTATTTGTATGCATAGGTGTATCATTTTTTATAAAGGAATTCTTATGATTCAAAAAACAGCACTTACTGCAATGCGTCGTGAACGAAATCGGCTAATCCTATTATTGTTTACTAGTATAGGTAATAGTCTTAGTATTGTAGGTCAGGCGTGGTATTTTGCAACAATTATAGACCATTTTATTTTTGCTGATGCTACACTAGAATTTGAATTACAGAATATTCTAGTGCTCCTTATCATGGTGGCATTACGCTTAGTATGTGCGTACTTTCAAGAGCATAATGCCCAACTTTTAGGTGTTTCTGTGAAAGCACGTTTACGGGAAGAAGCGTTACAACATATTTTTAAACGGGGTATTCAAAAAGGGGAAACTCAAGGAGATACGATTCATCTGATCACAGAAGGTCTAGATCAAGTAGATGCGTATATAGCAAGATATATTCCTCAAATTATATATGCTATTATGATTCCTTTAGTGATGGGCATTGCTATTATGGGCACTTTGCCGATTATAGGGTTTATTTTACTTGGAACAGTGCCTCTTATACCATTTTTTATGATTCTCATTGGGAAACAAGCTGAAAAGATGAATCAAGAGCAATGGGAACGCATGAGTTTTCTATCTGGTCATTTTCTTGATGTGTTACGTGGTATTACGACATTAAAGGTATTTGGTCGTAGCGTGGAACAAATTCAAGTTATCAGTCGATTATCTAAAGAGTTTAAAGACTCTACTTTACGCGTGTTGCGTGTGGCATTTATTTCTGCCTTGGTGTTGGAGTTGGTTAGCACAATCAGTACGGCTATCGTTGCCGTATATTTAGGCTTAACTTTGCTTGATGGTTCTATCGATTTTTTTCCAGCTTTTTTTATTCTTTTATTAGCACCTGAGTTTTATACTCCTTTTAGACAATTGGGATCCGCTTTTCATACAGGTATGTCAGGTAAAGCATCTCTAGAGAAATTTGATGCGTTTATGAATAAACCATCTTCATTGCCAACAGGTGGCAATCAACATATTGCGGCACCTTTGCAAGAGATTACTTTCAACAATCTTACTTATACTTATGATGGTACAGAGAATGGTATACGAAATATTTCTTTTACAGTGAAACGAAATGAGCCTCTTTTATTGGTTGGTGAAAGTGGTGCAGGAAAATCTACAATCGCTCATTTATTAGGCGGATTTCTGCAGGCACCAAAGGGCTCTATTTTGGTTAATACTTATGACATAAATGATCTTTCCTTAGACTGGTGGCGCAATCAAATTGCATATGTATCGCAAAAACCTCATATTATGAAAGGGAGTTTACGAGATTGCATTACTTTTGGGCGCACTATATCCGATGCACAGCTATGGGAAGCTATTAACGACGCAGAGTTAGTAGATGTAGTAACTCGTAAGGGTTTAGATTTTATAGTCGGTGAAGGTGGAATCGGCCTTAGTGGTGGTGAATTGCAACGCATTGCATTGGCGCGTGCCTTTTTACAACAACCACAAGTATTAATTCTAGACGAAGTAACTGCTCATTTAGATATTAAAACAGAAGTTGCCATCGGTAGAGCTTTAGAGAGATTGATGAAGAATCGTATCGTCATTCTCATTGGACACCGGTTACAAACTATGCATTGGGCTAAACAGATTATCTTGCTCCATCATGGTCAATCCGTTGAATCAGGCACTTATGATGAATTAATGGCTCAAAATGGTTATTTCAACCAATTAGTGATGGCTGGTATAGGGAAATTTAATCTTCAGTATAATGATGAATATCATATAGATACGATACAATCCCAAACTCATATTGCAAAGCATGAGATAGATAGGGGAACTCACGCAATTGATATAGTAGTAAATCATAGTGGTACTAAGACTACACAGATCGATGCAAGTGTAGCTGTAGAGTCACAACGAAATAGATTTCGTGGATGGATCTTATTACTATCGGTATTAAGTCCTGCTAAATGGTCTCTAGTGCTTGCTTTATTTTTTACATTCATAACAGTAGGTATGAATGTGGGACTATTAAGTGTGTCGTCCTGGCTATTAGCGTCAGCTGCATTACAACCTGGCATTACTTATTTAAGTCTTGCTATTGTTGGCGTTCGATTCTTTGGCATTAGCCGTGCGGTAAGTCGTTATTTTGAACGATATACATCTCATCAAATGGCATTTCAAGGTTTATATGGATTGCGAGTATGGTTTTATACCCAATTAGAACCATTAGCACCAGCTATTTTTCGTAAGTGGGGTGCTGGTGATATGCTTGGGCGTATAATGGCAGATATTGAGGTATTACAGTTTTTTTACCTTCGCACATTGATGCCACCATTGTCAGCACTACTATTAACCATTTTAGTAGCCTATGGTGTAGGTACGATACACAGGGATTTATCTCTATTGGTATGGACAGCGGCTATGATAGCGGGGGTTATATTACCTTATAGTATTTATTGTTATCATCGGCACTCCTTGGTTACTATTAGCCAATCACAAGGGCAGATGAAATCCTATTTAAGTGATGTTCTTGAAAGTATGGAAGATATTATTAGTTACAATCAAGTTCAATCTACTATAGATAGACTACATACTTATATGCATGATGCGGAGCGTCATGTGCAGCGGATTGATAGGGGAATGAATGTTGGAAATACATTATTTTTAGCCATTGTTCAACTCGTTGTCATTATTGCTGCTATACTGGCAGCTCAAACCTTATCAGGACCGTGGACTAGTGTGATGGTTGCTGTTTGCGCAATTGGTATACAGGCTTGGTTTGAATCCCTACAACCCATGTTAGTAGCCGTTCACCATGGTTATGAAAGTAGCCTTGCAGTGAATCGTTTGTTAGCTATTAAGGAAGCAAAGCCACCAATTACACATATAGGGGAGTTTATTGTTGAAAATATAGAAACTATTACATTTAAGTCTGTCACATTTTCTTATGAAGCAAATCAAATTATTTATGATGGATTAAGTATGACCATACAAAAGGGGGCAAAGGTGGCTATTGTTGGTGCTAGTGGCTCTGGCAAGACTACTTTATTTTCTATTCTTGAACGTCTTTATGACTATAGCGGCACCATCAAAATAGGGAATATTGATTTAAAAGATATTTCTCTAGAATCTTGGCGCCTATTATTAGGTACTATAACACAACATACATATATATTTCATGCATCGTTAGAAGATAATATTCGACTTGCTAAACCGGATGCATCTAACGCAGAACTACAAGGTATTATAGATGCTGCTGGTCTAACGGGAGTTGTGCATAAATTACCTCAAGGTTTAGCTACCATAGTAGGGAATGGCGGCGTTGGACTCAGTGGAGGAGAACGACAACGGGTAGCATTGGCACGACTATTCTTAAAGAATCCATCGTTAGTATTATTAGATGAACCGCTAGAGGGTCTTGATCAAGTGTTACGTAAACAACTGCATAATCAGATTATGGCGTTTTGCAAAAATAAAACATTGCTGTATATTACACATCACTTAGAAGGTTTAGAATCGATGGACCGCATTATATTTATGGATAATGGCACTATTGTAGAGGATGGAACTTTTACAGAACTTATCAACAAACGAGGTGCCTTTTATGAATACTGTCGTTTATCTATGGCAGGAATTTAAGATAATATGATATGATATAAGTATATTGTTTAGAAATATACTTATATGACAAGTAAGTAATGGAGTTCGTATGACAAGAATCTTCACCAAATTACGTTCTTTGGTGGATGAAGCATTAAACGACCGTACCTCTATTATAAACGAGGAGTCACAAGTTGTTGTGGCTCCTCTTGAGCGAGAGTTATTTGATCATCGCTTATTATATATAGAAGAAGACATGGTGAATCGCATGTTGCGAGCCGCTCTTCGAAATCATTGGTTGTTCTATTCGGTTACTTTTGAATTTGAACCCAATAATCAGGTGTTCCTATCCATTATAACTAAATGGGGGAATGTGATTAATGTGGAATTTACCTTAGAAGATGTATGGTTCGATGATTATTCATCGTCCTTTGCCATACAATTAGATACAAATAATATAGATACAGGTGGGTTTATTTTAAATTCTATTTTACATCTATTAGGCAACTGGTGCCTTAGCTTATTTGGAATATTTTTTAATCCCATTTCGATTGGACATCAAGGGTCTACGGTTCGATTTGAGAAAAAAGGAATTATTCAATTCGATTTAATGCCAAATTCAAGGATTAAAAAATTTATTCCCTTCCCTGAACGCCGCGTAGGCAGTGAAGGACCCATTTTGTTAGGCAATCCAAAGACGAGTCAATCTGTTTTACAACTTGATTATTATGCTTTCCATGATCCTGTAGATACCTTTGCGGTGCCAGATGTACCAACGAGAACTAGTTGGGTTCGTTCTATCGATATTGCTGCAGTATTGCTACTACCTGTTGGCGTATGGATTACATTTATTATATTGCATCACTATTTGCCTACTGAAACGTTAGAGTTTTCTTTTTCTACATATTTCTTAATATCTCTTGGGATATTTATTATTTCATTTTTAGTTATGAATATTCCGCGATATGTGTATATGTATGTAGATTCTCGGAAACAATGGCAAAGCGCATTTGTACATAATAATATCAAGATTCAATTACGTAAATTGCATCGACGCATCTTCATGCAACAGGCATCTTTAAATAGTGATTGTGACGAATGTAGCGCTTCTGAACGGGAAGTACGTATCAAGCATTTGTTATTACAAATTCGTGATAAACGATTCTTAGCGAATCGTTTAAAATTAGCAGATGATGATCGAGCGCGTAAGCAAAAGGTAAAATTTATTATTGCCTATATTGGTTGCACTTTAATTGAATTAATGCTTTTAATAAATTGATTAGGTTTATAGAATGAAACATGTTTAGATAAATTCTACGTATCTCAATCTATTAAGAGTCCCAAAGGATCCTTAGGGATCCTTTTTGCATAAAAAATAGAGAGTAGCTAATGATTAACTACTCTCTATTTTTATGAGGTGCTGTTTTGTTACAGCCCGTTATTTATTAATAGATATGTATTCGTATGGTAAAACGAAGTGTGTTATTTTTTCTTACGTCGGTTTCGTACGATTTTACGTACTTTTTGTTCCTCTGGGGTTAGTGTTTTTAGTGTCGTTGTATCTTCTATATCATTTGGTCGATTCATAAAAGGTGGATATCCATATTGATTAGGTTCGTGTTGTCCAGGTAATATCCAGAACAAGAAACCAATTAACCACACGAAGAGGTCTAAGAAGTAATTGATAGGTGTGACAGCTACATAGGTATTGATAAAAGTTATAATGGCTGCCCATAGTAGTCCGGCCCAACCATTAAATCCAATATCGTGGACACGACGGACGAATAAGGCACAGCTTAGTGGAAATAAAAGGGTTTGTAATAGTCCAATGAAAATGCGTGTTCCATAGTAAGCGGGGAGACTTATTATATAGTCATATAGTCGTGCTTCTATGATATCTACTGCATAATAGAGCATCATGAGCGTTATAAAGAGTATAAAAAATTGTAGTCTATTTAAGCGGCCTGATAGATTGAAAATCGTATAGCCCATACGGCGTCCTTGAAAGGCTATACAAAATCCTACTAAGCATATGAGTACCGTTCGTAGCACAGGATAGAGTAAATCCATAAAGCCCCCTTTATCTAATGAATTATATCGATGTTTATAACACTTAGTATATCATGAACTATAGGATTGGACAATTTGCATAGCTTATGAGGTACTACATATGTTCAATAATATATATTACCGTATTATGTTGGTTGGTGGTTAAAATGATTTATAGTACATAATACTATTTTATATTTTTAACTGAAGTAGTTCTGGTAATACTAGTTCAAAGGCAATACCATGTTTCATGGAGTGAATTTGAGTTACTGTAGCTTGAATGGATTTTGTAGTAAAGTTCATAGCCAATTGTGCTGCTTTTTGTGGTGGCAAACCACGCATAATGGCGCCAGATAAAACGGAGGTAAATATATCACCGGTACCAGTTGCTTTCACAGGGATAAGTGGTAATGAATATGTATCGAGAGTGTCTGTTAAACCATTATAAATCGCGATAGTAGCCTTTTCTGTAGCAGCAGGTACACTAGTCATGATGACCATTTGCGGACCTAGTTGATGTAGAGCATAGCACATTTGATGTAATTCATCGGTAGTGATGGTATTGGTAGAGAATGGTTTGTCTAATAGGAAACAGGCTTCCGTATAATTGGGTTTCACAATATCTGCACGGCTCACGAGATGGCGCATAGCTACAACCATTTCAGGGGTGTAAATAGAATATAGCCTCCCATCATCAGCCATAGCAGGGTCGACGATGACCATTTTATCTTGACCAAAACGATTAATGGCTTCTTCCACAAGGTGGATTTGTTCTGGGGATGCTAAAAATCCACTTACAATAGCATGAAAATCAATTTCATTTTTCTCCCAACAGTCCATAAAATCTCGCAAATGATCGGATAAGTCGACAAATTCAAAATGTGGATATTCGAGATGATTGCTAAGGACTGCTGTTGCTAATGGCACGGCTTGGCACCGTAAGGCACTGATGATGGGAAGCATAACGGTGAGAGAGCAACGACCGATAGAACTCATATCTTGAATTGTTAAAATTCTTGGCACTGTATGTGTAGGTATATTCATGGTATCCTCCGTATATTCTTATGTATCTTATTGTACTGTATTTGGTAATACCTGTAAATGAAGCTGTATTGCTGTATCACAAGGCATGGTATAATTTATATATAGTACAGTAGAATGGTTTTTCTATTGCATGGAGGCGATTAGAATGACAAGGTATATTTTACGGCGCATAGGTAGCGCTTTTATTATATTATGGGTCATCATTAGTATTACCTTTGTATTAATGCATGCTATACCAGGCGGACCTTTCACAGATGAGAAAAAAATACCACCACAAGTTAAAGCGACTATAGAAGCAAAATATCATTTGCAAGATTCAGTATTTACTCAATATACAGATTATTTAGCCAATGTGATTACTGGTGACTTGGGTCCTTCCTATAAATATGAAGGCCGCACGGTTAACGATATTATTGGTGATGCATTTCCTATTTCGGCTCAATTGGGATTATTAGCTTTGCTAGTTGCTGTGGTAGGTGGGCTTGCAGCGGGTGCTATTAGTGCATTGCGACCTAATAGCATAGTTGATTATATTATTACTTTTGTGTCTACATTGGGCATGTCTGTACCGACCTTTATTATTGGTGCGGTGTTTGTCTATGTGGTAGGCTTTGAATTAGGATGGTTACCCGTTGCATTGTGGCGAGGTCCTGAATACATGATTTTGCCTGTCCTAACATTAGCAGCACAACCAATGGCATTTATCGCTCGATTGACGCGTAGTGCTTTACTTGATGTATATCAACAAGAATATATTCGTACAGCTCGCGCAAAAGGCTTAGGAGCCTGGACAATTTTTATTCGACATGCGTTGGGCAATGCAATCTTACCTGTTATTACTTATTTGGGACCTTTGGCGGCGGGATTACTAACTGGTAGTTTTATTGTAGAAACTATTTTTGCTATTCCAGGTTTGGGACAGTATTTTGTGACATCCATTTATAATCGTGATTATACAGTTATTTTGGGGATTACTATTTTCTACAGTGCCTTAGTAGTGGCTTTAAATATTATTGTAGATTTACTATATCCATTAATTGACCCGCGGGTAGCGACAACGAAGGAGGCATAATGAATAGAGATGACTTTTTGCCTATTGAACGAGATACGCATGTAGGAGATGTCTCTTTTGTAGTTAGACCTAATTGGTGGCAACGTTTTAAAAGAAATCGACTGGCTGTGATTGGTGCCTGTATTATAATAACTATGATTGTACTTGCTATAATAGGCCCTATGGTTTCTCCTTATTCCTATGCAGATCAATCCTTACTAGAGGCTAATCAAGGTCCTAGTTTAGTACATTGGTTTGGTACTGATACACTGGGGAGAGATATTTATACGCGCGTTATGTATGGTGCGCGCATTTCCTTGACTATTGGCATTGTGGCGGGCTTATTAAATCTTGTCATTGGCGTTATGTATGGTGGTGTATCTGGTTATCTTGGGGGCAAGGTTGATTACATCATGATGGCTATTGTAGACGTGTTATACGGCATTCCACTATTGCTATATGTTATTTTATTAATGGTTATCATTGGTCCTGGGTTAACTTCTATTTTCGCAGCCCTTGGTATTGCATATTGGCTTAATATGGCGCGTATTGTGCGTAGTCAGATTATGAAAGTAAAAGAAGAAGAATATGTTATAGCTGCTGAATCTATGGGGATTCCTAAGTGGAGAATCTTATGGCGCCATATCTTACCTAACTGTGTAGGGCCTATTATTATTACCCTTACATTAGCAATTCCAGAAGCAATTTTTACAGAAGCATTTTTGAGCTTTATTGGATTAGGTGTCAACGCACCGATGGCAAGTTGGGGTGTATTGGCAGCAGAAGGGATTAGTAGTATGCGCTCCTATCCATTTCAGTTAATATTCCCTGCTTTAGCCATTAGCATTACTATGTTAGGCTTTGTATTTTTAGGTGATGGGGTGCGCAATATTTTTGACCCTAAGGAAGGTGACAGATAATGAGCGAAATGTTAATTGATGTACGCAATTTGTCTATTACTATTGATACCTTTAGGGGGCCACTACAGGTTGTGCGCAATCAAGATATCGTTTTGCATTCTGGTGAAGTACTAGGTATTGTAGGAGAATCTGGTTGTGGTAAATCTGTAATGGTTAGTTCTTTAATGGGTTTGTTGCCGAAAAAACAAGCTAATATTAAGGCGGAAAGATTCACTATAGGTGGTAAAGATTGCTTAGGATTTGATGAATCTCACTGGAATGAATTGCGTGGTACTACGATTGCAATGGTCTTTCAAGATCCTATGACTTCTTTGAATCCAATTTTGACCATTGGTGAACAGATATACGAGGTCATTCATCGCAGTCATGCTTATGGCAAAGAATATGATGCACGGAAAATCGCTCTTGATATATTGACTAAAATGGGGTTATCTAGTCCTGAGCGACGATTGATACAATATCCTCATGAATTGAGTGGTGGTATGCGTCAACGAGTATGTATTGCTATGGCTCTAGCAGGACGACCTAACATTCTTATTTGTGATGAGCCTACAACGGCGTTGGATATTACTACAGAGGCGCAGATTTTGCGATTGCTACAAGACTTGGCAGTAGAATTGGGGATTGGTATTATCTTTATTTCTCATAATCTACGAATTGTAGCGCAATTATGTGATCGTGTTATGGTTATGTATGCTGGAAAATGCGTAGAATCTGCTACAGTAGAGGATATATTTAATAATCCACGTCATCCGTATACCATGGGATTACTCATGTCTTTGCCACAAGAAAAATGGCATGGTGAATTAAAAGCGATTGAAGGTCAACCACCGGATTTATATGAATTACCGCGAGGATGTTCCTTTACCCCTCGTTGTAAATGGGCTATGCGTATTTGTGGCAAACAAATTCCAATGATATCTACTGTTGGCAATCATCATGAATATACTTGTTGGTTAGCAAAATTGGAGGGACTTTAATGGGATATATATGGGAGACGGAAAATCTCGTTAAAGAGTTTACCTTATCTGGCGGCTTATTTAAACCGAAGCAAATAGTACATGCATTGCAAGGTGTGAGCCTTTTTCAAGAAGAAGGGGAAACACTAGGTATCGTAGGTGAGTCTGGATGTGGTAAATCTACATTTGGGTATACATTGATGGGATTGCATCAGGCTACATCTGGTTCCATTTATATTGATGGTCATAAGATAGACCCTTACAAAAAACGAAAAGCAGTACAAAACGTGATGCAAATGGTATTTCAAAATCCGTATGCATCATTAAATCCTCGTTTGAAAATACATACTATATTAGAGGAACCACTAGAATTAGATTCCCAATATACGCCGCGAGATCGCAGTATTCGCGTTAAAGAAGCATTAGAACAGGTGGGGCTTACTGTGGCTCATGGAGAACGATATGCCCATGAATTATCTGGTGGTCAGCGACAACGTATCGGTATTGCACGAGCATTAATTATGCAACCGAAGAGTATCATTTTAGATGAGCCGATTTCTGCATTAGATGTATCTATTCAAGTACAAATTATGACATTGCTTGAAAAACTGCAGGCTTTGTATGGCATTTCATATCTATTTATTTCTCACGATTTACCGATGGTGCGCTACATTAGCCATCGTATGGCGGTTATGTATTTAGGGGCTGTTATGGAAGTTGGCTCAGCCCGCGATGTTTGTGAGAATCCACAACATCCGTATTCAAAGGCTTTGGTGAATATGATTGGGCAATTGTTACCGCGGGCTCCTTTGGGGGAACCCTTACGAGGGGAACCGAGCAGCCCACTACATCCACCAAAAGGATGTTTATTTAGTGCTCGTTGTCCAGAAGCGGAAGGCCGTTGTTTTGATCAACGGCCGCCATTGAAACCGTGGATGGATCGTTACATTGCTTGTTGGCACATATAACGGGGGATTTATGGAAAAATTAATCGTTGGACAATCTTTAGAGAAGCAGTTACAGGAAGTTATTTGTAATGTAGCTCCTACAGGAACTATTTCCTATGTGGTAACGCGTCTAAGTGATGGAGAAGAACCGCAAATTGTAGCTGCTTTTAAGGAAACTATGATTCATGTTGGCGCCAGTATGGTAAAAACATTGATTTTAGAATATGTATTTCATTTAGCCTATGAAGGTCAGCTTGATTTGCATGATACAATTGCTCTTAGCCGTAGTCCTCGCGTAGCAGGGGCTGGTGTATTACAAGAACTGATGGGGAATCATAGTTTTACGTATTTGGAATTATGCCGTTTAATGATGGTGATTAGCGATAATTGGGCAACGAATTTACTCATACAAGCTTTGGGAATGGAATATATTAATGCTAGAGCCCACCAATTAGGGTTAGAGCATTTTGAAATCAATCGCTTTATGATGGATACTCTTGCTGTACAAGAAGGGCGTGATAATTATATTACAGCTCTTGATATGGCTAAGTTGCTTCATCATATATACAATTTACGCTATACCTTAGAAGGTCATGAAATGTGGTCTATCTTGGGACGCCAGCAATTTAGGGATATTTTGCCATTTCACTGGGGCGAAGATGTGGTATTTCATCATAAAACAGGATCTTTAGAAAATGTAGAACATGATGCGGGTATATTAGAAACGATGAATGGTGATTTTTGTTTTGTTATGTTAATGAGTCATGTGCGAAATGATGTAGCTAAACAATTGGGGGCTCAAGTGGGTCTTCGTATGAAAGAGTTTGTAGAGGATGCATTACCATGATGGGTAAACGAAACATTTTAAAATTCTTGGTGCTTGCTTTTGGTCTATGTATAGTGGCTTTTGCCTTTGGTTATGGACATAATGCTAACCAAATTGATGAACATACTATACGTTATGTGTTAGAACAAGAGCCCTCAACATTGGACCCCGCTAAGTCTAGTACATCTCCAGAAGCGACAGTACAATTGCAGCTATTTGATGGTTTGGTTCGTTTAAACGATAAAGGTGAACCAGAAGCAGCTGTAGCTAAAAATTGGGATGTATCCGATGATGGTACTGAGTATACATTTCATTTGCGATCCCATATAAAATGGTCTAATGGGGAGCCATTAACCGCTCATGATTTTGAATATGCTTGGAAAAGGGCGCTAAACCCTGATACAGGCGCATCCGCAGCGTACATGTTATATGTATTGAAAAATGCTGAAGATTATAATACAGGCAAGGCTAAAGCTAGTGATGTTGGTGTAAAGGCTATTGATGATGGTACATTGGTGGTTACCTTAGAATATCCAACAGCATATTTCTTAAAATTATTAGCATCTCATGGCTATTATCCCGTGAATAAATCTGCTGTAGAGGCCAATGAAAATTGGGGAAGCAATGCAGATACTATTATATCCAACGGTCCGTATAGGCTTATTAGTTGGCAACATAATGGAGAAATGCACTTCGTTAAAAACGACAATTACTGGGATGCTGATGAGGTAGTAACAAAATCGATGAATTGGCCTATTAGTGAATCCCAAAGTACTCGTTTAACCTTAGTTGAAGGTGGCGAAGCAGACATGATGGTAGAACCGCCTGTGGCGGACCAAGAGCGATTAGAAGAGGCAGGGCTTTTATACATTGGACCGATGTTGGGGAATTATTATTATATGTTTAATGTGAAAGCGGAGCCTTTCACAGACCCAAAGGTGCGAAAGGCCTTCTCTATGGTTATCAATCGTCATAATATTGTTAAAAATATTGTTAAAGGTGGTAAAAAAGAGGCTTACGCTTTTGTACCATTCGGCATGTTAGAAAGCAATGGGAAAGATGATTTCCGTGAAGTTGGTAGGGATTTAGTTTACGAAGATGTAGATCAAGCCAAGAAGTTAATAAGAGAAGCTGGATATGATGAAAAACATCCATTGCCAGAAATTACGATTTTGTATAACACTAGTGAGTTACACAAAGCTATTGCAGAAGCTTTTCAAGCTGCTTGGCATGATGCATTTGGGGCAGATGTAAAATTGCAAAATCAAGAAACCAAAGTATTCCTTGCCAATCGTGAAGCTGGTAAATACCAAGTAGCACGTGCCTCTTGGGTAGCTGATTATGGAGATGCACAAAACTTTTTAGAAGTATTCTCCGCTGAAGATAATGATAGTCAATATGAAAATGAAGAATATAATACGCTGATTGCTCAAATTAGGGAAACACCAGACGGCGCAGAACGTGATGCCCTCATGCATAGGGCGGAAAAAATGATCTTTGATGAATCACTTATTATACCTTTGTATTTTACAACACAACCATATGTAACAAATGGCTCCGTTCAAAATTATTTCTGGACTGTATTGGGGTTGGTAGACTTTAAAAAGGCATATAAATAAGATACACTAAAGGCGTATGATAGTACGTCTTTTTGTGTATTATAGATTATAAATATAGTATCTTTTTTTGCACCATAGAAATTCATTCTAAAATTACTAGGGCTTTTATAGTGGCGTCAAGTACGTATATCTGTAGTTAGAAGATACATTGAGTGAGGACATAATAATGGACTGGGTATATCCTAAACGGCTAGCACCGGGTATGACAATTGCCTGTATTGCACCCGCTAGTAGTAGTGATGAAGAATTACATACAATAGAAGCCATATGTGCTGAAAAAGGTTATCATGTTATATTTGGTGCATCCTGTTATCGTACTGGTTTATATGGGGGAACACCAAAGGAGCAAGCTGCAGAATTTCAATATATGATGACTACAGCTCCTTGTGATGCAGTATTGGCTCTTCGCGGTGGGTATGGAACGATGCGGTATGTTGATCAACTTGATTATGATGCTATAGGACATTATGGTAAGGCGTTTATTGGTTATAGCGACTGTACTGCATTGCATATGGCATTGCAACGATATAGCCGGCTCATTACTTATCATGGCCCGATGGGCGTTGATTTTAAGGAGTCTAGACAAGTCGATATAGATGCTTTATTTCATGCTTTAGAAGGGCATCTACAGGTAGTTGAACCACTGCCAGAACCACCGCGTGGAGCTATAGGTACTGAATTGGGCGATGGCATATTGCGAGGTGGTAATATGACGATGCTGTCCATGCTATGTGGCACAAAATATTTTATAGAAGATAGTAGTTTGGAAAATACAATTCTATTTTTAGAAGATGTAGGTGAAGCGCCTTATAAATTAGATAGAATGTTACAACAGTTGCGATTAGCAGGTGTGTTGCGTCGCATAAAAGGGCTGATGTTAGGGACTTTCACCAATTGTGAAGGGGACGATGATGAGCGAGATTATGATCTTGGATATGAAGCGTTGCGTTATATGGAAGAAGATCGCAGTGATGAGATGATAGAGCCTTTTGTATGTTATGTACCTACTGGACATGGCAGTCCGCACCAAACATTGCCTTTAGGAGCTCATGTGCATTTTCGATATATTTCAAATACCATCGTTGTATCCCCATATTATAGGAGGTAGATCGTGAGCGTATTAAATACGATGACATTAATTGAACGAGAAGATAAGGCTTGTGCCTATATTGATAGCATAGCAGATAAATTGAAATCATTAGGTACCTATTTACACGAACATCCGGAATTGGGGCAAGAGGAACATAAAGCAGTTCAATATATTAGTCAATTTTTGGAGGCCCATCGTTTTTCCGTTCAAGTCGGTCTTACCGATTATGATGAGTTGCGGACAGCTCTTCGTGGTGATTATTGTACAGATAGGCCTTATAAAATAGCTTTTTTAGGTGAATATGATGCACTTCCTAAATTAGGACATGGATGTGGACATAATCTCATTGCTATGATGAGTGTTGGAGCATCTCTCGCTTTTAGTAAAAGTGCACCTACTGAGTGGGGCACAACCTTTTTTGGGTGTCCTGCAGAGGAAACTATTGGTGGAAAAGTTTATATGGCAGATGCAGGACTGTTTAAAGGCTACGAAGGTGCACTAATCATTCATCCTGGTGGTGAAAATGAAATAGGAGGCACATCATTAGCTACTCATCCTTTAGAGGTAACCTTTTATGGGAGGTCTTGTCATATTGCATCGCTTACCGATAGTGGTATCAATGCTTTGGATTGTGCTGTAGATTTATATCAGTCGATTAAGGTTATGAAATCTTCTGTATTTCCTAAAGGGGCTGTTGTAGGGGCCATTTTTACTAGTGCTGGTAGCGCTCCTAATATAGTTACTGATCATGCTACATTGCGCATGACTGTACGCGGTGCCACAGTATCTGATTTAGAAACTATTATTTTACCCGCCATAAAACAAGAAGCTCAGCGTATTGCCGCATGTTATGGTGCTACTGTAGAGATGCATCATTATGAACCGCTCTTTAAAGATATGCGTCAGGATGAACGATTATTGTCGTTGTTTCAGCAGGTGATGACAGAATTTGGGGAAGTACCGCGTATACTACCAGATGATGAAGCTGATGGTAGTACTGACGTGGGCAATGTGTCTTATGAAATTCCAACGGCGCAGCCTACATTGAATATCGGTAAACACTTAGAGGAACATACCTTAGAATTTGCCTGTGCTGCTGGTTCAGAATTTGGTTTAGCCCAAGCTATTAAAGGGGCAAAAATAATGGCTGTTGTAGCCTTACGTTATGCCGTATCTTTTGAAGGGTAAGTTTTGACATATCAAGTAAAATCAATGTACAATAGTAGTATTAATTAATGTGTACCAAGCCGTCTTATATAAGGCGGCTTTTATTCCGGTGGAGATAGATAATGAGTGTATTAACCGTATCCAATGTGACCCATGGTTTTGGGGCTCGACAAATATTAGATGACGCATCGTTTCGTTTATTAAAAGGCGAACATGTGGGATTAATTGGCGCTAATGGGGAAGGTAAATCTACATTCCTTAATATCATTACTGGTAAATTGCCACCTGATGAAGGTAAAATCGAGTGGTCAAATCAAGTAACAGTAGGTTATTTAGATCAACATGCAGTACTTGAAAAAGGTATGACTATTCGAGATGTTTTACAACGTGCGTTTGATGATTTGTATGTGATGGAACAAAATATCAATGATGCTTACAACAAAATGGGTGATGTATCAGATGATGAAATGAATAAACTCCTCGAACAAGTAGGCGAATGGCAAGAGGTTCTTGAGCAACGTGGATTCTATGAAATTGATGCGGTTATTGAGCGTACTGCGGCTGGTCTTGGTCTAATGGATATCGGATTAGATCGAGATGTAACGGAACTGAGTGGAGGTCAACGAACGAAGGTATTGTTGACAAAACTATTGTTAGAAAAGCCGACGATTCTTCTTTTAGACGAACCGACGAACTATCTAGATGTGGAACATATTTATTGGCTACAAAATTATTTGCAAAACTACGAAAATGCATTTATTTTGATTTCTCACGATATGGAATTTTTAAATTCTGTAGTTAATGTAATTTATCATATTGAACAAGCCGTATTGACTCGCTACACTGGGGATTATAATCAGTTTCAAGCTGCATATGAAGTGAAGAAGGCACAAGCTCAAAAAGCTTATGAGCGTCAACAGCAAGAAATTGAACGCATGGAGGATTTCATTCAACGTAATAAAGCTCGTGTTGCCACTCGTGGTATGGCTAATTCTAGAGCTAAGCGATTAGAAAAAATGGAAATTCTTGAAAAGCCGAAGGAATACATTAAACCATCCTTTGGATTTAAAGAAGGCCGTACGCCGAGTCGCTTTATCGTTGAAGCTTTTGGCCTTGAAATCGGTTATGATGAGCCGTTAACTAGACCGGTAGACTTTCAAATTGAGCGCAATAAAAAAATCGCTATTCGCGGCGTTAATGGTTTAGGTAAAACAACATTATTGAAAACCATTTTAGGTTTACTAAAACCTGTAAGCGGTGAACTCGTAAAAGGTGAATTTTTACAAGTTGGCTATTTCGCCCAAGAAGATGCACCAGCTAATTCCGTAACGGCGCTAGATTATATTTGGAATGAATACCCTGCCATGACAAATGCAGAGGTACGTGCTGCATTGGCGAGATGTGGTTTGACAAATGAACACATTACATCTCAAATGCGCGTGTTATCTGGTGGTGAAAATGCGAAGGTACGTCTCTGCAAATTGATGCAAAATAAATACAATGTATTAGTATTGGACGAACCTACTAACCATTTAGATATTTATGCTAAAGAAGAATTGGCGCGAGCTTTGAAAGACTTTAAAGGGACTATCGTTCTCGTTAGCCATGAGCCAGAATTTTATGAAAGCTGGATTACAGATATTTGGAATATTGAAGATTGGACGACAAAAATCGTTTAGGAGGGCCTATGAATCAACGAGCAAAAGAAGGAATTGAGCAGTTTTTACAAGCTCTTTCTGTTGATACAAAGGCACCAGAATTAGAAAAAACACCTGCACGAGTAACGGAATTATTTGAAGAATTGTTTTCAGGTATAGGCTGCGAAACACGTGAACTGTGGGGAGATATATTTCCTACGGAATACAAAGGACTCGTAGCGGTGACGAATATTCCATTTTACTCTATGTGTGAGCATCATTTGATGCCATTTTTTGGCACCGTAGATGTTATATATCAACCTCATAATGGTTGTGTAGCAGGACTAAGTAAGTTCAACGATGTTATCACGGTGCTAAGTAGAAAGCCGCAATTACAAGAACGATTAACACAGGAAATTGCTAATGCTATTATTCATGATTTACAGGCAGAGGGTGTATTGGTAAGAGTGAAAGCCACTCAACTATGTATGTTGATGAAGGGCACTTTGCCACAAGGCTCACAAGTTATTACTATGGAAAGTCGTGGTGTACTTAGTGAAATGGGGACACTTCGTGACGAAGCATTGGCTATGTTAGGAGGCGCAGATGTATAAGCGTAGACAGTACAGTTGGAGTGACGGAAAAACATTGCAATTATTTGCCCACACATTAATTATGGGCATTTTGAATGGCACACCTGATTCGTTTTCCGATGGGGGACAACATAATACGCCAGAATTGGCGGCAGCTTGGACTCGCCAAATGGTGGCGGATGGCGCGGATGTCATCGATTTAGGTGTAGAATCTACACGTCCTGGTTCTACACCACTTACGGCAGAACAAGAAATCGAGCGGCTTAGCATTTTAATAGATCCTGTTTTAGAGGCGTCTTCTGTACCAGTGTCTATTGATACTTATCATGCTAAAACGGCAGATTATGCATTTTCTAAAGGTGCGCATATCTTAAATGATGTCTGGGGCCTTCATTATGATCCTGACATGGCAGCAGTAGCGGCTAAATATCATGTGCCTATTATTATCATGCATAATAGCAATGACACTAATTATGGTGATATTATCGAAGATATGAAGGCGTTCTTCTTTTCCGCTGTAGATAAAGCTTTGAAAGAAGGGGTGCAACCGCAACATATTTGGCTTGACCCAGGTATCGGTTTTGGCAAGACCGAAGCACAAAATATTGAAGTTATGCAACGGTTGGGTGAGATTACTGCTTATGAATATCCTGTATTGTTAGCCCCTAGTCGGAAGCGATTTGTTGGGTCCATGTTAGGTGGACTACCGCCAGAAGAGAGGGATGAAGGCACTGTAGCTGCTTGTATTACAGGTGTATTCCAAGGCGTTGACATGGTACGTGTCCATAATGTATTAATGCATAAACGGGCATTAGCTGTTGCAGATGGATTGTTGCGTAGTGAATAGGAGACACTATGGATAAAATCGTATTAAAGAATATGGGGTTTTACGGGTACCATGGCAATTTAAAATCGGAAAAATCGCTAGGACAGCGTTTTTTTGTAGATGTAGAAATAAAAACTGACTTAACGAAAGCGGGCCAATCTGATGAGCTAGAGGACTCTATCAATTATGTTGAGGTGTATAATATTGTCAATGCTATTATGACTGGTGAAAGTCGTAATTTATTGGAACGTTTAGGCGCTCTCATTGCGGATAAATTATACCAACATTATCAAGGTGTTGTGGGGGTAGCTGTCACTGTGCGTAAACCATCGGTACCTATTGCAGGTATGTTAGATTATGTTGAGGTTGTCACTACAAGAGGTCAAATGTAATGTATACCTACTATGTTAGCGTAGGATCTAATATAGGGAATCGAAAGAAGTATATAACGACAGCGTTTCAATCTCTACAAAAGCATGAGGGAATATATTCTGTTCTATCCTCGTCTTTGCTAGAAACTGAACCATGGGGATATACAGATCAACCTGTTTTTATTAATGCAGTATGGCAGGTGATTTCAACATTAGAACCACATACTATGTTAAAAGTATTGCAACAGTTGGAACAAGAGGCAGAGCGTGAGCGTACAATTCATTGGGGTCCACGAACACTTGATTTAGATATTATCTATGCGTTGCAGAGCGACGGTAGTTGTGTAGTATATGATGATCCTACATTACAATTACCACATCCTTATTTTTGGGAACGATTATTTGTATTGCAACCGTTACAGGAATTAGTGCCTCAATTTACTTATGAAGGGGAAACAATTGGTAATCGTATTGCTCAGTTAGCGCTGGATAGATAGGAAATATCAAGGTATTATGGGAATTAATATAGTCGAGGCGGTTTCGACTGTGCATATTTAAATGGCATAAATAGAGGCTACAATAAATCTATAAGTATGGTATAATTTAAGAATATTCATATATAGTGAGTGTAATTTGAGGATATACATGAAACAATCTTCGCAATCAGAAAAACGAGTACCACGGAAACGGGTACGACCAAATCGCACAGCTCGTGATCGGGAAATTGTCATCATGTGGGCTAAGCGAATTGCAGTGGCGGTTATGGTGCTGATTTTATTAGGACAAGCATACCGTTTAGTAGCTATATATCAAGAAAAACAACATATAGAACAGCAATTACATGAATTGCAAATGCGAAATGATGAGTTAGAGCAGGAAAAGGCGATGTTACAGGATCCGAAGACCATAGAACAAGTGGCTCGCGATGAATTGGGACTCGTTAAACCTGGTGAAGTACCATATGTAAAATAAGGTATATCTATCCATGAAATCAAGTATAGTTCGAGTAGTAGGTATAGGAGGCCAAATGGCAATCGAAGTTGGTAGTATTTTAGATGGTACTGTTTCAGGCATTACGAAATTTGGGGTCTTTGTTGATTTAGGAGAACAACAAACTGGCCTTGTTCACATTTCCGAGGTAACACATGGTTATATAGAGGATATTAATGATGTGTTACAATTGCAAGATGAGGTTAAGGTTAAGGTTTTATCAGTAGAGGGCAATAAAATCGGACTTTCTATTCGCCAAACACAGGAAATACCAAAATCTACAGAACGTCGCCCTAATCGACGACCAAAACAAAGTGCAGAGGCATTTGAGGCAAAAATGAAATCTTTTTTGCGCGATAGTAATGAACGATTGCATGATTTAAAACGAAATACGGAAGGGAAACGTGGCGGCCGAGGCGGTCGTCGCGACTAATGGACAAAGAGATGGCTACGGTCATCTCTTTATGCGTATTAGTTAGAAAGGATAAAGTATGAAACTTGCAGTTATAGATATAGGCTCTAATTCTATACGTTTATTGTTAGGTACTTATGAAAAAGGGCGTTGGTATAATGAGCCAAAACAATTGTGGACTACACGATTAGGGGCGTGTTATAGTGATGGTTCTCTTACTGAAGAGTCCATGGAAGCATCTTTTCAGGCATTTTCTGACATAGAATGCAAAATAGATACATACGGTGCTAAACATGCTCTTGCGGTTGCTACTAGTGCGGTTCGTGAGGCGGCAAATGGGGTTAGCTTTTTAGAACATGCCAAACAGTATTGTACTATGGAAACAAGAATTTTATCTGGGGATGAAGAAGCTATATACGGATTTAAAGGGGCACTGCAAGGGCGATTGCAGGATGGTATTCATTATGGAATCATCGATATTGGTGGGGGCAGTACTGAACTAGCAGTTGGCTCCGGTGATGATGTATATTGGAGTCGTTCTTACCCTGTAGGGGCGGTGCGTTTACAATCACTATCGGAAGAGGGGCCTCAAGCCGTTTGGGAAGAAACAAGGTTTTTGTGGGATCCAATGATGCTAGAAGGTGAGTTTGGTGATTTCATAGGTATTGGCGGTACTATTACGACTTTAGCGGCTATGGATTTAAAGCTGAGCACCTATGATTCTAAATTGATCCAAGGACATAAATTATCTCGTGAAACCATAGAGGGGTTAATTATGACTTTGCGATACATGAATCGTGAAGAGCGTTTACAAGTACCAGGGTTACAGCCAGGTCGTGTAGATATTATCACTAGTGGTGCAGAAATTCTCACATCCTTTATGGACGCTTATGAGATACCGCATATATTTGTTAGTGAGCAAGATGGAATGGAAGCGTTGCAACAAGAATGGATAGAAAAACAACTGCAATAGGAATCAAAAAAATACATAGAACCGTCAATTGTACATTAAAGAATGTCAATTTGTTTCCTAATCATGCACGCATTCTGATAGCCTGCTCTGGTGGGCCTGACTCGATGGTTTTGGTAGATATACTTTTAGCGTTATCTGTGCATCGTAAAGCTGATTGGCATATTGGAGTGGCTACTATGAATCATGGTATACGTCCAGAAGGCATAGAAGAACTACAGATGGTATCCGAATATTGTAGAGCGTTACAGATACCCTTTTATGGGACAACCATGGATATTCCTAGTTTAGCAAAAGACCAACATATTTCTTTAGAAACTGCTGGGCGTATAGGGCGATATCAATGGCTCATAAAAATAGCGCGTCAAGAAAAGTATGCGTATATCGTGACTGCTCATCATAAAGATGACCAATGTGAAACGATAATGGCTCATCTCATTCGTGGCGCAGGTATACAAGGCCTTGTAGGTATGGATGTGGTGAATTATACTTCTGATATACCTATCGTGCGGCCCTTATTAGATGTGAGAAAATGGGAACTTATTGAGTATGCAGAACTTTCAAATATTCCGTATTGTATCGATATGAGCAATTATGATACATCCTATACACGTAATCGTATACGTCATTTAGTGATGCCTGAATTAGAAAGCATTAATCCCAATGTGGTAGATACAGTGTGCCGTATGGGAGTCATTGCAAAAGAAGATACTCATTTTATAGAAACATCGGCTCGTTTGGTATATGATACATTGGTGAATGAACAGTTAACAGTGATCGAGGGTAGTGCTTATAATACGAATAGTGAAATTGAATCATCTTATGCGGTTCATATGAATAATGAAAACTGTATTAATATGCCTGTTCGTATGGTGCGACGTATATCACGTCGAGCATTGAGAAAACAGCCATTAGCACTACAGAGGCGCATTTGGCAACTGTTATGTACACCATTACAATTATCATGGGCACATCAACAGCAATTACAAGATATTGTTAATACTGGGGAGCCTAAAACTTTACAAATTCGCGAAGTTACAATTATTGCTCAATGTGATACAATATCAGTATATCTATTAGAACAAAAACCGCTGTAATACAGCGGTTTTTTGTTATATCGTCATATATTCGTCAAAAATC
>NZ_RQUY01000022.1 GCF_003992125.1 Veillonella caviae | reverse complement strand
TAAATGTATTTTTAATGATTATACAAATATTTAAAATTACTCAGTAACATCATCTACAGCAATAACTATCGATTTTACGATACTCTTTTTGTATGTATATTTTAACTATCTATAAGCCTACATCTATATTAATAAATCATAGTTGCATTAAAAGTTATTATTCACATCCTTATATGTATAAATTCAATTCATATCACAAATATTTATATTAATAATCTGTAAATACAGATTAAATTATACAGAATAAAGATTTTATATAAAGGTTTATCTATATTATATGATTTTCCACTCATCAGATTATGTGATATATCTTTAGAGTATACATTCATATGCAGATAAAATATATTTTCTAAATGTTCTCTTATTTATAAATACAAAAATAGCCCTTAATCATCAAACAACAATCAAGAGCTACTTCTTTAGTAGTATGCCTAATAAATAAGTATATATAACAAATAGTACAAACAGTTCTATGCACATTTATATATATTTAATTTACAAAGCTAAACTATACCTAATTATAAAATTTTCGATAAAAATAATTTTGTTCTATCATTAGTAGGTTCATCAAATACTTGTTTAGGTGTACCGTCTTCTAAAATAAGACCACCATCCACAAATAGTACACGATGAGCTACTTCTTTTGCAAATCCCATTTCATGAGTAACGATAACCATAGTCATTCCATCTTTAGCCAATGATTTCATAACATCTAATACTTCACGAACCATTTCAGGATCTAATGCCGATGTAGGTTCATCGAAAAGCATTACTTTCGGTTTCATCGCTAACGCACGAGCAATAGCAACACGCTGTTTCTGACCACCTGATAAAGAATTAGGATATGCATCAGCTTTATCTGCCAACCCAACACGTTCTAATAATTTAATAGCAATTTGGTCAGCTTCATTTTTTGATGTTTTACGTACCTTGGTTTGAGCCAATGTTAAATTTTCCAATACTGTCATATGAGGAAATAAATTAAAGTTTTGGAATACCATACCTACTTCTGTGCGAACTTCATTTAATTTATCCTTATCAGATAAATCCATACCATCTACGATAACTTTGCCACTAGTAGGTTCTTCTAAATAGTTCATAGTACGTAACACCGTACTTTTACCAGAACCAGACGGGCCAATAATAACTACGACCTCACCTTTATTTACACGAAGATTAATACCTTTTAATACTTCATTTTTCCCAAAGGATTTACGTACATTATCTAAGATAATCATTTTGCGCTATTTTTCCTTTCCAAGTAACCAACTAATTGGGAGATACTTACAGTCATAACCAAGTATATTATGGCAACAGCACCCCAAATTTCAAAGGATGCATAAGTTTTTGCAATAATTAATTGACCACGACGTGTCAATTCCTCAAATCCAATAACAGAAACTAAGGAAGAATCTTTTAACATAGCAATAAATTCATTCCCCAATGGCGGAATAATAGCTCTAAAAGCTTGTGGCATAATGATGTAGCGCATAGTTTGAACTCAAGATAAACCTAGAGAACGACCGGCTTCCATTTGACCTTTATCAATTGATTGAATGCCCGCACGGAAAATCTCAGATACATAGGCACCAGAGTTAATACTACATGCTGTTACGGCAGCAATGAATGGATCGACACGTTGGCCTGTTAACATTGGCAATGCAAAGTAGATTAAGAAAATTTGTACCAATAACGGTGTACCACGGATAATATCTACATAGCACTTTGATAACAACCGTACGATTGTAAATCGAGATAATCCCGCCAAAGCTACTAACAAACCAATAAGAAAACCACAGCCTACAGACATAGCTGTAATTTCAACAGTCACTAAAGCCCCTTGCAACAGCAAAGGAAAATTGTTGATTATGACATTCCAGTCCATCCATTACTCCCTTATTATTTAAAATCTAAAACTACCGGCATATCCGCTGGCGCATCAACGTTGAACCATTTTTTATATAATGTATTAAATTCACCATCTGCTTTCATATCAGCAATAGCTTTATTAATTTGTTCTTGCAATGCTTTATTATCCTTATTTATTGCCAGTCCTAAATATTCTTTAGTATTAGGATATGCTAAAAATTTAATATTTTGATCTGGATGTTTAGTACTATAATATTGCGCTACCGGCAAATCAATTACAGTTGCATCAACACCACCATTCTGTAATTCTAACAAAGCTTCATTACTATGGTCAAATTCTTTTACTATAGTACCATCAATTTTATGAGCCAAATCAGCACCAGTTGTTCCTAATTGAGCCGCTACTTTTTTCCCTTTTAAGTCATCTAAGCTATTAATATCCGTAGCACCTTTATACACGATAGCCAATGCATTTTCATAATATGGTGAAGAAAATAATACCTTTTCGCTTCTTGCTTTTGTAATAGTCATACCAGATGCTGCTACATCGATATCATGTGTATTTAAAGCAGGAATCAAAGCATCAAAAGATACGTTTTTAAGTTCTACATTTTTGTTAAGACGTTTACCAATAGCGCGAATCAATTCAATATCAAAACCTGTATAATCGCCAGTTTTATCATCTTTAAATTCAAACGGCACAAATGTAGCATTAGTACCAACTACGATTTTTTCATTTTTAGATGCAGTATCTGATCCGCAACCACCTACGACGGAACCAGCCATAACAATCATCAAACTACCTAGAATTATTTTTTTTACTTTATTGTGAATCATTCTGTCATCCCCCACTTAATAAACCATATTTCACTATATTCATAGTATATATATAAGGAATATTTATGTCAATATTTTTGTATAAAATTCTCTATAGAACTTGTATATTCGGCATATTTCAATCTTTTTTATACAGCATTCGAATATTTATACTTCCACTGTATATTCAAAGCTAACAATTACAATGAAAATCAGCTTTTTATATACATATGCATAAGAAAATGGAAAACTCCTGAGATATAAGACAAAATTTTTTTTGCAAATCTAAGTATTTAGCAATCATTATATTCTGCAATCATTTCACTTTTCATAAAATACAACGCAAAAAGCACATGAGAAAAGCCTCATGTGCCCGTTATACGGCTGACCTGGTCTTTGCCCCCACACTCGCCTGCTGGAAGGTTCGCTCATAGGTCTGAGACCCCCCACTACTACTCCTCTCGGTTTACCGGCAGGACTTACATCTAAGCCGCACCATGCTCACAGTTTTTTAACTGCTTATGTGGATCGTTTTGCCTGCGACTGGCCTCGACTTACAACCACAGACCCGTATTATATTTATTATAGATGAAATAACTCTATATTGTCTATACCTTACTTCGTATTCAAAACGTATATAGCAAGGTTATCTACCTTTTACTTTTATAAACATCTAGTCTATCAATTCTGTTAACGTAATAGAAAGAAAGCAAAATATAATAACAAACAATTAATGCAAACATATATTTTATATATTATCAATTGCATGAGAATTAAAATTTCAACCCCTAATTTTCTATGTATAGAAAATAGGAATAGAAACCATAAGTTTTTCTTCATTATTCCATTATATTTATTAATACATAATTTTGAACCCTCGTACTTAATGCATTCTGTTTTTGTCAATTACTTTTTCTATGCTAAATATGAATACTTGATGTTTTTTGACACTTTTACCACATACACAAATCTCAAGATTTAGTGTATAATACGAATACTGTTAAAGAAGATCGGCCTTAAGTTGTACGATGTATAAGCCATTGGGGTTGGTTTGTACATCCTAGTGTTAGAGGGGTTTACTATGTTTATGTTATCTTTAATGCAGCCATCTGGACTGTATGAATTAGAGAAAGATAGTTTAGAAGCCATAAGTGCTCAACTGTTGCAGATGATTCAGATGAAAAGCTATCACTTGTATACGCATTCCGTACAAGTGTCCAACTATGCAGTGAGCATTGCCGCAAAGATGGGATTACCATTAAATGAAATCGAACAAATTCGTCATGCTGCACTTTTACATGATGTGGGATTATTGATGATTCCTAATACGATGATACAAAAAGCACCATATCTAAATAAACAAGAAATGTCTAAATACAAACAACATGCAGCAAGTGGCGCCAACATGATTGAAAATTATCCATGTTGCCAACAAATTTTGCCTTATATCCGCTACCATCATGAAAAATGGGATGGTTCTGGATATCCAAAACATTTACGAGGTGCCAATATTCCACTAGGTGCTCGTATCATTGCTGTAGCAGATTACTACGATTCTACTGTAAATCCCTCTACAGAATTTTGGGCAAAAACAAAATCGAAAGCAAAAGAAGAATTATTCAGTGCTTCCGGTTCGCTCTTTGATCCAGATGTCGTGAAAGCGTTCATCGAAGTATTAGGATAATCTAACAAGAAAATAATACGTAAAAACGAGTCTTATCATCATGGTAAGACTCGTTTTATTTCCATATTTACATTTATTCAGAGGAAATTATACTTACAAATTAGATTATATTGAGTAGAAATAGCCCCCACCTTATAAAAATACCAATACTAAAAACTCCCACTGGCTAAAGTCAGTGACTCTATTGATGCAGGTTTGTATTGACGTAACACAGCACCTGCTGATTCTAATGTAGCCCCTGTAGTGTATATATCATCTACTAATAAAATACGTTTCCCTTTTATTATAGTTTCATTGTATTCACAATTCCACATAAATGCATGTTTCACCGTTTCTAATCGCTCAGTACCAGTGAGGCGCCACATATCCTTATGAGTATCCATTTTATATAAACAGTCGAGCCATACAAAATAATGCTCATCTATTTCATACACTTTTTGTTTACAATCGCTACATATAAATCTATGATTATTGTTATCCCTATATGGGCTAAAGCATTCATTTTCTTTTAAGACATTACTTTCTTCTAAACAATTAGCCCATCCCATAAAAAATAAATCAACTTGATTATACCCTCGTATTTTCTTTTTTTCCTCGCTAGATGGAATAGGCACTATATAATGTGGCATATATTCGTGTACGTACAAATTGTACGATGCTAAAAAAGGAGCAGCTCCTTTGGACTGCTCCTTTTTCGCATTAAATTTTACATCATATATCATGGACTTAATGCCACCTCGATAATCGGCTAGTATCCAAACTTTATCAAGGGAGTGTAAAAATTTTTGTGGCACTTGTCTGATATGTAGTACATCATCAATACACGAATCACACCAACGACCTTGGCTAACTACAGGTGCCCCACAATGAGGGCACAGAGGAGGAAATAAAAAATCTAAAAACCCCATTATCCATCACACTTTCGTTGCAACCGTTCTTTAAACAATGTATATCGTTCTTCACCATTAACGGTCTTAACGGCACGCTCAACGGAATTCTTGGTGCCAATCATGATGACCCTCCGTTTCGCCCGAGTTACCGCTGTATATAATAGATTACGCTGTAACATATTACCATACATAGGAATGAATGGAATGATAACAACACCATATTCACTACCTTGACTCTTATGAACCGTAATGGCATAGGCAGGCATAATCATATGCGCTTCATCGACGGATAATCGCACTTCTTTATGGATAAAACGAATGCAAATATCGGTCTTAGTAATAGCATAAATAATACCAATTTCACCATTAAATACTTCTAATTCATAATTGTTCATGACTTGTATCACCTTATCGCCAACACGATAAGTAATACCATTAGCACGCACTTCTCCTTTATAACTTTCGGCAGGGTTAACAGCTTGCTGTACATATTGTGAAATACTGGTACTCCCTGCCTTACCGCGCCGCATAGGAGAAATAATTTGAATATCTAGCTCATCGTCTACATTTTCTTTTTCCCGTTTATATACATCAATAATAGCTTTCATCATATCCGTTAACGAATTAACGGCTATGAAAGTAAACTCATCTCTGTTTGCATCGAGATTGGGCATGTCACCACGGTTGATAGCATACGCACTATCGACGATACTATTACCAGAGTTCTGACGATAAATTTGATGTAATCGTGTATAAGGCACCATATCACTATCAAGCATGTCTTTCAAAACAAAACCTGCACCAATAGGAGGCAATTGATCCACATCCCCAACGATAATAACATGAGCTTCTCTAGGAATAGCAGCCATTAAAGAATAATAAAGTCTCACATTGAGCATCGATGCTTCATCGATAATAATGACATCGATATCTAATGGGTCATCTTCATTTTTTGTGAAATCATAAGAATCACTGCCTACTACAGGCATCAATAAACGATGTATCGTTGTAGCTTCAAACTCAGTAGCCTCTGTTAGGCGTTTCGCTGCACGTCCTGTAGGAGCACATAGAACAATACGTCCTAAGCCACCGAGCTGAAAACCTTTAACTAAAGCTTTAATAATCGTCGTTTTCCCTGTTCCAGGCCCCCCTGTAATGAGAGAAAATTTTTCAAAAAATGATAATTCTATAGCTTCCTTTTGCTCTGAGCCAAAAGTAATATGATTATCAGATTCAAAACGTTCAATAAAATTAGGTATATCCAAAGCTATAGGATCTGCTTCGATGAGAAAATCTCGTGTATAATGAACCCCTTCTACTTCTGACACATACATTTCAGGAGGATAAATGTAAAGAATATCATCATAATATGTACTGTACAGTATACCTTGAGAAATAATAGTTTCAATAAAATCAGCAATCATATCAGGATCTACATTGAGGAGTTGATATGCACGACTAATCAATTCATCTACAGGCAAACAAGTATGACCTTGATTGTCCAAAAGTCCTAAAATCCAATTAATACCAGCCTCTAAACGGCGCTCATCATCTATGGCAATACCTAAATTAAAAGCTAATGTATCGGCCGTATTAAACAACATATCAGGAGCTATACGAAGCAAGGTATAAGGATTATCCTCTAAAACAGCAATCGATCCAGCACCATAATAAGTATACACTTGTCTAGACCATTTAGCAGAAATTTGATGGGATTCAAAAAAATGATTCAGCTCAGATAATATACCTTCCCCTAGCAATGTATTGTAGAGCTCATCTTTAACAGATTGACGAAGCCCCGGTACATCTTTAATTTCTTTAGGCTGGTCCTCACGCAATACATCAAGGAGACGAAGTCCAAAATAATCGCAGATTTTTTCAACCGATTTTTCCCCAAGCCCTTTAATACCTAGATTCATTAAGTATGTACGAGCGGCCCCCATATTATCAGGTTTCAATTTTTCAATACTAGATGCATCAAATTGATATCCGTATTTTTGATGTTCTACGTAACGACCTTTTAATTCAATATCTTCTCCCTCTTTAGGTGCTTCGAATCGACCGGTACAAGGGATGGTTTCTTCGTTATAGTCTTTTAACAGGAATACGCAATACGTGTTCTGTGTATTCTGATATATAATTCGATATACAAATCCTCGTATGGCTTCCATGTTATCTCCAATTCGACCCCTTATTTTTCCGTATTTGGTAACGCTTCAATAATTTCTTGTACTGCATCAGTAATGCTACCTTCGTTACCAATTTTAATGTGCGCTACCTGCTCATATAATGGATAGCGTTCTTCATATACATTAAAAATATACTCAATACTTTCTTTTACAAGTGGACGAATCTCTAAATCTAAATCATCTAGAATATGGTTCACATCGCGATTTACAAATACGACGAGGCCATTATTTCTCATAAGATTAACAGTTTTTTCAGATGTTACGGTGCCACCACCAGTAGCAATAACAGCTGGTTTATTATGAATCAACTCTTTAATTGTTTCGTATTCATATTCGCTAAATGCATCTTTACCATCATAGATAAAAATATTTTGCACAGATTTGCCTACTTTATCTTGAATAGTTTGATCTAAATCATAAAAATCGCGTCTTAATTCTTTTGCTAACATTTTACCAACCGTTGTTTTACCTGCACCAGGCATACCGATAAGAAAAATGTGTTTATGCATATGTTCTTTTAAAAACTCGTTGCTAATAGATACAACTTGTTTCATATAGGATTCAACATATGGTGACAGTTGCACATCCTTGCAAGATTCTTTATGACCGACGATGATTTCTCGATCCCGCGTTTCATCAATAAGCGGTAAATGATGTTCATCTTTATATTTACCAATCACTTCGATGAGAGATAAACGCTCTTCAAACAATGCTACTAATTGTGTGTCAATGCCATCTATTTTCTCACGTGCTTCTTTAATATCCATAGCTCCCCCTTATGGTCTATAGTCCTGTAAAATCGACAAAGCTTGGGCTTCATCAATTTTCATTTGATCAATTAAGTCTTGCAATGCGTTAAATTTTATTTCCCCACGCAAATACGAAATAAATTGAACAGTCACTTGGTGTCCATATATATTACGGTCAAAATCGAATACATGTACTTCACAGCGATGATACTGATTCATAAAAGTAGGATTATCGCCTATATTACCAACACCGTTATACCAAACACCGTCGATACACACACGATTGGCATACACACCATCTGGAGGTATAGCCATTTCATTGGGCAACAATAAATTAAGTGTTGGAAACCCTAATGTGCGTCCTCGTTGATCCCCTTTGATAACAATACCTTTAAATTGATACGGTCTACCAAGCCATGATGTAGCATCCTCCATGCGCCCTTCTTCTATAGCTTTGCGAATAGCAGTGCTTGAAATAGGCCCTTCTAAAGTTGGCAAAAGAGGTTCCACAATAATGTGAATACCTTTTGATGTAAGAGCATCAATCATAGTCTTTGGTGTACCAACCCCTTTAGCACCAAATGTAAAATTTGTGCCTACTACCATCCCCACCACATCGAGACCATCGCAGAGATGATGTAAAAAATCACTAGGAGACATATTGAGCAAATCTTGATTCATTGGTAATCGCAAAATATAGTCTACTTGTAATGTTTCTAAAATTTCATCCATTATATCTGCTGCGAGAACCCGTTTAGGTACCCGCTCAGGTCGTAATATAGTCATTGGATGCGCATCAAAAGTAACAAGAACGGTAACACCATTATATTGTTTTGCTTCTGCAATAGCATTATCAATAACCTTTTGATGACCCTTATGTAATCCATCAAATGTACCCAGTGCATATACAATTTTACTGTGAATTTGATGCAAATCATCAAAGGAGTGTAATTGCTTCATAAGTATCCTTAAATAAAAATATTTTTCTCTACCCGTATGGATTGAGATGTTCGTTTTACAATACCTATAAATCCACTTGGACCATAGGCTCTATAATATTGTGACGGTACGGTATGCGCAAAAGATTCAACGATTGGTAATTCCTTACCTTGCACCATCATCTTTAATTGTACACTATCTACGTCTATTTTTGAAAGATGCAATACTGCAGAATCCGTCGGTAACAATAAACTCTCGCCACGAACCATCAGTTCCTCTGCCATATAAGAACCCTTTATTGTAAATGGACCTACCTCAGTCCTTGCTAAAGACGTCATTGTACCAGGAATACCTAATTTCAAGCAAATATCGCGCAACAAAGAACGAATATATGTCCCTCCAGAACAAGTTACACGAATAGTGAAATAAGGGAATCCATAGGCCAGTAATTCAATGGATTCTATCGTAATAGCACGGCTAGGTAATTCTATGGGAATACCTTTTCGCGCATATTCATAAGCACGAATCCCATTGACTTTAATAGCCGAATATTTTGAAGGAGTCTGCTGTTGAGTACCTACAAATGTAGCTAATACTTCATTAAGCTGTTGCCACGACGGTACCATAATATCATCAGTTATATATGAGCCAACTGGTACTACATTTTCTATATAATCTGTTTCACCACTACTATTTGTATGTACCATATTTTCATGCAGAACCACACCTGATACCAGGGACATAGATGAATCTGGTAATACAGGTTGTCCTGTGCTATCTTCTGTATCAGTGAAGGTGCCAAATTTACATTCTGCTACATAAGTTTTACTGAACTCATCAGTATACTCAATAAGACGGGTTGCCTTGCCAAGAAAAATAGGTAGCACACCATATGCCATTGGGTCTAAGGTACCACTATGACCAATGCGTTTTTCTTTCAAAATACGTCGACATATTGCCACTGCATCATGACTCGTAATGCCAGGTGGTTTCAAAAATGGTAATACCCCGTCCATTAACCAATAGCCTCCAATAATTCAGACTTTGCCTCTTCAATATTCTTCATAATAGTGCAGCCTGCGGCACGAATATGTCCGCCACCGCCAAATTGTTGAGCAATAGCATTTACATCTGTGCCTTTAGAGCGAAAACTGATTCGCGTACGATTAGGACTTTCACCTTTTAATAGAATGGCGATATCTACTGTATCTACATTTCGGATGATATCTACAAATCCATCAGTGTCATCACCAAGAATAGCCATCACAGCGGGACACAATTCGATGGTAGCCACCGTATTGTGTTTATAAAAACCGATAGTTTGCATCACTTGTTTTGTCAATTCGAGACGGTCTGCACTAATAGCTTCAATTGTCTCAGAGACTACATTAGGATGCGCCCCAGCTGCTACACAATAACTGGCCATTTCCAAAGTATGCGCTGTAGTATTACTAAATTTAAAGAAACCACAGTCTGTAGCGATAGCCATATATAATGCGGTTCCCATGGACTCTGTAATAGGCCAATTCCATTCTTTGCACAAATAGGTAATAATTTCACCAGTAGCAGCAAAATTGGATTTTAAATATAGATAATCAGCAAATTTCGTATTAGAAATATGATGATCTATATTAAAAATAGGTGCACTACATAGTGCACCTACTCTACCAATTCGTTCATACGTGCTAGCATCTAATACCATGAGCATATCTACAGATATTGCATTAGTTTCTAAATAAGACACATCATGGATGTAATCTATATATTTCAAAAACGAAAATTTCTCTGGTATTACATCATCCACCACCATATGTACGGTTTTGCCTTGTGCTATAAGGGCTTCGTAAAAAGCCAGCATAGAACCAATAGCATCACCATCGGGGCGAATGTGTACGGTGAGCAAAATAGAATTAGCTTCACACAGAGCCATGTGTAATTGATTTATCGTTATATTACTCATGTCTCATCCTATATATTAATTAGATGTATCATCTTCAGAGGATGCATCTCTAGTGTGTTCATCCTTTTTGATTTCATTCAAAAGGGATTCGATATGCATGCTGTAATCGAGAGATGTATCTTTATCAAAAGAAATCTCTGGAATATGACGCAAACGAAGAACTTTGCCAAGCTCTGTACGAATGTGACCAGCTGCATGTTGTAATGCGATAAGGGTATCTTGTTTTTCCTTATCGGAACCAAACAAGCTGACGTAAATAGTGGCTTCCCGCAAATCACCAGTTACATGTACATCTGTGATAGTAGTAAAGCCGATACGAGGATCTTTGAGACCTCGCATCAACATTTGACTTACTTCTTGTTTGATGAATTCTTGTAATTTTCTTACCCGAACATCACTCATAATAACCTCCTAAAATTGAGGTGCAATTTCTTCCATCAAGTACGCTTCGATAACGTCACCTTCCTTGATATCGCGGTAACCTTCTAAGGAAATACCACATTCGAAAGATGTTTTTACTTCTTTTACTTCGTCTTTGAAACGACGTAAGGAATCCACTTTACCTTCAAATACAACGATGCCATCACGAATCAAACGAACTTCCGAATCGTTGGTAATACGACCTTCCGTTACATAAGAACCGGCAACAATTGCTTTTGGTGTAGAAAT
This sequence comes from Veillonella caviae, assembly GCF_003992125.1. GTDB lineage: Bacteria > Bacillota > Negativicutes > Veillonellales > Veillonellaceae > Veillonella > Veillonella caviae. Next base: position 22,971 of record NZ_RQUY01000022.1, on the reverse strand, counting down.
AACTTGACGTACTTCTGCACGGCCTACTACGACTTCTTTGAATTGTGGTGCTAACATGCCACGCATCGCGGATTCAACATCGTTGATAGCATCATAAATAACACGGTAAGTACGAAGGTCAACCTTTTCATTTTCCGCAGCGCGGCGTACATTTGCATCTGGACGTACATTAAAGCCCATTACGATAGCATTAGACGCAGATGCAAGCATAATATCTGATTCATTAATAGCCCCTACTGCAGCATGAACAATGACGATACGAACTTCTGGATTTTTAATACCTTCTAACGATTGACGCAAAGCTTCTACAGAGCCTTGTACATCGGCCTTAATAATGATATTTAAGTCTTTCAATTCCCCTTGTTGAATTTGATTGAAAATATCGTCCAAGGTAACTTTGTGAGTAGCATTTAATTCTTGAACGCGTTGTTTTGCAATACGTTTTTCTGCAATGGCACGCGCTTCATTATCCTCCATACCATTGATGATTTCACCAGCTTGTGGTACTTCAGAGAAACCGAGGATTTCCACTGGCATAGATGGACGAGCCACTTTCACCTTTTCGCCGCGTTCATTTGTCATAGCACGAACCTTACCATACGCGGTACCTGCCAATACAGTATCACCTACACGGAGAGAACCTTTTTGTACAAGCACAGTACATACTGCACCACGGCCTTTGTCGAGCTGTGCTTCAATAACGACACCGTATGCCTTACGGTTAGGGTTCGCCTTGAGTTCCATTACTTCTGCAACGAGCAAAATATTTTCTAATAAATCATCAATACCTTGTTTTTGTTTTGCCGATACTGGAACCATAATGACATCGCCGCCCCACTCTTCTGGTAATAGACCATGTTCAGACAATTGTTGTTTTACATGATCAGGGTTGGCACCGGGTTTATCCATTTTATTGATAGCTACGATGATAGGTACTTCTGCAGATTTAGCATGATTAATAGCCTCAATAGTTTGTGGCATTACACCATCATCGGCAGCAACTACTAAAACCGCAATATCTGTAGATTTTGCACCGCGCAAACGCATTGCTGTAAAAGCCTCATGCCCTGGTGTATCAAGGAATGTAATCTTATTATCATTGTAACGGACTTGGTACGCACCAATATGTTGTGTAATACCACCTGCTTCACCAGCAGTTACATTAGTTTGACGAATTACATCCAACAAAGATGTTTTACCATGGTCAACATGTCCCATAATAGTAACAACTGGCGGACGAGGTTTCAATGTTTCTGGTGCATCCTCGATTTCAATAATATCTGTAGGATCCTCTTCAGGTTCTACTTCTTTTACTACAACACCAAATTCTTCGGCTACGATTGTGGCTGTATCTAAATCTACTTCTTGGTTAATACTTGCCATTACACCTAAGAGCATTAATTTTTTGATAATTTCAGATACTTCACGGCCCATTTTTTCAGCTAATTCTTTAACTGTTAGGGATCCACTTAATTCGATTTCACTAGCAATAGCTGCTTGTGCTTTACGTTCTTCTTCCGCTTTTTGTTGCAAATATTGCTCATTACGGTGTTTTACTTTATTTTTTTTCTTTTGCATCGACGTACTCAACAAAGATTGAGGACGATTATTTCCACCTTTTTTATTTTTCTTATTACGGCGGTCATCATTACGACCATTTCGATTATCGTTAGCTACTACATCCGAACGATTGTCATTATTACGAGATTCCCCATGACTATTGCGGTGATCATTGTTACGTTTGTCGCTATTATTACGATTGCCCTTATGGTCTTGTTTGGAACTATTTTTTTGTGTTGGCTCGTTAATTTGTACGTGACGTACTTGTTTTTTATTATCTTGTTTGTGGTCTTGCTTTTGACCTTGTTGTTTTTGTTGATGATTATTTTTTTTGTGGTTATCTTGCATATTAGATTTTGACTCAACCTGTTTAATATTACCTTTACCTAATTGTTGTTTTACCACATTATAACCTTCATCATCTACAGTATTTACTGCTTTAGTAATGTTTTCAAAATTATGTTGTTGCAAGATAGAAATGACCTGCTTACTTTCTACGCCAAATTCCTTGGCGATTTCGTGAACGCGCTTTTTGGACATCTACATACCCCCTTATTACTGATCAATCTCTTTTAGTAATGCCTTTGCAAATCCATCATCCTGCACGGCTACAACAACACGGACTTCTTTCCCTATAGCCCTGCCTAACGCCTCTTTATCAGCGATTTTGCGCAATGGGATATGATGTATTTCTGCTAATTGTATATATTTCTTTTCATTATTGGATGCACAATCAGCAGCGAGTAGTATAAGTTTTGGTTCCTTTTTTTTCATTGATTTTTCTACGATAAAATCACCGGAACTCAAACTACCTGCACGTTGTGCTAATCCTAAGAGATTTAAAATTTTATCTATATTCATTATTTATTGCTGTTCCAAATCTTGTTGTAATGTTTCATACACATCTTTTGATACGCCGTGTTTCAAGGAACGTTCTAATTTCTTACCTTTATAAGCTGCTTGCAAGCAATCCATAGAAGGACAAATATACGCACCGCGGCCAGGCGCCTTACCAGTTTTATCAATACTAATAATGCCTTCTGGGCTCAATGCAACGCGAATTAACTCACGTTTACTCTTTGGTTCACCACAGCCTACACAGGTTCGCATAGGTTGAGATTTGCTTTTCATTATGCTTCACTTGCCTCATCGGATGCAACACCAAATCCTGTGAAAGGATTTTCTGCTGCTTGTGTTTCACTTTTAATATCAATTTTCCAATTTGTCAATTTAGCAGCAAGGCGAGCATTTTGGCCTGCTTTTCCAATAGCTAAGGACAATTGATAATCTGGCACTACTACGTAAGAAGATTTTTCAGTTTCACTAACGTCAACAGAAATAACCTTCGCTGGGCTCAAAGAATTTGCAATATAAATAGCTGGATCTTCATCCCATTTTACGATATCGATTTTTTCATCATGTAATTCATCGACAATATGTTGTACACGTTGCCCTTTAGGACCTACACATGCACCTACAGGATCGATACTTTCATCACGACTAAATACGGCAATTTTAGAACGCATGCCTGGCTCACGAGCAACAGATTTAAGTTCTACTACACCTTCATAAATTTCTGGTACTTCTAACTCAAAGAGGCGTTTTAATAAGCCTGGATGAGTACGGGAAATCATAATTTGAGGGCCCTTCGTAGTTTTCTTGACCTCTACAATATAGCATTTAATGCGGTCCCCTTCACGATATATTTCATTAGCAATTTGCTCTGTAGCAGGCAAAATCGCTTCTGTTTTACCTAGGTCGATATATACGTTTTTACCTTCTACACGAGTAATAACTCCAGTAATGATATCACCTTCACGGCTATAATATTCTTCATATACAACACTACGTTCTGCTTCTTTCAAACGTTGGATGAGCATTTGTTTCGCTGTATGTGCAGCACTGCGGCCGAAATTAGCAGGTGTTACATCTACTTCTACTACATCGCCAGTTTCAAAACGTTTATCTTTTTGACGTGCATCTAATAGGCTCATTTCTGTTTCAGGAAATTCAACCGCTTCCACAACCTTTTTTTTCGCCATTACTTTATATGCACCAGTTTCACGGTTCAATTCTACATAGGCGTCAGGATTCGAGGTTGGTTCCTTTCGATACGCTTGTAACAAAGCCGCTTCTAAGGATTCAAAAATAACCTCTGGTTCGAAACCTTTCTCCTTAGTTAGCACCATCACTGCTTGGATTAATTCTTGACTCACTCGTATGCCTCCATATATTAAAAATCGAGATGTAATCGGATTTGAGCAATGCTAGACCGTTCAAAAGTCATGCTTTCACCATTGATTAAAAATTCAATTGTATCGTCGTTAAAACCTTGTAAAGTTCCAGTATATTGTTTTAACCCACCAATAGGTTTAAACAATTGGATATCTACATCGCGGCCATTGTATCGAATGAAATCCTTATCTTTTTTAAGAACTCGATCAAGACCTGGTGAAGAAACCTCTAATAGATAATTTTCTGTAATCGGATCCTTCTCATCAAGAGCGGCGCTCAATTTTTCACTCACCATTTGACAATCATCGAGGTCTACACCGCCTGGTTTGTCTAAATATACCCGCAGATACCAGTCGCGCTCACGCACATAGTCGACATCGACTAATTCTAACTCTGTGCCAGCTATAACTTTTTCCACTACAGAGGATACAAATTCCTCTACGGCCTCCCTTTTCATAGCCATCGCCTCCTTATAACTTACTGCAATTTATATTCTTTTATGTTAATTACGATTGTGAAAGTAAGGAAAATCTCTCTAATCATAAATGAAAGAGTGGACAAAATCGTCCACTCTTAAAAAAGTTTATATAAAAGTCATATATATTGTACCATAATTTACTAAAAATGTACAAATTTCCTATCAATTTGATTTTACATTGATTCTTTTCTTGTATTCAATTCATGTAGAATATTAGCTAAATTATGTGTTAACGCTTCTGCTAATTCATCTAAACTGTTCGAATCTAAATGGTGGTCGATTTCTGGGTAGTTATGGTAACGAAGTTCTGCAAAAAATTCATCGCGGAATTCATTATAATAGACTAGGAGCCCCGTACATTCTTCCATTTTCCGATATTCACCAATGATAAAAGAACCATTAATCATGCGCACTGCGTTTTTAGGTGTTATATCCCGAATAAATCCTTCTAATTCTGACGGCATACAAGTTTCATAATTCCAAGTAGGCAAACCTTTTCGTTTATACGTATAGGTAAAGTTTTCACTACTGTGAATAAGCATTTTAGTTAACCCCTGTACAGCACGTTCTTGTAATCCTTTCCAAAAAGATTCTAAATCAGCACAAACAAAGGATATATCTACAAAAGAAAATAAGGGCATCACCACATGAACGGTATAATCTTCTACCTCTTTATCATATAAGGCACACCATTTCCATCCTAAATCATTTTCATAACGAAACAAGGGAATCGTTAATACCGCTTCACCAGCCGCTAATTTTTGTTCTGTTTCTATAAGAGCCTCTGGACCTGTCACAACGAGTTTAAACGTATCTATCGTAGGTGGCAACCACGAATAATCTAGGCCTTTACAAGCTTCAACGATGGTCTCCATATAGTGATTCGTACCTTTCTTGATAGGTTAATACATTTCTTACATATTCACGGGTTTCTGGAAATGGAATAGTATCAATCATACCATTCCAATTTTCCTCTTTCAACCACGATTCTACATGACCACGACCGGCATTATATGCCGCCAACGCTTGTACTTCATCACCATTAAACTCTTTTAATAGATATGACAAATACCACGTCCCCAATTCAATATTAGTAGTCGGCTCCTGTAATTGTGCATCCGTATAATTACCATGCCCCATTTGTTGCGCCACCCAACGTGCCGTATCTGGCATGAGTTGCATAAGGCCTATAGCCCCCGACTCAGACTGAGCCGTATTTTTATATTTGCTCTCCGCTAAAATGACACTAGCCACTAGTGATGGTGGTACTTCTTCTTTAGCAGCTACCGCTTCTACTACATCTCTGTAATCATAGGGGTAGGCAAATTGTCTAACGATGGGGTCTTGAAAATGATTAAAATATGCCCATCCTAACACAGCAACGGCTAACGCCGTAGCAGTCGTTCGTTTCATAATGCCTCCCTTTCATAATGTATAGCAGAAACCAATGGACTCTACCTTTAGAATTATCCTTTAGAATTATATATATAACACTAAACATAGTTAAATAATTATATATCTATGTATAGTGGTTTCAACACTGTATACCACAGCTGTTCTAATTGTGTTTTTAAATCCTGTATAGAACCATTATTATCGATAATAACATCTGCATAGGACTTCTTGTCATCTATAGGCATTTGACTATCGATACGCGCTAATGCATCTTGTTTAGAATATCCATTGCGTTCCATTAATCTCTGTACCTGTACCTTCGGTGATACATATACGAGCCATACTGTATCAAGATGCTCATACCATTTGCCTTCAATTAACAGTGGAATATCGTAAATAAGCACAGGTACAAGTTGCGATTCATAGTGTGCTGTTAATGTATCGATGCGTTGACGAATAAAACCGTGAATACAAGTATTTAACTGTTGACGTTTCTCTTCATCGTAAAAAACAATTTGACCTAAAGCTTCTCGGTTTAAGGTTCCGTCATGATGAATCACCGATTCCCCAAATAAATCACGGATAGCCTCTAAGCCAGGTGTTCCAGGCTCAACTACCTCTCTCGCTACTACATCTGCGTCAATAAAAGGTATATGTTTATCTTTAAAATAGGATAACACCGTACTCTTGCCAGATGCAATACCACCGGTCAAACCAATTTTCAACATAGTCTCTCCACCTTGTGTATAATCTAATTCTATACATCGTCTTCACGGTAATAACAACTACTCCTCAAACAATATATTATTTCACCAATGCCCAATTTTCTGCATCATGAACATCAACAATGAGTGGCACTTGTAAGTCTACAACACATTCCATAGTTTCTTTTAATAGAGCTTTCACAGCCTCTAATTCGTCGTTAATAACCTCCAACACAAGTTCATCATGCACTTGTAACAATAAACGAGATGTAAATCCTTTTTCTTCTAATAAGGATTCTACCTTATTCATAGCCAGTTTTATAATATCTGCTGCAGTGCCTTGGATTGGTGTATTCATAGCCGTACGTTCAGCAAAAGAACGACGATTAAAATTGCGACTGTTAATATCAGGCAATTCGCGAAGCCGACCAAACATAGTGCGAACCTTGCCTGTTTCATGAGCTTCTTTTACCATATTGTCCATATATTCTTTAACACGTGGGTAACGACTGAAATACAAATCGATGTAATTTTTCGCCTCTACCCGTGTAATACCAAGGTCACGGCTCAAACCAAAATCGGAAATACCATAAATAATGCCAAAATTGATAGCTTTTGCATGAGATCGCTCTTCACTAGTTATTTCCTCTTGAGCTTTCCCTAGCACCTCTGCAGCAGTAAATCGATGAATATCCTTACCTTCTGTGAACGCTTTGATCAATGCTTTATCACCTGACAAATGCGCTAAAATGCGAAGTTCAATTTGAGAATAATCAGCACTCACCAAAGTATCAAATCCTTCTCCAGGATAGAACAATGCACGAATTTCACGGCCTTTTTCAGTACGTACAGGAATGTTCTGTAAGTTTGGTTCAGACGAGCTAAGACGCCCCGTAGCCGTTACCATTTGATTGAAAGTAGTATGAATACGATGCGTATTAGGATTGATGAGCACAGCTAACCCTTCCAAATAAGTAGATACAAGTTTAGCAATAGTTCTATACTGCAAAATTTTCTCTACTATTGGGCTTTCATTACGAAGCATATCTAACACTTCTGCGTCTGTAGAATAGCCTGTTTTCGTTTTTTTAATAACAGGTAAATTCATTTTTTCAAACAAGATAATGCCTAGCTGTTTAGGAGAGTTAATGTTAAAAGTTTCCCCTGCGATCTTATAAATTTCTTGTTGAACCAACTCTAATTCAGTCTTAAAGCGGACCGTTGTATCTGCCAATTTATCTGGGTCAATATAAATACCATTCTTTTCCATCACCAATAAGGTGTGGATTAAAGGTAACTCAATAGCATTATATAAATTCCACAAGTCATTGCTACGAATAGTATCAAGAGCAGCATTGTTCATCGCAAGTAGCGCTTTTACCATTGACACACATTCTACATCAACACTACCTGTAGCAATAGATGATACAGAAAAACGTTCCGTTAAATAAAGATATCCGTAGTTAGTGCGCGTTGGATCTAATAGATACGCCATTAAGGACACATCGTGAATACGAGCTTCACCATTATCATTAAATAAACGAATGTCAGCAGGCGCATCCGTACCAAGTACCTCTAATAGTTCCTTAGCCTGTGTAGTGACCACTATTGCAGCCCCATTCAATACATGAGTAAGCAAATCTATATCACTACCATCTGTTTTGACAACAACATCTCCATTGGATAAGTAAATATTTACGATGCTCCTAAACGGAGCATGTCCAGAAAGAACAACATGAACGGCAATGGTTTTACCTTCATAGAACGATTCAGTCAAAGCAGTTCCATCTACTAATTCATCTAAAGAAACCTCTTCTTGTACCGCAAATAAGCCACCCATATCTTCAAATCCATCATCAGTGCCCATAATCTGCGCCAAACGAGGTGTCAACTTAGTAAAACCCAGTGATTCAAACATCGGTTTTACTTCACTTAAATGGAATTGTTGAACAAAATCATCAAGCTCATAAGAGAAATCCATATCTGTTTTGATGGTTGCCAAATCACGAGATAAAAATGCTAACTCTTTATTCTCTAAGAGGCGTTCTTTTAATTTCTTGCCAGAAATAGTATCTATATTTTCATATATGGATTCTAAATCGCCATATTCAGAAATCAACTTAAACGCCGTTTTTTCGCCCACCCCTGGTACACCTGGAATATTATCTGACGAATCGCCCATAAGAGCCTTCATTTGAATTACCTTATCTGGCCCATAACCATACAAGTCTTGCATATTCTCTAAGGTGATTTCCAACATGTCGGAAATACCTTTTTTTGTCAAAAATACATGACTGCAATCGCTAACCAATTGCAAATTATCGCGGTCACCAGTAATAATTTGCACAGCTAACTCAGAAGAGGCAAATTTCTTCGATAAGGATCCAAGAATATCGTCACCTTCAAAACCTTCCTCTTCAATCACACAAATCCCCATAGCTTTTAGTACATCTTGAATCAGACTAAATTGAGGTCGTAAGTCCTCTGGTGCATCTGGACGGTTGCCTTTATACTCGCTATACATTTCTGTGCGAAATGTTTGACGACCTTTATCAAAAGCTACCGCAATATAGTCAGGATGAATCTCTTCGTACAATTTAATGAGCATCGTCAAAAATCCATACACCGCATTCGTCGGTGTCCCCAATGCAGACTTCAATGGAGGAAGCGCAAAAAAGGCTCGGAATAAGAGACTACTGCCATCTATAATCATTAATTTTTTCATAAAACACCTCGCTTAATTCTATTTTTTATTATACCATAGAACACCTGTATGAATTCTAATAAAATATTTATTAGAAAGCCTATATAAGTCCTTGCGTGTCAATATCTTGTATGATATAATCATTCAGGTATAAGAAACGATTTTTAAGGAGGTGACTCAATTGCCAAACATTAAATCCAGTATTAGAAGCGTAAAAACGGATGCTGAACGTCGTGCGAAAAATGCCGCTGTAAAATCTCAAATTCGTACAGCAGCTCGTAAAACCGTTGAAGCTGTTCAAGCAGGCGCAGTAGAAGAAGCAAAACAAGCACTTGTTCATGCTACTAGCGTAATTGATAAAGCAGCCTCCAAAGGTGTACTTCATAAAAACACTGCAGCTCGCAAAAAATCCAATTTAGCAGCTAAAGTAAACGCTTTATAATATAAAGCAGAAATGACAGTCTCCACGACTTTTCGTAGAGGCTGTTTTTTATTTCTATACTTCCACTCTATTTTCACGAGTGATTAAAGGATGTATATCTGTAAATCATAAATAGCCTCAATACATTAGATGTATAAAACCCTAATGTATTGAGGTTATTTTAATACAATATTGTGCTAAAACTTCTCCACTCTTTATACATTATCTAGCACTCTACAACCCCTTTAGTGGTAATTCGTATTTCCGGTATTACCGTCAACGCCAAAAAGCTCAAATTGATAAATGGATCTAATCCTCTCCTTATCCCCATGTCATAAGCAATTTCTTTCATATCCGCAACCTTTTTATCCACTGTGTGGTGCGGTTCATTGGTAATGAGCCCCATGATTTCTAATGGTAATTCCCCAACCACAGTTCCACTGCGGACGATGACATAGCCGCCGCCAATGTTTCTAATACGCTCAATAGCTATCATCATATCGTCATCATTATCACCAACGACAATAAGATTGTGCGAATCGTGGGCAAAGGATGTGGCGATAGCACCATTATGAATATCAAATCCTTTTAGCACACCTACCCCATTTCTGCCACTAGCTTTGTAACGTTCAATACATGTGATTTTATTGAACTCAGAATTCGGTGTAAATACGCCATTTTCACTAGGCACCGATTCAATGGTTTTAGCCGTAACGATTTGTCCCGGCACAATATTGATAACAGGATGTTCACCATCAACTGCGAGACTTAATTGGGATTTCTTAAAATCACCGATATTAATGGTATATAGTAATTCTTCTGGCACTGGACGGCGAGAGCTTTCATAAGCCCCATGACGGTCGATGATAACACCATTGTATATAACATCATAAATGGACACGTTCGACTCATCATTTAAGATAACAAGATTCGCCTTATATCCTGGGGCAATCATGCCAATATCCTTGAGTCCGTAGCACTGCGCTGGATAGGTACTAGCCATTTTATACGTTTCAATGGGATTCAAACCGAGCTCAATGGCTTTTCTAATATTGTAGCTAATATGTCCTTCACGACGGATATCCTCAATATGTTTATCGTCCGTACAAAATCCATATCTGTCCACAGGGCTTTCTGCATCAACGATGCCGGTCACGATAGCCTCAAGATTATGAGCCGCACTGCCTTCGCGAATCCACACATATAACCCTTGGCGCACTTGCTCCTTCGCTTCTTCATAAGTAATGCACTCATGGTTCGTCGTAATCCCTGCTAAACGGTAACTAGCTAATTGTTTTGGTGAAAGCCCAATAATATGTCCATCTAGTACACGATTTTTATAAGCATTCAATTTACCAATCATATCTGCATCGGCACCGATAACACTGTAACAATCCATGACCTCACCGAGGCCCAAAATAGCTGGATTATTGCATAATTCACTAAGAGTGTCACAATCTAATAAAGCGCCATTATCTTCCCCTGGTACGGCCGGCACACAGGACGGCGCCATAACGTACACATCACCACGAGCATCACGAGTTTCGTCAATCATATACTGAATACCTTTTAGACCTGCTACATTACCTGCTTCGTGAGGATCTACAATATACGTTAAGGTCCCTTCACGAGATGCTTCATGTACCAACTCGCGAGGATTTACCAAGGTAGACTCTAAATGTAGATGAGCATCGATAAAACCAGGCACAATATATTTACCAGTGTAATCGATTTCTTCTAGGCCTTCGTATTTACCAACACCAATGATATACCCATCAGAAATAGCAATATCTTCAATAGACCACATTTCATTGCCTACATCCAACACATGAGCCCCTTTTAAAACAAGTGGAGCTGGCTCTAAACCTTGCGCTATGTGAGATAGTTTTTTTGTATAGTTCATGGAGGGCCTCCTTATATATTCCGAACGAGGAAAACATCAATATAAATTGTAGAATAGAAATGACACTACATAAGCATATATAACTTATGAGCACGCATATGATACGTCAATTATACCAATATTTCTTTTACTATGAATATAGCAGCTAACACATACATCACGGCTGATACATCTTTATATTTATTTGAAAGCACCTTAACTACTACATAGCTTACAAGGCCCCATTCGATACCTACACCAATGGAATAGGCAAAAGGCATCATAATAATTGTCAAAAATGCCGGTAACCCTTCGGATATATCACCAAAATTGATATCTTTCACAGATGCCATCATAAATAGACCTACTACAATGAGCACTGGTGCTGTTGCAGCTACAGGGATAACAAGTAATAATGGTGCTACAAAGAGTGATGCTATAAATAGCACAGCTATTGTAAGTGCTGTAAGTCCTGTACGTCCCCCTTCTGCTATGCCAGCTGCCGATTCAACAGCTACAATATGTGGCGATGTACCGAGCGCACTCCCTATAATAGTACCGATAGCAGCTACTTTCATAGCAGAACCTTGCACTGCCAGTTGTTTATCTGGCAGAACCTCTGCTTGGCTCGTTAAACCAATGAGAACGCCTACAACATTAAATACATTAACAAATAAAAATGTAAATACCACGAAAATCATATCTACGCTAGTTATTTCAGAAAAATCATAATGCAATGCAATAGGCGCCAATGATGGTGGCATAGACAGTATCGTTTCTGGTAATTCTGTGACACCTGAAAAAAAGCCTACAATAGCTGAAATAATGACGGCTAGGAATATGCCTCCTTTCACATTTCGCACAGTAAATACCGCAATTAATATAATACCCAATATAGCAATGAGGCTATTTGGGGTATGTAAATCGCCGAGACTCACTAATGTAGCTGGTGAACTGACAATGAGACCTGCACTACTGAGGCCAATTAAAGTAATAAATAATCCGATACCAGCCGTAACCGCCATCTTTAACGTATAGGGTATAGCATCAAAGATTAGATCCTTTAACGGTGTTAATGCAATGATGAGGAATAAAATTCCTGCAATGAGCTGTGCCGTTAAAGCAAAGGCAAAACTATGCCCCATTTGGACTACTACAGTATAGGCAAAAAATGCGTTAATCCCCATACCAGAAAGACCTGCAAATGGCATATTACTAACAAAGGCTAAGAGCAATGTCATAATAATAGCGGACAGTGCAGTAGCTGTAAATACAGCACCCCCATCCATACCGCCGGCACTTAAGATAATGGGATTAACCGCTAATACATAGGCAACACAAAGAAATGTCGTAGCTCCTGCAAATAATTCACCACTGATGGTGCTACCACGTTCTGTAATATGGAATAGTTTATCCCATATACTCATTTGATGAGTACCATTCATAGTACCTACCTCCTTAGGTTCTTCACCAACATACCTACTAAACTATATGTATACATTTCTACACAAAAGACGAATTTTCCTGTTTATATTTGCATAAATAGGAAAATTCGCCTTTTATTGATTGCAGCAATCTTAATATATATTATTTTCTAAATACTACAAGTTAAAAATAGTTGTATCTACAGATTTAATAAACAGAATGTTCAAAATTAATTACATAATAAAACTACCCCATAGAATTAATATTTCTAATACTATAGGGCAGTGTTCATAATATATTAATTTTTTAACTGTTGTAAAAACGATGTCCCCACAGGATAAGCGGGTAACCCAAAGTTTTCCAATATAGTTTGTCCTATATCAGCAAAGCTATGACGGGATCCTAAATCAACGCCCTCTGTAATAGCGGTTCTACCATCACTAGATTTATGAGTATCTTCTAATTTGCTAGGCAAATTCATACTTGGGCTATACGCCAACAATGGTACTCGTTCACGGGTGTGATCTGTACCTGTCCATGTGGGATCATTGCCATGGTCCGCTGTGATGAGGAGTAAATCGTCATCTTTTAAAAGTGGTAGTAGACCACTGAGTTGATAGTCAAAATCTTCGATGGCTCGTTTATATCCTTCTACGTTACGTCTATGTCCATAGAGGCTATCAAACTCAACGAGGTTCACCATCATGAGACCTCTTTCAAAGGTGGAGCCCATAAGGTACGGTACCATGTTCATACCATGGGCATTGGATTTTGTTGGATACGATTTATCCCAGCCAACGTGAGCATAGATGTCGCCAATTTTACCAACTGCTACTGTTGGGATGTGGGCAACTTGCAATTCCTGTTGTACCATTCGTTGCTCCGGCATACGACTGTAATCGTGGCGGTTCGACGTCCGTACAAAATGGCCTGGCTTGCCAATAAATGGACGAGCTATGATGCGGCCTACATAATACTCCCCTACACAGACCTTATCTCTCGTCACTTGGCATATACGATACAATTCATCTAAAGGAATCACATCTTCATGAGCAGCAATTTGAAATACTGAATCAGCAGACGTATATATAATCGGTTTTCCCGTTTTTATATGCTCTTCACCAAGACGTTCAATAATTTCCGTTCCTGATGCTACCTCATTACCAAGAAACTCATATCCTGTTTTTTTTATGAAAGTATCCATTAATTCCTTTGGAAAACCTTCATAAAATGTTGGAAATGGTACCGTTACAGGATGCCCCATCATCTCCCAATGTCCGCTAGTGGTATCCTTACCAGTACTTAACTCCTCCATTCGGCCAAAAGCACCAATGATAGGACTTTCACCACAAGAAATATCTGCGATATGAGCTAAACCTAATTGTTTCAATGTAGGACAATGAATAGGACCAGCGACGCTTTCAATATGCCCCAATGTATTAGAACCTTCGTCACCGAAATTCGACGCATCCGATGCATGACCGATGCCGACGCTATCCATCACTAATAGAATAATTCGTTTATACATATATATTCCTCACCATATTCAGATATGAATATAATTCATGAAATACTAAATCAAGAACTAACAACGTGGATTATATTTTTTAATATATGCATATCTTCATCATTTTGTTGTTTCCAAGTCAAAGTTACACCTGTAATATAACCTTTTCTTGCTAATTCTACATCTGTAGGCATATCATCTTTTCCATCATCTAAATCACCTGCAAGCCAGTAATAATCTTGACCGCGAGAATTAATACGAGCATCGATAATATTGCTATACCTTTGTACCCCTTGACTAACGATTTTAAAATGATCCCAATCACAAGGCCCCTCTTTAGGAAAATTAACATTTAATAAACCCATAAATTTGTAATTTTCAAAAATGGTTTTTATGAACTCCCCTATGAAGGGATGCATTTCATCACCACGATCATCAGAATATCGTTCTACAGATAATGCCAATCCTGGAATACCATAGAAACAACTTTCCATAGCCGCCGATACAGTGCCAGAATATAATACATCAGACCCTAAATTAAATCCATGATTAATGCCAGACACAACTAAATCTGGCATATCGTCAGCTAATAAATAGCTAAGTCCAAATTTCATGCAATCTGAAGGAGTTCCCGTTAATGCATAAAGGCGAGGATTGCTTGAATCCTCGCTATGTACCTCTAGTTTTAAAGGAACTTCTGTAGTTAATGCATGAGATTTAGCACTTTGTTCCGTAGCAGGTGCTACTACAGTAACACGATGATATTGACTTAGATACTCTGCTAAACGCCGTAATCCTGGCGCCAATATACCATCATCGTTACACATTAAAATATGCATACACTCTCCTATTTTTTAGATTTATTCATATTTCCCATACGTGTCAGTTTTACATCGTTCAATCCTACTGCACGAGTATGTTGTGTGTGTGACCACACTTTATTATGACGTCTAAAAAAACCTAAAATATTAACTGGTACCCAAGAATATACAAATAGTGGATATAGTAAATAATAGAACCACACTTTAGGTGGCACTTTAATTTTAAGTAACACAATAAGAGGAAATAAATATTGACCTACACCAATAATTTGCCACACGGACATAGGTAAGATTTTATATAAAATATTTGTATAAATCGGCATATACGCATTAATTGTAGAAAATACTAAATACACAGTAGTCAATAATAAGAAATATGGTTGACTCACTTGAAATATGCCATCTAAAATCATAATATTTCCATCTTTAATACCTGTCGCAAAAAGTTTTGGAATATAACGCCCTGCACAATCAAATTGGCCTTGCGCCCAACGAAGCCGTTGTTTGCAAGAAGCCATCATAGTAGTTACTTTTTCATCATATACGATAGCATCATGTGCCCAACATGTACGGATACCATGAATTAATAATTTCATAGAGAACTCCATATCTTCCGTTAAGCTTGTACAATCCCATCCGTAAGTACGAATGATATCAGTACGAATACACATACCAGTACCACCTAAAGCTGTAGATAAACCAATGCGGTATTTAGCCAAATGCCACATATGATTTACCATCCAGAAAGCAATTGAGAACGTACCAGCTACCCAAGAATCAGTAGGATTTTTTGCATTCAAATACCCTTGAATAACAGATTCACCTTTTTCAAGATGGTCATTCATTTCTAACATAAATTGAGGATGTACTAAATTATCTGCATCAAAAATAAGATATGCATCATATTTGCGCTCCATTTGTTCAACACGATCAAACATCCAGCCCATGGCATATCCTTTGCCCACTTCATCCTTATTAAAACGGACATGTACATTAGCACCTGCCGCTTCAGCAACAGCAGCAGTATTGTCGGTACAATTATCAGCTACTACAAAAATATCATACAGTTCATCTGGGTAGTCTAGAGATTTTAAATTTTTTACAAGTTCCCCTACCACCACTTCTTCATTATGAGCACACACAACAATAGCGAAGGAGTTTTTAGGCGTATAGTTTTTATGAACTCTAGAGCGCCACATACCAATAACGGCAAGGATAAAATAATAAACCGTATAAATTACGATTATTACCTGCATAGGAATCAATAGTAGATCCAGTAGGTAATCCATAAGTCACTCCTCCAAGTCTATTTTCGCACTGAATTAATAGCCGTGTTAAATAGACCAAACAACACATATCCAACAAAAACCATGACAGCCCATGTATGATAATCATAAACAAGAGCTGCAGCAACGATAATCGCTACTAATGCAACAGCAATATAATTAGTCCGCACTGCGCTATGACCTTTAAAATCAGGGTATTTCACTTCACTAACCATGAGAATACCTACCACAATCATAGCCACAAACAACCCCAATTGAGGTATTTGTACACCACACAACACATAAGTAGCAGCTAAGCAGCCCGCTGCTGGAATTGGCAAACCTTCAAAATAGCCATGCACTTCATCAGTTTTAATATTAAAACGGGCTAAACGAAAAG
Organism: Veillonella caviae; assembly: GCF_003992125.1. Taxonomy (GTDB): domain Bacteria; phylum Bacillota; class Negativicutes; order Veillonellales; family Veillonellaceae; genus Veillonella; species Veillonella caviae. The sequence continues at coordinate 6,174 of NZ_RQUY01000022.1, read as the reverse complement.
CACCAAGCACTGAAAATACCAATAGAGGCAGATAGCCCAGCCATCCTAAACCTTGCAATTCATTCATGTATAGCATATATGCAGGAGCTACACCAAAGCCAACGACATCAGACAAAGAGTCTAATTCGCGCCCCATAGGACCTGATACCCCTAGAGCTCTTGCTACACGACCATCAAGCCCATCTGCGACTAAAGACAATAATACACAAATGGAAGCCCAAAAAGTATTACCAGTAGCCGATAATGTAATACCAATAACACCGAATGCTAGATTAGCACTAGTAAATAAATTTGGAATAATTGATTTATTCATGATGTAGCCTCCCAATAATCGTATCACCGGCAGTAACATGTTGGCCTTTTTCAATACAAATCTCTACATTTTTATCCATATAAATTTCTGTACAAGAGCCAAATTTAATCATACCGTATAATTGTCCTCTTTCTAGTTGACTATCAAGATCTGTCCAAGATACAATACGGCGTGCTAATAAACCAGCAATTTGGGTAACTAGTACTTCAGTTTTATCATTCTCTATACAAATCGTATGGCGCTCATTTTCAAATCCTACTTCCTCTTTAAAAGCAGGTAAAAAGCTCCCCATTGTATAGTGTCTATATGTAATTTTCCCTTCTATAGGAGCCCGATTTGCATGCACATCAAAAACAGACAGGAATATAGTCACTTTTTTACATTCTCTATGAAGATACAAATCTTCATAGACGTCTGCAATTTCCATAATCTTTCCATCTGCAGGAGAAAGGATAACATCTGGCTCTGTAGGAATCACACGTTTGGGGTTTCTAAAGAAATTTGCAAAAAATAATGCCAAAATAAAAAAAACAATCGCAATACTATAGTACCCCAAACATACAGTTATTACAGTAGCGATAAGCATAGCTCCTATGAGAGGATATCCATCTTTAATAATTGGTCCCAACTTACACGCTCCTACTTATTCTTAATCACGGTCCATATAAACTTAGGTATCGCCAACATACGACCGATACGTTGTGGCTCGAGATACAATCGGTATAACCATTCTAGTCGATTTTCTTGCATCCACTTAGGAGCCCTCGGAATATTTCCTGCCAAAACGTCAAAAGTTCCCCCTATACCGATAGCAACAACACCATCTAAAGAGGATAATTTTTCAGCAATCCATTGTTCTTGTTTTGGTACACCTAATGCAACAAACACAAGTTTTGCCTTAGATGTTTTAATCTCTTCTATTATTCTAAGTTCTTCCGACTCATCGAAGAAACCATCATGAATACCTGCTAATGGAACAGAACCAAATTGGGACTCTAAATTCTTAACGGCCCGTTCTGCCACACCTGGTGCAGCACCTAAACAATAAATAGGAAGATTTTCTATAGATGCGATACCAAATAATTCCTTTGTAATATCTACACCAGTAACACGTTCGGGAACCTTTTCCCCTATGCGTTCTGCAGCCCATAAAATGCCTGCTCCATCTGGAACGACTAAACTAGCAGCATTCAAAATCCCATGTAACACAGGATTTTGAATAGCTAGCATAACCATTTCAGCATTAGCAGTGGCTACTATATGTAACCCTGGTTCTTTAGTTAAATTAACGATTCTAGAAATTGTTTCTTTCATCGTCATACAATCAATAGGAACCGATAATACTGAAATACGTTTACTCAAAGTAATACTCCATTATTAACCACTATAATTTGGTGCTTCTACGGTGATACTTACATCATGTGGGTGGCTTTCTTTCAAGCCTGCTGCCGTAATTTGAATAAATTGAGTATTTTCAATCATTTCTAGAATTGTATGGCAACCACAGTATCCCATACTAGCACGTAAACCACCAACCATTTGAAAAATAGTATCTGCCAACATACCTTTATATGGTACGCGACCTTCGATACCTTCTGGAACTAATTTTTTAACTTCTGTTTGGAAATAACGATCTTTACTGCCCAATTTCATTGCACCTAAACTGCCCATACCGCGGTATACCTTATAAGAGCGACCTTGATAAATAACGGTTTCCCCTGGGCTCTCATCAGTACCAGCAAGGATGTTTCCCATCATAACAACATTAGCACCTGCCGCAATCGCCTTGGCAATATCACCAGAATATTTAATACCACCATCAGCGATAATAGGAATACCATAGCGACGAGCCACTTGCGCAGACTCATAAACTGCAGTGATTTGAGGCACTCCAATACCAGCGATGACACGTGTAGTACAAATAGACCCTGGTCCAATACCAACCTTAACAGCATCCGCACCAGCTTCAATTAGAGCCTCAGTACCTGCTGCTGTAGCCACATTACCTGCGATAACTGGGATATGCGAGTATGCCTGTTTTAATTCTTTAATAGTGCGTAATACACCTGCAGAATGACCATGTGCAGTATCTACGATAATTACATCTGCTTTGGCAGCCACAAGGGCATCTAACCGATCATTCATATCTTTGGATACGCCGATAGCAGCACCAACCAATAAACGTCCACTAGTATCTTTAGCCGCATTTGGGTATTTTGTTGCTTTTTCAATATCTTTAATAGTAATGAGGCCTTTTAAATTACCATCATTATCAACTAAAGGTAATTTTTCAATGCGATGTTGACTTAAAATAGCTTTAGCAGCCTCTAAGGAAGTACCTTCTGGAGCTGTTACCAAGCCTTCTTTTGTCATACATTCACCAATACGACGAGATAAATCAGTTTCAAAACGCATATCGCGATTTGTAATGATCCCTACTAGTTTACCATGTTCTGTAATAGGTACACCAGAAATTTTATATTTTTGCATCAATTCTTCTGCATCGGATAATAGGTTTTGAGGGCTCAAGAAAATTGGATCAACAATGACACCATGTTCAGAACGTTTTACTTTATCTACTTCATGAGCTTGTTCCTCGATGGACATATTTTTATGGATAACACCTAAGCCGCCTTCACGAGCCATAGCAATAGCCATACGAGATTCAGTTACAGTATCCATACCTGAACTAATCATTGGAATATTTAATGTAATATCTCTCGTTAATTGTGTTTTTAAATTTACCTCGTGAGGTAATACATCAGATGCTGCTGGTACCAACAATACATCATCAAATGTCAATCCACGCGTACCAAATTTATCGTCTCTCATTGTTATTTCCTCTCTCGTATAATAAAAATAAAACTACGATCCTCCTAGCCCACATGGGCTAGGCAGGACAATCGTAGCTCGAATTAGCGTTCAGACCGCAAAATGCCGCCTTCCATATAATCATCTTTTTTCATATCTACAAAGATAACTTTAACTGCTTCTGCAGGAACATTAACGATTTCTACAGCAGCTTTAGTAATAGCTTCACCAAGTTGTTTCTTTTGTTCTTTTGTACGGCCTTCTACAAGCTCAACGTGAATAAGTGGCATAGGTGCACCTCCATAGATACAATAATAAATGTTTTTTCTATTATACGAGAATAGGCCATTATATACAAGGGGAAAAGCTAGATAAAATCTAGTATTATTCACACTTATATTTTCATTAGCCCTACATCTTAATTATACAATATTCTTAGAAATTTTTCACCAAATCTTTTTTCTAATTCTGGTTTCATCTCTTTTTCTAAATTTGTAATTCCCTCTTCGCTAATATATTGAAGTACATCGTTACGAGCAGCAACAAGAATATCAATATCTTTTACAATATTAGCAACTCGTAAATCTGGTAATCCAGACTGAGCCAACCCAAATAACTGACCAGAACCACGCATCAATAGATCTTGTTCTGCTAACTCAAATCCATCTTGAGTAGACTCCATCAACTGTAATCGTTCACGGCTAACATCTCCTTTTGAATCGCTAACTAACACACAATAAGCTTGAACATCACCGCGCCCTACTCGGCCGCGCAATTGATGTAGTTGGGACAAACCAAATCTCTCAGCTCCTTCGATACACATTATGGTAGCATTTGGTACATTAACACCGACTTCGACAACGGTAGTAGATACTAATAATTGAATAGTCCCTTTACTAAACCTCTCCATTACTTCTTCCTTATCTCGAGCACTCATACGACCGTGTACAAGTCCCACTTCAAAAGATTGATAGAAATACTCTTTTAATTCTAAATACAACGCTTCTGCAGCTTGTAAATCTAGTTTTTCAGATTCTTCTACCAAAGGACATACAACATATACTTGATGCCCTGCAGCCATTTCTTTGCCAAAAAATACACGAAGTCGTTCTTTATAAGAGCTATCCACTACATAAGTTTTCACTGGTTTCCGACCAGGTGGCATTTCTTTAATTAATGACACTGCCAAATCACCATATACCGACAAGGTCATCGTCCGAGGTATTGGTGTAGCGGTCATGATGAGCACATGTGGATGTCCACCTTTACGTTGTAATGCAGCCCGTTGCTCCACACCAAAACGGTGTTGCTCATCGATAATTACCAAGCCAAGATTATAAAAATCTACTTTGTCTTGTATTAATGCATGGGTACCGATAATCATTTGAATACAACCATCTTTTAACTCTTTATATATACGGTCTTTTTCTTTTTTCGTTGTAGAACCTGTTAATAGTGCGATACGTATAGGCAAATGTTTGCACATATCTTGAATGCCTTCATAATGCTGAGCAGCCAAAATTTCCGTAGGTGCCATAATAACAGCTTGGTATCCATTCTCTATGGCTTTCACCATACTCAAGATAGCCACTACGGTTTTTCCTGCCCCCACATCACCTTGCAACAGCCGCTGCATAGGTCTCTCATCTTGCATATCTTTCGATATTTCATCTATCGCGCGTCGCTGATCACCAGTCAACTTGTAAGGAAGATTCTCAATACAACGACTCATCAATACCCCATCGTGTCCCATTTTAGGGCCTAGATGTACCTGTTCTTTATTACGTAACAAAGCTAATCCCGATTGCATAACAAACAGTTCTTCGTATGCCAGTTGATGACGTGCCTCTTCATAATGATTGCTGCTATCTGGAAAATGCATAGCTTTAAAAGCATCATACCGACTCATAATCATATGTTTTTTTACTATAGATGACGGCAATATTTCATCTAATTCACAATGAGCAGTAAACCAATTGCGAATCGATGATCTCACTACAAATTGACTAACTCCGTCCACCAATGGATAAATTGGCACAATTCCTGTATCAGGCATAGCATTAGCACCAAGAGTTTCAATTTGTGGCGAATTCATTTGTTTAGAACCATATTGAACATCTACCTTGCCATAGACATATAACCTTTGCCCTACTTTATAAAAGTTTTTCTTGTACCCTTGATTAAATAATACAATTTTCAAAGAACCACTATTATCAGTTATAGTAATTTCTAAAATAGATAAACGAGGCCTAGGTCGTTTCTCTTGTACAGCCATTACTATTCCTACTACGCCACCAGTCATATCTGCTAACAAATCACGCACTGTATAGATTTTCCGTCGATCTTCATAAGAGCGAGGAAAATAGGTAAGCAAATTATTCACCGATGTTATACCTAGCTTATGTAATTGTCTTTCTCTGCCCGGGCCTACCCCTTTTATAGATGTTAATGCTTCGTTCATAAGACCTCTTAATTTATAAATGGTTGTGAAAGTATATCCAATTTACATCTATACCTTGTCACAACTCGTGATTTTCGTTTAGAATATTAGATATAGTATACCAAATATTGTAGTATATTTCACAAAACATGAAGTTCTCTAGTAAAAACACTTGCTTAAACCATATGTTTATGATAATATACTTTTGTTATGTTATAGATTAAGCTTGGAGGTGGAAACTATGGCAAACCTTTGCGAAGTATGTGGCAAATCCACATCTAGCGGTATGAATGTGAGTCACTCTCATATTCGCACAAGAAAAACTTGGAAACCGAACATTCAAAGAGTACGGGCGGTTGTAGACGGTGCTACAAAAAAAGTAAATGTATGCACACGCTGCCTTCGTTCTAATAAAATTACACGCGCGTAAAATAAAAAGTACATGTACTCTTAAACAAAAATACCCTTGCCGATGGCAAGGGTATTTTTGTATTTTCGCCAGATAATAAATGGCTTATAGGACAAAAGGTGTTGGTTTTTAATCCCATGAAGAATTGAAACTTTTATCATAAAAGTGTAAATCACTCCAAACAATAGCATCACCCCATGT
>NZ_RQUY01000021.1 GCF_003992125.1 Veillonella caviae | reverse complement strand
AGATTAAACCCTTATAACACTAGATATTTACTAGTATTACAAGGGTTTTTACACACACTTTTTGTCCTATAAGCCAAAAAAGCGGCATTGTGCTATTACACAATGCCACTTCATATACTTACATAGTTTTCGGTAACTGGCTGACATTGATCAATAACGAGTAATCTTTAGTCCCTATAGTTTTGCGTCACCCATTTTCATGGGCTTTGCCATCGTTACTAATTGTAGACGATTACTCGAACAAAATCAATCAATACAAGATATTTTATTGCGCATTATGCTATAAACTTTTTTATAAACGCAGTCCTTATCTGTCAAATATTGCCACAAATATGCCTTTGACAGCTCCTACAGCAGCTCCTACCGCGGTACCAACAATCTTGCCAGGGATTCCCAGGATGTTACCTCCAATTTCAGCTCCATCTTCGGCCCCATCGGTAATACAATCCCACACGGTCTCACCGAAACTTCTTTTGATTCCCGCCTTATAATTGTCTTCTTTGTCATCATGAAGCCAATTATCTTCTTCATCTTTGATGTTGTCGGCAAGTGCAAGTCTTTTATCCTTAGGCACAGCCTTAATGATGTAGTATAAAAGTTTTGTGAGGTTATATGGCTTATGCTGCTCGCCACCATCCTCCTTGTATCCTGCACAATAGTAAATAGGACGAATGCTTAGTCCAGTTGCCTCTTTTACTCTGTTCTGTACCGAATCAGCCTTCTTCTTAAGAAACTCCTTCAAAACTTCATCCGGCGCATTTTTTTCAGCATCCCAATGTGTCCCTTTCATAGCAACATCTGCCTGATTAAGTGCAAGAAGGATTCGATCCTTTGCGTCGTCACCAAGTGCCGGAATCAATACCTTGTTAATGAGATCATACGATGCGCCAAGGTCTTTCGATGAAGAATCAAGAATTACTACAATCAAATCAATCAACGGATTTCCATTTTCATCAAGCTCATTAAGTTTTTCAAGAATAGAACGGCTAATTCTTTCGTCACTAGCAATTCCATCACCAAGTCCTGGCGTATCCCAGATAGTAAGATTATCAAGTTCAAACTTTTCAATAAAAGCGGTCTCCGGGTCAACTCCAACACCGACCTTTGCAACATCCATATCAAACAAGGCATTGACCGTCGAACTCTTACCTGCACCAGTAGAACCCGTAAGCATAATATTTACCTTCTGATTACGAACCTTAATAAGTCTAGATAATCTCTTTGCCCTCTCACTGTCCGGCATATCAAGAGACATAATCTCTTCTTCTAGCATCACATAGATACTCTTCTTACCTACTTCCTTCTCGGAATTATCCACTCCAACCTCCTTCTCGATGTCTGCGATTTCTTCATCCGTCAGTAGTTCTTCGTTATCAATTACATTTTCAGTACTCATTGTGATTTCCTCCTATAATCAAAACATTTGTTTCAGATTTGTCTCTTCAAATCTTGTAGTGTAACAATAGCAAAGCACATGGACAGATACTGTTGTTGTGAATTAATTTTTATAAAAAAAGAAAAAAGAACCAGAGCACCGTCTACCAATGCTCTGGTTCTTTACAATATGATGATACTTATTTTAAATCCTAGCAAAAAAACTTTTCATTCCAACCAAAACAGACTCTCCAAAATAGCGAACCATTCTTGGGAAGGACCCAAGAACCGTTCCTGCAATCATTGCTTCGAAAAACAGCTTCCAGTCTACCGGTGACATAAACAAGCAGCTAAGTCCGGCCCAAATAATAAAGCCCCCTATTAGCCCAAAGATAAAACCAAATACGCCACCTGCAAAATCAATCATGCAAATAAGAATCGTAAGTACAATCTGTACTGGTAACAGTACTACCTTCAATAGGAAATGAAGAACACTTCCAAATACTCTCAATGCGATCATAGTTGGCATCTCCTTATTTACTTAGGATCTGCTCCATAAACTGAATTACTTCCTTCTGTTCCTGACCACTCAGCTTCATAAACAGCTGATAATATGCTCCAAGTCTCTGCATACGATTTTCCTCCTCTTGATCTGCACCAAAGAGCAGCCAATTTGTTGTCACATGATATAAGCCTGCAAAATCTTTTATTTCTTCTGCTGTAACTGCTCTTTTCCCTGCCTCAATCGCACTAAGCGTTGGGCGTGACATTTCCATACTACGTGCAGCATCCTCTTGATACATGCCTACATTGTTTCTTGCTTCTTTTAATCTAATACCAATGGTTTTATCCATGCTGCGCCTCCATGTCAGCATTTCTGACATAGAATCCACAGATAATTCCAGACTCATGAAAATCATGAGCCTGGATTCATGATGTTATGCCTTCATTCCAGACCACTGTTCAAGCAACTGGAGGATCTGCATTTCCATTTCTCTTGCTGAGGTTTTCTGCGGAAAATACTTCTGAAGAATATTGCTATCAAACACCACTCGATTAAGGGGATTCTTCTTCTCTTCATCCATAATGCTTTCTATTAGTTCAGCAGTACATGTTCCTTCTTGACTAGATTTCTTAAGTCTTTGAGCCTGTGACAGGGATGGTGTTGTCTGCGCAAGTTCCATGGCCTCATAGAAGTCCTTCTGTTCCTCAGGCTTCATATAAGAGAGTTCTACTGCAGGATTAAAGGCCATCTTCTTTTCATCCACTAGATCAAGAAGCTCCGGTATAAGATTATTCAATCGTACAAATCGCTGAACTGTTCTTGCACTCTCACCGGTCTGCTTTGCTAACTCTTCATCTGCACGTAACCTCGTGCCAACTTGGCACGAAGTAAGGTCTGTTCTCTTGCCCTGGTGCTTAAGAGCTTCCATTTTCATCTTATAAGCCTTCGCTCTTTCACTCGGAAGAATATGTTCTCTTTACAGATTGGAATCTCCCATCAAGATTGTAGCCGTGTCGTCGTCCATCTCTCTGACTATTGCCGGTATTTCTTCCTTTCCAGCTAAGATAGATGCATACCTTCTTCTATGGCCGGATATCATTTCATACTCTCCGTTGCCATCAGGTCGGATAATAACCGGAACCAATACTCCATACTCTCGAATACTATCTACGGTCTTTCTCATATCCTCATCATCCAGAACCTTAAAAGGATGATTTTTGAATTCATGGATCTGATTCACCGGAATACTCACTACATGTTCACCGGTCTCTTGTCTATTCTCTTCGGTTGTAAAAATATCATCATAGCTCTTTAAGCTAATGTTAGTTCCTCTTCTGGTCATATTTCAGCACCTCCTGTGTTAATGATTCATACACTTCTGCTACTTTTCCTGAAGGGTCATAGGCAAAAATACTCTTGCCCTCCGCACTCGTTTCTGCAGCTCTGACAGATCTCGGTATCTCTGTCTTGAATACAGTGATTTTGTTGCAGTACGTATTTCTAATTAAGTTGCTGATATCCTTGGCATAATTCCTTCTGGCATCTACCATAGTGATTAGAATTCCTTCAATGCACAGTTTAGGATTAATCTGACGCTTAACCTGATTGATTGTAGAGAGTAATTGCTCTAATCCCTTAGCTGATAAGTAATTGGCTTGAACAGGAACCAATGTTGCATCAGAAGCAGCCAAAGCATTTACAGTAAGCATTCCTAAACTAGGCATACAATCTAAAAGGATATAATCGTATCGCTCTCTGAGTGGTTCCAAAAACTGCTGAAGAATACGTTCTCGATTCATGGTATTCACAAGCGACACCTCAAGTCCTGCAAGTGAAATATTCGAAGGAATCAAATCTATACCTTCCTGCTGATGGATCAATACCTCATCCAATGCCACTGGATTCTCACTTATTGTTCCATTCAGAAGATCTGAGAGTGTCAGCTCCAGGTCATCAGGTCTCGGATACCCCAGGCTGATTGTCAGTGATGCCTGGGGATCTGTATCTATAAGCAAAACCTTTTTATTCTGTCTTGAAAGTCCAATTCCTAAATTCTCTACCGTTGTTGTTTTAGCTGTGCCACCTTTCTGATTTACCACAGCAATGATTGTTGACTGCTTTTTCATACTGTCTCCTTCCAGTGTGCCATGTCATAGCTGACCTTGGCCGTGTAATAATGATCGATTGTTAATGGTGCGTTATAGATTGTTGCGAGTAGATACTGCTTCACATTTCTGATATCTGTAATTTGGTTCTTAAAGCAATCCAATATGTACTCCATATGCCCTGAGTCAATTTTCATAAACTGAGCCTTTACAACATCTACCGGCTTGTCATCTCCGGATATCCGAATTGTCTTTGCCGTGCTGCATAAGACATCAACCATAAGATCAAAGATTTCATTGATCCGTCCGACTTCATAAGGATTGTTCTGGATAAGTATGTCTATGCTTAGCTTCTCCCTAAGATAATCCTCATACTGTTTTCTGATTCGCATCGGATCATCCATCCTAACCACCTTTACTCCTGGATTTGCTGATTCCGCCGATAGATTGATTAGATCAGTCTGACTAAAATCAGTTTTTTAGTATTAGTATTATTAGTGAATGATTTCCATGAGTCCGGACTTGTGATTTTCACATCTCTGGACTCACGATTTTCATAAGTCTGTGAATCATGATTTTCATGAGTCACGATTTTGCTCTTTCTGTCTCCATCCCCATGCAGTCCTGTTGCAAAATCTTTCACATAGATTCTTGTTGACTTCCCCTGCCCTTGCTTTTGGCGTTCAATAAGTCCTGCCTTTGTCTCTAACTCCTTGAGCAGCTTTGTAGCCTTCTGATTTGCGCAATGCATATCAGCCATGATCTGCTCCAAGGTGTAGTAGATATAGACCTTGCCTTCTTCATCAATCCATCCATTCTTAGCTGACAAGGATGATCTATCCAGCAAGAGTGAGTACAGGAACTTAGAATCCATTGTGATACCTGCGAATCTATCATCTGTAATCAACATCTTCGGCACTTGATAGAATGCAAACTGTTCTGTTCCTCTTCCGTAGAAATAATCAAAACCCATTGGCGTACCTCCTTTCTTTTGTTTTGCAGAAATAAAAAAGACGCTTAACTCACAGGAAATGCTGTAAGCTAAGCGTCTTCCGACGATTCTTATTTTGTTTTATCTAACAGGTTCAGGCTTTGCACCTACTGTGTCGAGTTCAACAGCTACAATTACCCGAATATACTTTTTCAGATGCTTTCCACGCTCTGACCAATCAGTCTTTTCAAACGTGAAATGCTCGTAAAAGTGCGTAAATTCAAGGACTTCTACTAATTCACCTTTTGCAGTAACACAACAGCCTCCACATGCGCCGTCATAGGAAACATATCCACTGGTTGCACTTCACGCAGTTCGTATCCAAGTTCTGTAAGAACAGCAATATCTCGTGCCATGGTAGCAGGGTTACAGGATACGTAGACGATGCGTTTAGGTTCCATAGCTGCTGCGGAGGTCAGTACTTCTTCTTTACAGCCTGCGCGAATAGGGTCGAATACAATTACATCTGGACGAATGCCTTTTTCATAAAGTTTTGGCATCTCTACAGCTGCATCTGCAACGATAAATTCCGTATTATCATAGCCATTTCGTTTTGCATTTTCCCGAGCGTTAATAATGGCAGGTTCTACAATTTCGATACCGATTACATGTTTTGCTTTATGTGCTAAGAATAGCGAAATGGTACCGGTACCACAATAGGCATCAATAACAGTTTCATTACCTTGTAAAGCTGCATATTCTAATGCCTGGTCGTAGAGAACTGTCGTTTGTTCAGGATTAACTTGAAAAAAAGAATGTGGTGACAATGTGAATTGTAAATCCTTAATATGATCGATAATGGTGCCATCGCCAAAGAGGATGTGATTCGTAGCACCTAGAATTACATTAGTACGTCGATGATTTACATTATGTACGATTGTTTCTACACGAGGTAATCTTGCCGTAATACGAGTAATCCATTCTTCCTGTTGCGGTAAATACTCTGTAGCTGTTACCAGAATAACCATCCATCCCGATTGGCCAATGCGCCCTATGACATGACGCAAAATGCCTTTACCTGTATGCTCGTCATAAGGTTCAATGCCGAGTTCCACAGCAATATCATAACATGCTTGAGCAATTTGGTTATTTCCTTCATCTTGAATTGGACAATTAGTGCCTTGCACAATATCATGCGATCCCATAGCATAGAAGCCCATTTTCAAATTATCTCTTGTTCCACCTACAGGCATTTGCATTTTATTGCGGTATGCCCACGGATTCTCAGGACCTAATGTAGGTTTTACTAAATTCGGATTCAAATGTGCAATACGTTGAATCACATCTTTAACCTTCTGTGTTTTTAGTTCCAATTGTCCTTCATAGGTAATATGTTGTAATTGACAGCCTCCACATATACCGTATAGCTCACAATTAGGTTCTATTCGCTGAGGCGAAGCTTTTACAATAGATATAAGCCGTCCCACAGCATAGGATTTTTTTACTACAGTAATTTCTACCTCTACTTCTTCACCAGGTAAAGCAAAGGGTACAAATACAGTAAAATCATTGATACGTCCTACACCTTCACCACTACTGCCAATGCCATGAATAGAAACGCTAGCTCTATCCCCTGGGGATACAGGCGCATTCAGTATAGCTTGTTGTTTTTTTGAAAGTCCTATTTCACCTTGCTTTGAAGCTCTGTTTTTATGTTTATTGTGATTCCATGAGCGTCTTTCTTTATGAGTATGCATTTGTTTTTTGTTCTTTGACGTATTAGCCATATTACGCTCTTTTCTTGGCAAGTTTAATAATACCAGTTACAATAAGTACAAAGAATACTGTGCCGATTTTTACGAGCAATTCTTCGCCTTGAATATATGGGATTAACAATGGATCTTCAACGATCATTTCCCCTGCAACCCAGCCTAATAAGGCACCACCAGCCCAGAGGATAGCTGGATATTTACCGATAATACGAGCAAATAAAGTAGAGCAAAATATGATAATAGGTACTGTAATAAGCAGTCCTACAACGACCATTTCTAAATGGCCTTGTGCAGCGCCTACAACGCCGATAACATTATCAATACTCATCATCGCATCAGCAATGATAATTGTCCAAATAGCTCCCATTAAGGAGTCTTTCGCTTCAATATGAGCCTCTTCATCATCGCCTTTCATCAATTGAATAGCAATCCAAAGGAGGACTAAACCACCGCCTAAATGAATGGCAGGGATTAATGTCAGCGCTTCTACTAAAATAGTGGCAAATAACAGGCGCATAACAATAGCCCCAACAGTACCCCAAATAACAGCTTTACGCTGTAAATCAGCAGGTAATTTCCCCGCTGCCATACCGATAACGACGGCATTATCTCCGGCTAATAAAATATCGATTAATATAATTTTGCCTATGGTAATCCATGTAGCTAATTCTAAAAACTCCATAATATCCTCACTTGTATTGTTCAAATTACTCTAAAACTATCTCTTAACTATACCATATTTTAAAGGTTTTTTCACAGTATTATCCATCTATGGCATATGCAAAAAACTCTCCTTTTAACGATGTCAAAAAGAGAGTTTTTAGATAACCATTGTATTGAGTTGTTAGCTAACCATCTTGTTCTCAATGGTCTTATTTTTTCAATTGTTTTGCTAGTAATGATGCGCCCACTACGAGAATAACTGCAGCAATTTTAATAGCCAATGCATAAGGCGCCACCATGTCATGAATGAGTCCATCTTCTAAACTCATAGCCGCACCTACCCACGCGAGGATACCGCCACCAACGTATAGAATGATTGGAAAACGTTCGATAACTTTCACAAATAATGTACTACCATAAATGATAATAGGTACAGTGATGAGCATACCAATAGCAACGAGCATCATATTGCCACCGGCAGCGCCTACAACGCCGATAACATTGTCGATACCCATGATACCATCGGCGATGACTATAGTAGTAATAGCAGCACGAAGATTATCTTTTGCCTCGATATTGTGCTCACCGCTATCATCAGCTACGAGTTTGTACCCAATCCACAATAATAAAATACCACCAATTAAACGCAATGCAGGAATATTGTTGAGAGCTTCCACGAAGAGGAATGCCATAACAAGACGCAATATAATGGCCCCTGCAGTGCCCCAAAAGATAGCTTTTTTCTGTAGATTTTCTGGCAAATTACGGGCTGCCATACCAATAACAATAGCATTATCACCAGCTAATAAAATGTCGATAACGATGATTTGCAACATCGCTAACAAACCTTGGATAGATAGAATGTCCAATGTGGTCCTCCTATAACGAAAATACTTGATATAGTTATTATACTAAATGTGAGTAATTCTGTACAATTCACTTATTTACATGTATATTCATTTTTCGCATATGCTCTATAGCGATATAAATTCTATAGTTTCTCATATCCCTAGCTATTCTCAGTAAGCTATGTTACAATATAACATCAAATTGGGAGGTTAGTATGCATCAGACATATTCAATATTAGAAAAACTTTGGCTATTCATCAAATTGAGTACACCCATGTGCATTACACAGTTTTCATTAGTAGGCGGCACCTTTATTGCTATATTTCTAACAGGTCAATATAGCACCATTGATTTAGCTGGTGTAGCCACAGGTTACAACTTATGGCTTCTGTTCTATATTTTTGCGCAAGGCACCTTGATGGGTATAACGCCAATTATTTCACAGCTATTAGGGGCCAATAAAACAGAAGATATTTCAAAAATATTTTACCAAGGCCTATATATCGGCACAGGCTTAGCGGCTATGATTCTACTAATCGGTGTGCTAGGGCTAAAACCTTTATTACTATTTCTTAACTTAGATCCAGCTGCTTCAGAGGTTTGTATTGATTATTTGAAAGCTTTCGCCTTAGGGCTATTCCCACTATTATGGGTCAATACACTACGGAACACAGTAGATGCTCATGGATTAACACATTATTCTATGGCTATTGTGTTAACAAGTTTTTTCATTAATATTTTCTTAAACTATTCGCTCATTTTCGGCCATTTTGGTTTTCCTGAAATAGGTGGTGTCGGTGCTGGTTATGGCATTGCCGGTGCATCTTGGACAAATTTTATCTTATTTAGTGCTGTCCTATTATTCCATCCAAAATTAAAACATTATCATGTATTCAAAGATTTATTTGGCCCTCGTTGGAATTACATTCGCGAGCAATTGCAAGTGGGGATTCCCATTGGTCTATCTATTTTCTTAGAAGCTAGTATTTTTAGTATTGCTGGTTTATTAATGGTTCACTTTGGTTCCGCCGTTGTAGCAGCTCACCAGTCAGTTATTTCTTTTACTAATGTGTTCTACTGCTTACCGTTAAGCATTGCCATGGCTACTACTATTGCAGTAGGATATGAATTAGGTGCTGGTCGCTACCAAGAGGCTATCCAATACTCCTATATTTCTCGTATCTTAGCCATTGTTATTTCCATCATCATATGTAGTTTTACATTTACTCACATGGATTCAATTTCAGCATTATTTACTAATGATCCTGAAGTATATAGCTTAATTTATAGTTTCCTTGGCTATGGCGTATTCTTTGCAGCTATTGATGCGGTAGGTACACCATTACAAGGCATATTACGGGGATACAAAGATGTAACACCTGTATTTTATATATCCTTAATTTCTTATTGGGGCGTCTGTTTCCCAACTGCATATTATTTAGCAACCTATTCTGATTACGGCCCCTTCGGCGTATGGATTGGACTCCTTGCGAGTGTTGCTGTAGCGGGTATTTTATTTACATTCCGCGCTTGGTATATCCAACATTACAAACCAAAACATAGTTCACAATCCAAAGTATGATTCATAAAACCATAAAATCCGCATCATATGATGAGATACTTCCATTTAATGGAGGTGCTCCTATCATAATGATGCGGATATTTTATATTCAGTTTGGCTTATAGGAGAAAAAATATTGTTTCTTTTCCTATAAGTCTTCAGTTTTCATATTCAAGTAGTTCAAATACTATACCTATAAACAAGAAATATTACATCAATATCTCTTGTTTTTCTACCTTCGACATGCGGAAAAAGTTATACACTGCTTCTGCTGCCTTATAATTCATAGACTCTACTTTTGATAACTCGTCAATAGAGGCTTCTTTCATGGCTTCTAAACTATTAAAATGTGCCCATAGTGCTTTCCGCCGCTTCGGACCAATGCCTTCAATATGATCTAAAATAGATTCTAAATTGCGTTTGCCCCTTAGCTTTCTATGATACGTAATAGCAAATCGATGGGCCTCATCACGAATTTGTTGCAATAATTGTAGTTCCGGCGTATGGTGTGACAAAATAATACTTTCCGATTGACCTTCTACGAATACTTCTTCAATTCGTTTTGCTAAGGATATAACAGGTACATCAGTGACACCAACGCTACGAATTAATGGCAAGGCTGCATTTAATTGGCCTTTACCACCATCAATAATAATTAAATCAGGCATAGGCCAATCTGTTTCTTTCCCATAGCGGCGCTCCATAATCTCTGCCATAGATTTAAAATCATCTGGTTTACCTTGGGTTGTTTTTAATTTAAAACGCCGATATTCTTTTTTGGCTGGTTTGCCCCCTTCAAAAACAACCATGGACGCCACCGTTTCAGTACCTTGCGTATGAGATATATCAAAACATTCCATTCGTTCAGGTAAACGCGGTAAATCAAGTACTTCTGCCAATTTTTTAACGGCACCACCAGTCTTATCTAATTGATACTGCCATTGACGTCGTCGCTCTTCTAGAAATGTACAAGCATTTTCATGGGCCATCTTAATCATATCCATTTTATAGCCCCTTTTAGGTACTAATACTTCGACTTGTTGACCCTTCATGTTTGTAAACCATTCTTTGAATAATTGTTGCTCAGAACTCTCCATAGGTAATAACAACTCTTTAGGAATAAATGTTGTAGATCCATAGTATTGCTTAATAAAATCGGTCATAATGGTTTCTTCCGAGTCACCTTCATTTTGAACAAAGTAATTTTCACGACCTAATAAACGACCACCTCGGATAAAGAGTAATTGCACACACCCTAGTTGACCATCTACAGCTATACCTAGTACATCAAGGTCACCACGTTGTGTTACCATCCGTTGTTTTTCTTGCAGTTTTTCAATGCTTGTCAATTGGTCACGATACATGGCTGCCTCTTCAAATCGTAAATCTTCTGCAGCATGTTCCATCTTTTCTTTAAGTTCTTTTAATAACGGTATCGGTTTACCTTCAAAAAGTTGTACGATTTCATCTATATACTTACTATATGCGTCTTTAGTAATTTTGTTAAAGCACGGCGCCTCACAGTAATGCATATGATATTGTAAACAAGGTCTCTCTACTTTCATAGATTTACAAGTACGCAATGGGTAATATTGACGTATCAATTTTAACACCATATGTACAGCTGTCACATCTGTGAAAGGCCCAAAGTATTTAGCCCCATCTCGTTCTAAACGGCGTGTCATATATACGCGAGGATAGTCTTCTTGTACTGATATTTTTACATAGGGGTACGTTTTATCATCGCGCAGCATAATATTGTATTTAGGATGGTGTTCCTTGATTAAAGTGTTTTCCAAAATCAAGGCTTCCATTTCCGTCTTTGTTTGTATCGTTTCCACATCAACGGCACGTTTCATCATAGCCGTTACTTTCGGTGCACGATTTGCATCATTGCGTACATAGGAGCGGACACGATTACGCAAATTGATGGCTTTCCCTACATAGATAATACGATTGTATTGATCACGCCACAAATATACACCTGGCGTAGTTGGTAAATGACTTACCTTTTCTAATAATTCTTCTGACGCCATATTCCTCCTTTCTGCATTACACCATATTCTACATAGTATAACACTTATTTAGCTTTTATTATTTTTAGTAATTTATATAAAAGCAAATGTATATTCTATTACGTTGTATATCAGCAACTAGAGAGCATTTATTAATTATTACGTTTATCATCAGCATCCATAAAAGCACGTGTTTGTGCTAGTACAGGGCCTAAAAATTTACCTGTATAACTTTCACCAAGAGATGCAATATGTTCCGGCGTACCAGTACCGACAATGGTACCACCACGATTACCACCTTCTGGTCCTAGATCGATAATATAATCCGCTGTTTTAATAACATCTAAATTGTGTTCAATAACCACAACTGTATCACCACCATCTACAAGCTGTTGCAATACATGGAGCAATTTGCGAATATCTTCTGCATGAAGTCCTGTTGTAGGCTCATCTAGGATATATAATGTTTTACCTGTACTGCGACGCGCTAATTCAGTAGCCAATTTAACGCGCTGTGCTTCACCACCAGACAATGTCGTCGCCGCTTGACCTAAGCGAATGTAGCCAAGACCTACTTCTTGTAAAGTCGTCATTTTACGATGAATTTTAGGGATAGCACTAAAAAATGCTACCGCATCATCAACAGTCATATCTAGCACATCGGAAATAGATTTTCCCTTGTATTTTACCTCTAATGTTTCACGATTGTAGCGCGCGCCTTTACATACTTCACAGGGAACGTATACATCTGGCAAGAAATGCATTTCAATTTTAATGATGCCATCTCCACGGCATGCTTCACAGCGCCCACCTTTCACATTAAAACTAAAGCGCCCTTGTTTATACCCACGCATTTTCGCTTCTGGCGTTTGGCTATATAGTTCGCGAATAGCATCAAATACACCTGTATAAGTAGCCGGATTAGACCGCGGTGTACGACCGATAGGGCTTTGGTCGATATTGATAATTTTATCGATATGTTCCAATCCGCGAATCTCTTTATGAGCCCCTACCTTATGATAGGAGCGGTACAATTGATTAGCTAATCCTTTATAAAGAATTTCATTAATCAATGTAGATTTACCAGATCCACTAACACCAGTGACAACAGTAAATACACCGATAGGGAATTTAACATTAATATTTTGTAAATTATTTTCTTTCGCCCCTCGCACCTCGATACAAGCCTTACCTGGTTTGCGACGCTCTTTTGGCAAAGCAATGTACTTACGGCCGCTCAAATATTGACCAGTAATAGAGTTTTCAACATTCATAACCTCATTTACAGGACCAGCTACAATGATTTGCCCCCCATGTTCACCAGCTCCGGGACCGATATCTACAAGATAATCTGCTGCACGCATAGTATCTTCATCATGTTCAACAACGAGTAATGTATTTCCTAAATCACGAAGACCTTTTAAGGTTTCGATGAGACGATCATTGTCGCGTTGATGCAAACCGATAGATGGTTCATCTAAGATGTACAATACGCCAACAAGGCCAGAACCGATTTGTGTAGCCAAACGAATACGCTGTGCTTCACCACCAGATAAAGTGCCTGCACTACGGCTCATCGTCAAATAATCAAGCCCTACATTGTTGAGGAATCCTAAACGAGCTTTGATTTCCTTTAGAATTTGAGCGCCAATCACTTGTTCACGTTCAGTGAGCTCTAAATTATTAAAGAATTCCAACGCATCTTTAATAGTAAAGTCGGTCACTTCATTAATATTTTTATCCCCTACAGTAATAGCCAATACTTCTGGTTTTAACCGCGCACCATGACAGGTTGTACATGGTTTAATGGACATGAACTTTTCAAACTCTTCACGCATAGAATCAGTACTAGCTTCACTGTGACGACGTTTTACCATTGGCAAAATACCTTCATATTCAGTAAAAAATTCTTTTTCTTCTCCGCGCATATTTTCATAAGTGAAAGCTACCTTATCAGTAGTACCATACATGACTTTTTTCTGCAAAGCCTTAGGCAATTCATCATAGGTAGAGTCTAATGAATATCCATTAGCTATGAGCAAGCCTTCCAATTGGCGCATAAACCACGCATTAGGGTTTGAACTCAATGCCTGTACACATCCATCTGCAAAAGAAATAGATCCATCTGGGATAACCCGCTCTTCATCCACTTCCATAGTAGAACCAATCCCTAAACATGCAGAACAAGCACCATAAGGACTATTAAAAGAGAACATACGAGGTTCGATTTTAGGTAACGAAATATGACAATCTGGGCATGCAAAATGTTGACTATACATATGCTCTGGTCCGTCTAATTCTTGAACGATAACAATGCCTTCCGCCCATTTAGATGCCGTTTCCATAGAATCCGCCAAACGAGATTCAATACCTTCTTTTACGACGAGACGGTCTACCACAATATCGATAGAGTGTTTTTTATTTTTTTCTAAATTGATATCTTCATCTAAGGTCCGCACTGTACCATCCACGCGAACACGAACAAAACCTTCTTTGCGCAATTGTTCAAATATAGATTTATGCTCCCCTTTTTTACCTTGAATCATAGGGGCTAGCACTAAAATCTTAGTACCTTCTGGAAAACTCATCACATCATCTGTCATTTGTTGTATGGTTTGTTGTGTAATAGGCTTACCACATTGAGGACAATGAGCATGCCCTACACGAGCAAACAATAGACGTAAATAATCATAAATTTCTGTTACTGTCCCTACAGTGGAACGAGGGTTTTTACTAGTCGTCTTTTGGTCAATAGAAATAGCTGGCGATAAGCCTTCAATATAATCAACATCAGGTTTATCCATTTGCCCCAAAAATTGACGCGCATAAGCAGATAAGGATTCCACATATCTTCGTTGCCCTTCTGCGTAAATTGTATCAAATGCAAGGGACGATTTACCAGAGCCACTTAATCCTGTTAAGACGATGAATTTATCACGAGGCAAGGCAATGTCAATATTCTTTAAATTATGTTGCCGTGCCCCTTTTACGATAAGTTGGTCTTTCATAAATTCCTTTCTATATAAAGCGATGATATCCTAGTTAGGATATCATCGCTTTGTTTACTAACTACTATATATAGAACTATTATCGCACATATAGTCGGTATTTTCTATGAAATTTTTTACTTACTAAAGAGAATAGCCTTACCTTCACTTGGAATTCTTTGTTCCTTTTTTAGTACGAGGCTTTTTTATTTTGCTCTCTCCTGGTGCGTGCATATCGGACCATTGTTGACGAAGTTCACCTAATTGATCCCGCAAGGAAGCAGCCTTTTCAAATTCTAATTGTTTAGCAGCAGCCTTCATTTGACGGTCCAATTCTTCGATTTTATTATATAATTCTTCCGCTGTAATTTCTGCCACTTGTGGTGCAGATTCTACAGTAGGATATGGTTCATGACCATGGTCCATAAGGTCTAACTGTTTACCTTTTCCTTTGCGTTTAGGAGTAGATTCTGCTTCTTCTTCGATTTTCGTCAATTCGATTAGGTCTTTTACATCTTTAGAGACAGATTGTGGGGTAATATGATGTTCTTCATTATATGCTTCTTGTACAGCACGACGGCGATCTGTTTCATCAATGGCGCGCTGCATAGAGCCGGTGACACGATCTGCGTACATAATAACGTGACCATTCACATTACGAGCTGCACGACCAATAGTTTGAATCATTGCCGTATCAGAACGAAGGAATCCTTCTTTATCGGCATCCAAAATAGCCACTAAAGATACTTCGGGCATATCAAGGCCTTCACGAAGCAAGTTAATACCTACTAATACATCGAATACACCAGCTCGCAAATCACGTATAATTTCAGCCCGTTCAATAGTGACAATATCAGAGTGCAAGTAGCGAACACGAACGCCCATTTCCTTTAGGAACTCCGTTAAATCCTCTGCCATTTTTTTAGTCAGTGTAGTAACGAGAACACGTTCATTCTGACTAGCGCGCTTATGAATTTCTCCTAAAAGATCATCCATTTGCCCTTTTATAGGGCGAATTTCAATAGACGGATCTAACAGACCAGTAGGACGAATAATTTGCTCTGCAATATTAGTTTCTACTTCCATCTCATAAGGTCCTGGTGTAGCCGATACATAGACGATTTGATTGATTCGCTCAACAAATTCATCAAATTTCAAAGGTCTATTATCTAGTGCAGATGGTAAGCGGAATCCATATTCGATAAGTGATTCTTTGCGAGCCCTATCTCCATTATACATGGCACGAATTTGAGGTACTGTAACGTGAGATTCATCAATCATGATAAGGAAGTCATCTGGGAAGTAATCAATTAATGTAAACGGTGCTTCCCCAGCCTTGCGTTCCGACATGTGACGAGAGTAATTTTCGATGCCAGAACAATAGCCCATTTCTTGCATCATTTCAATGTCATAACGAGTGCGTTGTTCCAATCGCTGCGCTTCTAATAAACGGTCTTCCCCTTTTAATTTAGCTAATTGTTCATCCAATTCTGATTCGATACGCTCTACAGCTACTTTCATTTTTTCCTTTGTCGTTACATAGTGAGACGCAGGATAAATAGCAACATGTTTACGTTCTGCAATGACCTCACCCGTTAAGGAGTCTACCTCCACTAATCGGTCAATTTCATCTCCAAACAACTCAACGCGAACCACCCTTTCACTATAAGCAGCAGGGAAAATTTCGATAGTATCCCCTTGAACGCGGAAAGTGCCACGAATAAAATTCATATCATTTCGTATATATTGAATATCTACCAATTTAGATAAAATTTCGTCCCGCGATTTCACTTGACCTAACCGCAAGGACAATACTAAATCAGAATAATCCTCTGGGTCACCTAAACCATAAATACAGCTAACAGAAGCGACGATGATAACATCCCTACGCTCAAAGAGACTCATAGTAGCGCTATGTCGGAGTTTATCGATTTCATCATTGATAGATGCATCCTTCTCGATATATGTATCACTGGACGGAATGTACGCTTCTGGTTGATAGAAATCATAGTAGGACACGAAATATTCCACTGCATTATTAGGGAAAAAACTTTTAAATTCACTAGCCAATTGGGCTGCTAACGTTTTATTATGGGCAATAATCAAAGTTGGTTTTTGTACCGCTTCAATTACCTTTGCCATGGTAAATGTTTTACCTGTACCGGTAGCACCTAGTAGTACTTGAGCCCATTCACCACGTTCCACGCCATCTACGAGAGAGGCTATCGCCTTGGGTTGGTCCCCAGTAGGCGTAAAGGGCGCCTCCACCTTAAATGGTTGGCCCCCTTCAATGTTGTACTGTGTATGTTTCATTATTGTTCATCCTGATGTTGACGGATAGCACGCAATTCTTCATCGCTAAGACGGCGTCCCACATTTTCACCTTGGTTAAAGGTATCTTCTCCTTCTAATACTTCAATAAGCATAGCAATAGAGAAACGATCTAAGGTAGGTGTAGTTTTCTGAATTTCTTCAGCCATCATCCAGTCTGCATCTGTATATTGATTAATACGCTCTGTAATTTCTTGCCAGTTAGATAATAATAAACGAGTAATAGGGCGATATAACTCAATACCAAAGTATTCAATAAGGTCCACGATTTTATTCATATTGTCTAAACTGACATGATACTCATTTGTTTTATTTTCAGACTCTACATATTCAAGTAAAAATTCACGATTATATTTATTTGTCACCTTGCATCAATCCTTTATCAAATAATGCATTGGCAAATTCTTTTGCATTAAATGGGCGCAAGTCGTCCATGCCTTCACCAACGCCAATCCAACGGACAGGTACACCTAATTCTTCCTTAATGGAGATAACAACTCCCCCTTTAGCAGTACCATCTAATTTTGTTACTACAATACCACTAACAGGTACAGCTTGTCCAAATAGTTTAGCTTGGCTCACTGCGTTTTGACCTGTAGTACCATCGAGCACGAGTAATGTTTGATGTGGCGCACCTTCTACGTGGTTATTCGCTACACGACCCATTTTTTTAAGTTCTTCCATAAGGTTAACTTTTGTGTGTAAACGTCCTGCAGTATCGACAATCACAAAGTCTGCATTACGAGCCTTAGCAGCTTCCATAGCATCATATACAACAGCGGCAGGGTCTGCCCCTTCTTTATGTTTTATGATTGGTACACCTACACGGTCTGCCCAAATAGATAATTGATCTGCTGCAGCTGCACGGAATGTATCACCAGCAGCAATAATGACTTTTTTGCCCTCTTTTGTATAATAATTAGCTAATTTTGCAATAGTCGTCGTTTTACCTACACCATTTACACCTACAACGAGGATGACCTCTGGGTGGTGCAATGTAACTTCATCCTCTTGAGACACTAGTATTTCTGTAATACGACTTTCCATAAAAGGCATAACATCACCAGTATTATTAATAATGCCTTCCGTAACGCCACGACGGATTTCTTTCATCAAATATTCTGTCGTTTTAGGCCCTAAATCACTAGTAAGCATGACAGCTTCTAAATCATCAAGAAATTCATCATCGATTTGCGCATAACCGATAACAATGCTTTCTACATTTTTCACAAAGGATTTACGAGTTTTCTCTAAACCCTCTTTAATCTTATCAAAGAATCCAAATGCCATTATGCTAGATCCTCCTTCACATCTTCAAATGATACCGTCAATAATCGAGATACGCCTCGTTCTACCATGGTCACTCCTTGTAATACTTCGGCAGCTTCCATCGTTTTCTTACGATGCGATACAACGATAAATTGTGTTTCTTTATTTACTCTATTTAAATAAGAACTGAATCTTTCTACATTAGCTTCATCTAAAGCCGCATCTACTTCATCGAGCACACAGAATGGAGCTGGGCGATAGTCGAGGAACGAGAAAAGCAATGCAATAACCGTCAAGGCTCGCTCCCCACCAGATAACAATGTTAATTGTTGTCGTTTTTTCCCTGGCGGTTGAATGTAAAAATCGATACCACCAGTTAAAATATTATCTGGATCCGTCAGTACAATTTGTGCCGTACCACCGCCAAATAATTGACTAAACACTTCTTGGAAACGTTTGCCAACAATGTCTAGTACATCATGAAGCTGTATACTCATGGCCTTATCCATTTCAGCAATAACCGACTGTAATTGTTCTTT
This sequence comes from Veillonella caviae, assembly GCF_003992125.1. GTDB lineage: Bacteria > Bacillota > Negativicutes > Veillonellales > Veillonellaceae > Veillonella > Veillonella caviae. The sequence continues at coordinate 16,446 of NZ_RQUY01000021.1, read as the reverse complement.
CGCTTTTTCTAAATCCGTTAACTGTGTAGTTAAAAAATCATATCGCCCCTTCGTTTCTTCATATTCTTCCACCGCATGGGGATTGATTTGACCTAATGCAGCAATACTAGCCATCAACTGAGCTTGTTCTTGTTTCCATTCATGAATCGAACCACCTAATTGGATATGTTGTGCATCCTCTAATGAATAACCTAAATTAGCCAAATCCTCTACGGCCCGTTCACAATCCATGCGATAACGAGTTAACTTACCTTCCGCATCAACCAGTCGATTTTGCACTACTTTATAACGTTGATTCAAACGATCTTGATCTGACAGAATTGTTTCTATTTCTTGACGAGCCCCCGATGTAGACTGATAGGCGGTATCGCGTAAAGCACGAATCTTTTCCACTTCCTCTTGGATGCGTTGTAATAATTCGTTACCTTCCTGTAATTTTGTAGGTAATATCGTTTCTAAACGTTCTTTACTAGATGATAACAACGATGTTAATGGCTCCAAACGCAATGCTAAGGTGTCTAAATTATTACGTCTTTGTTCTTGTTGCGCTCGTCTTTCTTCCAAAGTAGCCGATAAGCGTTCACATAGTAAACGAGATGCTGTAAATAATTCGTATGCCTCTTGCTGTTCTTGTTGCAATCTACTCAATCGATTCATCATAGATGATTGATCACCTTGTGAATTCGACATATCCTGTAATGATGATAAACGAGCCTCACTATCCACCAAACTCTGTCGGGTTTGACGTAAATCAACATCGATTTGAATCATACGATTTTCCATATCTTTTTGAACACGTTGTTTCCGTTGTAACTCGTTTTCGATATTTTGAATTTTAGTTTCACTTGCTACAAACAATAGATTGGTATGTTGATATTGCTCATCTAATGTACTGCGCTCTTTTTGAGCATTTTCAATGCGAGATTCATCATCTTTAACTTGTTGTTCCAATCGAGCCATTCGCTCTGCTACGGTAACCAATTCCTGTTCAAGACGAGCAGCTTCTTCACGTCTGCTCAATACAGAACTTCGTTTTCTCTTCGTTGCACCACCTGTTAATGAACCACCTGGTTGAAATTGCTCACCCGTTAGTGTAACGATGCGCAATGATTGATTATATTTCTTCTGTAATGCAATGGCGCAATCCATCGTTTCTACCACTAATGTTCGGCCTAAGAGATATTGGAATATATGACTATATTCCTGATTGAAAGTAATACAATCTACAGCAGTGCCAATAACCCCTTCCTCTTGTAGAGCTGGTGTATCATAAGGCTTACCTTTTACAGACTCTAGTGGCAAAAAAGTTACACGACCACCTTGGATAGATTTCAGATATTGAACACCTTCCGATGCTGCCTTTGCCGTTGTTGTCACAACGTGATTAACACTGCCGCCTAAAGCAATCTCTATAGCTACTGTAAATGTATCACCTACAGTAAACAAATCCCCTACGGCGCCTTTAATAGCATCGCGCCACGCGCCTTTGCCATTGAGAATATTTTTAGTACCCTCCATATAGCCTTCATGCTGCTCAGCCCATTGAGATAAAAGTTCTAAACGGCCTTGTGCTTTTTGTGTATCACTGCTCAAACGATTTAGTTCTTTACGAGCATCGCGCAAAGACCGTGTCACAGTCTGTTCAATATCTAGTAACTGTTTACGTTTCTCACCAATACTGTTAAATTCAATAGCCAATATATCATGAGATTCTTTTGCATCTTTTAGCCCTTGCTCAACGTTTTTTGCTTCTACACCGATGGATTCCAATTCTTTGTGCAATTCAATTTTTCGGTTTTCTAAATTACGCAACCCCGCTTTAGCAGTTTCAATGGACGTAACAATTTCTAATTGTCGTTGTTGAAAAGCTTGGCGGTCATGCTCCAAAGATTGCCAAGATGATTGCTCTTTAGACAACACCTCTACAGCTTGTTGATACTGAGCTTCCAATTCTACAAATCTAACTTGCTCATCCGTTAATTGTTTAGATTCGTCATCAATGAGATGATCTAATATGAGTAGCTGCTGCTCTTCACCTTTTTTAGTAGCCTCCACTTCACTAATGCGTAATTTTGTATCATCCACTTCACGTTGCGTCGTTTTCAATTGTTCTTCTAATAATGCCAAGGAACCACGAGTTCGTTCTTCATCGCGTTGTTTCTCAGAAAACTCCTCTTCCCATGTTTTTAATTGAGCTTGATCTTTTTCATTAGCCGCTTGCAATGAATGACGACGTGCATCTAAGGTAGATAATTCCGTTTGTAATTCAATTTCTTCATCTTTCAGAGCAATATTATCGTTTTCTGCTTTTGTAAACAATCGATCCGCAGTTTTATAATTGTGAAAGCCAAGGGCACCATCATATTCTCGTTTCGCCCGACTTAATTCCATATATCGTTTTGTAGTTTCCGCTTTTTCTGATAAAGGGCCTAATTGATCTTCAATAGTAGCCATAATATCGCGTACACGTTCCATATTGCGCTCTGTAGTGCCTATGCGGCGGAGTGCATCTTCTTTATTGATTTTAAAACGAGAAATACCTGCTACATCTTCAAATATGAGGCGACGATCTTCCGGTTTACTATTCAAAATAGCATCGATTCGATTTTGCCCAATGATGGCCATCGAATCCTTCCCCAATCCCGTGTCGGCTAATAGTAAATGAATATCTTTTAATCTACAAGAGCGCTTATTGATGAGAAATTCACTTTCTCCAGTACGATAAATACGGCGTGTAATAGCCACCTCTTGCATATCTATATCTAATTGTCCATCAGTATTATCAAATACGAGAGTTACTTCAGCGGCACTCATAGGTTTACGTTTTTCTGTGCCAGAGAAAATAATGTCTTCTGCACGTTGTCCCCGCAAATTGCGTACATTAGATTCCCCTAGAACCCATTTCATAGCATCCGTAATATTACTTTTACCACTCCCGTTAGGTCCAATAACGGCAGTCATCCCTGGGGAGAATTTTACAACTGTTCTATCTGCAAAGGATTTAAACCCTTTTAATTCTAACCGCAGTAATTGCATGACTGCCTCCTTTCTCTATAACCTCAAATATCCATATCTTTCATTATAACATATATTTCATACCATCTATACAGCATATAGGGCTCGATATAGTATCGTTTTCTCTCCATGTGAAAGTTATACTTTCATAGGCATCATTAAAATAATTAATATTACGATTTTTCAATCCTCGCACCTTGGAAGTCAACGTTCTAGGATACATAATATGAATATATTGTATATCATCTTTGCGGCACTTGTGATTTTTTTCGTATTTTACTGCTCTATAATTACATGTTATTTGAGGTTTCCTATACTCATAATGATTAACTATATTAGCATAATGAGCATTATAGTGTTCGTCTATACATCGCATGATACGCTGTCGCCATTGCTCATTCGCCACTAATTCCCCCATAGCCGGCTCATAAGGACCAGCTAACAAACTAGACCCTCTATCTAATTCCTCAGTACTTTGCAGTCCCGTACGAATCACAGTAATCTGATGCTCCTCAAACCAAGTTTTTAAAAAACTACAATATTGAAGGGCTTGTTCTGTTGTTAATGGTAAATAAATTCCAGATTTATATTGCTCAGCTAATTCTGTATTCTCAATGACCAATACTGGATAAATACGTACAAAATCAGGCCTTAATTTTACGATTTCTACCGCTGTTTCTAATATGGTTTGCCACGAATCCCCTAATAAACCAGGCAAAATTTGTAGTCCTACAGTCATATTGAATTTACGAAGTTGTGTAACGGCTCTTCGCACATCATCACTGGTGTGTCCCCGCTTAGCCAAAGTAAGGACGGTATCATTCATAGATTGCACACCTAGCTCTACAGTAGTAAGCCCATAAGATTGTAATAACTCTAAAGCTTCATCTTCTACTCCATCGGGTCTTGTAGAGCACCGAATTCCATCTATAAGCCCTTCTTGCAAAGCTTCATACGCAGGTTGCAATAACTGTTCTTGCAATGCTTTTGGGATGGCAGAAAAAGATCCTCCATAAAAACAAACTTCCCAATATTTTCTTTTTCCTTTAAGCTGTTGAGTATCTTGTTTTTCTAGTACATGATTTTCTCTATTTTCTGAAGATCCTATTAAGGATACTATGCCCATAGATGATTTTTTTAAAGATTGCTGAGTATACTCTTCTATGGTTTGTCGTATATAAGAAGGAGTTAAATGACCTATACCGAATGTTTCAGTAATTTTCGATTGATTGCAAAAGGTACATACATGTGGGCAACCTACATGAGGTATAAAAAATGGTATCATGCCGTATTTCATAGGTTTTCACTCCCTCCAAACTAACATATATAATTCATAATAGTATCCATTAATGATATAAACTCTTTAGAAACAAGATTAGCACTATATAAACCATTAAACAACTATACTGCTCATAATGACAGCTATATAAAAAGCGCCTTTCGGCGCTTCTTATATAGCAGCCATCAATTTTTCCAAAGTCAACTGAGCTGCATGTTGTTCTGCAATTTTTTTGCTCTTACCAGAACCAGATTCATAATCTATACCATCAATAGAAACGGACATACAAAAAGTTTTTGCATGATCCGGACCGGATTCACTAATCAAATTGTACACGATATGTTTATCTCCATCTCGCTGTACAAATTCTTGTAATAAAGTCTTATAATCTTTGCCACGTTTTCCCTCTAGTGCTTGTTTGATATACGTTAGCAAATGGGATAATACGAATTGGCGAACCGTTTCAAAATCGGTAGTAATATATAAGGCACCAATTAAAGATTCAAAGGTATCTGCTAATATCGAATTTCTATCATTGCCACCAGAGGCCTTTTCACCATGACCTAATAATAAATAATTACCTAAATGAAGTGTCCTACTAACAGACGCCAGAGAATCCTCACAAACGGTAGCTGCTTTGATTTTAGTGAGACTCCCTTCCGACATATCTGGATATTGTTTAAATAAATATTCCCCAATAACCAAATCCAAAACGGCATCACCAAGAAATTCTAAGCGTTGATTATGATGGATGTGTTTAGATTTATGTTCATTCGCATAAGATGTATGAGTAAATGCACAATCTAATACAGAAATATCAATACTCGGTATGGATAAACGACTAACAAGCCCATGAAGAGAATCTTCACGAGCTTGTGTCATTTTATTACTCTTATGCGGTACGTAGCGCCCCATTAGTCTTCATAACGGCGTACACAGAGTGTACCGTTATGACCACCAAAACCAAAGGAATTAGAAAGTGCACATTTAACTTGTAAATCACGAGCACCTTCACGAACATAATCTAGATCTAAACCTTCATCAGGATTATCGCAGTTAATAGTTGGATGTACTTTACCAGTTTCAATAGCCATCGCCAAAACGATAGTTTCGATAGCACCAGCAGCACCCAATAAATGGCCTGTCATAGATTTTGTAGAGTTAACAGCAATATTTTTTGCATGTTCACCAAACAATTCTTTGATAGCTAATGTTTCATTTTTATCATTTAATCCAGTAGATGTACCATGAGCATTGATGTAGTTAATATCATTAGAATTAATACCAGCATCTTTAATAGCTAATTCCATACATTTACGAGCTTGTACACCACCTGGTGCTGGAGCTGTAATGTGGTACGCGTCGCCATTTGCACCATAACCAACTACTTCAGCATAAATGTGAGCACCGCGTTTTTTAGCGTGTTCTAATTCTTCAAGGACAACGATACCAGAACCTTCGCCCATTACGAAACCATCGCGGTCTCTATCAAATGGACGAGATGCTTTTGTCGGTTCATCATTGCGTGTAGACATAGCTTTCATAGCTGCGAAACCTGCTACTGCTGCCGGGGATATAGCTGCTTCTGTACCGCCAGCAAACATGATATCTGCATCACCACGTTGAATAATACGGAATGCATCACCGATAGCATTTGTACCAGAAGTACATGCAGTTACATCAGTAACAACAGGACCTCTTAAGCCAAGGCGAATAGATACACGTGCAGATGACATATTTGCAATCATCATAGGTACTGCAAATGGGCTCACACGACCAGGCCCTTTTTCAAATAATGTTTCGTATACTTCATGGATAGAATCAATACCGCCGATACCAGTACCAACTACAGTACCACAACGATCTAAATCTTCTTCATCAAGTTCCAATTTAGCATCGTCCGCTGCCAACACAGCTGCGCCAATAGCAAACTGAACAGAACGATCCATACGACGAGCTTCTTTTTTATCTACGCCATATTGTGTCACGTCAAAATCTTTTACTTCCCCTGCAATGCGTGTTGCATAATCAGATGCATCAAATCGAGTGATAGGACCAATACCAGATTGACCTGCTAATAACGCATTGTAGAAATTTTCTTTACCGATACCAACCGGAGTAATAGCTCCTAAACCAGTAATTACTACACGTTTTTCCAATTATTCCACCTCTTATAGCTAATAGCCCTTTTAATTAATCGATGTCTGCTACTTGTTGTTTTAACTGAGCAAAAATATCTTTAACTGGCATAATCTTGTCAACTTTTCTCATATTATTGCCAGAGAACACCAAACCTGTTTCCACATCTCCTTGTTGAGCTCTAGATAGAGCGCGGATAATACAGAATTTATGGGAACAATGTTTTAAACAATTGTCACACACTGTAGGTGGTGCCACGGTACCATCTAAAACAGACTCAGCAAATTTGTTTTTAATAGCCTGTCCAGGAAGTCCTACAGGACTTTGAATCAACACAATGTCCTCAGGGTTCGTAGCACGAACATACATTTTTTTCAATTCATCAGATGCATTACATTCATCAGATGCCGCAAAACGGCTACCCATTTGAACGCCACTAGCACCTAATTTTAACATATCTACAATATCTTTGCCGTCAAGCACACCACCAGCACCAATGACTGGAATGTTTTTCACAGCTGCAACCACTTCTGGTACGATATCACGAGCGGAACGGTCTGTTCCCAAGTGACCACCAGCTTCACTGCCTTCTACGATAACCGCAGCAGCACCTAAACCTTCAGAAATGCGTGCTAATTTTGCAGATGAAACAATAGGTACAATAGGAGTACCAGACTCCTTGCCCATTGCGAACATATCTCTTGAAAAACCGGCACCTGCCACTACAAGATCTATGCCCTCTTCGATGGCTGTTTTTACGAGGCCTGCAAATTGCGTAGCCGCTACCATCGCATTTATACCAATAATCCCGTTAGGTGATAATTTTCTAGCTAATTGTATTTCATATCGTAATTCATCAAAAGGCAAGCCAGATGCCGCTATAAGGCCGATACCACCTTCATTTGCAACGGCGGCTGCCAACCGAGCTGTAGACAATCTAATCGCCATACCACCTTGAATAATAGGTACTTTGGCCACTAGATTCCCAATGCGAAGTTCAGGGAGCTTCACTATCAATTCCTCCTGTAAATAAAACCGGTTGGGAGGCCACTCGGCCCCCCACACGGCTGAATTGTCAGCTTTACAGCTTATTTAGCAGAATCAATATATTCTACTGTATCCTTAACGGTTTTGATTTTTTCTGCAACGTCGTCAGGGATTTCAACATTGAATTCTTCTTCGAATGCCATGATCAATTCAACGATATCTAAGGAGTCAGCGCCTAAGTCGTCGATGAATGTAGAATCAATGGTAACTTCAGCTTCATCAACGCCTAATTGTTCCACAACGATTGCTTTAACTTTATCGAAAGTGTTCACTAGTGGTTCACCTCCTTTCAAATGGATTTCATATATAGCCTAATTTTGCAACTACATTACCATACCGCCATCGACATTGATAACTTGGCCAGTAATGTAGCTAGCAAAATCGCTAGCAAGGAATGTTGTGACAGATGCGACTTCTTCAGGATGCGCCATACGTCCCAATGGAATATCTTGGAGCATTGCCTCTTTTACCTTTTCAGGTAACACATCTGTCATATCTGTATTGATAAAACCAGGTGCAATAGCATTAACTGTAATGCCACGACTTGCTAACTCTTTTGCACAAGATTTAGTAAACCCAATCACACCTGCTTTGGATGCAGCATAGTTAGTTTGGCCTGCATTTCCTGCAACACCTACTACAGATGTCATGTTAATAATGCGACCAGAACGCTGTTTCATCATAATTTTAGATACTGCTTTAGTTACCAAATACACCCCTTTAAGGTTAATATCGATAACTGCATCAAAATCTTCATCTTTCATACGCATTAACAAACCATCACGAGTGATACCTGCATTATTTACAAGGATATCTATATGACCAAATGTTTTATGCGCTTCTTCTACCATAGCAGCTACTTCTTCAGCATTTGCTACATTAGCTTTGATTTTAATTGCTTTACGGCCCAATGCTTCAATAGCATCAACTGTTTCCTGAGCAGCACTTTCGCTACCACTATAATTGACAACTACATCAGCACCATTTTGAGCTAATTGAATGGCTACGGCACGGCCAATACCGCGGGATGCCCCAGTAACGATTGCTACTTTATCTCCTAAATGCATTTTATCGAACCCCCTTTAAAAATTCAAGCGTTTTCTCTAATGATGGAATATCCTCTACATTGGCTAATTCCATTTCTTTATTAATTTTTTTAGTAAAACCTGTCAATACTTTACCAGGACCTACTTCTACGAATCTTGTAACACCAAAATTAACCATTTCAGCTACACAATCTTCCCATAAAACAGGGTTAGCAGCTTGAATAACTAGTGATTCTTTAATGTCATTTGCATTTGTTAGAATCTTACCTGTTACATTAGCTACTACAGGAATTTGAGCGTCATTAACTTGAATGTTATCTAATTCTTCTTTTAAACGAAGAGCAGCAGGATCCATCAAACGGCTGTGGAATGGCGCACTTACAGGCAACATAACTGCACGTTTAGCACCAGCCTCTTTCATTTTTTCTGCTGCCGCTTCTACAGCTGCAGTTTCACCAGCAATAACGATTTGACCTGGGCAGTTAAAATTTACCGCTTGCACAGAACCAATCGTATCGTTAATAGTTTGGCAGATTTCAACAACTTGTTCTCTTGGTAATGCTAAAATTGCTGCCATAGCACCTTTACCTAATGGCACTGCTTCTTGCATGTATTCACCACGTTTATGAACAACGTATACAGCATCTTTAAAGTCAAGTACACCAGCTGCTACGAGAGCACTGTACTCACCGAGGCTATGCCCACCTACGATATCTGGAGTAAAACCTTGCTCTTTTAATACTTCATAACAAGCTACAGAGGCTGTTAAAATAGCTGGTTGTGTATTGGCTGTTTTAACTAAGTCTGTATCTGGCCCTTCAAAACATAATTTTGTAATAGAATAGCCCAAAGCGTCATCAGCTTCTTCAAAACGTTGTTTAACAATTGGATATGCATTATACAAATCTTGTAACATGCCTACTTTTTGAGAGCCTTGACCAGGAAATACAAACGCTGTTTTCATGGATTTCCTCCTTATTTACCAATGTTTTGTAAATTTTTAATAACAGATTCTGCTTCTGTCATAATATCAGTGATAATATCTTTACAAGGTTTGATATCTTGTAACATACCAGCGATTTGACCAATCATTACAGATCCCTCTTTTACGTCACCATCAATAGCGGCTTTGCGAAGAGTACCAGCTCCAAGTTTTTCAAGTTCCTCTTTGGAACCACCGTTAAATTCAAGGGTTTTGTATTTATGTGCCAATTGATTATCGATAATGCGCACTGGGTGACCTGTAGTTAAACCAGTCATAACAGTAGCACGATCCTTTGCTTTCAATACAGCATTTTTATAATTTTCATGAGCAATACATTCTTCGGATAATACGAAGCGTGTGCCCATTTGTACTGCTTTTGCGCCTAATGCAAAAGCTGCCGCCACACCACGACCATCAGCAATACCACCAGCAGCGATAACAGGTACATCTACAGCATCCACCACTTGTGGTAATAATGCCATAGTTGTAATATCCCCTACATGACCGCCAGACTCAGTGCCTTCTGCAATAATAGCATCAATACCGCCACGCAACAAACGTTTAGCTAATAATACAGATGCTACTACAGGAATTACTTTTGTACCAATTTCTTTCAACGCTGGTACGTATACCCCTGGATTACCTGCACCAGTAGTAATAACAGGAACGCGTTCTTCTACCACTACTTCCATGACTTCTTTTACAAAAGGTGACATGAGCATAATATTACAACCGAATGGTTTACTAGTGCGTTCTTTCAGCTTGTGAATTTCATTACGGAATACATCTGGTGGCATATGACCTGCACCAATGATGCCAAGGCCGCCAGCTTCGGATACAGCGGCTGCTAGTTCTGCAGTACCTAACCAAGCCATACCACCTTGTAAGATTGGATATTCAATCTGTAACAAATCACAAATATCAGTCTTAATCATCTTGATGTTTCCTCCTTAATACCATTTCAAGACGAGGCTCGCCCATGTGAGGCCAGCTCCAAATCCTGCAAACGCCACATTATCGCCACGTTTGAATCGACCATCGCGATGCGCTTCATCAAGAGCAATCGCCACGGAAGCGGCAGATGTATTACCATACTTATGTAAATTCACAAAAACTTTGTCCATCGGCATATGCAAACGTTTTGCAGCGGAATCAATAATTCGAATATTCGCTTGATGAGGAATAAAAAAATCTAATTGATCCAATTCCATATTGGCTCTTTCAAGAGATTTCAATACTGTACGTCCCATCGTTTTAACCGCAAATTTATAGACTTCTGGACCATCCATATGGATGAAAGTTAATCCTTCTTCCACCCGTTGGTCATTAGCCACAACCGCAGTACCACCTGCAGGAATGCACAAAGCCGAACCACCTGTACCATCAGCGCCCATGTCAATACCTTTAATACCATATCCTTCAGGTACTTCAGATACGATAGCAGCACCAGCACCATCACCAAAAAGAATGCATGTACCTCTATCTTTCCAATTCACACGACGAGATAGAATCTCCGCACCTACTACAAGAACATTTTTATAAATACCAGAACTAATATAGCTAGCAGCTGTAATCAACCCATATACAAAACCAGAACAAGCAGCTTGCAAATCATAGGCTGCTGCATTTTTAGCACCTAAGTTAGATTGCAATACACAAGCTGCAGAAGGAATAATCATATCTGGTGTTAATGTGGCGAAGATAATCATATCAATATCCTCTGCACTTAACTTAGCCATTTGCAATGCTTTTTTTGCTGCTTCAGTAGCCATATAAGATGTATTCATACCTTCTGGGGCAATACGTCTTTCTTCAATGCCTGTACGTTCTCTGATCCACTCATCATTGGTATCTACCATTTTTTCGAGGTCAAAATTCGTCACTACATTATCAGGAAGGAAGCTACCTGTACCAATAATTCCAACAGGTTTACTCATCATACTCATATTTCAAGGCTCCTTCAATTTCCATTGTTTGTTGAATATGCTCAATAATTTTACGTTCTACTAAATCACCAGCAATGGTAATAGCTGTTTTGATTTCTTTGGCTTTAGAACTACCATGGGCAATCATAAATACACCATTAACCCCCAATAATGGAGCGCCTCCATTTTCGGTGTGGTCAAGTTTTTTAGCAATTGGTTTTAATGCTGGTTTCACAAGCATAGCACCAATCTTTGCCAATATACTGCCACTCATAATACTGTCTTTAACAAGTTGCGTAAGACCTGTAACGAGTCCTTCAGCAAATTTTAGTACTACATTACCTACAAATCCATCACACACTACTACATCTACAACGCCTTTTGGTATATCGCGACCTTCTACATTGCCTTTGAAATTGATGATTTTCATCTTTTCTAATACAGGATATGTAGCCAGTACCACATCATTGCCTTTTGTTGCTTCTTCGCCGATATTTAAAAGACCTACTGTTGGATTTTCTTTCCCTAGCAAAAGTTTTGCATATTCAGATCCCATCAACGCACCTTGTACAAGATGTTTTGGTTTACTATTGGAGTTCGCACCAGAATCAAGCATAACCGTAATGCCATTTACCGTAGGCATTGGCGTTGCAATGACAGGTCTATCAACGCCTTTGATACGACCTAGCCCAAACAATGCAGATGCTACCGCTGCACCAGTACTACCGGGAGCGATAATCGCATGACATGTTTTATTACGCACTAGAGAAGTCGCTACTATGATAGAAGCGTCTTTCTTTTTCCGCAACGCTTGTCCTGGATGTTCATCCATACCGATAACCTCACTAGCATGATAAATAGATATACGAGGATTATCTGTTTCATTATTATCTTGTAAAATTTTATATATTTGCTCTTCATCGCCTACAAGAACAACTTCAATATGTTTATTTTCTCGTACTGCGTCAATGGATCCTAAGACGGTTTCCAATGGAGCAAAGTCACCACCCATGGCGTCTACTGCAATTTTCATTTACTACACCTTATTCTCTATAGATTCCATGATAAATTTAGCTCTAAATACTTCTTTTATTTTATCGCGAATGATGACCCAAATAAAGAACTTATCACCTCGGCGGCGAACAATTTCTGCTTTTGCCACCAAATTGGTCCCTGCACTTACTGGAGTCTTATACTTTATATTACCTACTTCTGTAGAACATACAGTAGTCCCCATCACTAACTTCGCTAAGGAATTAGCTTGAGCATATAAATATTGAGGGTCCACAAAGCCAAAACGATCTTCCATATCTGACGTAGTATGTAACATAGACAGCGCTTGTTTGCCTTCTATTACATCTATTAACTCCCCTAAAATTTCATGCTGAATAGATTCAGGAGAATCTTCTTGTGCATGACCTGTTGCCATAGCACGAATCCGCTCACGCAACTCAGGAATGCCTAATTCCAATCGATCTAGACGTATAGTAGGTACACTGACACCGAAGTGAGTAGCCAACTCCTCATCAGTAAGAAAAGGCGTAATATTCAGTTTTTCTATTAACTGTTGTTGTCTATCTTGCTTCTTCAAACGTGCCATAAGACCACCTTTTATGACCTAGTATTAATATTACATACTAAGTATATAAAATAATTCCCCTAATAGCAAGGCTTTTCATAGATATAGTATCAAATTTTAAGTACTAACAAAAAAATGAACTTACCAAACCTATAGACCTCAAAAAAGTGCACAAAAAAACACCTACACAATCGTGTAGGTGTTTTTTGTGCGCTTAAGCATTAGCTACTACTTGCTCACCTTTATAGTGACCGCATGTAGGGCAAACACGATGAGGCATCTTAGGTTCGTGGCATTGTGGGCATGCTACATAACCAGGAGCTTCTAATTTCCAATTAGCACGACGACGGTCGCGACGAGCTTTTGACAATCTACGCTTAGGTACTGCCATTATCTGCACCTCCTTAAACAATCATTAGGACAATCTATCATCTTTCTCATCAAGCAAAGCACGCAACTCTGCAAATCGAGGATCCACCACAAAGGATTCACAAGAACAAGGTGAAACATTTAAATTTGCTCCGCAATGAACGCACAATCCTTTGCAATCATCCTGACATACCACTTGAGAGGGCTCATTGATGATTAATGTATCCCTTATCAGTTCTGTTAAATCAATATCCTCTCCATCGAAAGGAATCACATCGTCACTAGGTGTACGCGAATCACTAAAGACCTCTTCAAAAGAATCATGTCGTTCATGTTCTGTTTGTTGTAAACAGCGAGAACATTCATAATCACCTTTCGAATCAATATCACCTAGAACAATGTAGTTTTGACCATCAAACCAAAACTCACCACTAATGGTTATATCATGACGGCTCCAAGGAAAAGCAACTAAGTCACTACCAAGTTCTTCACTTGATATCGTATAGCTATAAGGAAATTTCTTTCCTATATGTTCTTTTGCTTGCTCTACTTGCAGTTTCATAATCTTACCTCGACTTATAATATTATAAACATCACTACGGGCTTTGTCAAATAAAAAAGACTATCTCAAGAGCCCTTGGGATAGCCTTTTAAATGTATTCATTACATTTTTTCGAATTGATCTTTACCTACACCGCAAAGTGGGCAAACATAATCAGCTGGTTGATCTTCGAATTTAACGCCTTCTACAGCTTCGTCATAAACCCAACCACATACTACGCATACGTATTTTTCCATTTGTATATCCTCCTTCACTTGAAATTATTCATAAAATTGGTATTCATATCTTTCAGATACTTTATCTGTAATGTAGTATACCAAAGATATCGAAACTTTTCAATACCTATTATCCATTTTTTTATCATTTTTTATACTCAAAATAGATAGTGATTATGCACTCTTTTACGAATCTAAAAAATGAGATGTGTTATCATTTGCTTTTTATGTTATACTATTATTTATGAAAGTCTCCTTTCATTTTAGTATCAAAATTATTATACATACTACTTTCAAAAGCATCTATTTTGTAGTTATAAGCATCGAATAGCACGCATATATAAGCATTATGTATTTGATTTATTAAGGTACTATCATTTTATTATTCAATACGATAATATCGTTGTTTATATAATATAGTTATATAGGAGGATCTATGAGAACAGCCTTAACTCAATTACTCAATATTGAATATCCTATCATCCAAGGCGCGATGGCATGGATATCGGAATCTAAGTTAGTATCTGCTGTGGCTAATGCCGGTGCTACTGGTGTTATTGCCTTAGGAGGTCGCGATGCAGAGTGGACACGAAATGAAATTCGAGCTTGTAAAACATTAACAGATAAGCCATTTGGTGTGAATCTCATGTTAATGGCACCTAATAAAGATGAACTTGTGTCCGTTATTATCGAAGAACAACCTGCTTTTGTTACACTAGGTGCCGGTAATCCAGTTCCATATATCAAAATTTTCCAAGATGCAGGCATTAAAGTTATCCCTGTAGTACCATCTCTAAAATTGGCAAAACGTATTGAAGATGCCGGTGCAGATGCAATTATTATAGAAGGTATGGAAGCCGGTGGCCATATCGGTTCCCAAACAACTATGTCCTTGATGGAAAATATCTTACCAGAAATCAAAATTCCTGTTGTAGTAGCTGGATCGATCGTAGATGGACGCGGTTTAGCAGCTGCTCTTCTTATGGGAGCCCAAGGGGTGCAAATGGGCTCTCGATTCTTATTAGCCGAGGAATGTACAGCCCATATAAATATGAAAGAAGCTATTATCAAAGCTACTGATACTGATTCTGTAGTAACAGGTCTCCTTTCTGGTCACGGTGGTGTACGTAGTTTACGCAGCGAATTTACAGATCGTTACATCGCTGCCGAAACCGATGGAATCACCACAGCAGAAGAACGTAGCAAAATGTCCCAAGGCACTAACAAATTAGCCGCTGTAGACGGGGATGTTGTAAATGGTGCTGTTCAAGTAGGGCAAGGCCTTAACCGTCTCAACGAAATCGAGCCAGCTCGATTCATTGTACAGTCCGTCATGAACGAAGCCATCATGTCCATCCGTAAAGCACAGCGTTTTATCGACATCATTTAATCATAATCTGTATCCTTACATCAAAAATATATCATAAATAGCCATACTATCTATGATATATTTTTAAACGCTAATTACTTATTATTTTATTCTTAAATTGCAATATGAAATTGAACAGTATTTAAATCCACTATTTTATTACATTTGTATTATCTTTTAGAAGGTGTTAATATGTTACCATTTCACGGAAAATATCCAAAACTTGACCCTAAATCTTGCGTTATGCCTGGTGCCGAATTAGCAGGCGATGTTGAACTTAAAGAATATGCTTCTATTTGGCAAAACTGTGCACTTCGCGGTGACGTCAATAAAATTATCGTTGGCAGATATTCTAATGTACAAGATAATTCCGTGCTCCACGTTGATGATGACAAAGCCTGTGTACTAGGTGATTTTGTTACCATTGGTCATGGTGCTATCGTCCATGCCTCTACCATCGAAGACAATGTGTTAGTCGGTATGGGTGCCATTGTATTAAGCGGTTGCCATATTGGATCTGGCACTATTATTGCCGCTGGCGCTGTATTAAAAGAAAATACAGTGATTCCTCCCAATTCCCTTGTTGTTGGTATTCCAGCACGGGTAGTAAGAACTGACGAAACACAAATCGAACGCATTCATAACCAAGCATTAAAATACAAAAATCTCTGGACCGTAGAATACGGTATGTTGCCAGATGCTGGTGGTGAACAATACGACAAGCACAGTAAAATCGTATAGTAATCGTATAGTATATGATTATAAATTATTATCACAAATTCAAATACACCTCATTCCTTTTATTCACATAAAAAAAGGCTTATAGGACAAAAGGTGTTGGTTTTTAATCCCATGAAGAATTGAAACTTTTATCATAAAAGTGTAAATCACTCCAAACAATAGCATCACCCCATGT
>NZ_RQUY01000020.1 GCF_003992125.1 Veillonella caviae | reverse complement strand
TTAAATGTTTGTTTGTGCGTAATGTCGTGTTATGATTAGTGTAGTCCATAGTGATTACCTCGGTTATATTTTGATTAGACACCTAAATCATAACACAAGGTTCACTATGGATTTTTAGTTGTTCAATTTCATTTTACAATTAAGCAGCCTATTTTTATTATAAAATCAAAAACTTTTTATCATGACCTTTTACGCCTTTTATAAAAGACTTAGGACCACCTCTTAGATAGGTGGTCCTAAGTTGAATGATATTGATTGTTCTAAAATTTATAAAATACGTTCAATTTTTTCCGTACTTTCCACTAATAAGTAAGTCAGTTGAACCCGTTCCTGGCCCCCTAAAAGGGTGTCCATATCAGCACTATACTTAGCAATGCTCGGCTTGATAAGTTCATCATCGAGGCGTTTACCTGCCGCGGTCAAAGCCACATGTGTAGCCCGCCCGTCTGGTGAAAGTTCCACGAGCCCCTCTTTTTCTAGCTTTTTCACAAGCCTAGATACCGTAGACCGCTCATAACCAAGAGCATGGCTAATAGACATGATGCTATTTACATCATCATAGCGGTCCAGGGCTTCAAGGATATAGGCATAAGCAGGAGCTAGACCCGTTTCCTTCAAATAGGCTTCTGTCACTTGTTCCATCTTCCGCAAATACTTAGCAGCCGTAAAATAGGGACAATCCTCAAAATATTGTGAGTTATTTTTTTTTTCGATAGATTTCATAACTTTTACCTATATACTCTGTGATGCCCTATTCATAACTAGCCTAAGCCAAAATAAACAAGTCTTTCCTTATCTTAAGGCAACAATATTAAAAACATTATTCGTCTAAAATATTACAAAATGTTTTTAAAGATTTCAAGAAGCACATAAGGAGGCCAAGAAGTATTTCAAAGCGATTTCATTACATGCATTAAAACTTCTTATAAGAATTTAAAGAAGTTTAATGCCATAACGACTAACCTTACTTATCAATAACCAGGAAAATTAATGTTTTTCAAGTGGATGATAAGTCACAGGAATCCATTTATAACCTTGTCCATCATCGCTTGCTTCGATATGTCCGAAACCAGGGAAAGGCAAATGTGGACTAGCAACTAGAGTTTTATCTTTAACAACTTGTTTCAACATTTTATCCCGAGTAACACGGGCTGCATCCGCATTGGCATCAAATTCAATAGCCACTTCAGGATGCTTTAATTGTACAGGACCACAGTGGATAATGTCACCCCAGAAAAGAATTTTTTCTCCATTAGAAGTAAATTCAAAACCACTATGACCTGGTGTATGGCCAAACAATGGTAGCGATTTTACATTGGAGAAGACTTCTTGGCCAGAAGTATAATATTTAACCTTATCCGCCTTAATATATGGGTCCATAGCATAATGAGCAAGTTCTACATAAGGTTGAACTTCTTTTGGCAAAGCATCTACTGGTGTATCAATCCAAAAGGCTTTTTCTTCCTTTGGTACATACACAGTGGCATTTTTAAATACCCGTTTCCCTTTATAAGTAATACCGTTAATATGGTCGGAATGCATATGAGTTGGCAAGATAATATCCACTTGGTCTGGCGTATAACCAGCTGCTTTCATGTTATCTAGCAAGCGACCTTGTTCATCCAAGAAAATAGGAGCCTTTGTTTCCCCTTTACCGGAGTCAATAAGAATCAAATGGTCACCTGTATTCACCAAGTAGGCAATAATAGTCCCTTCCATGCCTCCTAATTCCGTACGAGGCACATAGGCATCATCTATCATTTTATCTAATTCTTCCTTGGTGAATTTCGTATAATCTGTCATCAAGGAAGCATCCAAGTTACCATAGCCATCATAAATGGCAGTAACCTCATTATTCCCTACCATCATACGATAGTAACCTGGTACTTGTGTTTTTTGCATTTTTACTTGATTAACTGGTGGATTATAAACCGGTTCCGCCAAGGCTGGCATAGCTGTCAATGTAGCCAAACCAATCCCTGTTAAAGCACCTAACAATACTTTTTTCATTGTAAGTCCTTTCTTCTTTACACGATTACAATATAAAAAACAAATAGAAAATTAAATCAACTAACTATAAGAGTAACTATAATTTAGCCATCTAACATTACTTAACTTTTTATAAGTTAATCTCATAGTCTTAAGCTTGTAATGGGTTTGCCCTTTGAATCACTTAAATATAATAAAAATTTTGCATAATATACTTTATCTAGGATTACTCAGGCTTTTTATAGAGCAAGTCCTTAGTAATTTGTGGCACAAACTGACTCGTCACGATGAGTGGAGCGATAGAGTAGAAAAGTTTTGGCAAGCACAAGTCTGCCAGTCTATCTTCCTTAACTTCTAGCGTAACCTCATCTTCTCGGCCTTGATAAATTTTTTCCTTCGTATCAGGGTCCAATAAAACCATAGTTGCTGTGGCTGCCACGTCAACATAGTCAGTAACAGCTTCTAGGATTTTATCAGGACTAGTTAAGTCCCCTGCTCCTAAAAGCAAAGCACGACCGGCCAAGCGTTCCTTGATAACCTTATTAATAGCTTGACCTTGATAATTCCCTGCCTTTGGCGTAGCCGCAAAACTACGAGGACCCGACTGCGATGTATTGATGTAATCTACCCCTAAGGTAGCCACCTCATCAATAAGATAGAGGGCCTCATCAAAGGTAAACCCATCGCCATGTCTATGAATTTCCTCAGGAGAAATGCGGTATCCCAAAAGGAAATCAGGCTTTGCATGTTCTTTGATAACAGCCTTAACCCGTTTTACAACCTCAAGGGCAAAGCGAGCACGATTTTCAAGGCTGCCGCCCCATTTATCAGTTCTTTCATTCGACACAACAGAGAAAAATTGATGAATCAAATAGCGGTTAGCCCCATGAATTTCAACCCCATCAAAACCAGCATCAATAGCTCGTTTAGCAGCCGCTGCAAAATCATTCAAGACCTCTTCAATCTGTGCCTCTGTCAAACCTGTAACAGGATAATCCAAGAAGGAATAGGTCTTAGTGCTGGCACTATAGGCAACGCCCTTGTCCTTATAAGTAAAAGAAGACCGATAGCCCGCATGAAAAAGTTGAACTACCGCGCGGTTGCCCTCGGCTTTCATAACCTTAGCCAATTCTTTCCAACCTTCTACTTGGTCATCCTTATAAAGACCCAAGCCATTGCCATAAGCATCACTGTATTCCGATACGGCCGTAGCCCCTGTAATCAAAAGGCTGGCAGAATTATTATGACGGTGCCAGTAAGTCAAATCATCTTGCCCAATAGCCCCGCCCTTCTCAGAGCCTACAATAACCATCGGCCCCATGGCAAAACGGCTATCAAGAGTCACGCCATTAGGAAAGGTTATAGGTTCAAAAATCTTAGCAAATTTTGTATTCATGCCTTGTCTCCTATATGTTATCTACAAGCACACAGTCATTAGTATAAAAAAGTGATAGTTGCTAAGAATTACTAACTATTTAATCTAGCAATTCTTTTACATACTGAGGGTCCCCCAACAAAGGACGTCCCACACCTACGAGGTCACAGGCACCATCATTCAACAAAGCCTCTGCCCTTGCTTTTGTTCTAATATTCCCTGTTAGCAAAACAGGAATGGACACGGCCTCTTTAACGATACGAGAAACATCTTGGAAAAAGCCTTCTTCTGTATGGCCCTGCCGCAAATAAGCGTTAGCACCGCCAGAAATGCTTATCATATTAATGCCGGCAGCCTCAAAAATCTTAGCAGCCTCTCCTGCCTCACTAGCTTGACTGCCGCCCTCTCTATCATCAATAGCACCCAACCGCAAGCTGATAAAGAAGTCAGGCCCCACTTCTTGACGGATGGCCTTAATCGTTTCTACCTGAATTTTAGTCCGCCCTTCTATCGTTTTACCCGTATATTCATCTGTCCGATGATTCATCAAAGGCGAGTAAAATTGACTAAAAAGATAACCGTGAGCACTATGGATTTCAACACCATCAAAACCCGCTTCCTTCGCCCGACGAGCAGCCTGTCTAAAAGCTTCCACAACGGTTTTAATATCCTCATGAGTCATCTCATTAGGAATGGCCATGTCCACCCCTTTAGGATAACGAGGTTGAAAGTAAGGGTTGGCATTAGCAATAGCCGATGGCCCTATGGCCTTACCCGCTAAAGCGAGTTCCGGCATAGCCGCACTACCGGCATGGTTGATTTGCAATACCGCCTTACTGCCATCTTGATGAATAGCCTGAGCCAACTTTCGTAAACCTGGAATATCTTCATCCCGAGAAACAGACACTTGGTTAAGCGTAGCCTGCCCATTAGGCAAAACAAAATGGTGTTCTGTAATAATCAATCCTATACCTGCCTGACTGCGTGCTGCATAATATTCACACAAGTCATCCGTAACAAAACCATTTTGACCTTTAGACGTAGCCATAGGTGGCAAAACTAAACGATTTTTAAGGGTAAAAGGACCTACTGTCAAGGCATCTGTAATTTTAGTCATACTATCACAACCTTATCTTGAAAGCCCAATGAACTAAAAAATCCACTGGGCTTTGTTACAATTAACGATAATTATTGACGTGTACGTTTTTGCATAGCTTCTGCATCATCTGGCATCAAAAGACCACGACCAAAGCTCATGTCTTCTAATGGTAAGGCATAAATCAATAAAGCAATATCATCTTGACCAATACCTACTTTTTCTACCGCATACTTAGTCACCAATTCAGTAAGTTTGCGTTTTTCATCCAAAGAACGTGTTGTACTTACATCAACAGTAACAATCATACGTTTATCTGTACGATTCATGTTAGGGAAGGTAGGATGGATGTACAAGTTATCTTCTGACAATTCATGAATAACAACGAATTGGTCATCTGCTGGTGCATTCAAAGCATCGTGCAAGGCCAATACGAAAGCATCAGCCAAGGCTTTCTTTTGTTCTTTTGTAAATTTGTTAGCAGGAACGTAAGCGTTAAATACAGGCATAATATAATCTCCTTTAGTTACAAAACATAATTAACATTCACGAGAAGATTGTGCCTCTTTCGTGTATGTACACGATATAGTTTTTTAGATATAGTGTCAAGTAAAAAATTAGAATCTTAAATTGCAATATGAAATTGAACAGTATTTAAATCCACTATTTTATTAACTTCTTCTAAAAAGACTTCTCGTGGTGTTTTGTAATGTAATATCTTACGTGGTAAGTTATTACACCAGTGAAGAGTTCGTCGGAGTGTATGTTCTGAGATGCTTTCTATACGTTTTCCTTTTGGAATAAAGCGGCGAAGTAAACCGTTATGCCTTTCGTTAGAGCCTCGTTCCCAAGCTGAATAGGGTCTTGCAAAATAGATAGATAGTATCTCGTCTTCAAGATCAGATATATCCGCAAATTCTAAACCATTATCAGCGGTTATCGTCTTACATAACAATCCTAGATTTACATTGTTCCTAAATGTACTTAACCATGTTTCTAATGTTTCTTTTACATCGCCGGAACGTGCAGAGGGACAGCGTAAAGCTACATATAATCTGCTTTTTCGTTCTATTAAAGAAATCAATACATCATCTGTTTTATCTTTTGCCCCACGAACAGTGTCTATTTCCCAATGACCAAACTCTTCTCGAGTTTCAATCGTAACATCACAAAGTTCTATTGATTTTCCTAGTTCACGTTTATACTTACTCGAAACGGACTTTCTTAGTGAGCAACGTATTACACTAAAAGGACTCTATGGAACCTAACTTCATTGTATTAAATGAGCCAAGACGTTGTTGTTCATACGTTAATTGCCCTGAATCTGCAAAATATACAAGACGAGCTTTACCTTGTCGAATTTGAATAACAGAACCACGTTTTAGTTCTGTATAAATAGTGGTTCTAGAGCGTCCTAATACGGTTGCAACAGCGGTCACAGAATCACCTACGGCGATTCTCTTTTCTACATAAAAGCGTTCTTCAAAGTTTAAGTGTTTGTTTGTGCGTAATGTCGTGTTATGATTAGTGTAGTCCATAGTGATTACCTCGGTTATATTTTGATGAGACACCTAAATCATAACACAAGGTTCACTATGGATTTTTAGTTGTTCAATTTCATTCTACAATTAAGCAAATACATATGACTAGTATAAACATCAATAAGTAATACAAATCATTTATTATCATAAGAAAAATCTAAAGATAACTGACCTTCAGAAGTTAAAGTATAAACCATACTAGAGAATGGATTTTGATTGTATAATTTAAAGGTCTCTATCATGTCTAAAACATCATGTTTTAAATCAGACATAATTTCTGAAATAATAGCAGGTTCATCATTATTTTCTTCTACATACCGTGAAATTAAGGTGTTATTATCATCCCGATAAATTGAAAGTTCTACTGAAGAACTATTATTATGACTTTCAAAATTCAATTCTACAAAACTCCAATCTAGTGGAGTTAATTTGAATATTTTTTTTGCCAGAGCATTATAATGCTTCTCGAGCTCATCCTCTATACTCTTATGTTCTAATCTAAAGGCCTTGTCTATGGCAGTATAATTTTTTGCTAATATACGGGATTCCATATCTTCCAATAATAAAACACCTCGAGGACCTTTTAGCATTTCTTTATATACATCCGGCTCAAATTCATCTTCTCTAGCTAGAACACCAAAATTCTGATATTCCCACTTATATCTATTTTGAAGCCAACAATCGTCAGTTACAGGATCATTATGAAATTCACAATATGGCTCATAATCATCGCGTGAAATATACATTGTTCCCCACGTCCATTGTTCTGTAGAAGCTTCATGAAGTAAACGTACATACGTCAAAATCTCACTAGTCCCAGATTTTATAGATTTTACTTTTTCAGTACTGCAATTATATAATAAATCACCATAACTAATGATTGACCCAGCCGGAGTCTTTACGTAGTACTCAGCTGAAGTCATTGATCCAGTTTCTGTACTATCAAAATATAAATAAGCCTTATACCAATGTTTAGGCATACACTCTACCAATATGTCTCTTATCTTATTAATATATCTATCCATATAGCCTCACCTTAATTATTAGAAATTTTATGTATAACTGGACGTTCTCCATTTATACTATAAGAAAACGTAAACCCAGATGTCCGTTTGCTGCACTATAGCTTTTTGTGCACTAGGAATACGCTTAGCATCATTTAATTCTATTATGCCAGATACCTTTGTTATATTTCTATCAGCATCAGTATAATATGTATAACCATTTTTTAGATAAACAATACTAGGCTTTAATACTTTAATACCATCAACGACCTCCATATGAGTTCCATCTGTAATTCGGTTTAAAAATTGTTTTGACGGCTCTCTTTTTATAAACCCTCTTAGTATACTCTTACCCCCGAAGCCACGACCATTAAGATCTATATCTTCAGCATGCTTACTAATCCCTATGTTTTTAGCATTTAAAACTTCTGAATCAGAAAGAATTGATTCTACAATAGGATTTCCCATTATAGAATATTCTCCAGTTTCCCAATTCCATTCAGGAGTATAACCATATGACTTTCCTTGTAATGCACGCCTATATCCAGCTGTCAAAGAATCTTCACCGTACTGATTTTTATTAGATGAATTGCTTTTTAAAGTTAATAAATAAAAATAAAAATAAATGATAAATAAAGAATGACTTTCATAAAAAAGAGCCTAGATGACGTTCATAGCAAATCTATAAACAACCATCTAGGCTTCTTTTATTATTGTTTTATGGTGTAAACAGTTATGAGTACGTTCAAAGTCTAGCTAAAGACACACTATAATGTTTACAAATTCAGTATAGGGTATATCCTTATGGCTATCAATATTATTTTATCATTTTTTTACCCGACTCGTCGCAAGGTTTGCCCCCAATAGGCCCCCGCGATTAATATGATTATGACGATGATTTTCTACTGTCTCCATATTAATTCTAGATTTTTCAAATCCTTCAAACAAAGTGCCCAATTCTCGGAGCAATACTTTTTTTTGAGATTCTTTCAAGCTATACACATTGCCATTAAAAGCTACATGTTTACATTTAGCAATGGATGCCATATCTAATACAGTCTCTTTTCCCTCTGGTTTCACGGCAACTAATTCATCTAATGTAAGGCCATAGTAATTAGCCAAAGAACACAACGTATCAAGGTCTGGCTCACGATATCCGGTTTCATAATTCGACAAAGCCGCATTACTAATCCCTACTGCTTTAGCAACTTCGATTTGGCTCTTACCCATGCGTACACGAGCGCGTTTTAAATTTTTATAAAACTGCATGTTCATCACCTATATCGATTACATATGTAAATACCATCTACTTGTTATACATGATTACTAATAATTTTAAAAGCTTCCTCAGCTACTGCTAATGTACGTTCAATTTCAGAATGTTTATGACAAATAGACACAAAATTACTCTCATAAGGGCTCGGCGCCATATAAATACCATGGCTCAAGTTATGATGGAAGAATATTTTAAAATGCGCCTCATTGCATTGGCTAGCATCATCAAAATTATGAACTGGTTTATCTGTAAAAAATACAGTAAACATAGAACCTACACGTTGCACTACTACAGGTACATTGTACTGTGCAGCTAATCGTTCATAACCTTCACATAATGTTTTTGTCGCTTCTTCTACTTGTTTAAAAATAGTCGGGTCTCGTTGCAAAATAGACAATGTCGCTAAACCTGATGTTACAGCAATGGGATTACCACTCAAGGTACCAGCTTGATAAATAGGTCCAGAAGGAGCGATTTCGCTCATGATTTTAGCAGAACCACCAAATACTGCCATAGGCATCCCTCCGCCCACAATTTTACCTAAACAAGTTAGGTCTGGTTTAATATTGTATAATTTTTGAGCACCACCACTGCTAGCACGGAATCCACACATCACTTCGTCAAAAATAAGAACAGAACCATGTTCCTTGGTAAGCGTTCGCAAAGCCTCCAAAAATCCAGGTACAGGCGGTACGCACCCCATGTTCCCTGCTACAGGTTCTACGATAACAGCCGCAATAGTATCACCGATTTCATTGAACAGCTTTGTAATTGCATCAATATCATTATATGGTAAAGTAATAGTATTTTCTGCTACACCTTTTGGCACACCTGGACTATCTGGCACACCAAAAGTAGCCAATCCAGAACCAGCTTTCACCAAAAGTGCATCGCTATGACCATGATAGCACCCTACAAATTTGACAATACGATCCCGTCCAGTATAACCACGAGCTACACGAAGGGCACTCATAGTAGATTCTGTGCCGGAGCTAACAAGGCGCACCATTTCCATAGAAGGCATGAAGGCTTGAATTTTTTTAGCCAATTCCGTTTCTAATAAAGTAGGTGCACCATAACTAGTGCCACGAGGAATAGCTTCTTGTAAACTGGCAATAACCTCTGGGTTTGCATGGCCTAAAATCATAGGTCCCCAACTAAGCACATAATCAATATATTCATTATTATCAATATCATAAATACGACTACCGCTAGCAGAGCTAATAAACGGAGGGTTGGAACCTACACTACGATAAGAACGTACAGGGCTATTCACACCGCCCGGCATATAGCGTTTAGCTTCTTCAAAAGCTTTCTCTGATTTACCTAATTGCAACATTATCTCTCCTTATTTTGAAAGCCATTTCGCTACATCGAGGGCATGGTAAGTAATAATAATCTTTGCACCTGCCCGCTTCATAGATAGCATTGTTTCCATAACGAGCCGTTCCTCATCAATAAGACCTGCTGCAGCAGCTGATTTTACCATCGCATATTCACCAGATACATTGTATACCGCCAATGGTAATTCATAGCGATCACGAGTTTCACGAACAATATCTAAATAAGACAAAGCAGGCTTAATCATAATAATATCTGCCCCTTCAGCAATATCTAGTTCAATTTCACGCATAGCTTCTAATCGATTAGCTGGGTCCATTTGGTACGATTTTCGGTCTCCAAATTGAGGCGCCGAATTAACAGCACCACGGAATGGTCCGTAATAAGCAGATGCATATTTCGCAGCATAGCTCATAATGGATACATTTGTATATCCCGCATTATCCAAAGCTTCTCGAATAGCACCAACACGACCATCCATCATATCGGAAGGTGCCACCATATGAGCCCCCGCTTCTGCTTGACTAACAGCTACTTTACAGAGTAAAGGCAATGTTTCATCATTTAAGATTTCATGATCTTCAATCATACCACAATGACCAGTAGAGGTGTATTGGCATAAACAGACATCTGCAATGACTAATAAATTAGGCACCGCTTTACGAATCGCCATAATCGCTTGCTGTACAGGTTGTGTCATATCCCATGCAGAGGAACCTTGCTCATCTTTGTACGTAGGAATACCAAAAATTTCTACCCCACGAATACCTAAATCGTAAGCCTCTTGAGCCATTTTTACCGCTTCATCCACAGAGAGATGATATTGCCCAGGTAAAGTATCGATTTCCTTTTTAATACCTTCTCCTGGCACAATAAATAAAGGGTAAATCAAATCAGATGTATCTAATGTAGTTTCCCTCACAAGGTCACGCATTTCTGTGGAAATACGCAATCGACGAGGGCGATATGTTAAATCGTACATAGGTCGTCTCCTAACTATTACAGTAAATAGAATCTATTCATCCCAATCTACAGAACTACCAACAAGGGAAAAGACTTCTGTTTATTGACTTTCACCAGTCACATCAGCAATGATAGCATCCACCAGTCCTTCTGTAGTGTATATAGGACTAATCACATCGATTTCAAGACCTTCGCTCATGGCTGTAGCTGCCGTAATAGGTCCAATACAAGCGATTTTAGTATGTTTTAGTAATTCTAAAGCATTGTCACCAAGTAATTGCAATGTATTAGTAACTGTAGAGGAACTAGTAAATGTAATATAATCTACATCGCCATTAATGAGAGCATTAACTAACGCTTCTTGTTGCGTAGTGTCTTGCTGCGTTTCATACATACGCAAAATATCAACTTGTACGTCCATATGGCGCAATGCGCGAGGAATTACATCACGCGCTTTTTTTGGTTGAATCAATAATACAGAATCCCCTGAGCTCACCTGATGCTCTAAGGCATCTACAACGGATTCAGCTTTATAATCAACAGGGATTATATCAGGAATGATACCAAAATTAGATAGTTCTCGTCCTGTAGCACTACCAATAGCACACACCTTAGCATAGCCGAGAGCACGCGCATCTTTGCCCATTGCACTTAAAGTATTGAAGAAATACCGAACCCCTTCACCAGAGGTGAATACTACATATTTATATGTATCTACTTGCTCCATAATGCGTTTATCTTCATCAAAAAGTTCAAGCGCTAATGTTTTTATGGCTGCAGCCTCAATAACATTGGCACCTTCATTGACCAAAGCTTCTCTAAAACGACTAGCTTGAGAACGAGCACGTGTAACAACGATAGTTTTACCAAATAATGGTTTATTATCAAACCATTGTAATTGGTGGCGTAAATTAACTACATCACCGACAACTATAATGGCAGGCGCCTTTAATTGTGCTTTTTCTACATCTTCCACTACATGTTCTAAGGTGGACACTAATACCTCTTGAATCGGTTTTGTTCCCCATCGAACTAGTGCTACTGGCGTAGATGCAGAACGACCGTATTTCATAAGATTGTCTGCAATCATTTTAAGGTTTGTAACGCCCATTACAAAACAAAGTGTATCCACTGACGTTGCCAAGCCTTCCCAATGGATACCGGATACGGATTTAGTCGGATCTTCATGACCGGTTACTACCGCAAAAGAAGTAGCCATAGCCCGTTGTGTCACTGGGATACCAGCATAAGCTGGTGCTGCAATAGGCGATGTTACACCTGGTACGAATTCAAAAGGCACCTTAGCTTCACGAAGCGCCATAGCTTCTTCACCACCGCGCCCGAATACGAGAGGGTCCCCGCCTTTAAGGCGTGCTACGATTTTGCCCTCTTTTCCTTTGGCTACTAACAATTCATTAATTTCCCATTGATGCATAGTATGGTCACGGCATTGTTTACCAGCATAAATTAATTCTGCATCAGGACGAGCCCATTCAAGAAGATGTACATCAGCCAAGTAATCATATACAATCACATCAGCATTTTCAATACACTCACGACCTTTTACAGTGATTAATTTCGCATCACCAGGGCCGGCACCAATCAAATATACTTTACCTGTCATTTTATAATTCCTTCCTTTACGAGGGCTTCAATAATATGTTTTCCCCCTTCTTCATATAAGGCTTTAGCAAGGTTTTTACCGAGCATAACACTTTTCGTTGCAGGGCCTGATAGTTCACCTTCGTATACTGTTTTGCCATCTGTAGACGCAATAAGGGCTTTTAAGGTTAATTGACCTTTTTCAATGGTACCATGTACACCCATAGGCACTTGACAATTACCATTCAATTGGTTTAGGAAACTCCGCTCCCCTTCTACTGCTAGCCGTGTTGGTTCGTCATCGATAAGTGAAAGCATATCAAGCATTTCTACATCATCTGCACGGCATTCAATGGCTAAAGCCCCTTGTCCAACAGCAGGAATCATTTCATCAGCCGTAAAAACTTGTGTAATTTGATGGTCTAAACCAAGACGCTTTAATCCTGCTTGTGCTAAAATAACGCCATCTAAACCTTCTGTTTCAATCTTGTTAAGTCTTGTTTGTACATTACCGCGAATCACCTCAATCTTAAGATCTGGTCGCCTATGCAATAGTTGTGCTTGTCGACGCAAGCTGCTAGTACCAATACGGGCACCTTTCGGCAATTTATCCAGGGTTTTATATTGTGGGCTAATGAGCGCATCATAAGGCACTTCTCGCTTAGAAATAGCACCTAAGGTGAGTCCTTGTGGCAATTCTGTAGGCATATCTTTTAAACTATGAACAGCAATATCGATATCACCAGCGTGCATAGCAGCTTCTAATTCAGCAGTAAATAAACCTTTGCCACCTACTTCGGCAAGAGGCTTTTCTAATATGCGATCCCCCTTTGTATTAAAGTGAACTAATTCCACCGTAATACTAGGATTCAATCGCTGTAATTCGCTTTTAATAAACTCGGCTTGCCACAATGCAAGGGCACTCTTGCGAGTACCAATTTTTATATGGTTTCTCATGGCATTACCCTTCTTTCTCGAGACTAAACATATCTTTGAATAAATCCCAATACACCCCTTCTTCTTCGGTGCCTGCAATTTCATTAAAATGAATCATCGGTTCTCTCAGCATCTTACGGACAATCATACGACTCATAGAATCCATGATACGCCGTTCTTTATCGGATATATGCGGCAACTTAGCCAAAGCGCGATGTAATTCACGGCGACGAATGCGATCTGCCTTATCTGTAAGGAGTGCCATCATAGGGCGAACAGATAAATAGCTTAATTTATCTAATAATTCTTCAATGGCTTCATGGATAATCGGCTCCGCTCGCTTTGCCTCATCTTCACGCTGTTGTTTGTTCTCTTCTACTACACTTTCAAGGGCATCAATATTAAATAAATAGATGCCGTCAATATCTGCCACCCTCGGATCAATATCGCGAGGCACAGCAATATCAATCATAACGATTGGCCGTCCATGACGTAATTCTGCAATACGGCGCGCCTCTTTTTCATTAATAATATAATGTGGTGCCCCCGTAGAGGTAATTAGAATATCAGCATCCACCGCTTGTTCTACAAAACAATCTAATTTAATAGCTCGACCATTGAATTTTTTTGCTAATGTTTCTGCTTTTGTGAAAGTCCGATTAGACACGAAAATCGTTTTTACCCCTTTAGCCTGCAAATGAGTAGCCGTCAACTCACTCATAGTACCGGCACCTAAAATGAGCACCGTTGCATCCGCCAAAGGCTTATCTAAACTATCTTCCGCCAAATTGACAGCCGTATAACTAACAGATACAGGTGTATTAGCAATACCTGTATTAGTACGAACCTTTTTTCCAACGCCTATGGCCCGTTGAAATAAAATATTAAATACAGTACCTGTAAATCCAGAACTATAAGCAGTAATATAAGCCCCTTTTAGTTGACTTAAAATCTGCCCCTCCCCCAACACGAGGGAATCTAGGCTAGCAGATACACGGAAAAGATGTTCAATACAATCTCGATCTTCATAAAAGAAAAATGCAGATTCGTCAATCATATCGGCATGTTTTAAATCCTTCAACAACTGTAACATATATGGTTTAGGAGACTCTACTTCTTCTAACACTGCATAGATTTCCGTGCGATTACATGTTGATAAGATAACACATTCTGAAATTTTATCGTATTCATAGAGCCGATTAAGGGCGGCACTTACCTCGTTTTTTTCAAACGAAAAACGTTCACGCACCTCAACAGCGGCACTTCTATGATTTAGACCTAATACCACTAATTGCATGGTGTAGTTTCTCCTCTATTAAAGGCCAATCTCCATCGAGTATGGCTTGAAATGCTATTTCGTCTAAATGAGTGCGCCAAAATTGTTGACGCTCATCTACACGAGGGATGAGTAGTTTTACTTCTTCCCTTATTATTTTAAGTCTGGGCATCACAATTTTCAACTCACTATAGCGTTTTGTCATATCTTGCCTAATGAGACGATTAACCCTAGGGCCCCCATTATTGGCACCTATAGAAATATGTACATCACCAATGTTTAGAGTAGAGGGCACCGTAAAATCACAAGCTAAGGGATTATCACTGCGATTTAATAATACCTTATACCTCCGTGCCAAACTCTCCAGCTCATCATTAATAGCTGTATGATTTGTACAAATAAATACCAATCTACTAGATTTAAGAATCTCTATATGCACATCTTTAAATATAGATTTATGCCATGTAATGAGCCCCATTTCTGACCATTGACGTATTTGGTCGGTCACGACAGGACTGATAACAATACAACAGGCCTCATGTATACATAAACCGATACGCCGTTCTGCTACAGCACCACCACCTACAAAGAGAATATGGCTATCGATATTAGGTTGTAGCGTAATAGAAAGCATATTAACACCTCACATATAAAAAAATCGGCTTGATGTGTCAAGCCGATTTTCAATTTGCTTACATAAATCGTTTCAGGTAAACACCAATACGACCTTTACGAGATGTACCAGTAATGGCCTCCACCTTCATTCGGCCCCGACCACGCATGGAAATCACATCGCCTTCTTTGACTTCTTGAGATGGACCCTTCGCAGGTTGCCAATTCACTTGCAACAAACCAGCATTAACAGCACTCACTAATTTTGTACGAGATACGCTAAAGCCAGAGCTTGCTACCGCATCTAAACGCAATGATGCAACAGTAGTACGCACTTCTTTAATTTTCTCTTCCTTCGGTGCAATATCGTCAAGTTCCATAGGATTCACAGAAACAGTAACCATTGCGATTTTCGTAAAATTTTGGATTACAAAATCTACTACAGAACAATCTACGAGGATTTGTGCCCCCCCTTGAACCATGATAATATCACCAAATTTAGAACGATCAATGCCAAGACCTAGTAAAGATCCTAACACATCGCGATGTGTTAATAATCTAAAACGTGGATCCCACTCTACCTTGAAAGCAGAGATTCCCATATCTACAGTACCTTGAAAATGACTATCTACAAAAGCAATACGAATACGCTCTGCCCCTTCATAGCCACCATAAGATTGTATTTGTAGCTCAGGATATGCTGCTTTAATAGCATCAGCAATAACAAGCCCCGCAGGACTTGTAAAATCTGCTACGCGAAAAGGCTTTCCTTTTACTACTTGTTCTGCTAAATCTAACATACGGCGTGCTTCTTCGCCGCTGCCACTAGCTTCAAAATATCGAATTAATTTACTTGTATCAGCCATTATTTCCCCAATTCATTAGAACGAGCTAATGCGGCCACAACACCATCTTGCAAGGCACTGCGAATGCCACCTTTTTCCATAGCACCAATGCCAGCAATCGTAGTTCCCCCTGGACTTGTGACTTGATCCCGCAGTACCGATGGATGCAAACCACTCTCTAATGCCATCTTACCAGCGCCATATAATGTTTGTGCTGCTGCTTTAATAGCTAACTGTCGCGATAGTCCAATACGAACCCCTGCATCAGCCAAAGCATCAAGAATAACAAACATATAACCAGGACCTGCTCCCGATAAAGCGCCTAAACGATCCAAATCTGCCTCACTAACAACGGCTACTTCTCCAACAGCACTAAATAATGCTTCTACATCGGATGTATCCACATCGGCCTCAGTTGTTAATGCCGTCATACCGCAACCAATAGAGGCCGGTGTGTTCGGCATAGCGCGATACATAATAGCATTAGGCAATGCTGATTGTAATGTAGCTAACGTAATTCCTGCTGCTACGGATATAACTGTAGTGCCTTCAGTGACAGACCCCATTTGAGATAATACAAATGGTAACACCTGCGGTTTTACCGCTAATATAATGGTCGAAAAAGATGTTAAATCAGGCATATCTGTAAAACCAGAAATGCCTAATTCTTCTTGTAAGCTCTGTAATTGCTCACTACGTCTCACCAATACTGACGTGTCTTGTTTTTGCAATATACCATTATGAAGAGCCCCTCGCAACAAGGCGCCGCCCATGGAGCCTACACCAATTACTAGTGTTTTACCTAACATGTAATCACCTACATCTCTTCTTATTGTTCTCCTATATGAAATAGGAGGCTATCTAAAGAGCAAAACTAAATATCTCTATACAATCTACAGAATAAAACTATTTATTTTGCCAACCCATTTCATCCGCATCAGTTGCACCTTCAGAATCATTACTATAATCAATAGACACATTGACAGGTACACACATAAAAATATCTTTACCTACCTTTTCCAATTTGCCGTCTAACGCAAAAGTAGAACCAGAAACAAAATCTACAATGCGTGCTGCTTCATGGGGATCTGTATTTTCAAAATTAATCAATACAGGACGCATGTCGCGTAATTGATGAGTGATGCTTTCAGAATCTTCAAATACTTTAGGTTCAATCACAATTACTTTCATTGCTGTTGGACGTTGTGTCATGGTAGAGATACCTCCTACTTTACGTGGTTGAAATTCAGATGTTACAGGCGCTTGTGCAGTAGTTGATACTTTGTCTACATAGTCTTCATCTTCATATTCTTCATATTCTTCATCGTACTCATCATAACGGTCATCGTTATTGAGTCCAATAATATTTTTAATTTTTTGCCATTGTTCTCCCATTGCCATGGTCATGCCTCCTAATATACGTCCACATTCAACTAGAATACTAGTTATATACTCGTTCCCCAAAAATAGCCGTTCCTACACGAACGATGTTAGCACCTTCTTGTAAGGCCACTTCGAAATCGTGGGTCATCCCCATTGATAAATACTGTATATCCCCATCTGGGAAATAGCCTTTCATATCTTCATATAAAGCCTTTGCTACACGAAATATAGGCCGTGCGTCTTCCGGATTTTCAAAAAACGGTGCCATACACATTAACCCCCGTACGCGCACATGCGGTAATGTCTTAGCATATTCTCGAATATCAGGAAACTCCTCAACGGACATACCCGATTTACTTGCTTCCCGAGCCACATTCACTTGTAATAAAATATCTTGTACTTTATCATGCTTAGCAGCCACTTTTTCTATTTCATCTAGTAATTTTTTACTATCTACAGAATGAATCAAATCAAACATTGGCACTGCTTGACGAACCTTATTAACCTGCAAATGACCGATTAAATGCCACACTAAATCAGGTCCATTATAAAGAGCTTGTTTTTCTTTTGCCTCTTGTACGCGATTTTCGCCTACATGAGTACAGCCTAGACGGGCCACCGCTTCTACAGACGACACAGGGTGGTTTTTAGTAACCGCCACCAATAACGCCGTATCTACGCGCCCTACGCTGGCCATGGCATCCGCCATTCGTTGTTGGACTGCGTGTAGGGATTCCTCAATCATAAGTGCCTCCCATATATACTACGAAAAATATATTTATAGACTTATTTATTATATAATATTTAGCCTAGAATGTATATTATTTACGCTCTTTGAGCATTCCAAATAATGCCATACGGCCTGTTACCCCCGCCTCGCGACGATAAGAAAAACAATCTGCACTAGTCATGCTATCCGTAGCACCTATACAAATTTGTTCCTTCGGAACGCCTTTTTCAACTAAATCTTGTTCGATAAATCGCCATAAATTGATATGCGGCGTTACCTTGTCCGCTCCACTACGCTGAATATATTTTACTAATTCACAACTATCTATATCTGTCATTCGTTGCCATTCGTTTATGAAAGTATCTGCTAATTCTTGATTGACTTCAAATGATTCTGGTCCAATGCTAGGCCCCAAATAGATATAACAATCTTCAAAGCGAGTGTCGAAATCTCGTTGCATAGACTCTATTGTAATCACTGGCAAATGTCCAATAGCCCCTTTCCATCCTGCATGAACAGTAGCCAAAGCATGATGTTTTGCATCATATATACCAACACCAACACAGTCAGCAGTAAATAATAATAGAGGCACATTAGGAATATCTGTGTAAATCGCGTCACAATCATCGATAGCTGTGCTTTCACCATACGCACCAGAACCTATCAAATTCTCAGTTATACGTACAGCCTGCAAACCATGTACTTGATTAGCACATGTAATGCGATCTCCATTAACCCCCAAATAGTCCGCAACAATACGACGATTCTCAATAACTGCTTCTGAATTGTCCCCTACGTGAAATGCTAAATTTAATGAACTATACGGTTCTTGTGATACACCACCATGACGATAGGTATCTCCCATGACAATAGGGAATATATCACTCCACTGAGGAGATTCATATCTCCACGGGTTGATGCATTCACCTATACTATTCGTTGTTATTGTCATAACCTGTTTATTCATCATATACACCTTGCCTATTTATATAAACATCGATTATACCTATTGTATGGTCCAATCTATGTACCACTAACAAACTCCGCCGCTACTTGAAAATATTGGGTCTATTTACATACTCCGCAACGTTTACATCCATCCATACAAGGAGGAGTATACGCTTCGTCCATAGATCGTTGCCATTCTGATTCTAAATAGCCCTCATGTAACCCCATATTTAAGTGAGACCAAGGTAAGTATTCGTTAAAATCTCGTTCTCTATAATTAAGAACATCCATATCGAGGCCAGCAGCTTTCATTTCTGTTTTAAAGGATTTACTTCCCTTATCCATAGCACAAGCAGCAATAACCTTGCCTAACCGACGATCACCACGAGATAATACGCCCTGAATATACGCCTCTTTAGGAGATTCTACAAGAACCTCAATACGACGATTTTTCTGCAATGATTTTTTTATATATTGTAATTTTTTCTCTACCGATTTTTGATATTCCATAGCCATCCATTGAAACGGTGTAAATGGCTTTGGAATAAATGGATTAATACTCAATGTAAGTCGACCTTTACACCCCACCTCTGCCATATGAGCTTGTGTCCGTTCTGCCAAACCTATAATAGCATCAATATCTTCATCCGTTTCTGTAGGTAAGCCAATCATGATGTAAAGACGCATATGTTGAATGCCCGATTTAGCAGATAATTGAGCAGCAGTGCGCAGGTTTTCCTCACTAATGCCTTTATTAATAACCCTACGCAATCGTTCACTACCCGTTTCGGGTGCAATAGTAATCGTCTTTTGACCACTATCAGCAAGACCATCTACAACGACTTGTGTTAAGGAATCGGCACGCAAAGATGCACAAGAATATCGCATGCCTTTTGAGCGAATATAGGTAACTAATTCGTCCACCTCTGGATAGTCGGAAATAGCAGCGCCCATGAGGCCTACTTTTTTACCAAGACTCTCCGCTCTGTCTACACCTTTTTTTAAAATATCTAATGGGCGCACGCGAGGAACACGGAAACAGTAACCAGCCATACAAAAACGGCAATGACGACCACAGCCTCGAGCGACCTCGATAATATACATAGCACCAAACTCGGTAAAATCTGTGGCAATAACAGTTTCACCGCCACTCGTTAAAGGTTGGAAATGACGGTAAATCGTATGAGGCGCACCTTCTGCTATATGGTACCCCACAAATTGTTCATCCTCATCAAATTGTGGGGTATATAAAGCTGGTACATACACTCCTGCAATAGCTGCTAACGATGCAATAATAGATTCTCTACTTTCACCATTACTGCGGCCCTCACGAATGCGATTCAACACAGCAGTAACTAGACCTTCTCCTTCACCGATGATACACGCATCAATAAAGTCTGCGAAAGGTTCTGGATTAAAGGTCGCACAAGGGCCACCAGCGATAACGATAGGATCAAAATCGGTACGGTCTGTACTCATAATTGGCACTCGACCTTGTTTGAGCATAAACGGAATATGGAAATAATCCATTTCAAAAGTAACATCAAAGGCAACTACATCAAATTGATGCATAGGACGCTGCGTTTCCACACTCATTAAAGGCGTTTTAGTTTTATCATAAACCTCTAATTCTTTTTTCTCTGGCAAGAAAATACGCTCACATACACTATCAGGTCGATCATTAATCTCTTTATAAATAATATGAAGCCCTAAATTACTCATGCCTACAAAATACGTATTAGGATACACAAGCGCTACTCGTTGACTACTATGAGGATTAATAGTAATACGACTATCCTCATTTTCATATAACTCTTGTAAACGGTCCATTAAATCTTTGCGGTTCAAATAAATTCCTTTCTTATATAACTTAACCATCCGACACAGATTATAGAGCTAAAAAGAACTATAACCTGCTTCTTTCATATCATTTTATTATATCATATCCTAAGTAGTATTTTTCGATATAAAAAAGCGACCCCTAAGGATCGCTTTTTTTATATCATGAATATTAGTCACGAATATATTATTTCAACCAGCTCATCAAGCCGCGAAGTTCTGCACCAACTTCTTCAATTTTGTGGTTCGCAGCGGCTTCACGATGTTGTTTAAGGAATGGTTGTCCGTTTTTAGAATCTGCCAAGAAGTCATCAGCAAATTTACCAGATTGGATATCTGCCAATACTTGTTCCATAGCTTTTTTAGTGTCTGCAGTAATGATTTTTGGGCCTACGTAGTAATCACCATATTCTGCAGTATTGGAAATGGAATGACGCATTTTTTGGAAACCGCCTTCGTAAATAAGGTCTACGATAAGTTTCATTTCATGCAAACATTCAAAGTAAGCATTGATTGGTTCATAACCAGCTTCTACCAATACTTCAAAACCTGTTTTAATCAATTCAGTTACACCACCACACAATACAGCTTGTTCACCGAAAAGATCTGTTTCAGTTTCAGATTTGAAATTAGTTTCCAAAATACCGGAGCGGCCGCCACCTACACCAGATGCCCATGCTAAAGCTACTTCTTCAGTATCGCCAGATGGGTCTTTTTCTACTGCGTACAAGCAAGGAACGCCAGAGCCTTCTTGGAATGTACGACGAACTAAATGACCAGGGCCTTTAGGTGCTACCATGAATACATTAACATCTTCACGAGGTACGATTTTGCCGAAATGAATATTGAAACCGTGAGCAAATGCCAAATATGCGCCTTCTTTCAAATTAGGAGCAATATCTTTTTCATATACTTCAGCTTGCAATTCATCTGGAATCAAAATCATAACAATATCTGCGCCTTTAACAGCTTCTGCAGTTTCTTTTACCGCTAAACCAGCTTCTTCAGCTACTTTCCAGCTAGAAGAACCAGCGCGCAAACCGATAGTTACGTCCATACCATTTTCTTTCAAGTTCAATGCATGTGCGTGACCTTGGGAACCATAACCTAAAACTGTGATTTTTTTGCCTTGCAATTTAGCTAAGTTGCAATCTGCATCATAGTAAACTGTAGTACCTAAAATTTTACCTGCCATATTAGACAACCTCCAAAATATATTCAATAGAATATGTAATATATATACTGTACACAACTTTGCAAAGAATTGCAAGTCGTGGAGTACATCTGTGTTTTATAAATGGATATTACCATTCCACTTATACTGTATAAAATTAAATCAAATAAATGAGTGTATTAAAGCTTGGCCTTTGCCATATCCATGGGCGCTCTAATAACCTATGTTACGATAACCCAAGGACGCTCTCGCTCCCATACGACTGATACAGGTATGCCAAATACATCCGATAATATACTATCTGTTAGAATCTCAGACTTTGGCCCTTGGTATGTAATAAGACCCTCTTTAATAATAGCCACATGCGTTATGCTAGGCATAATCTCTTCGATTTGATGAGACACATAGATGAATGGTTTTTGCTCCTCTTGTGCCAATCGTTCCACAGTGCGTAAAAACTGTTCCCGTGCCGGCAAATCAAGACCTGAACAGGGCTCATCTAATATAAGTAAATCAGGATTTGCCATTACAGCTCGCGCCAACAGTACACGACGTTGTTCCCCTGCTGACAATGTAGCAAAGCGATGGCCTATTAAATAGGTAATCCCAAATTGTTCCATTAAGGCTAATGCCTTCCCCAGCTGTTCATCAGATACGACTGTATAAATACCGATGCTACTAAAAGCGCCAGATACAACTACATCTTCGGCCACCTGCTTGTCTAAAGTAGACTGAAACTGCCCTAAAGAGGAACTGACAAAACCTACACGCGATTTTATATTAGCCCACACATATTTGCCAAATTCATGACCAAAGACGCGTACAATGCCTGTAGTAGGTATTTGATAAGCAGGAATCATACTGAGCAATGTAGACTTACCAGCACCATTGAGACCTAAAAGAGCCCAATTCTGCCCCACCTCTACATGCCAATTCACACCTTTTAAAATATCTCTACCATCACGGCGAAACGTGACGTTTTCATAATGTAATAACTCAGAAGCCTTCGAGTCATTCATGATTTCACAACCTTACCATATATAAAGCATCAGGATGAATACCAATGAGTGTATGACTACTACAAACTAGATTTTTTCCCCTCTGCTCATAGCAGTAATCCCCGTTTTTGCGATTTCAAGGACACCATAGGTTTCCATAATTTGAATGAAGCCACGCAATTTTTCAACGCTTCCAATAACCTCGATAATCATAGATGTAGGGGAAATATCGAGCACATTACCACGATATACATCGGCGATTTGCACAATTTGAGATCTGGTCGCTGCCGTTGCTTTTACCTTAATAAGCATAAGTTCACGGCACACTACATTATCCTCAGGGAATATCTTAACCTTCACCACATCAATAAGTTTATAAATTTGTTTTTGAATTTGGTCTAACACACGATCATCTGCTTCTACAGTAAGGGTGATGCGAGCATAACCAGGTTCATTCGTAATACCAGAGGTCATTTTCGTAACATTAAAACCGCGTCGATTAAAAAGTGCTAAAATACGAGTACCAATGCCGGCCGTATTTTTGGCAATTACTAGGACTTGATGTTCTTTACTCATCGCCAATCACCCCCTTTTTCCCCATCATGCCACTCACCGTACCACCTGCTGGAATCATAGGTAGTACATTTTCTTCCCGTTTAACACGACAGTCTAAAATAATACTTTCATCAGAGGTAATATAATTTGTGAAAGTAGATGTAAAATCCTCTACAGACTCAATGCGATGAGCATCTAATCCAAAAGCATCTGCTAATTTAATAAAATCAGGACTCATTTCCAAATCTACATAAGAGTAACGCCGTTTATTAAAGATTTCTTGCCATTGACGAACCATACCAAGGAATCCATTATTGATGATAATAATTTTAATTGGTAAATCATACTGTTTCACCATCATCAATTCTTCAAAGGTCATTTGGAAACCACCATCGCCTACAACGAGGATGACTTGTTTCGTTGGCGCCCCTATTTGAGCACCAATAGCTGCTGGCAAACCATAACCCATAGTACCAGCGCCGCCAGAAGTTACTATAGTATGAGGCATTTTATGAGTCAAAAATTGCGCTGCCCACATTTGATGTTGCCCTACATCAGTTACGATAATCGCATCTCGATTAGCAATTTTATTAAGTTCAGACAATACATATTGTGGATTAAGTTCACCATCAACAAGTTCAGGTACTACCATAGGATACTCATCTTGCCATGCGCGAATTTGCCCGAGCCATGCATCATGTGTAGCAGCTTCTACAAGAGCGTTCAACTCTGTTAACACTTGTTTCAAATCACCTACGATAGGCACATTAATAGTCACATTTTTATCGATTTCTGCAGGGTCGATATCGATATGGATAATTTTAGCTTTTTTACAGAAGAAATCTGGATGTCCTGTAATGCGATCATGGAAACGAATACCAGCGGCAATCACCAAATCTGCCTCTTCAGTACTATAGTTAGCGGCTACTGTACCATGCATACCTACCATGCCAAGAGCTAGTTCATGATCCCCTGGGAAACTTCCAAGACCTACTAAAGTATTACAAACAGGAATATTAGCTTTTTCCGCCAATTCCTTAATTTCATCCATAGCGCTAGATTTAAGAACTCCTGCGCCGGCAATAATCAATGGGCGTTTGGCATTTTTAATGAGCGTGGCCGCCTTCTTGATTTGGCCTTGATGACCTTTATAAGTTGGGTCGTAGCCTTCTAAGTGGATTGGCACTTCAAAAAGTTTATTATATTCCGCCATGGAAATACTGGTAGTTTGAATATCCTTTGGAATATCGATAAGTACAGGACCTGGACGACCGGTGCCAGCGATAAAGTACGCCTCTTTAATGATGCGTGGCAAATCGTGGATATCTTGTACTAAATAATTATGTTTTGTAATTGGCATCGTAATGCCTTGAATATCCGCTTCTTGGAAGGAGTCTTTCCCTATAAGGGCCCGTCCCACCTGACCTGTTATAGCAAGCATTGGTACCGAGTCCATATAAGCAGTCATAATACCTGTTACAAGATTGGTAGCGCCTGGTCCAGAGGTAGCCAAGCACACACCAACCTTGCCAGATACGCGAGCATAGCCATCAGCTGCGTGAGCCGCTCCTTGTTCGTGGCGTACAAAATAATGTTTGATATCTGGAAAGCTATAAATTTCGTCATAAATAGGAATTACTGCACCGCCAGGATAACCAAACATATCTGTTACGCCTAAGCGATGAAGTGTTTCAAGGACGATGCGAGCTCCGTTAATAGTTTCACTCATGTATAT
This sequence comes from Veillonella caviae, assembly GCF_003992125.1. Lineage (GTDB taxonomy): Bacteria > Bacillota > Negativicutes > Veillonellales > Veillonellaceae > Veillonella > Veillonella caviae. The sequence continues at coordinate 11,447 of NZ_RQUY01000020.1, read as the reverse complement.
CCTTTCTGATACCACGCCTATTCTGATAATATTTCCGTAGAATTTAAGCGCTTAATGGTATACCCTTTTTGTTTAAAATCTTCAATGATTTTCTTAATATGTTCTTCCCCATTTGTTTCCACTGTCACTTGTAACTCTACTTCGTGGAAACGGTCTAGGTTTTTAAATTGATTATGATCTAATTTGATTACATTCGCATCTGCATCAGCAAGCATTTGCGATACAGCCACTAACTGTCCTGGTTTGTCAGGCAAGTTCACAGAGAATGTGAAAATACGACCGCGCAAAACAAGACCTTTATTAATCATAGAGGAAATAGTAAGCACATCGATATTACCACCGCTGACAATAGCTACCACTTTTTTGCCTCGGCATTTCAATTTTTTAAGCCCCGCTAATGGTAAAATACCGGAGTTCTCTGCTACTAGTTTATGTTTTTCTACCAATAAGAGGAATGCTTCCATTAATTCATAATCAGAAACAGTAACAATTTCATCGACGTATTGTTTTACATAGTCTAATGTTTTTGTACCAATGGTAGCTACTGCAGTGCCATCTGCAATAGTAGACACTTCATCAAGTTTCACTGGATGCCCCGCTACAAGACCTGCTTTACAACTAGCCGCCCCTTCTGGTTCTACACCGATGATTTTAATTTGCGGATTTTTTAATTTTGCCGCCGCTGCAATACCTGCCACAATACCACCACCGCCAACAGGAACGAGTAGCACATCTGCATCAGGTAGTTCTTCTAATACTTCTAATGCAATAGTCCCTTGGCCTTCGATAACATCTTCATCGTCGAAAGGATGAACAAATACGTAGCCATGCTCTTTTTGTAGTTCCATGGCTTTTTGGTATGCCTCATCATAGATTTCTCCATAAAGAACTACATCCGCCCCATATTGTCTAGTGGCATTCACCTTAATGAGCGGTGTATGCTTCGGCATAACGATAGTGGCTTTTATACCAAGACGTTTAGCTGCTAATGCAACGCCTTGTGCGTGATTTCCCGCCGATGCGGCAATTACGCCACGAACTTTCTCTTCATTCGTTAATTTTGAAATTTTATTATATGCGCCCCGCACTTTGAAAGAGCCTGTAATTTGCAGGTTTTCAGGTTTAATATATACATCATTACCACATTCGTCAGAAAATACCTCACTGTGCAATAATTTTGTTTTTACCGTAATAGTGGATAAGCGCTCTCTTGCTTCCATAAAATCATATAATTTATGCATCTATACACCATCTCCTAAGGTTATGATTGATACCCCTTAGTCCTCTAAGATCTCGATAGCCCCTTGTGCTGCAGAGGATACATGAAGGGCATACTTCTTCAAATATCCTGTTACATTGCTCTTAAATGGAGGTAAAGCAGCTTTACGTCGTGCAATTTCTTCGTCGCTAACAGCCAATTCTAATTTACCACTTGGAATATCGATATTAATAATATCTCCATCCTCTACGACAGCGATGGTACCGCCTGCTGCTGCTTCTGGAGACACGTGACCGATAGAAGCACCTCGAGTGGCACCAGAGAAACGTCCATCTGTTAATAATGCTACATCTTTATCAAGCCCCATACCAGCGATAATAGATGTTGGTGTCAACATTTCGCGCATACCAGGACCACCTTTTGGCCCTTCATAACGGATAACCACAACGTCACCTTTAACAATTTTACCGCCCATAATCGCTTCTACTGCATCTTCTTCGCAGTTAAATACCTTAGCAGGGCCTGAGTGAACAAGCATATCCTCAGCTACCGCACCAGCTTTTACAACGGAACCATCTTCTGCTAAATTACCTTTTAATACGGCAATCCCACCTGTTTCATGAACAGGATTATTCCACGGATGAATTACATCTTCATCCACAACTTGAGCGGCTGCAACGATTTCTCCTTGTGTTTTCAATGCTACAGTTTGGCAATCAGTATGTAAACGGCCATTTTCTGCTAACCGTTTCATTACTGCAGATACACCACCTGCAGCGTATAAGTCTTCGATAAAATAGATACCCGATGGAGATAGTTTAGATAGTTGCGGTGTAATTTGTGCAATGCGATCAAAATCATCTAAAGACAAGTCGACACCTGCTTCATGAGCGATAGCTGGTAAATGGAGCGCCGTATTAGAAGAACCACCTAATGCCATATCGAGAGCCACTGCATTTTCAAAAGCCTCTTTCGTCATAATATCTTTTGGACGCAAATTAGCTTTTAATACCTCTACAGCTTGCATACCTGCCAATTTGGCAAGGCGCAAACGTTCTGAATATACCGCTGGAATAGTCCCATTGCCAGGCAAGCCCATACCAAGCGCTTCCGTCAAGCAATTCATAGTGTTAGCCGTATACATACCAGAACAAGAACCACAAGTAGGGCATGCGCTATTTTCAATATCATGTAGCTCTGCATCGCCCATTTCACCTGTTTGGTGTTTACCTACTGCTTCAAACACATCAGACAAACCAATTTTTTTACCTTTATGCACACCGGCAAGCATAGCGCCACCAGATACGAATACGGACGGAATATTGAGGCGTGCTGCGGCGATTAACATACCTGGTACAACTTTATCGCAGTTAGGAATGAATACCATAGCGTCAAATGGCGTTGCCATAGCAGTAGCTTCAATAGAATCAGCAATGATATTACGAGTCACTAAGGAATATTTCATGCCAATGTGATTCATTGCAAGGCCATCACAAATACCAATAGTATTAAACTCAATCGGTACACCACCAGCATTGCGGATACCATCTTTTACAGCTTGTACAACATTTTTCAAGCCCACATGACCTGGAATGATTTCATTAAAAGAATTGGCAATACCTATAATCGGTCTGCCCATTTCTTCATCCACAAACCCCAATGCCTTTAATAACGATCTGTGTGGTGCACGAGCGACCCCTGTAGTCAAATTTTCACTTCTACAACTCATAATAATCTCCTCTGCAGATGAAAGCTGCACTTGGCTTTCACAAACGAATAAAAAAAGACGATTCCTACGAATCGTCTTAAAAGTATACAAATGAAATTGCTTATGTTTACAGAACCCTACTATAGGTATACAACGTAACCTATGACGAATATACACATAAGAAATAAACTGTCAAAATCTTATTGATGTATATTAAACCATTCGCGGAACTTCTAAGACAAAACGTGTTAAGTTGTTGTTCATAATTCGAATGTGATTAATAATCACGACCAGCGCGATAATCAACAAGCTAATGACTAAACCTAACATGTTTCCTCCTAAAAAAATCTATAACATAAAATTATAATATCACGTTCCCTCACGCTACGCAATATAAACATGGGGCTATTCTATAGAAAACCATATATATTTTTATAATGATTCGCCATAGAAAAAAGATATTCCCCTTTAATATATACCACCGAGAATCACAATTAACAACTTTCTAAGAATGCTTTAATTTGGGGATTATTTTGAAGCTTCTCCATTTGTTCCTGAGACAATAACTTCACCTTATCTCGTTCTTTATTCACAAGACATAGAAATCCAATATAGTCTCCTTTATTAGCACGAAATTGATGAATCGTATTACCAGGAATCTCAATAAAATCACCTGATTTTACATCAAAAACTTCATCACCCAATAACAATTGTCCTTTACCTCGCTGTATCATAACCATATGGGTATGATCATGGTATTCTAAGGTAGAATACCCTCCAGGCAAGCATTCAAAATATCGGAATTGACAAGGAATATCATAGGCACCATCATATAGCACTTGGCGAGTTACGTCTTTAAAAGGGCTCCCATCTTGTTTATATACTAATGTGTCTACACCTTCCCATTTATAATTGTTTTTATCAAATCTACGTATCATATAATCACCACCTATACACAAAAAGCTGTGTGAAACACCACACAGCCTATATATACTATTATTTAAAGAAACGTTTCAAAGTTCCCAAAATACCATGGCTATGTTGTTGAACGCCATCAATCACCGATTCCACTTCAAAGCCTGTTTTCTCGATGGCTGTTGTAATCACTTCAACGCTAGATATATTCGGGTCAAAAGAAATAGTTGCTTTTTTTTCTGGTAAATCTACCATAGAACTAAGCACCCCATCAAGACCTAATGTAGCACTTTCTACAGTTTCTTTGCAGTTATTGCACATCATACCAGGAACACTGAAAACCTTAGTAACAACACCATTTTCTTTACCACAACCGCAATCTTTGCACATAGTATAGTCTCCTTACTTTTCTTCTGTTTCTTTAATTTTATCGTCGTTTTTAGCCCCTGCTGTAACATCGATAGTAGTGGCCGTTTTAACCGCTTCTTTCGTTTCTTCTGCTGCCTTTTTAGGGCCCATAACAGCATCCTTGAACTCGTTAATCCCTTTGCCAATGGCTTTACCCACTTCTGGTAATTTACCAGGGCCAAATATAACGAGGGCAATAACCAATATAATGATTAACTCTTGTGTACCGATAGATCCCATGCTAACTCCTTTACTATAATTTAACCTTTCTTTGGATAGGCTGCTTCATCTACATACCAAACTATGTTATCTTGTGAAAGCACCGCCCCAGGCAATACACGGCCGATGCGCTTCTCCCAAGGTGTATCCTCATAGTCTTCCCGTTGATATAATACCTTTGTTAAAGCCGCTCGCTTTTTCTCTCCTATCACGGTAAACCAAATACAGTCTGTTTTCGCTAAAAAATGAAAGGTCATAGAGATTCGCTCCCATACCTTACCATCTTCAACAGCTACCACATCCTTCTCTATTTCACGCAACGCATGAGAACCAGCAAATAGACCTGCAGTATGACCATCTTCCCCAAGATCAAGAATAGCTAAATCAAGTCCTTCCTTTTTACATGCTTTCAACACATTCTTTACTTCTTTTTCATACTCCTCTGCCGCTTCTACTACAGTTCTAGAATCTGTATGAATTGGGAAAAAATGAGCTGCTCCAATTGCCTTGCATAACAGTACTTGTTTAACACGGTTAAAATAATTATCCTCATGAGCTTGTGATAAAAAACGCTCATCAGTCCAAACGAAAAAAGTGCGTTCCCAATTAATTCGTTCAATATATTCTGGCGTATTTAACAATTCTAACAAACCATTAATCACAGTGCCACCAGTAATCCCTACAATGCAGGAATCTGTACGCTTTATTTCTGCATCTGTGAAAGCTATGAAATTTTCAGCTAATGCATGAATTGCATCATTAGAATTTACATAGCTTTTTATGATATCTTGACCCATTACATGGTCCTCCTTATCTATTATGGTTAACATTTATATTATACGGCAATTATTGTAATATTTCAAAGAAATCTATAGAAATGTAAGGTGACCTCTAAGATTAGATAAAATCTCTAATCCTAGAGGTCACGTTTCTGAGTATATTAACTCCTGCCAAAAATTGAATAGTAATGTGGCATAGTATTTCTATGAAGGAGAAATACTATAAAACTTATTGTCCGAATTTAGGGCGACGGCGTTCTGCAAAAGCTCGTACCCCTTCTTTAAAATCATCAGTTAATCCCAATAAACATTGTTTTTCTACTTCTAGTGTTTTGTACTCTTCCCAGCCAGATAAGAAAGCTGCATACATCATTTCCTTCATCACTTTATAGGATTGAGAAGGTCCTTTTGCCAACTTATCAACTAGACGTTTTGTCGCTGTTTGTAAGTCTTCTGGCTCACATACTTTATATACAAAACCAAGCTCTTTCGCTTTTTCTGCAGATACCGCGTCACCAGTCATAACCATATGCATAGCTCGATTCATACCGATAGAGCGAGTCAACAAATAAAGTCCTCCAGCATCTGGTGCCAACCCAACGTTCACGAAAGCTTGAATAAAACGCACATTACTAGATGCAACAACAAAATCAGCAGCTAAAGCCATATTAAAGGCAGCACCAGCTGCAGCACCTTGAATACTCATTACTACAGGTTTTGATAATTGTTTCATAGACAAAGATATTTGAGCTACTAACTCAACGATTTCAAACAAAGATTCTGTATCACCACTATCTACAGCACGCTCCATTTCCGTTAAATCGCCACCAGCAGAGAATACTTTTCCCTCTGCATTAATGAGCAAAATTTTTACACTTTCATCAGTACTAGCGCGATCCATAACATGGAGGATTTCTTTGCACATTTCTACATTAAAACCATTAGCCACATTTGGGCGATTAAAGGTCAACGTCCCCACACCATTATCTACGATATATTGAATTGTATTATATAACATATTTAATCTCCTGCCGAATACAGTACACTAATATAACTGTTATGATTCATATCTAAGAAAATACAACAATTATCAAATCGAATGATTTCGATTATATTAATTATATTATAAAAAATTTGCAATCTCTTGTAAATAATGTATACTACCCTTAATAAAAAGTAATAAGAAATTTCCCTTCAAAATTACATAAAATGTTTCAGATTTAGTTAGAACAATTGCGAGTTCATCCAATATATGGTATCGTAACGTCAAGCCTATTTTTAGCAGAGTAAATAATCGTGCGTTAAGTGCCTAGTGAACGGGGAGTTGTCACTAAGACGAAAAGCATACGCTTGCGGTACGATTATTGCATCCCGCTGCTACATAATGAGTGTAATCTCTCATCTCAATATGTAGCAACGCTATGTATTGGAAGGAGATTCTACATGAACACAAATACTGCGCTCGTAACGCAAACAGGTGTTTTTATAACACTAACCATATTAATGTCATATATTTTTGCTATTCATACGACTTTTATTCATATAACCTTTGGGTTTATTCCTACCGCTTTATTCTCAATCATGCACGGTCCACTTAGAGCGGGCATAATGGCAGGAATCGCATCTTGCATAGGAATGTTCTTCTTCGGAAAAGGTGTATTCTTCCCTGGTTTTATTCTATCAGATTTTTTAACTGGTGCTGTATATGGATACTTTTTATATAAAAAGCCCATTACAATCAAAACAATCTGTATTCCAGAACTAATTGTTACCATATGTATTCATTTAGGCCTCAATACATTATGGCTCACTATATTTTATGATAAAGCTATGTCTGCTATCTTTATGGGGCGACTCATAAAAATATTATTTGTTTTCCCTTAGAAGTAGGACTGATCTTTATTATCTATAAAACATTATCCAAATTTATCCATAAAAACAATTATAATTAATACATAGAGTCACTAAAAATAGGTAAAAAAATACAACAACCATAATGGTTGTTGTATTTTATATTCTCCATATTAACGTTTGGAGAATTGAGATGCTTTACGCGCTTTTTTAAGACCGTATTTTTTACGTTCTTTCATACGTGGGTCACGAGTCAAGAAACCAGCTTTTTTCAAAGATTGACGAAGTTCGCCATCTACGTCCAATAACGCACGGGAAATACCGTGACGAATTGCACCAGCTTGACCGGATGGACCACCACCTGCAACAGTGGCGATAACATCGTACTGTTCAACAGTGTTAGTCAAGTTCAAAGGTTGTTTTACGATCAATTCCAAAGTTTGGCGACCGAAATATTCATTAAGTTCACGTTTGTTAACAGTGATTTTACCTGTGCCCGGTACCAGACGAACTCTAGCAACGGAAGATTTTCTACGACCAGTGCCGTAATATTGTGCTACTGCCATTATATGTTCCTCCCTCTAGATTATCGTACAGAAATTTCTAATACTTCTGGTTTTTGAGCTGCATGTGGATGCTCAGCACCAGCGTATACATTTAATTTACGGTATTGTTGTGCACCCAATTTATTTTTTGGAAGCATACCACGAACTGCCATTTCAACAACACGTTCAGGTTGTTTTTCAAGCATCATGGACAATTTAGTGAAACGGGAACCACCTGGGTAGCCAGAGTGACGGAAATATTCTTTTTGTTCCAATTTCTTACCAGTTACGCGAATTTTTTCTGCGTTTACAACAATCACATGGTCACCAGTGTCTACGTGTGGTGTGAAAGTTGGTTTATGTTTGCCCCGAAGAACTTTTGCAACTTCGGCAGCAAGGCGTCCTAAAGTTTTACCTTCAGCGTCAACAACATACCATTTCCGTTCGATTGTGTTCGGATTGGCCATAAATGTAGTTTTCATGCTGCATATCCTCCTAATAACGTCATAATTCTACCAAAATCAGCTCGTCCTTTGCTTCCGGGGCTAATGGAAACACGACTAAAGCTTACTCAAAATAGTATACAGATTTTAGAGGTCAGTGTCAATGAGAATTTAGCTTTTTAGATATAATAAAATGCGTATCACCGATAGCTGTCAATTCCAATGAATACTCATACACTGATGCCCTCGTGTCTCCATTTCAAATTTTCCCCATGTATGTTAGTCCGTTACATATTTTACTACTTTAGCAGGTGTCCCTACTACTACTGCATTAGGAGGTACGTCTTTGATTACTACACTATTAGCGCCCACAACGGCATTCTCACCGATAGTAACACCTGGCAGTACTGTTACATTAGCGCCCAACCATGCATTCCGTTTAATTACAATGGGACTACCTTCCACATCAGCTCTGCGATCCGGTGCTAAATTATGGTTAACTGTAATAAGGCTAACCCTAGGTCCAATAAGCACATCATCTTCAATGGTGATTCCTCCAAGATCAACAAACATAGCGTCTTTATTGATAAATACATTATGACCAACTACAGTATGTCTTCCAAAATCCGTATTAAACGGCATAAATACAGTAACATCATCACCTACGGGATGCCCCCATATTTCAGATAGTACCTGACGTGCACCTTCACGAGTATACCCTTCTAAGGCTAATCGACCACTAAGTCGACTCGTTTCATCTACTATACGATGAACCTCTTTAAAAATTTCGGATGTAAAGGATATATATGCAGTTTGACCCTCTATTAATCGATTCCATTCTCTACCATTCCCTAATGCTGCCAAAATTGTATCGTTCATGATGCGTCCTTACTATAAAAAATATATATGCCAATAATTATTACATTGTTGTAATGAAAGTATATACTATATAGTTAGTATAATAGTTTTAGCTACACAAAGGAATTATTTGTAACACATCTCTAGTTATAGGCACAACCTATAACAACACATGTAAGGAGTTAGTATGGAATTACGCGTATTAGAATATTTTGTGACTACCGCCACAGAAATGAGCATGACAAAGGCAGCACAACGCCTTCATATTACACAGCCTACTTTATCTATACAATTACGCGATTTAGAGGATGAATTAGGCACTATCCTATTTGAAAGAACGAATCGCGGCATTAGCCTAACGCAAGACGGAGAATATTTTTTCAGTAAAGCAAAGGATATTTTAACCATCGTCAATGATACGGTATCCAATTTACAAAGCACGGATGATGTTGCAGGCCCTATTAATATTGGTGGCGCCGAAACATACCACAATGAGCTAATTCTAAAAAGCATTCGCATCGACCATCCTCGCATCAGCTGTCACTATGTGAGTGGCAATGCCAATCAAACAATGCCTTTACTCGATTCTGGCGTCATCGATTTCGCCGTCGTTATGGGCCATGTAGATAAAAGTAAATATAATCATATCGACTTACCTTACGAAGATCACTTCATTCTCATAACAAAAAAAGACAATCCCTTAGCACAATTATCCACTATTACAAAAGACGACATCGAAAAGGAACCTCTCATTACATCTGGACAAAGTCATGTAGATACATTTCTGGAATCTTGGCTTGGGCAATCTATCGACTCCTATGAAATCAGCGGCACCTATACATTAATCAATAATGGACTATTCATGGTAAAAGCAGGCCTTGGTTCTGCCATTGCTATCGATGGACTAGTAAATACAGAAGGCACTGACCTTTGTACAATCCCGTTGTCACCAACACTAACTGTTAACTCCAGTATTATTTGGCGAAAAAATCAGGCGCTTTCACAGGCATCGCAACTATTTTTAGATACTTTGCAAGAAGAGATTTCAAATTATTCCAAAGAATAACTATTAATGTTTAAGTAAATCAAAATATCGTGTGATCCACTCACATATAAAAAGACGCGTATTTCAACGAATACGCGTCTTTTTTTTAGTTATATGCTAATCAATATTCTAGAGCACTGCTCTGTATTTAATTATTGATTATCAAGACTTTTGTGGAAGAAGTCAGCCATTGCGTCCATAGGAATGAGGTTCAAATTATCGTACAAGTCAACATGGTCTGCACCGGGCACTACGATAAGTTGTTTATTTTTACCTGCTTTAGCATATGCTTCATCTGTGAAGTATTTGGAGTGAGCTTTGTCGCCTGTAATCATAAGAACTGGGCGATCACCTAATTCTTCGATGTGTTCCATTAAGGAGAAACCAAAAAAACCATATTTAGTGCGGTTATCCCACATAGATGCGGAGTTTACTGCCCGTTCATGGTATGCACGGCCTTTGTAGTACTCTTGGAAACGAGTTGTTACAGGGTCTGTTTGAACGGATTGATCAGGTAACAAGATACCATTACCGCTAGTTACATTGTTATTCGCATCTACAGGCATTTCATGGTAGGAACGAACTTGTTTACCAGTATCTACTTGCTTCCCAACGCTCTTTCGCCATTTCAGCCTTTACTGCTTCACGTTGTTCAGGTGTATAATAGGAACCATTGTAGTGGTTACGGATACTATCGGACATATCGTACATAGCTGTAGTCGCTACCGCTTTAATACGAACATCATTGACTGCAGCCGTAATAGCAGGGCCGGACAAACCACAGATACCAAGAGCACCAATGCGATTACGATTAACGAAATCTAAGGAACCTAAGAAGTCAACTGCAGCGCTATAGTCTTCTGTATAAATCTCAGGAGATCCTACATCACGGATTTCGCCGCTACTTTCACCATTTGTAGATGGATCAAAAGCGACTGCTACGAAACCGCGTTTCGCCAACTCTTGTGCATGTAAACCAGATGTTTGTTCTTTAACAGCACCGAATGCACCACTTACTACGATAGCATCGTATTTTTTATTTGCATCGAAGTTTGCTGGCAAATATAAGTGACCAGCTACAGTAAAACCAAATTTATTAGGAAAGCGTACATCTACTACTTTGATATTATTGTCAATGGCGAAAGTACGAGTATCATTAGCAATGCCATTAGCCATCGTAGCACCTTGTAAGTGTACTTGACTTTGAGATACTGTTGCGTTAGATGCTGCATAAGAAGGTTGGTAAGCACCCACAGCGCCTAAAGTTAATACAGATGCAACTAATAAAGCTTTTTTCCAATTTTTCATGTGAATAAATCCTTTCATACTACACGTTTATATAACTGAATATATATCGTCTAACCTCATGATATATACATTACGGGTTATAGGACAAAAAGTGTGTGTGACTAATCCCAATAAGTTGGAAAATTTGTAGACATATGTAGCTCATTCCA
>NZ_RQUY01000019.1 GCF_003992125.1 Veillonella caviae | reverse complement strand
AGACATAGTAATATAAATTTGAATATTTATAATTATATTTATACATTCTTGTATGTCGCTTTTTATGTAAACATTAGTTTGCTATAATAAAAGTGTCACCAACTCTAATCTGGAGAATCAGGTACAGAGAGGAGGTGTTTTATAGTGGAAACTCTACTTTTAATTATTTTTATTCCTATTATGACAAATGTAATTAGCTATTACATTTGTAAATTGCTCGATAGGTATTTAAAATGGTGATGAGCATCGTGTTATCTACGTAATCAGATAATTAAGAACCATCTAGGTATTGGACGTTCCTAGGTGGTTTCTTTGTTATATTACATCCCAAATTATCATACAAAAAGACCACCTAGTTATTTTGGACGTTTCTAGGTGGTCTTTTCATGTTTTATAGTGGCTACTTTTAATCATTTAGCTACTTATAGTATATCATATGAAAATAAAAAGTAAACCCTACCTAAAACTGATCAGATGTTATTAGGTAGGGCATTTTCAGTTATTTACTACGATTGTATTGTTCTAATTGCACGAGCAATACCGACACATCTGCTGGAGATACACCAGATATACGGCTCGCTTGGCCGATGGAATGAGGTCTGATTTTTGTCAGTTTTTGTTGCGCTTCTAAAGAAATTCCTTTCATATTCATATAATCCCAATCTTGAGGAAGGATTTTTTCTTCCAATTTGCGTACTTTATCGACTTGATCCATTTGTTTTTTAATGTATCCTTCGTAGGTAATGGAAATATCAATTTCTTCCTCTACATCAGGACTATATCGTTTCAAATTGAAAGCATCTGCCACAACTGCATAAGATAATTCATTGCGTTTTACAAGATCGTAAGCTCGAATACCTGTACGGATAGGCGCAGTACCAAGAGATTCCAATAAAGCCTGTGTTTCTTTAGACGGATTCACAGGCGTAGATTTCAACAATTCCATACCTTCTTCAATAGCTTGTTTTTTAGCTGTAAATTTCGCCCACCGATCATCTTTTACAAGACCGATAGCACGACCTTTTTCAGTAAGGCGCAAATCTGCATTGTCTTGACGCAAGAGCAATCGATATTCACTGCGGCTCGTCATCATGCGATATGGTTCTTGGGTGCCTTTCGTTACAAGATCATCGATGAGAACACCGATATAAGCCTCAGAACGGGCTAAAATAAATGGGTCACGACCTTGAATCCACAGTGCCGCATTAATCCCTGCCATGAGGCCTTGTGCAGCAGCCTCTTCGTAACCAGATGTACCATTCGCTTGTCCAGCAGAGTAGAGCCCTTTAATATGTTTCACTTGCAATGCTGGCGTCAATTGTGTTGGATCTAAGCAATCGTATTCAATAGCATATGCAGGACGCATAATTTCTACATTTTCTAGTCCTGGAATAGTACGCAAAAACGCATATTGTACATCCATAGGCAAAGACGTACTCATCCCTTGCACATACATTTCATTCGTTTGATTACCTTCTGGTTCTACAAATAATTGATGACGTTCTTTATCGGCAAAACGAACTACTTTATCTTCAATAGAAGGGCAGTATCGAGGGCCTACACCTTCAATTTTACCGCTATACATAGGAGCTCGATGAATATTATTGTGAATGATATCATGAGTTTCCTTGTTTGTATACGTTAACCAACACACTTGTTCATTGCGATTAATCCATTCATCCATAAAAGAAAACGCATGGTGATGCACATCGCCTTCTTGAACGTCCATATGTTCCAAATTAAGAGTCCTTTTATCAACACGGGCAGGAGTACCAGTTTTAAAGCGCATCAATTCGACACCATGATCGAGAAGGGATTGAGAAAATACTTCTGATGTCCGTTGTCCATTAGGACCTCCCGTATAATCTATATCACCAATGAGAATTTTCCCTTTCAAATACGTACCAGTACATAAAATAACAGCCTTAGCACCATAAAATTCGCCTAATTCCGTTACAATACCAACAACCTTGCCGTCTTCAACCTTAAGGTCTGTTACCATAATTTGTTTTACATTCAAATTATCCGTATTTTCCAAGGTTTCTTTCATCAAATGTTGATATTTAATTTTATCCGACTGACAACGCAAAGAATGTACAGCAGGGCCTTTGCCCATATTGAGCATACGCATTTGGATAGCCGTTGCATCAGCATTGATACCCATTTGCCCGCCCAATGCGTCCAATTCATACACAAGATGGCTTTTACCAGGACCACCAATAGCGGGGTTACACGGCATAAGCGCAATATTATCTAAACTAATAGTTGCCATAAGCGTGCGGTGTCCCATGCGGGCACAAGCGAGAGCTGCTTCACAACCAGCATGACCACCACCGATGACGATAACATCGTAATTATCTACTATATACATGTTAATTCCTTATTTTCCCAAACAGAATCTACTAAATAATTCATCTACCATGGATTCTCGAATAGAATCACCGGTAATATCTCCTAATAATTCCCACGCGCTGCGTAAATCCGTGGCGATAAAATCCACAGGCATACTAGCATCGATAGAGGTAATAGCTTGTTCAATTTGCCCCTTCGCTTGTTCCATGAGGCTAATATGGCGCACATTGCTAATCATGGCATCATTCGTCTGCTTCACTTGACCACCATATACCAACTCTTTTACCCATTTTGAAAGTACCGCCGTACCTTCACCATCCTTGGCGCTAATGGTTTCAATAGCTGTGAAAGTCCCCATAGAGGCGATGCTTTCACTAGAAACAGCAAGCCCCATATCACTCTTGTTCAACAATACGATCGTATTAAGCCCCGATACGGAAACAAGAATATGCCGTTCCTCATCGGTAAGAGGAGTAGATGCGTCGATAACACATAATACGATATCCGCCTTGTCAATATATTGACGAGCCCGTTCCACGCCAAGGGCCTCCACCGTATCGTCCGTATCTCGAATACCTGCCGTATCGATGAGGCGAAGAGAAATCCCTTCAATAGTCATAAATTCTTCGATACTATCTCGCGTAGTGCCTGGAATATCCGTCACGATGGCGCGATTTTCTCTCAACAGAGCATTCATAAGACTCGATTTTCCTGCATTAGGACGGCCTACGATAACCGTCATAATACCATCTCGAATGAGGCGACCAGTATTAGCAGTGGCCAATAATTCATCCATGTGAGTCAAAATAGGTTCTAACTGTTCCCGTACCTCTTGACTAGTCACATTCTCAATATCCTCTTCAGGATAATCGATAGTCACCTCTAAATGGGCAATCATAGCGATGAGCTGTTCTCTCACATCACTGACGAATTTCGACACCGTTCCATCTAATTGTGCTACAGCGAGGGACAGAGAATCCTCCGTTTTTGCCTCAATAATATCGATGATGGCCTCTGCTTGAGTTAAATCAATGCGCCCATTCATAAAAGCACGCTTTGTAAATTCTCCAGCCTCTGCCATACGAACCCCTTGATTCACTAGCAGTTTCAAAATCTGCCGAACTGGCACAATGCCACCATGACATTGAATTTCAACTACATCCTCCGCTGTATACGAATGAGGACCGTGCATCAATAACAACAATACCTCATCAATCGTTTTATTTGACCCAGAATCGACGATTGTACCATATTGAATGGTTCTATTAGGTCTTTCACCTAAAGGCACCGTACCAGCGCTTTTAAACAATGTATTGACGATAGCAAAACTATCCTTACCGCTCACTCGAATAATACCAACTCCACCAATACCCGGCGGCGTCGCAATGGCTGCTATTGTATCATCTATATACATAGAATCTTCCTTATTATTAATTCGTTAATTATGAAATTGTCTTCCCGTGAAAGTTAAACTAAACCAACCTTCCACGCCGAAGATTACCTTAGGTTAGCTTTCACCATAACCTATATACTATGATAGTATACCATAAACCATGTAATTGTGCTGAATCATATATTAAAAGGACTGTAACAGAATGCGGTTTTAACGCATTCTAGTTGCAGTCCCATAAGTCCCATATTTACATTTTATTTACCAAAGATAGACCATATTGATTATCTTCTAATTGTGTTTTTTTCAACATTAAATACAACATGTAAAGAGCACCCAATAAAGGTAAGAAGTAAATCAAATACCACCAACCGCTTTTATTGAGATCATGTAAACGTCGTACCGTTACACTAATGCTTGGTATAGTAAACACAACTGATACTATATTAACAAGAATTTCATTAAAATCAAAAGATACATCAATTATAGCTACCACAATACTAACTATAATGCTAAATAATACAAAAGACCAATATTCTTTGCGGCTTGCTCGACCAGAAAAAGTAGCATATTTGTTTTTCATAGAATCTACAAAATGTTCCCATACCGTTAATTCATTCATGTGTTAACTCCTTCAAACATAATAGTAGTAACTATATAATATTGCTCACATAATATCATAAAAATATTATATGTTACAAATAGTAACAAAATAAACCATCTTCTATATCTATAAAAAATTATTATAACCCCCTAATATTAGGTCTACAAAAACTCTAATACTAGGGGGTTAATACAAATATAAAATAGTTCCTATTATATATTATTTTTTATAAGAAATAACAACATGGCGGAAAGGTTCATCACCGGCACTATTGGTGATAATATGTGCATCATCGTGAAGTGCGGTGTGAATGATTTTCCGTTCAAAAGCATTCATCGGTTCAAGGGAGACTTTTTGACGAGTCCGTTTTACTTTAACCGCCAAACGTTTTGCCAGGTTAATCAATGTGTCTTCCCGACGGGAACGATAATTTTCTACGTCTACCACAATATGACAATGACCAGATACCTCTTTATGAGCTACCAAATTCGTTAAATATTGAATAGCATCGAGGGTTTGACCGTGTTTACCAATCAAAATGCCAAGGTCTTCGCCGTGCACTTGGAAGGTAATTTTGTCCTTCGTCATCATTTTTTCGATAAGAACGGTAAGTCCCATTTGAGAAAACATGTCTTCTAGGAATTGTTTTCCTTTTTGAGCTATAACGTCTTGTGTTTCTTTTGAAAGCTCCTTACTAGTGCTTTTAAAAACATCGGAATTTTCTACATGAACAGCTACATCATCAACATTAGTTTCTACTGGTGCAGCAGATACAGCATCAGACAATTCCGCAATAGACGTAGATTCCTCAGGCGTAGCAGTAGCTTTCACAGAGGTATAAAACAAACGCACCACCGCTGGTTTGCGACCAATACCTAAAAAACCGTTGGATGGTTGTTCCATAACCTTAGTTTCTACCAATTCATGGCCATCTACAGATAATTCAGCCACCCCTTTAGCGATGGCATCTTCAATCGTTTTAGCAGATACATCGATAAATTCCATAGTGCCTCCTATTTATTAGCTTCCAAGCCTTTGTAAATGAAATGCTGTTGCACAAATTGGAATACGTTGGACACAATCCAATAAATAACTAAACCTGCTGGGAAGTTTAGGGAAATATACCCAATGAAGAGCGGCATAAACCACATCATCATTTTTTGTTGACTCGCCGCAGCACCAGTAGCCCCTTGAGACGTTTGGCGAGACATAAGCCATGTGGATACTGCACTCAATACTGGCAAAATGTAGTATGGGTCAGTTTCACCAAGACTTGGTAACCATAAGAATTGTACGAAATTTGGATCGTATGGGTAATTTTGTAACGCATAGAAAATGGCGATCAAAAATGGCATTTGCACTAATAATGGTAAACAACCTGCCAATGGGTTAACACCCATTTCTTTGTACATATTGCCTATTTCTTGTTGCATCCGTTGTGGATCATTTTTGTACTTGTCTTGAATAGCTTTCATGCGCGGTTGCAATTCTTGCATAGCCTTCATAGATTTAATTTGTTTTACCGTTAATGGCGCTAAAATCGCCTTGATAACAATAGTCAACAAAATAATGGCTACCCCATAACTTGGGAAACCTACCATTTCCGTCAATTGGAATGCATAAGTAAGCAATGTGCGCATTAATTCAACGATAGGGTTGAAAATAGAAGATAAAAATTCCATAGTGTCTCCTTAACATACAGGTAAAAATAGTGCCTTTGCGCATCTATCAGTGGTTATGGTATGGTCTATATTTCATCCATCCAGATGCTTCGGTATTTCCAAAACTGTGCTGGTTTATGATTTGTGAAAGCTTTCACCATCATTAAGGAACCGGATCGTAACCGCCCTTATGAAAAGGGTGGCAACGAAGAATCCGTTTACATCCTAACCAGCTACCTTTAAAAGGTCCATATTTTTCAATAGCCTGCAGAGTATATGTGGAACAAGTTGGGTAGTATCGGCAACACCCCGGTTTAGCTGGGGATATGGCCACTTGGTAAAACCGTATCATGAGCCGCAATATTGTCGTTAATAAGCGTCGTAGCCACATGCTGTTATTATTTTCCATAGTGTTCACCATGATTTCCATAATATTTCGTAATACGTACAAATCGCTATCTAGCTTAACAACCCATGTTTACATTAGATTACAATAATCATATATCTACATTATTAGATTGTAGTGATTAGCGATTATATGTAAATACACGAATAGGACCAACGCACGGCATTGCCACACATAGGTCCTATATGGGATTATACTAAGAGCTTGCTTTTACGCAATAAGTACAGTATTTCCTTTTCCGCTCGTTCATAGGTTGCATCCTTTAGTGGTCCACGCCCAACGATAACAATGTGATAACCTTCACGAATTTCATGTTGGTGAAGACGATATACTTCTTTCATAAGTCGTCTCGCCCGATTGCGCTGTACGGCGCCACCTACCTTTTTACCCGTTACAAAACCAATCCGTGTAGGCTGTTTTGCTACAGGCATGCGATAGAGCACACACATACGGCCAACCTCGTATTTACCATGCTTATATACAAGGCGATATTCATTGTTGTTGATGATGCGTCTTGTTTTTTCTAAGCGGTAATTCATTGTATCGTCCGATTCCTATAGAACAGAAAAACTTGGCAAGAGCGCCAAGTTTTCTCAAAAGCTCCTGCTGAGCTACTATATTATGCAGATAAGCGTTTTCTGCCTTTAGCACGTCTTCTTTTTAAAACGAGACGGCCACCAATAGTTTTCATGCGTTCACGGAAACCATGGGTACGTTTTCTCCAAAGAGTATTTGGTTGGTAAGTACGTTTCATTAGTAAAACACCTCCTCGTTATATATTGTTTTACTTATACCATAACAGGGTAATTATAGTGTTAAAACGCAAATCTGTCAATAAAAATCCTGTATTTTCCTATGTTTTTATCAGAGAAATGAAGGTCATTATATATGTAGTATATTTTATAATTTGTTTGCTCTTACAACTACTACATTTTGGTATGGCAAATTGCGGGTCACTTTTCTATTAGAAATTAATAGTGTATATGTAAGTGTTAGCCATTGGTTTGCAGGTTTTAACGCTACATTTTAGTTTGATGGACAGATAGGGGGCGTTCTGTTCAATACGCTTAACGCACCTTCGTGCTACGTAAATTCACAGAACGCCCCCTATCTGTCCATCAGAAAACTGTAACTATGAATTAGTCAAACCAATGGCTAACACTCAAATACATATTACCTAACAGACTAAAAAAGTAACCCGCAATTTGTCATTAAACTGTATTAGTAAAGGTTCCAAACAAATTATAAAATACATCAACCTTATATACTAATATCTCCATTTCTAACCACAATATACCTAGGAGCCTACAAGATTTTTATTGACCAACATCTGCACCCTTAACTGATGACTAGTAGGAGAAGTAAGTGGTGGATATTGTATATGAGATTCTGAGTTGTGTTTTGTATTTGGCTAGTTAATGATAGTGGCCCAATGGGGATTGATGCGAAGGGTTTTGTGAATTTACGTAGCCCTCGAAGAGGGCGTTAAGCGTACTGAACAAAACCCTTCGCATCAATTCACGTTACACGAATTATAAAAAATGTCTCTGCAAATACAAAACACAACTCAAATTTACTACATTAGAATATCCATCCCTTATTACCTAAATTGCATCCACATCACACATTAAAAACTTCGATCATGATAAAAAGTTATCCACATTTTAAATGACATTTACCTTATTTTTTGGTAAAATTAACTCAGAATTTCAAGAAAATTGTAATACTTTTATAAAAATTGCGGATAACCAAATTTGGTTATCCACATTTTTTCTCTTTTTACCTGTGTATAGTAAAAACTCAGTATTTATCTAGTTTAAAGGTATTTTGTAATTTACTAATCCACAAGATATACACACCTTTTACACATGTATTTTGCGATTATTCACAAATTTACACAAAGTTATCTACATTTTCGATTAAAGTTATTCACATTTTTATTAAAGTTATTCACAAGGGGCACAATATGCAATCATTTGAATTAAATAATATATGGGAAGATATATTACAAGAAATAAAACGTTCCATGCCACCATCCCTATATGATAGGATTGCTTATTCTATTTATCCCATCGATCTCCAAAATAACGAGATTCACATTGGCTGTATGCAAAGTTTTATAAAAAACTTAATTGAATCCCAACCTGCTGTTAGTATTCCACTACAAAATGCAATCGATAAAATTACAAAATCTCATAAAGAATTAGTATTGCGCGATATGAATGAAGAAATGGGAATTGACACACCTATTATAGAAGCACCACCTATGCCATTACCATCACAAGAAGAACCTTATCAAGAGGAATTTTATATCCCAATATATCAAGATCCCGTTGTAATAGAACGCAAATTACCATCTACAGAACAAAATGTGGTAACCGATATCAATATGACTGAAGAACCAGTACATATCTCTGATGAGCCGATGGTAGTACCAAAGAAAATAAAACAACAAACAAAGTCAATAAATACATTGCAACCAAAGGATGTGCCTATCGATTTATCTGCATCCAATCTAAATCCATCATATCGTTTCGATAATTACATTACAGGTAATGCCAATCGTATTCCATTTAGTGCTGCACAATACGTATCAGAGCATCCAGGTGGACAAAATTATAATCCTCTATTTATCTATGGTCCATCAGGTCTAGGAAAAACGCATTTAATGCATGCCATCGGTAATGCTATTAATGAAAAACAGCCAAATCTTAAAGTGATGAGTATTACCAGTGAAAAATTTGTAACCCTTTTCGTAGAATCCATCCAAAAAGGACAAGGCGAACTATTTAGGAATACTTTCAGAAATATCGACGTGTTAATGATTGATGATATTCAATATTTAGAAAATAAACAAGGAACAAAAACAGAGTTTTTCAACACCTTTAATGAACTCTACAATAATGGTAAGCAAATTGTCCTCACATCGGACACCATGCCTGATGATATGGATCAATTTGAAGAACGCATACGCTCTAGATTCCAAGCAGGATTTGTAGCCACAATGGAACATCCAGATTTAGAAACCCGTATCGCTATTTTAAAATCCCTTATTGAGCGGGAAAATAAAGATGAACATATTATTGATATTGAAAATGATGCCATTAATTATATGGCTCTTCAATTTGATGAAAATATAAGAAAACTGCAAGGCGCTTTTAGAACGCTCATAGCATCAGCTAGTAAAGAAACAATGCCGATTAATTTAGAATTTACTAGAAAAACGTTAGCTAACCTTATAAAACATGAACATGTTACTTACATCAATATTGAAACTATACAAGATGTGGTAAGCACCTATTTTAATATCAAAAAACAAGATTTATTAGGTAAAAAAAGGAAAGCTCAATTCGCTTTT
The DNA here is from genome assembly GCF_003992125.1 of Veillonella caviae. GTDB lineage: Bacteria > Bacillota > Negativicutes > Veillonellales > Veillonellaceae > Veillonella > Veillonella caviae. Next base: position 30,684 of record NZ_RQUY01000019.1, on the reverse strand, counting down.
CCTCGCCAAATTGCCATGTATCTATGCCGCGATGTGGTAAATGAAAGCTATCCGCAAATTGCACAGGCTTTCTCTAGAGATCATACAACCATACTCCATGCATACGATAAAATTAGCAAAGAAATAGATAAAAACCAAGAATTAAAACAACAAATATTAGAAATTAAGGAAAAATTGAATTCTAATAAAAAACATGACCATTAACCATAGAATATAGGTTAACTGTGGATAAATTGTGGATAAATTAAGGTTTAATTGTGGATATAATATAAATTATATGTAGATATATTGTTTATAACCACATGTGTATATTTTTGTGGATATATTGTGTATAACTTAGTGGATAACTCAAAAACATAAAATTTCTGTGATTATGTGGATAAACCAATACATAGTATACACATAGTTATTCACATCCAAAAAACCACGTCATAACAAAAGAATCTTCACTTTTACACACATACACAGGCCCTACTACTAAAACAACTAAACTAACAAACAAATCAAAAAACAATTGTAGAAAACGATCCAACGTAGATTATCTATATAGCACGAAACAATATACTTTCATAATTCATTATAAACAAGAATATGTTATACATTAGAAAATCTACAATAGTACATCATTATAGAATTAACAAACAACATAATAAGGAGTCCATACAATATGAATATAAAATTTCCAAAATCAAATCTCCAAAAAGCTATCAATGTATTACAAAAAGTATCTCAAAATAAAACAAGCTCTAATTTACCTGGATCAATTTACATGACAACAAAAAATAATCAAGTTGAATTACAAGGTAATGATTTTGAATTAGGCATTCGTTTAACTATTGATGCAGAAATTATCGAACCAGGCACTATGGTAGTAGCATCTCGTTATTTTCAAGAATTAATTCGTAAATTACCAGGTGACATTATCCAATTAAGTAAACCAGAAGAAGGTAATTCTCTTAAAATCACATCTGGTTCCTCTGAATTTAACCTTGTTACATTACATCCAGATGATTTTTCCTTAGTCGAACAAATACACGATCAAGATCATGTAACTATCGACAGCCAAGCAATGAAAGAATTAATAGATTTAACAAATTATGCAGCTGCTAATGATGATGATCGACCTGTTTTTGCTGGTGCTCTTCTTGAAATAAAAGATGCTAATGATAAAAAAGTAACTATGGTAGCTACTGATACACATCGAATGGCAGTAAAAAAAGTTACTATTGATGAACCTGCTACATCTCCAATGCGTGTTATTGTACCGACTAAAGCTTTAGCTGAAGTATCTCGATTACTGCCAACTGATAATCCTGCAGTGATTAAAATTATTTGGAATCGTAATCAAATTGCATTCATATTTGAATCTATTTATATTATTTCCCGTCTTATCGAAGGTTCCTATCCTGAATATGAAAAAGTAATTCCATCTCAATTTGATTCTAGTGCTGTTATTGATCGAAGAGAATTTGCCGGCGCTGTTGATCGCGTATCCTTACTTGCTAAAGATATGAGTTATAATGTTATCCGTTATGATTGGTCTACAGAAAATGTAACTTTATCTAGTCAAAATGCAGAAATTGGTATGGCTAAAGAAAATATTCCTGTAGAATTTAAGGGTACTCCATTTACTATTTCCTTCAATGGTCGTTATATTTCCGATATTCTTCGCCATTCTACTGGTGATAATATCCATTTGTATCTCAAACAAAATGGCCCCGTTGTAATTCGTCAAGATAATAATCCAAATTATACTTATGTAGTAACTCCTGTTCGTACTAATAATTAGAAATTGTACAGGATTATAAAATATAAATTAAAAATTTACATGTATAAATTTTTATAAACTATTGTATATATTTTGTATAAAAATACTTATATATAATAAAAATCTATAACTATAATACATAGGTATAGTAATTAAACCGTCCATTATAGGAGGACAATATGAGCAAACCTCAACAAATGGTATCTATTCATACCGAATATATTCAAATAGACCAGTTATTAAAATTAGAAGGTTTAATTGAGACTGGTGGTCAAATTAAATCTCTTATTGATGATGAAGTAATCACTTTGAATGGTGTATTGGTAACAGAGAAACGTAAAAAATGCCGTCCTGGTGATGTGATTGGTATAGATGGTCTTGAAGTCGATTTTATTATCACTAAAGAGGAGGCATAATCAGTGAGAATTAACTCACTGCAATTATTTCAATTTCGCAATTATCAGTCTATCGATATTGAACTCAATCCAGAAATCGTCGTTCTTTATGGTACAAATGGGGCTGGTAAAACCAATATATTGGAATCTATTTACGTAGGTACCATTGGTAAAAGCCATCGTACTAATGATACATCGGATATGTTGATGTTTAATGCTAATGAATCAGGCATTGTAGTCAATTTTGAGAAAAAAGATACGCCGCAAAAGGTAAATATAAAATTATTTCGCCAAGGGTCGAAGGATATTCGTTTAAATGATATGAAAATATCTCAAAAGGAATTGATTGGTACTTTAAATACAGTTATATTTTGTCCAGAAGATTTACAGCTTATCAAGGGCAGTCCATCGGGACGTCGCCGTTTTCTTGATATGGAAATATCCCAAACAAGCGCTACCTATTATCATCAACTGTTGCAATACAATCGATTGTTACAGCAGCGCAATACATTATTAAAAGAATATAGAGGAAAACAGAATATCCCTTTAGACGAATGGGATATTCAATTAGCAGATATGGCATCTTTTCTCGTCAAAAAACGTCTGGAAAGTCTAAAAAAAATTAATTTACTCATCGATTTGATGAATCGTAAATTGACAGGAGGTCTTGAGAATCTCACCATCGGCTATGAACAAACTTATGGCGAAGAAGGTAACATTATCTATAAAAAAGAAGATTTTTATGATTTGTTGAAACAGAACTTGCCTCAAGATCGCCATCGATTAACTACTAGTGTTGGTCCTCATAGGGATGATTTGCGATTTTTTTCGGATGCTATAGATTTAAAAAAATTTGGTTCTCAAGGACAACAACGGACTGCGGTGCTTTCATTAAAACTATCGGAATTAGAATTTATTAAATCCGAAGTAGGGGAATATCCTGTATTACTCCTAGACGATGTATTGAGCGAATTAGACGAGTTAAGGCGGACGAATTTATTGCAGTTTATTCATAAACGGATTCAAACGGTGATTACTACTACAGATATTCACGATTTTAAAAATTTACCAGGAGTTCAATTCATTCATTGCCAAGAGGGACGTATTCAGTATGGCTAATTAAAATTGAAGTTTTAGATGTTTTTGATTGGTAAGTGAATTTGGTTCATTGCGTAATATAAGTTGATTATGGATTAGAAGGGCATTTAATATGGATACTATTGATATTTATATGGCCAAGGGTCTTAGTAAATTGGGTCTATTGGAAGAATTTAAATTACATAGTATTACCCACCATTGGAAAGATGTAGTGGGCCCCGTTATCGCTGCACATACGCGTATTATCGATATTAAACCACCGCATATTATCATCAGTGCCGATACTTCGCAATGGATGCAGGAAATTAAGATGAGTCAGAAACGCATACTTCAACATATCAATGATTATTATAAATCAGAGATTATTACAGATATGCGCCTCATCATGCATCGTCAGAGTTATGTGAAAGCTAATCCTCAAGAACCATTGGATTTTGAAATTAAAAAAAAGGCGAATGGCTTTATTAATAGGGGTAATATTTCCATTTCCGATGAAGATATGGAGAATATTGATACCCTTGTAGATAATGCGAAGGATAAAAAACTAAAAGACGCTTTTCGCACATTGCTTATTAATCGGCGGAAAAAAGAAATCCATTTAGAAAAGCAAGGCTTTCACAGATGTCATCGTTGTCATGTGTTGATGGAGAGAAACACAACATATTGTGTATCCTGTGAGTATGATATAGCCCGCGCTAAGATTAAGCGCATTAAAGAGTATGTGCGGAAGTATCCTTATTGTAAATATAATGATTGTATGCCTCATGTACCGTGCAGTTTTATAGAATTTGCTACCGCTGTACGTGAACTTATTTATTTTTATTTAGATAAAATCTATAAAGGATCGACTAGCCGTAATCATATGTATATGGCGGCCATGCTCATTACTCATAAACGGCCGGAGGAATTAACGGATCAACATGTTATCAATTTATGCCATAAATATAGGTCTAAATTTTTGAGTGAAGAAAAACAAAAGGAAATTAATGCTCTTCGTGGGTTTAACGAATGGGAAGATATTCCTGAGGAAATAAAGGAGTAATATGTACGTACATATTGGCGATAATGTGAGTATTCCTATGGGTGCTATCATCACTATGGTGCATGCTAAGGGAGATGAATTAAAAAAGAGTCCTATCGCTCATTATGATGGAGAGATTATATATATGGTGGAACCAGAGGATGTGAAAACTTATATTATTACTGATGATGTAGTGTATGCTTCTGGGATTTCACTAAAAACATTGCAAAAACGAATTGTTGAGTTTTATGGATTATTGCATCCGCGGCAATGGTAGATATTGGGATTTAATCATCAAGGTGGAAGTGGATAAGGATCTACAGTGATATATCATAAAAAAAGACGTAGAGAACTAGTTTTCACCAAAAGAAAAGTAATTCCCTATATGATGGGATATATAGTATAATAAAAAGATAGATTTTATACAGGAACTGACAATGAGGTTATGTTCTGTTACGAAATTGTTAGGAGGAGTTTGTTTCATGCCTGAACAAGATTATGGGGCCCAGAATATACAGGTATTAGAAGGCCTAGACGCGGTGCGTAAACGCCCGGGGATGTACATTGGTAGTACGTCGGTGCGCGGTTTACATCACCTCGTATACGAAGTTGTAGACAATTCCGTGGACGAAGCGCTGGCTGGTTACGCTACGCATATCGAAGTGTCCATTAATGAAGATAATAGTATTACCGTTGTGGACGACGGCCGTGGTATTCCTACAGGAATGCATGAATCCGGTATGTCTGCAGTAGAATTAGTATTGACGAAATTGCATGCTGGCGGTAAATTTGGCGGCGGCGGTTATAAAGTATCTGGCGGTCTTCATGGCGTTGGTATTTCCGTTGTTAATGCTTTGAGTGAATGGACGCGCGTGCAAGTATCTCAAAACGGTATCGTTCAAGAAATTACCTTTGCTCGTGGTCATAAAACATCAGAATTAACAGAAATAGGAAAAGCAGAAGGAACTGGTACGACTGTTATTTTTAAACCAGATGCTGACATTTTTGAAACTACGGTGTTCAATTTTGATACATTAAAAATTCGTTTACAAGAATTAGCTTTTCTTAATAAAGGTTTGCGCATTACGTTAAGCGATGTACGCCAAGATGAGCCTCGTGTGGAAAGTTTCCATTATGAAGGTGGTTTAAGTTCTTTTATTACATTCCTCAATGAAAATAAAGAAACCATTAATCCTACGGTAATCAATATTGAAAATGCTAAAGATGACGTTGTAGTCGATGTAGCATTGCAATATAACGATAGTTATAGCGAAAATATTTTATCCTTCGTTAATAATATCAATACTATCGATGGAGGCACTCATTTATCTGGTTTCCGTTCTGCTTTGACTCGTACATTGAACGATTATGGTCGTAAATCTGGTTTAATCAAGGAAAATGAATCTAATTTATCTGGTGAAGATGTGCGCGAAGGGTTGACTGCTGTCGTATCTGTGAAAGTACTTGAACCGCAGTTTGAAGGCCAAACAAAAACGAAATTAGGTAATAGTGAAGTAAAAGGTATTACTGATGTTATTGTGTCCGATGGTTTGAAAACATTTTTTGAAGAACATCCACAAGATGCGAAAAAAATCATTGAAAAAGCAACTATGGCGAGCCGTGCTCGTGAGGCTGCTCGTAAAGCTCGTGATTTAACACGCCGTAAAAATGCGTTAGAAGTATCTAGTTTGCCTGGTAAATTGGCAGATTGTTCTGAAAAAGATACGTCCATGACAGAAATTTATCTCGTCGAAGGCGATTCTGCGGGCGGTAGCGCTAAACAAGGTCGCGATCGCCGTTACCAAGCTATTTTGCCGTTGCGTGGTAAAATATTAAACGTAGAAAAAGCTCGTCTTGATAAAATTTTGGCGAATAATGAAATTCGTTCTATGATTACTGCTTTTGGTACTGGTATTGGTGAAGAATTCGATATTACGAAATCTCGTTACAATAAAATCATCATCATGACAGATGCTGATGTTGATGGCGCTCATATTCGTACCTTGCTCCTCACATTCTTCTATCGATATATGAAGCCATTAGTAGAAGAAGGTCATATCTATATTGCGCAACCACCTTTGTATCAAATTAAAAAGGGAAAATCCCATTGGTATGTATACTCCGATGTGGAATTAACAGAAAAACTTGATGAAATCGGTCGCGATGGCATCACCATCCAACGTTACAAAGGCTTAGGGGAAATGAATCCTGAACAATTGTGGGAAACTACGATGAACCCAGAAAATCGTACTATTTTGCAAGTAAGTTTAGAAGATTCTATCGAAGCAGATAAAATCTTTACAGTGCTTATGGGGGATAAAGTAGAACCACGTCGTAAATTTATTGAAGATAACGCCAAATATGTGCGCAATCTTGATTTGTAAAAGGAGATGCGTATGGCTAATCAAAATGATAATCAAACAAGTGTGACTAATTTGTCTCAACATTCGACACAATCGAATCAAACGATAACGAATCCAAATGTTGAATACACATCGAATACGGAACAACATTTAAAACGTTCTCTCAAAGCTCGTCATATGAATATGATCGCCTTAGGTGGCGCCATCGGTACAGGTTTATTCGTGGCCGGCGGTGAAGTAGTAAGTACTGCTGGTCCTGGTGGTGCCCTTGTGGCATATTGCCTAATTGGTATTATGGTATATTTTCTTATGACATCTCTCGGCGAAATGGCTACCTATTTGCCCATACCTGGTTCTTTCGGAACCTATGCAAAACGCTATGTTGACCCTGCATTCGGATTTGCATTGGGATGGAATTACTGGTTTAACTGGGCTATTACATTAGCTGCTGAAGTATTGGCAGGGGCTCTCATTATGAAATATTGGTTTCCTGATGTACCTGCCATCGTTTGGTCCGCTTTATTTCTATTGCTTCTATTTGGATTGAATTATTTATCTACTCGCGCCTTTGGTGAAAGCGAATATATTTTTTCATCTATTAAGGTTATCACCGTTTTTGTATTCCTTTTCTGTGGCTTTATGCTCATTTTTGGTATTGGTGGTACATCTCCGGGATTTGAAAATTGGACCACAGGAGAAGCGCCATTTGTTGGTGGCTGGGGTTCCATATTAGCTATTTTTATGGTAGCTGGGTTCTCATTCCAAGGAACAGAGCTCATTGGCGTAGCCGCTGGCGAAGCTGAAGAACCAGAAAAAAATGTACCAAAAGCTATTAATTCTATTTTCTGGCGCATTTTACTATTCTATATTGGTGCTTTTACAGTTATCGGTTTCCTCATTCCTTATACGGATCCGAATTTGTTAAATTCTAGTGTAGAAAATGTATCCATTAGCCCATTTACTCTCGTATTTGACCGCTTTGGATTCTCTTTCGCTGCTAGCTTTATTAATGCCATTATTTTGACAGCTGTATTATCTGCTGGTAACTCTGGCTTATATTCCTCTACACGTATGCTGTATGCATTAGCAAAAGAAGGACAAGCGCCACAAATATTTGCTAAATTGAACAAAAAAGGCGTGCCTGTGCCAGCATTGATTATCACAACAGCTATTGGTTTATTTGCCTTCTTAACTAGCTTTATCGGTGAAGGTACAGCGTATAACTGGATTGTTAATATTTCTGGTATGTCTGGTTTCATCGCTTGGGTAGGCATTGCAGTGGCTCACTATCGTTTCCGTCGTGCTTTTAAAGCCCAAGGTAAAAATCTTAGCGAATTGCCATTCAAAGCATCTCTATTCCCATTTGGACCAATTTTGGCGTTTATTCTCTGTATATTCATCATTGCAGGCCAAAACTACTCCGCTTTCATGGGTGATACCATCGACTGGTACGGTGTATCCGTAGCCTATATCGGTTTACCTGTATTCTTTGCAGTGTACTTGGGATATAAATATACGAAGAAAACTAAATTAGTGCCTTTAAAAGAAGTTAACTTAGACAGAGATTTTGAAAAATAAAATATAGTTTTAATAAATTATATACTAGTAATACTAAATAATACCCTCTTTTCTCGCGACTTTACGTAGGCCTTTAGGCCGTAAGCGTATGGAGCGAAAAAGAGGGTATTATTTCATATTGTATATTTTATGTTCAAAATTTTGATTTTTTGAACATGATTGGTATAATTTAGTAAATGATGTTCAAAATATGGGATTTTTGAACATGAAAGGAGAAAATTATGATTATTACAACTACAATGAACGTAGAAGGTCATGATGTAAAAGAATATAAAGGCATTGTATTTGGTGAAGTCGTTGAAGGCCGTAATTTCCTTAAAGATTTTATGTCCGGCATCCGTGACGTAATTGGTGGTCGCAGCGGTAGCTACGAAAATTCATTGATGAAAGCTCGTCAAGCAGCTCTTGATGAAATGGCTGATAGAGCTCAAAAAATCGGTGCTAATGCAGTTATTGGCGTATCTGTGCAATACAATACACTAGGTCAAGATGGAGGTATGTTAATGGTTACATGCACTGGAACTGCGGTTGTTATATAAAATAGAGAAAATTTAATTATATATTGAAGTTTATTAATATATATAAATCGTATTTTATAGATATTTTTATAAGCCTATTGATAATTTGTTTTATACCATTATATAATAACAGTGAAGAGGTGGTCATAGAGCGTGCCACGTAAAAAAAAGAAAGCTCAATTGAAGAGGTGGTCATAGAGCGTGCCACGTAAAAAAAAGAAAGCTCAATAGAGTAAAACCCCCTTTGTAAGTTTACATTGGGGGTTTTGCTATATATTTTGAGAGGGAGATTTGATTATGAAATTTATATACTTAACAAAAAGCTTTTATAATACATATCCAAAATCTTCATATCCAGAAATAGAAAATAAAATGGAAAGACCTTATGCCCAAATTGTTATATCCATTAATCATCAATTATGGGCCTTACCATTAAGGTCTAATATAAAACATAAATTTGTACAATGGACTGATAAAATTAATAATTGTGGTATTGATTTAACTAAAGCAGTTCCTATATCTGAGTCAAATCAAACAGTTCCAGCTACTATTAGACAAGAAGAATTTAATGCATTAAAAGGTAAAGAATATATTTTAAAATCTAAATTTATATCATATATAAAATTATATAAAAAAGCGAAACTAGATTTAACAAAAAATCATAACAAACAACTTGTAGAATACAGTACCTTACAATACTTTGAGGAATATATTTAATAATACAAAATGCTACTGCAAACAAATGATAATCACCAAAAGAAAAAGAATGTATACTACCAACTAATAGACCCCTCTTTCCGAGAGTAAAAGGCCGCTGACGTAAGTGATTTGTTGGGACTAATTTATATATACTGTAAAATGAAAAGATAGATTTCCCCCTTTTAGCGACTTTATCTTCGCTGTGGATTTTGCTTTGCAAAATCTTACGCTCAGAATTAAGTGATGTGTGGGCTTCATGCGTCACTACGCTCCTCTGCTGCCTCACACCCTACTTATACGTAGCACGAATGTGCGTTAAGCGTATGGAGCGAAAAGGGGGAAATCTATCTTTCATTACTTATATTATAGAATTGTTTATGCCCAACAAATCCTAGGCGTTTTAATCGATTTTGTAAAAACTTGCATACATAACCGGCAACACGATGAGTGTGAGCACGGTAGCCACTAACAATCCCCCACTAAAGGCGATAGCCAATGGACTCCAAAATATGGATCCCATGAGTGGTATCATACCCATAATGGCAGCGATGGCGGTGAGCATAATCGGTCTAAAACGCAAGGTAGCGGAGCTGATGATAGCTTCTCGCGGTGATTGACCTTGAGTGCGGTGAATTTCGATTTGGTCTAATAAAATAATAGAGTTTCGAATAATCATACCGCTAAGGGCGATAATTCCTAGAATAGCCATGAATCCTAATGGTGTTCTCGTCACGTTAAGTGCTATGACTACGCCGATTAATCCTAGAGGGGCAGTCAATAATGCCATACACATGAGAGGAATTTTTTTCAATTGGAACATTAAAATCGTCATAATGACGAATAACATAATTGGTATAGGAATGAGTAATTTTTGAATAGCTGTCACACTTTTTTCAGCGGATCCGTCTAATTCAATAGTATAACTAGTCGGCAAATCTTGTCGTAATTGACTGAGGTTGTTATAAATTTCTTTCGTTTTCGCATTGCCTAATACACCAGGACCTACATTGGCGTGAATACTAATGGTAGGCATCATATTGCGATGCCAAATAATACCCTCTTCTTGGTCCATTGAAATGGTAGCAATTTGACTGAGTGGTACGTAGGAACCATTTCCTGTTTGAATTGGTAATGATGAAAGAACCCCTAGATTGTGACTTTCATTACCGCCTAATTTGAAAGTTACAGGAATGGTTTGATTGCCTTCATAGTATTCACCAGATTTTGTCCCGGATAATAAACTTTGTAAATGCAATGATACGGCGTAGCTATCGATACCTAGCAATCGAGCCTTGTTTGGATCGATGTGAACCTTTGCTACTGGTTCCGTATCAGGCCAATCAAATGCAATATTATGTAATTCTGAATCTTGTTGCATTTGCATTTTTACTTGATTGGCAATGTCCTTTACCTTTGATGATTCAGGACCAGATATGCGGAGCATAACGGGATATTTTGAAGGTGGTCCAATTTGAACGAATTGCAAATTAACAAGGGCTGATGGATATTCATTGTTCAAGTAATTTTGTAACTCTGTGTATAATGCGTCACGGTGGTCTAATGATTTTGTGACGATAATATATTGCAAGAAATTAGCACGTTGCAATTCAGGTTCAAAGGTGAGTACAAAACGTGGTGCCCCTTGACCTACATAGGACGTAAATGAGTCAATGTGTTCGTTTCCTTTGAGGTATTGGTCAAATGTTTTCCCTTGCGCTGCCGTATAATCGATGGATGAGCTTTGCGGGAACTGCATAGATACGATGATTTCATTTCGTGTGGAGGATGGGAAAAATTCCTGTTTAATGAGTGGAAATGATAATAATGAAAGCACAAAGGCTCCTACGGTGATACTTAATACTGTTTTGTGATGGTTGAGCGCCCAATGAAGGAGACTTTCAAAACGATCATAAAAAACAGTTTTCATACGATGCATAATATGATCACGACGGGACCATTCTGATTTAGGTTTCGGTGCCTTGTTTTCAATAATTTTGTAACCTAGTACAGGACTGACTAGTACCGATGCGAACCAAGAAAGTATGAGAGCTATAAATACAACAATAGATAAGGTTTTTGTAAATTCTGCTACCATACCATCTGCCAAGGCGAGTGGGAGAAATCCTGCACAAGTAATGAGAGTGCCGGAAAGCATAGGAAATGCTGTAGATTCATAAGCAAAGGTAGCCGATTTCCAATGGTCAAAACCTTCTTCTAATTTGACACTCATCATTTCCACTACGATAATGGCGTCGTCTACGAGGAGGCCTAACGCGAGAATGAGGGCACCCAGGCTCACCTTGTGAAGGTAAATTCCGTTTTCAAACATGAGTATAAAGGTGGTAGATACTACTACAGGAATCGTAAGGGCTACTACGATGCCCGTTCTGAGGCCGAGGGACGCAAAGCTGACGAGCAATACGATGGCGATAGCTTCAAAGAGGGATTGCGAAAAATCACCAATAGATTGTTTTACTATGTGAGGCTGATTTGATACTTGCTCGATCGTCATGCCTGCAGGAATGGTGGTTTTCAATTCGCTCAATTTTTTATCGATAGCATCGCCAAACTCGATGTTATTGGCGCCAGCGTCCATGGAAATGGCGATGCCTACCGCTGGTTTACCTTCGTAGTAAAATTGCGGACTCGCCGGATCTTGGTAGGTCATTTTTACATCCGCCATATCACCGAGGCGCAAGGTTTGGTTATTGATACGTATAGGCATTTGCTTCACTGCATCTACGCTATCGAATACACCATTAATACGGATATATACATTATTTGTATCCGTATTAATCATGCCAGATGGTACCATAGCACTTTGTTGGCGCAAGGCGGTTAACAATTGTTGAGTGCTCACCTGATAGGATGCTAATTTATCCTTATTGATGGTGACGTCCAAGGATTTTGCTTGCACCCCTACGAGGGTGATTTTTTTTACGTTTGGTACAGATAATAATTGGCGTTTTAAATCTTCTGCTTGTTGCCGTTTTTCTTCGTAACTAAATTCATCGCCAGTAACGGCATATATGATGCCGTACACATCGTCGAATCTGTCGTTAATGGTAGGTCCTTGTACACCAGACGGCAAATTCCGCCACTCGTCGGTAATCATATTCCGCGCTTCTTCCCAGGCGGGACGAATTTTGCTAGATGGCATATCTTCTTTTAAATTGATGTAAATGACGGATTTACTGCCATCTGTGAAAGATTTCGTATAATCCACGCCGGGCAAATCGCGCAATTTTTCTTCTAATTTATCCGTTACTTGGTCTGACATCTGTTGTGGCGATGCACCAGGCCAAGATACGCCGACCACCATGGTACGCATGGTGAAATCTGGATCCTCCATACGTCCCATGTGGGTGTACGAAAAAATGCCGAATGTCATCAATACAGCAATGAAATAATAAATAATCGATTTGTGACGGAGCGCCCAATCGGCAAGATTAAAATTTTTCATCATTGTTGCACCGCCGTTCCTTCTTGTAATTGTTGTGTACCTGCGGTGATAACTATATCTCCTTTAGCGAGACCATTAGTGACAATAACAGAATTATTGCCAAAATCACCTGTTGTAATAGGCACTAAATGGGCTTTGTTGTCACGGATGATGTAAACTGCGTTATTTCCTTGTTTGTCTTTCACTAGTGCCGTTAATGGTATAGATATATTGCCTGTGGATTGCTTGTTAATGACAGCATTAATGGTCATGCCTAGTTGAATATCCTGTGGAGGGTTTTGCAAAGAAATTTTTACTGTATAGGTTCTTGCTACTGGATCTGGCACAGGGGATATTTCACGGACTATACCTTGCACTGTTACATTAGGAAGAGCCCAAAATGTCACCGTCGCTGTACTGCCTACATGGACTGTGGACATTTCTTGTTCTGGTAATGAAATCACTGCCTCTGGCTCGTGACCAGCTGCTAAGGTTCCTATATTTTGTCCTGCTGCTACCACTTGGCCTACTTCCACATTGAGGGCTGTAATAATACCACTGTCTGGTGCTATGAGATTGGTGTAACTATTCTGATTGCTGCTCAAATTGAGATTAGCTTGTGCTTGTTGTAACTGTGCTTGTGCGGCATTTAATTGATTCTCCATTTGATCCAATTGTAATTTGCTTACCGCCTGTTGTGCATAGAGCTGACGATACCGTTGTGCATTTGTATTTGCTAATTCATAAGCAGACTGAGCCGCTGCCACAGCGCCTTGTGCATTTTGAACTTGATTTGCTGTATCTATACCGTTAATTTCAGCGATGATTTGACCAGCTTCAACGGGACTGCCTACATTTACCAACTTATTAATAATGCGACCACCTACTTGAAAGGCTAAACTCGTTTCTATCCGATTATGAATAGTTCCAGAATATCCTGCAGTTTGTATGGCTGATGATTCACCTACTGTCATCGTTCTAACCTTAACTGGCATTTGTGATAATTCTTGATTAGATCCACAACCACTAAGTAATATAGTGCTTAGAAATAATCCTATGCTATAAGATAATACACGCCTCATATAGATTCTCCTTTAATACGTTTTATACAATTAAATATACTACAGGATATTAGAAAAGACCATAATTTATTTTTTATAGATTAAGAATATAATTGTTGATTCTGTAGTGGATGGTATTAATACGAATTAAATATTGTATTCCATTAAAGTTAGATTTTTTTGAGGTATGATATTCTTCCGAAAAAAAAGAGATTAGCTAATCTGTAATAATCCTAAAGGTATAACATAAGGATACTGTTCAGATTGGCTAATCTCTTTTTATTGCTTTATAAAAATGTGGGAGGCATATAAGGTATTTAACATTTATTTTCTACTATCATTTATTTTTTATAATATGTCATAGTAAATGTTAATAGAAACTACTCTTCTTCTATACTTTCTATGATAGGAGGTACATAAGAAACGAGAATTTTATCGATTCTCGTATGATCCATATCCATAACTTCAAAGGTATATCCATCCCACGATGTACAATCCCCTTCTCGTGGGATACGTCCAAATAATAAATTTAATAAACCACCCATGGTTTTATATAAATCATCTTCTTCCCGTGGTAAATCTTTGTGGATATGGAAAAATTCTTTAAATTCGTCTACGTCCAGTAATCCATCGACAAGCCAAGTACCATCGTCTCGTTCTACGATGCGATTTTCCTCTTCCTTGATTTCCTCTTCACCAGACGGCATGAGACCTACGATTTCTTCCATAATATCATGCAAGGTAACAAGACCGCTAAAACCGCCATATTCGTCGAGGATGATAGTTTCATGTACCCCTTCTGTACGCAAGGTGTTCAATAATTTCATGAGAGAAATAGATTCCGGCATGAGGAGTGGTTCGCGCAAACAAGATTTGATAATGTTGTGAATTGACAATGTAGACGCGCTGTCGGCGCTTTCACGATTCTGCATAATTTGAACCAGCACATCAGACACGGTAATGAAACCCTTAAATTCATCTAGTGAATCTTCGCCTACAGGAATTCTGTGATAATTCGCATTTTTTAACACATCCATAATGTCCTGTTCATCGCTATTTATGTCAATCCATTTCAACTGCGTTCGTGGCGTCATTACATCACCGGCATTCATGTCTGCTAAATGGAAAATATTTTCCACCAAAATCGGTTCCTCTTCTTCGTAGGCGCCCATAGCAACCCCTTCGGTGAGCATTTTATTGATTTCCGATTCCGTCACCGGTGCTTCTTCCTTGATTTTTACACCTAACAATTTGAGTAAACATTCCGTAGATGCGCCTAGGAATAACACGATAGGTTTTAATGCTTGTGAAAGCCAATAAATTGGCTTTGCTACTAATACGGCAATGGTTTCAGGACTGTTGAGTGCCAAGCGTTTTGGCACTAATTCGCCCATGACGAGGGATAAATAAGTGATAATGGCAACGATTAAAAAGGAACTAATGGAAGCAGCATAGGCACTGATACTAGGAATAGCTTTCACCAATACATCCTCAAGAGGACCTGAGAAAGTAGCGCCAGAATAAAGACCTGTTAAAATACCTACCAAAGTGATACCAATTTGAATAGTGGAGAACATATCATTTGGATTCTCAGCCAGTTCAAAAGCCTTTTTGGCACGTTCATTACCAGACTCTGCCATCTCCTCGAGGCGGCGTTTCTTGGCATTCACGATGGCGAGCTCCGTCATCGAAAATAGACCATTGGCGATAATCAATGCGATGATAATGATAAAATCTAAGGTCAGATCACTGTCCATGTGGGGTTGCTCCTTTACGTAAAGAAAAATTATAATAGTATCATTATAACATAAAACAGCAGAGCTGGAGCTCTGCTGTTTTATGTGTCTTTTGTAGCAAATATACTTGTCATTACATTTACAAATATATCTTCTTTATGGATTATGGTATACATCGATAGTATAATAAAATTGTTACTGCCCCAGACTGGTAACAGGAAGGGGGTGTAGAGATGCTAGAAGTCTTAATTTCCTTAATAGTGTCCATCATAGCAGGTGTAATTACCCACTATATCTGCAAGTGGCTAGATGAATACTTAGGTCAGTAACTAGCCCGAAAAAAGCAGGGCTGCCACCCTGCTTTTTTCATTTGGCGTGCAAAAATGCGATGCCTTAATTTCCTTTGTATTATTATATTACATCTAGAACTATGATTTGTAAAGGTATAACAATGATTGACGAACAACAATGGGAACAGATACTACAGATAAAAACGTCCGGTCGCGATGATAGTCGGTCTGATGGAGATCATCATCCATACGAGGCAACGGATTATTGTGTTCTTGAACGCCTCGCTAATAGTGGATATATTGGCAAGAAACATACGCTCATTGATTACGGCAGTGGTAAGGGACGGGTCGCTGTGTTCATGGCGTATCAAACAGGATGCCACGTTATCGGAGTAGAGTACGATGAACGCTTGTACGAACGGGCTCTTATCAATGGTGAAAGCGCCGCCGCACGCAACAGAGTGTCATTTGTATTAGGCGATGCTGCCACCTATGAAGTGTCAGAAATAGTAGACCGCTGTTTTTTCTTTAATCCTTTTCCATTACATACTATCAAACGTGTATTGTCGAATATATTTGACTCCTTTCACAAACAAGAACGGCACATTCAATTGTTTTTCTATTATCCGTCACAAGAAACAGAACAGTTTTTAAATAACCATTGGCGATTGGAATTGGACGATACCATTGACTGTGGAGATTTGTTTGATGAAGATGATGAAAAAGAGAAAATACTGGTGTATAGCGTTACGTATTAAATAGACTTTTTAGTGATTTTGAGGATATGTATATTTGTAAAAAAACATATCTTTATGAGTACGTGTTACAAATGTTTGACGACTTTAGATTATTTTTATGTAACATCCCCAATTTATCGCAGAAAAACAGTGTAATTTTTGATATAATGGTACATTAGGAATAAGTGTATATCACAAAGGAGGACGCCATGGAATATATAGAAACAGCAGTAATAGATACAATTCGGGACGGCCTCATTCATCAGTATGACAAAGATCAGCAAATGCAGCAGTTAATTGAGGAAATCGGTGCTGAAGCGGGACTTAGTGAACAGGAATTGGCCATTGTGTACCAAGCGTATTTAGAAATCAAGGAACGTATGCAGTATACGGCGAATCTCGTGGAATTGTGGAATCAAATTGAAGCGGTGCAGCATCGTATGTCATTGTTACATAGTTATGATAACTTGGAACATGATTTACTAGGTGATGATATGACAGAAACTAGTGAACGGAATACCTCTGACTTGGTTGATATAGCAGATACTAAAAGTAAAGAAGATAGAGAAAGTAACGAAGAAATAAAATTTAATATAATAGACGTAGATAAACAAGTTTCTATGTCTAAACAAGAGAAGAAATCTGCTAAAGAAAAACATCATCGTTCAAAAGAACAAAAGAAAATTGATAAATTGTTGAAAAAACAAATGAAGCGCATTGAAAAAGAATGGGCTAAAATCTCCGGTAAACTTACTAAAGGTGAAATATCGTCTAAATCTAAAGAGGAAAAGGCTGCTAAAAAAGCAGATAAAAAGGCAGAAAAAACTTTAGCAAAAGAAAAAAAAGCTGCTAAGAAAGCAGCCAAAAAAGCAGATAAAGCGTTAGAAAAAGAAAGTAAAGCCGCCAAGAAAGCCTCTAAAAAAGCGGCGAAGCAAGAAATCAAAGGGTCTAAAGAATCTAAAAAATTAAAAAAAAAGAAATTATCGTAGCATGGAAACAACATTCCACACATGCGGGTGCTACGATAGACCGTGGTTGTGGTAAGTGTAAGCGCTGTAAAGGCTCTAAGTGTGGCAAATATCCAAAGTAAATAGTAATTTAACAGAAGTAAATAGCAATTTAATAGCAGATAGATAATTAAAAATTTTAGTATAAGGGGATTAGACATATGATGAATCGCTGGGAACGATGGATTAGTGGTATTCAACAGGAAGCAAAAGCTTTTTTGTTTATGGCTATCTTAATTACCATATTCCGAGTTGTTTTTTTAACCTTATTTCAATCTCAGCTATCTCATACATCATGGGCTGATATAGGAATGTCTTTGTGGCTTGGGTTTAGATTGAGTCTGAAAACCGTAGGTGCCATTACATTGGTAGGATTAGTATTTGCTACATTATGTCATGTCATCACGAGCCATTGGCCTGCTCAACGGATACGAAACATTTGGTATACCATTGTTACAATAGTCATGACCTTACTGTTTTTTGGTCGCATTCCATTCTATACTATTTTTAATTCATCTTATAATGCGATGCTCATCAATGGTAAACACGATGATATACAGGCTATTATTAACACGGCTATCAATGAATACCATGCCATTCCATTTCTCATTGGTGCGCTGATAGTAGGTACTCTATTGAGCTGGTTGTTGGTGAAATTGCTTAACATACCTACTTTAGTTTGGCAACCTAAGTCTAAACGAAGTCAATGGATGACAGGCATAAGCAGTTTGGTAGGATTTGTTATTTTATTTATTTTCTTTCGCTTTGGTGGAGCTTTCAACTATACCCATTCTATTAATTGGGAAAGCGCGGCTCGACTCAATTCTAATTTGCTCAATGAAACGATATTGGACGATGCACAGGCTCTATATCGTGTGAAAGCTATCGCAGAACGGACTCGTCAGTTAGAAACCGTTCAATTTACACCAGATGAATTGAAACAACATATCGAATCTGTAGGTGGGCATTGGAATGGAGCAGGTTTTGATGAAGCTTTCACAAAAACAATTAGTATCGAACGATTACAACAACAACCCCAATCTATTCATATCATCCTCGGTGAGTCTTATGGATTATGGCCATTTCTAAGCAAATTTAATGAGTTAGGTTCCTATATCGTCAGTGAAGGTCGTTATGTTGAACAGCAACCGAATGCGATGCATACGCAGTACGCATTAGCACAAGGAACGGGAACTATGCCTGCTATTAATGGTCTATTAACAGGTATGCCGGATACGGGATTATATCCTAATTATGAACA
Organism: Veillonella caviae; assembly: GCF_003992125.1. GTDB lineage: Bacteria > Bacillota > Negativicutes > Veillonellales > Veillonellaceae > Veillonella > Veillonella caviae. The sequence continues at coordinate 11,710 of NZ_RQUY01000019.1, read as the reverse complement.
TATGAGTTACGAACAACCCTATGGTTTAGGTGTTGGTCCTGTAATGAAAGATTTAGGTTACAAAACTGTATTTTGGTATGGTGGTTTTAGTACATGGCAAAATGTGAAAGCTTTCGCCTTAGCACAAGGTTTTGATGAATTTCACGATGCGTCAGAAATGCAAAGTGAAGAATCCAATGCGTGGGGTGTAGCAGATAAAGATATGTTTGCAGCTATATTTGCGTATATGAATGAACACAGAAACGAGAAAATCCTAAATGTCATTATGACTACGTCGAATCATCCGCCATATAGCATTGATGTCACCAAAGAAGGCTTTGATGCAGAATTTGTGCGCAGCCATCTGCCAGAATCAATGACTAATACAGATCAACAAATTAATGAAATCGGCCATATTTGGTACGCAGATCATGTAATGGGTCAATATATACGAGAAGAACAACAACACGATCCATCGGCATTATTCGTTATTACCGGTGACCATAGTGAACGATTCAACTTTGCTACCGAACAAGAACCAAAGGTGGCTTCTACCATACCACTTATCTTCTATGGTCAAGGAATCAAACAAGAATGGCTTAGACCCGATGCATTTGGTATGAGCATCCAACTTATCCCTACTTTGGCAGAATTAGTAGGACGACCTGGTCAAACATATACATCTATGGTACCGAGTTTATTTGAACCTTATTCGTTCGTATTTAACCATCGATTGTGGATGGATGCGAATGGCATCTACATAGAAAATAAGGACATGCCAAAATCCTATCAAGATTATATGAACACCATGCGACAACTGGCGGCGTGGCGGATAAAACAGGGGAATAAGGTGGAGTAAAATAATCTATATGATTAGGAGAAAAGCATGTAGTTTGTAATTGTATTGTTTATAAGAGAGCAAGGGGGAGTCTATGAAATTACTATCAGTCATTGTTCCTGTATATAATGTAGAGCCATACCTCAAACAGTGTATTGAATCTATTATTCATCAAACATATACATATTTAGAAATTATTCTTGTTGATGATGGATCTACTGATAATAGTGGAACTATTTGTGATACGTATGCAAATCAAGATTCTAGGATAAAGGTAATTCATCAACATAATGGTGGCTTAAGTGCGGCTCGAAATAGAGGGATAGATGAAGCAACTGGGGACTATATTGCTTTTGTTGATTCTGACGATTTTTTAGACTTAACTATGTATAGTGTATTAGTAGATGCTTTAGAACAACATCAATTAGACATAATCGAATGTAATGCTTTTAGATATAAGTCAGAGAATAATATAAAATCTTATAAAAATGATGGAGCTTTGACTATATATAATCATGATGAGGCTTTAAAGCTATCTTTATGTGATGGATTTACAGCGGCTTGGAATAAATTATATAAAAGAAGTGTGATAGATACCGTTCGATTTCCTATAGGTCGTAAATTTGAAGATTCTGCTACTTCCTATTTAATTATGCATAATGCTCAAAAGATAGGTCACATTGATACATGTTTATATTATTATAGACTTAATCCTAACTCTATAACGCAAACATCTTTTGATGCCAAATCAAGATGGGATTTTGTTTTAGGCTATATAGAACGATTAGAATTTGCTATGCAACAACGACTACCATATGTTGATGCTTGTAATAGTTTGTTGATGAAATCTGTATTATCATGTTTAACAGCCTATTATGCACAGCCTAATGAGTCAAATAGAATATATTATGAAAAATGTGCAGAATTAGTTAGACAATATAGAAATCAATATTCCTATAAGATGCTTAGCACTAAATATAAATTATTTTTATGGGCTTTCAATCGTTTTGATGTTATTCATAAGTTGGGAGCTAAACTATCATATTGGCGTAAACAAATTAGAGTTACAAAATAATAGAAAGATAGTAGAAGTTATTTACTAGATATTATTTTATGAGGTACATATGTCTACAGTAACAGTTATTATTTTGGCAAAAAATGAAGAACAGAATATTAAGGACTGCATCGATACGGTAGGATTTGCTGACGAAGTATTGGTTATCGATGATTTCAGTACGGATCAGACGCCGGAGATAGCGGCATCCATGGGTGCCCGCGTAGTACAGCACGCTATGAACGGTGATTGGGGTGGTCAACAAACATTTGCCATTCAAGAGGCGAAATCGAAATGGATTCTATTCCTTGATGCGGACGAGCGGATTTCTCCTGAATTAGGTGCAGAAATCGTTACGGCTGTGCAAAAGGATGAGCCAAAGGCATATTGGATGCAGCGGCGAAATAAATTTCATCATAATAAGGCCACTCATGGCGTATTGCGTCCCGATTATGTATTGCGCCTCATGCCTGCAGAAGGTAGTTATGTAGAAGGCTATGTGCATCCGGCTATCATTACACCTTATAAAGAAGCAAAATTACAGGGGCCTATGTACCATTACACATACGACAATTGGCAACAATACTTCAACAAATTCAACAATTATACTACTTTGGCAGCGGAAAAATATAGAGATGCTGGTAAATCCTGCTCTTTTTTTAAGGATATTATCATTCGTCCTAGTTGGGCTTTTTTCAAGGTATACATCTTGGATAGAGGATTCTTGGATGGCAAAATGGGATTTATTTTGTCTGTAAATCACTATTTCTATACCATGATTAAATATGTGAAACTATATTATTTGCTCAAATCCAATGGTAAATTGTAGTAGAAATATGATAGCGAATCATATTGCCATAATGTGTTTTCTCTATGATGCAGTATCAAATTAGTATCGAATGCTTAGAAGGCTATATTATTATAAGGAGGTTCTACCGTGCGCGTTGCAATTCTTGAAAGTATTATCATGCCTGCCGGTCATGAGGTGGAATTTGATCGTCTCATCATCAATGAACTGAAACGTCAAGGCCATGAACCTGTATTGATGGTACCTGAAGGCTTTACCTTTAAGGTGGACTATGGAGTAGAGGTATTGTATCTTGCAGGTGGTCCTGTGGTAACCTATGCAGGTGCTTCGAGATGGAAGAAACCATTTCTGTCGATACTCCGCGAAAAACGACGTCGCGGGTGGTTTAATTCCGCTGCTCGCCTTATCAAAGAACATCGTTGTGATGCTATCATCATTCCTACGGCTACTTATCGTTATGTGAAAGCCCTCTTAGATACGGAGCTCAAACATGCACAAGTGCCAGTACATCTCATTTTTCACGGCATTGGCAAAGGAGAAAATGAGCGTTTTATCAAACAAGCAGAGCGGGCTCATCAGTATGACAATATCTATTTAGATGTCATCACCTTGCGCGATGATATGTTACGCAGTGATTTGCCGCGCGTTCGCGCTGTGGAACCTCCGGTGTTTACTCCATCTACAGGGGAAACGCCGACATTTATTACACACCAACCGTTGCGACTGGGGTTTTTCGGTCAATTTAGAAAAGAAAAAAACATCATCCCTTTGTTGGATGCTTTCAAAACCGCTACTTTCACAGGTGCTGTAAAGCTTCTCGTACAAGGGGCGACGGCGAAACTAGAAGATGGTGAGTTGTTTGAGAATATTGCGAAAGAGTACAATGATGTGGATACTATCGAATTTCTCCATGCTAACCTTATCGGTTCCGATTGGGACCGTGCCCTCCTGTCCGTTGATGCTATTCTCATGCCTTATGGCGCTGAGCGGTATCGCTATCACTGGAGTGCTATGCTCTATACTGCCATCGGTTTTTACAAACCATCCCTTATGTCACCGGAAATTAATCCAGAGGTGCTCGCTCATTATCGAATTGGTGAAAGCCTCGATATATCTTCGGTGGATACCATTCGTAAGGGACTTGAAAAATTTGTGAATCAAATGATTGAACATCCTGAGGTGTACGAAGAAGGGCTAAAAAAAGCTAATGAAGATTATAGTCACAGACAGCTAATTACATCTATATTGAAATCGTAATCTTAAACACATACAATCGTATAGTAGTGAGGAGAGTGTATGTTCCAATATATAAAAGAACAGTGGGCTAATGGTCGCGCCATTTATGGTAGTAAATCATGGCGTGAAACTCGCCGTGTAACTTTGCATTTTTTGCGTACTGTGTTGCATAAATCGGAAATGATGGAATATAAATCATTTTTTGCTAATTATAAACCAGATCCACATATTTTAGACAAACAAGAAGGCTTATATGAATTGATGAGTCGTATTTTCTTATTTAAAGACTCTACATTGCGGGAGCGTATCGATGCTGTAAAAAATCATTTTACAACTCTTGAAACAGTATTCACGAGTGAAGCCATTGAATTGATATATAATCCTGATGAATTAAAACCAACAGGTTTGGAACAAGGTATTTTATTGTGGCGTGACGAAGAATTAAACATGACGGCGCATCTTAATTTCATGACTGGTCAACGTAAGGAAGGTTTGTTTACGATATTGTTACAACTTGGTAATGAAGGCGTATATCACGCCAACATTCGACTTGGTAAAGGCTTAAAAGGGGAACCAACATTGTGGATTGGTACTATCCAAGGATATAAAGATGGTCTTGATAATGCGAAACACATTACGAAAAAAATGTTTGGATACCGTCCAAAGAACTTTATTGTGTTCCTTATTAGAGAACTGGCGAAATATTGCCGTGTAGAATCCATGTATGCTGTGTCTGATGAAGGCTTTTACGCTAACACCCATATGGTGCGAGGTCATAAAGCAAAGGTAGCAGAGCTAGACCCATTGTGGGAAGATATTGGTGGTACCATTACTACAGATCCGCGTTTTTACTCTATACCTGTAGAAGAATACCGTAAACCATTAGAAGACATCAAATCACAAAAACGCAGCCAATACCGTAAACGCTACGAATTATTGGATGCGTATGAACAACAAATTGGAGAAAATTTGAAACCATATTTAAAAGAGAATAATCATTAATATGTCGATTTACTTTGGTGTTTTTTGATTCGTCGATATATTGATAGTATTTTATTTTTTAATGAAAGTTTTGAAAATAATTGGTTAAAATTTGCTGTGCGATATTTTGAACGCAATAATTTAAACTCTTCTGTATCGCGGTCTTTTATAGTGGATTCTATTGTATCATCCACATAGGTTGGACTAGGATATACTGAATATAAATCACAGAGGTTTAAATAATAATAATATCTATATACATCTATTTCAAATGATAAAGGTGTTTGTGCTGCTATTATATTTTGGGCAGCCTCTTTATTAATTATATAAGCATAGGCATCCATAAAACGTGGTGTAGAGTAGATAGTAAAAGGATTGAGAAATTTTACTTTTGTATAGTATGTTTCGCTAGCTTTTAAGGTAAGTACACAAGGACCTTTATGTGTTTCTACAAATTGATATAATTCTTGTAATATATCTAATGATAAAGAGTCGGTAAAATGTACGTCATCTTCAAAGACTATTAATGCTTGATGAGATGATGCAATCAACTGTTTATATAATGAAAGATGACTTAAGGCACAACCAATTTCACTAGGTGTTAAACAGTTTGTTTCTACAACAGACTGATGTAATTCTAGATTTGATATATTTTTTCCCATAATGGCATCGAAATAACGTGGTTCTAATCCAATTTTTTTGCATTGATTAGCAATGTGTTCTCTTCTTTTGGCATTATTCTTATCGGAAATAAAATAATAATTCATAGAGCCTCCTTGTTAGTATATTTTTGTCGATTAAAATCGTTATATATGATAGATGTATTAAAGTTAATATTATAAATATATAGGATGCAATATTGATGAATAAAATTGTATATTATATTTGGAATGTCTCTATTATAGCCCTTATAGTTATTAGTGTAATTCCCTTTTCTACAGGATTATCTAATGTAGTATTAGGCATATCTATTATATGTGGTATTATATCATACAAGAAATTAGAAATATCAAAAAAATCAAAATTATTAATTATAGCTTATTGTAGTCTATTGGGTAGTTTGTTGATTGCAGGTATATATAATGGAACAGTACCAGGGAAAACGATTTCCTTTGTAACTTGGACATTACCTTTTGTATCTATGATACTAGCTAATCATTTATATAGAATACAGTCCTATATAGTTTGTATTGTATCTATTAGTGGTGCTTTGTTAAGTTTAATAGCTATATGGGAAAGTATTGGAAATAATTCAATGCCTCGACTTGTATCTATATTTTCAAATGCTAATATACTGGCCAATACATTGATTCAAGTATTGCCATTTTCTATAGTGGGATTTATGAAAATATATAAATTCTATAGAATTCAAGCTTTTATTATACTGATCACTATATTGCTAAATGGGTATGTATTAATCCATACATATTCTAGAGGTGGTTTTGCTGGATTTATCATCGGTGGCGTTATAGCATGTATGCTATATGGTATATTAAATAGGTGGAACAATACATTTGCTAAGATAACAATTATAATTGGTGCTTTATGTATTAGTGTTCTTTCGTATTTAGCAATTAACCCATCGTTGTGGGCAAGAAATTATGATAATGAACGATTACTAATTTATAAATCTAGCATTAATATGTGGTACGATTACCCAGTATTTGGTGTAGGATTAGAGCAGTGGAAATATTATTATAAAGAGCAATACATTTATCCAAAAGCAAAAGAGCCTAATGTATCACATCCACATAATACCTTTTTATATTTTCTCACTGGTTCTGGACTTATCGGTGCTTTGGGTTACATTATATTTAATATTTTGTGTGTAATATATTTAATTCGTAACTATTTAAATGATAGGAATCATATAATGTATTTAGCTATGTTATGGGTTACATTGGGTATTATTATACAAGGATTTGTGGATCTTAGCATGGGGCATCGATTTGCAATACATCTATATATGCTATTATTGGGATATATAACATATATAGATAGTACTTATAGAATTAATAATGAGTTAGTTTCTAGGCATAATCAATAGATAAAGGAAAAAACACCTATTATCATCAAATTTATTCTGATGATAATAGGTGTTTTATTTAGACTATAACATTCATATCGTTTATAACATAGTTATTATTGTTTTATGGACCGAATCATGTCCTTAAGTTCCTCTATTTCTTGTTGTTGTGTTTGTACTGTATGTTGCAGATCTTCTACTTGTTTTGTCAATGTTTTGCGAGATACGGATGCGGTGTCGTGAGAACCGATTTTAACGGATATGCCTGCGTTGAGGACGGTTTCACCATTGCCGACAGTGGACCCTATGCTGAGCTGCATATCCTCGTTTGGACGGTAGAAAGCTCCGAGGGCTGCGGCATTACCGTTTTTGTAGTGACCGTAACCTGCGGCTACGTCCCATTTTGCATTTTCATCGAAATCGAGTGGATGCAAAGCTGCTAACGCTGCGGCACCAGCTACGGCACGGTTCATTCGATTATCTAGTTGACGAACATTGGAGTTGATAGATTTAATCGCTGTCGTATTCGTATCGATTAGACGACGGTTGTCAGCAATATTGTTGGTATTGTTATCAATCTTTGTCGTATTAGCATCGATGAGACGACGATTATCCGCAATATTGTTGGTATTGTTATCAATCTTTGTCGTATTAGCATCGATGAGGCGGCGATTGTCAGCAATATTGTTGGTATTGTTATCAATCTTTGTAGTATTAGCATCGATGAGGCGACGATTATCCGCAATATTATTAGTATTGTTAGTAATATTTTTAGTATTTTCATCGATTAGACGACGATTGTCAGCAATATTGTTTGAGATGTTATCAATCTTTGTAGTATTAGCATCGATTAGATGGCGATTATCCGCAATATTGTTTGTGTTGTTGGTGATATTTTTAGTATTTTCATCGATAATGCGACGGTTGTCAGCAATATTGTTAGTATTGTTGGTAATATTTTTCGTATTAGCATCGATGAGACGGCGGTTGTCAGCAATATTGTTTGAGATGTTATTAATCTTTGTCGTATTAGCGTCAATGAGGCGACGGTTGTCAGCAATATTGTTGGTATTATTAGTAATATTTTTAGTGTTTTTATCGATTAGACGACGATTGTCCGCGATGTTGTTTGTGTTGTTGGTGATATTTTTAGTATTCGCGTCGATAATGCGACGGTTGTCCGCGATATTATTTGTGTTATTGGTAATCCGTTTAGAATTATCAGCGATTTGTTGTGTGTGATTGTTAATTGTGGTTGTATGATTGTCCACTTTGGTTGTGAGATTTTTAATATCGCTTGTATTGGTATCGATTTGTTGTTGTACTGTTTTTAATTGTGCCACGTTGACGGCGTCGGTATCGTTTGTGCCAGCTGCGACAGATGTAATTTGTCGGGTTAATCTATTATCTACGTCACCTACAGATACGGCAGCTGCTGTGGATTTCCATGTTGGTGTTGTATCGGTAGATGCTTTTTTGGTGCTTGTGTCATAACCTACGGCACCGGCTGCAACAGTGGCTTTTGAATATGTACCGAGGGCTACACCGTTATCTACAGAGGCAACTGCATTGGAACCAATTGCGAGGGACCCGCTTTCACTAACAACAGCATTCTCACCGATGGCGATAGCATAGTCCTTTTGTGCATTGCTGTTATGACCGATAGCGACAATATTGCTGGCAGTGGTAGTCATGTTTTTATTCGCATCAGCAGTACCGATGATGATGGCGTGTTCTGAATCATTGACTGTGTGATTATCGCCCATAACGAGGGAATTTTCAGTGTTTTTTGCTGTATTGTTTACGCCAATTAGCGATACATGTTGTGTTGTATCTGCTTTATTTCCGCCACCGAGAATCATGGTAGCACCGCCGCTATTGGATGCACGCACAGAATTGCGTAATTGTTCCGCGAATTCTGGAACCGTACCAGTAGCACTAGTCGGTACATTTGTTAAACTCGTATGGGAATTGATAATTTCATTGCCTGCGCCGTAAATAAGAGAACCATTGGAATTATTGGTGCGGTTCGCTACGCCCGATATAGTGTTAGCAATACCGGAATATCTATTGTTAGAGGTTTCTGATTCAATACTATTTAATGAACCGGTAATGGTAGCACCTAGATTTTGTGTGGCATAGCCGCTAAAAGCAGAACCATTATAGGCGCCAGTAATGATGGAATAGGAACCTGTAATGGTGCTGTGAGCACCTTGGTTATAACTATTGGTGCCTATAGTGGTAGCATTAACATTGATGTTGCGAGAACGTGTAGCACTAGATTGGACACTAGTTGCATCGCCCATAGGGCCATCAAAATTGTGAGAACCGATCATAATACTACCGCTACGGGCGTAGGTGTTATCGCCGATGGCAATACTGCCAGCTAATTTTTCTGGGTTATCTGGTATTTGTAAAGTGCCTAGCCAGTTGCCAGCATGGTAGGTAGATTGACCAAAGGTGAAATTAGATTCTTGTTTACCTGTCATATTTTCTGCAAATGCGTTTCTACCCATGGCGATGCTGCCACCTTGGCTGGCATAGTTGTTTGTCTTGGCGCCTGCACCAATGGCAATATCCCCAGTGGCGGCACTGGCACCATTGCTATAGGAGATAGTAGCGCCTTTGCCGATGGCCACATTCTCTGCTTTAGGTGCACTACTGCCGGTGCCGACAGCGACACCGACGCCTGATCCTGGGGTGGTGTCTACCGCACCTGCTACGAGTAGACTAGATGCCAATGCCCCTTGAATTAACATGGATAATAAGAAATGCCGTTTTCGCATAGTAATCCCTTCTTTCAAATTAATACATTGAAAAGGCATATTCATGTAAAGCTCATGAATTCTCAATTATATTGTAGCATATATGGGAGAAAATACATTATAAAATTTATGTACCGATTATAATACATGATTTCTATCGGTTATTTCACTGTTTTTCACTGATATCACCGATTTGCGCACGTTCTTAATGTTTAGTATGATGCAACTAGGCCTAGGCAGAAAGGATATAGTTATGAGTAGCATACAAAATCGAACTATAGTAGAACCTACCAAGACCGTTGTTTGTTCGCCTGTTGTATTAGCAGCTGTTACGGATGTGAGTTTAATACGTATTTGTCAATCTCCGTTGATGACTGTGCAAAGTTCTAGTCAAGAGGTGGTGGATTGCTCAGGGTTGACCTTAGATGCAGCGCAGATTGAATTATGTCGTCGGTATAGACCCCTTATTTTGAAATATGCTCGTTTATCGTCCCATCAAACGGTGGCGGATGATGTGGAATCATTTTTATGGATTGTATTCCTCGAAGCGGTTCAGAGTTATGACACATCAGGAGATATTCCCTTTGCTGGATATGTTAAATCCATGATGCATTATGGTCACTTACGATTTTTTAAACAAACAACCCGTTGTTGGCGTCATGAAATTTCTTATCCTGCGGTCAGTGATGGTGAAGACGGTACTCTGATATCGATGGAACAATTTGCTGATACGGTCACAGTAGAATCTACTGTGTTAGACAAATCAGAGGAAGATTCACTACGTCATACATTGTGGTCTGCTTTGCAACGATTAACCCCTGACCAACAGCAATTGCTACATAATGTATATGTAGAAGGTCATTCTTTCACATCGATTGGGCGTAGAGAACACATTACACCACAAGCCGTACAAAACCGTCATAAAAGGGCATTGCAACGGTTACAGCAGTATATGATGATTGCTACCAGCAGTTCATCTCAAGGTATAAATTAAATAAATATTCTAAAAATCGCGATTTATATATTTACAAGTAATTATAATAGGTATACAATAAACTCATAAGAGCGGAGGCGAATTTTCATACAATATATGCATATACAATTTATGGTGGGAATATTCCTTATATTACTTTATTCTTTGTAAAGAAAGGAAAGTACAGCCATGTATATCAAATTGGATACTGATACAACACTAGAACCAGTCGCAGACAATCAATTTCACGATGTATACGGAGATCCTAGCAAATACATTTGCTGTGTATTGCCTCAGTATGTTAACGGTACAGATGGTACGCATTGTTATTATGCGGATGGGCGCGAGGTCGTTGTAGAACAATCTATGCGTCGATTTTTGCGTAACTTGCTTCGCGATGAAGGATGGGGCGTATCGCCTATTCGTCCTGTAACGGGGGTAAAACCTGCATATACAGATCCGCGTACCTATGGACCACATATGACGATGGCATTTTTGAAAGTACGTCAACCGATTGGTCGTGATATTGTATATGGTCAATTCAATGTGGTATTACCTGAATCGTACAGGTTGAAACCGGGTAAAACACCAGATACTTGCTATATTTGCTATGGTGATTTTGAACCTATTATGGTGTACCATTCCATGCAACATACACAACGAAAATTGCGGGAAGCCTTGCAAGAGCATATGTATTATATGCGGCGATGGTTTGCGTATATGAAATTGACTCGTAGCCGTTGTGTTGTATCTGAACTGTTTTATGCTTGGGATCACTTGGCACATAAATAATAGGAAACAGAAGATTAACCTTTGTAACACTTGTTGGTACAGAAAACATGAAATACGGCTATTTTATATAGTTAGTGAATTAATAATTAGGAGTTGGAACAGATATAATTTAATTGAGATATAAGTACGGTATAGCAATAAGTTGAATGAACTCTTGTTTATAATTTATCTGTTAGAGGTAAAGTATAGGACTAGAGGTAAAAATAGGACGGTGACAACCGTCCTATTTTTTTGAAAACACATTTTATTGTATATAGT
>NZ_RQUY01000018.1 GCF_003992125.1 Veillonella caviae | reverse complement strand
TGGAATGAGCTACATATGTCTACAAATTTTCCAACTTATTGGGATTAGTCACACACACTTTTTGTCCTATAACCCTGATATACAATCCCTTTATTAACTGTGAATGGAATATCCTGTGCTAGACTAGTAAACATATTTTGTTTATGTCTTTGTAATTGAGAGCTTGACGATGAGTTAGCATTTTTTGTAATAACTTATTTTATATTTTTATAGAGGATATTGTTATTGTCTAGATTTATAATGCGTATGTTCATTACCTAATGCATATCTATTAATTTTGTGCATAATAATATTGATTTTTTTGCATGGTGATTATATAATCAAATCAAGAAGCCTAACAAATAGTTAGATAACAAGACAAATAATTAGAGTGCATTTATATAGATTTATAAACCAATTTCAGTAGTACTGATAGGAGGTTATATGAATGGGAGCGTTGGAACGACTGATTGTAATTGCTCATGGACTAGCAGTACAATTTGGCAACTCTTGTGAAGTTCTTATCCATGATGTACGCACAGATATGGATAAATCTCTTGTTTACATTGAGAACGGAAATATATCGAATCGACAAATTGGAGATGGACCATCTCATGTAGTATTAGACGTATTACAAAATGATGATGGTAGTGATGGACGGTTTGGATACCTAACTAAAACCAAGGAAGGTCGTATATTACGATCAACCACTATATATATACGCGATGACGAAGGACAAATTCAATATTTATTGGGTATTAATCAAGATATTACGAATTTTGTTATGATGCATAATTCATTAGCACAGATTATCGCTACACCTATTGATGGTCCTGTAGAACAAATTACATCAAGTGTTAGTGATTTATTAGATGACTTGTTAGTGAATGCAGAGCGTTTAGTTGGTAAGCCTGGACCATTAATGAATAAAATGGAAAGATTACGAGCTATTAAATATTTGTATGAAAAAGGAGCTTTTTTAATTTCTAAATCATCAGAGAAGATAGGGGATTATTTTAATGTTTCAAAGTTCACTTTATATAGTGATTTAAATACTGTCAAAGAAGAGTGTAATTCTTCAACTGAAACCTAGGAGGTATATGATGGAACAGATTAAATGGGTCCGTAATAGAATGGAACATTCTAGTGACAAGTACTTACCGATAATGGATATTCGTGAAGTTAAGGCAGCAAAAACATTTCATGAAAGTTTTCCTCAATATAGCGAAACACCATTAGTTTCTCTTTCACAGTTAGCAGAAAATATAGGATTAGCGTCATTGTTTGTAAAAGATGAATCCTATCGATTTGGGCTCAATGCATTTAAGGTGTTAGGCGGATCTTATGCAATAGGCAAATATGTAGCAGAGAAGTTAGGTAAATCGGTAAAAGAATTACCGTATGACGTACTTATATCACAAGAACTTCGTGATGAATTTGGGCAAGCTACATTTTTTACAGCTACTGATGGCAATCATGGTCGCGGTGTAGCCTGGGCGGCCAATAAATTAGGTCAGAAGTCTGTTGTGTTTATGCCAAAAGGATCAACGGAATATAGAAAGCAACAAATTGCTAATGAAGGTGCTACCGTTACTATCGAGAAATTTAATTACGATGATTGTGTACGTTTAGCTACAGCAGAATCTAAGAAGGTTGAAAATGGTGTAGTTGTTCAAGATACAGCGTGGGATGGATATGAGGATATTCCGAACTGGATTATGCAAGGTTATGGTACATTGGCAATGGAAGCATCACAGCAATTGGAACAAAGTGGATGTAACATTCCAACTCATATCGTTGTTCAAGCTGGTGTAGGATCCTTAGCAGGTGCTATGGTGGGATATTTCTCAAATTTTTATCATGATGCAATTCATAAACCAAAATTCATTGTTGTGGAAGCAGATGGCGCTGCGTGTTTATATAAAGGTGCTGTTGCTAACGATGGAAATCCACGCATTGTAGAAGGTGATTTGCCAACTATTATGGCTGGCCTTGCCTGTGGGGAGCCGAATATCGTATCATGGGATATTCTGCGTAATCACGTAGATTATTTCGTAGCTATTCCTGATTGGGTGGCACGGCTCGGTATGCGTGTCAGTGCAGCGCCACTTAAAGGCGATACATCTATTATATCTGGTGAATCTGGGGCAGCCCCATTAGGTTTTATCATGGCTGTTATGACCATGGCAGAATACGAAGATTTGCGAAATGAATTAGAACTAAATGAACATTCTAAGGTTCTTTGTTTCTCTACTGAGGGTAATACTGACCCTGATAGATATAAAAATATTGTTTGGTACGGTTTGGATACATAATAGTTAGTGTTTTTATAGATAAGATGACTATTAAGTTAGTAATCTAGAATATACTTAGAGTTTGACATGGAGTTAGATTAATATAGTTGAACAACAGGAGGAACTCGAGATGGATGTACAAGCAATTAAAACTGCAGCAGCTCAATATGGTCCTGCAATGACCAAGTTTTTACGTGATATCGTTGCATTTCCAGGTGAAAGTGCAGAGGAAAAAGACCATGTAAAACGGATTGAACAAGAAATGAAAAATCTTGGTTTTGATGAAGTAGAAATAGATCCGATGGGAAATATCCTTGGTTATATGGGGTCTGGGAAAACATTAATTGCCTTTGATGGACATATCGATACTGTAGGTATTGGTAATAGAGATAATTGGGAATTTGATCCTTATCAAGGCTTTGAAGATGATACAAAAATTGGTGGACGTGGTGTATCCGATCAATTAGGCGGCATTGTATCTGCTGTATATGGTGCTAAAATTATGAAGGATTTAGGTCTTTTAAGTGATAAATATCGCATTCTCGTAGTTGGTACTGTACAAGAAGAAGACTGTGATGGTCTTTGCTGGGAATACATAATCAAAGAACGCAACATAAGACCGGAATTCGTAGTGTCCACAGAACCTACAGATGGGGGAATTTATCGCGGACAACGGGGACGTATGGAAATTCGTGTTGATGTACAAGGTGTATCTTGTCATGGATCAGCGCCTGAACGCGGTGACAATGCGATTTATAAAATGGCAGACATTCTTCAAGATATTCGTCAGTTAAATGCCAACTCTGCTGATGAAAGTACAAGTATCAAAGGGCTTGTTAAGATGCTAGACCCTAAGTATAATCCAGACCATTATGAAGAAGCACGTTTCCTTGGACGAGGTACAGTGACGACATCTCAAATATTTTATACCTCCCCAAGCCGTTGTGCTGTTGCTGACTCCTGTGCGATATCCTTGGATAGGCGCATGACTGCTGGTGAAACGTGGCAATCTTGTTTAGCTGAAATTGAAAGTTTACCACATGTTCAAAAATATGGTGCTACCGTAACTATGTACGAATATGCTCGTCCATCATGGACTGGATTAACATATCCTATTGAATGCTATTTCCCTACTTGGGTCATTCCAAAAGATCATAAAGTTACTGTTGCTTTAGAAGAAGCATATACTACTTTATATGGCACAGAACGGATAGGGGCATCAGATACAATTGAAATGCGTCGCTCTCGTCCGTTAACTGATAAATGGACATTTTCTACGAATGGTGTATCTATCATGGGACGCAATGGCATCCCATGTATCGGCTTTGGCCCTGGTGCTGAAGCACAAGCGCATGCACCGAATGAAATTACGTGGAAACAAGATTTAATTACTTGTGCCGCCGTATATGCATTACTACCAACCGTATATTGTAAATAGAATGCTATCTATTAATAGTAATTGCATAGTTGGTTGTAAATCAATAATATTTGAGTTCGTTACTGTATAAATCTACAGACAATGAATATATAAATTTATTAGCTTATATGTCACCTATAGTTGGCTGTTGATATACGCTCTTACACTTTCCTATACATATTTTTATCATAGATAAGCAAGACAATTATAGGTGATATATCAATATATCTTTTATACATTCTATACCTTGTGAAAGTGAGGCCTATTATGACTGATTTCAACAAAAGTATTGAAGCTCTAGAACAATTAGACGTAAGCAAGATGTATGGTAATGATTTCTTCTTAACTTGGGAGAAAACAGATGATGAGTTGCGCGGTATATGGGCTGTTGCAGATGCATTGCGCGCATTGCGAGAACGCAATATTTCCACAAAAGTATTTGATAGCGGTTTAGGTATCTCTTTGTTTAGAGATAATTCTACACGGACTCGTTTTTCCTTTACATCTGCTTGTAATTTGCTTGGCTTAGAGGTGCAAGATTTAGATGAAGGTAAATCTCAAATTGCACATGGAGAAACCGTGCGGGAAACGGCAAATATGATTTCCTTTATGGCTGATGTTATCGGTATTCGTGATGATATGTATATCGGAAAAGGCAATGCGTATATGCACACTGTAGCCGATGCAGTGCAAGAGGGCTATGAAGATGGTGTATTAGAACAAAGACCAACATTAGTTAATTTGCAATGCGATATCGATCATCCAACACAAATTATGGCTGACACAGCTCATATTATTCGAGAATTTGGTGGTATTGAGAATTTAAAAGGCAAGAAAATTGCAATGACTTGGGCTTACTCACCTTCGTATGGTAAACCTTTATCTGTTCCACAAGGGGCTATCGGATTGTTTACACGCCTTGGTATGGATGTCGTATTGGCTCATCCAGAAGGTTATGAAGTGATGCCCGATGTAGAAAAATTGGCTGAAGAGCAAGCTAAGGCGAGTGGAGGTTCATTCCGTCGCACTAATGATATGGCGGATGCTTTTAAAGATGCAGACATTGTTTATCCGAAGAGCTGGGCGCCATTTGGAGCTATGGAAAAGCGGACGAAACTATATGGTGATAATGATTATGAAGGTATTAAAGCATTAGAACAAGAGTTGTTACAAGAAAATGCAAATCACAAGGACTGGGCTTGTACCGAAGAGATGATGAAGCTTACAAAAGATGGTAAAGCATTATACTTGCACTGTTTACCGGCGGATATTACTGGTGTCAGCTGCGACGAAGGGGAAGTCGATGCAAGTGTATTTGAGCGGTATAGAGTACCTCTTTATAAAGAAGCTAGCTTTAAACCATATGTTATTGCTGCTATGATTTTCCTTAGCAAATTTAAAAATCCTGTAGAAACCTTAAAAGAATTAGAACGTAAGGGAACAGAACGAGTTCAACCGTAAGTTTTTTGAGGGCTATCTGTTCAAGATAGCCCTTTTTTGTATCTTTTAGATAAAAGGCATATCCATTGCGTTGCCAGACTTTATGTGTAGGAGATACAGTATAGAATTTATTGCCCTGTAGCTATCTTTGTTAGTACATGAGGTACATTATGAATAAACGTGTTGTTGTTGCCTTAGGTGGCAATGCTCTAGGAAACACATTGCCGGAGCAAAAAATCGCTGTTAAAAGTACAGCAAAAACAATTGTAGATTTAGTAGAAGAAGGTTGTGATGTGGTTGTTACTCACGGTAATGGCCCACAAATTGGCATGATTAATAATGCTATGGCGGCGTTGACAAGAGAAGTAAAAACACAACCTAACACGCCTTTATCTGTATGTGTAGCCATGAGCCAAGCTTATATTGGCTATGACTTACAAAATGCAATTAGAGAAGAGCTTTTGAATCGAGGTATTAAAGACTTGCCTGTTATGTCCATGGTTACACAAGTTCGGGTTGATGCTGATGATCCTGCTTTTAAAAACCCAACGAAGCCAATTGGCCATTTTATGACAAAAGAGGAAGCTGA
Source organism: Veillonella caviae (assembly GCF_003992125.1). GTDB lineage: Bacteria > Bacillota > Negativicutes > Veillonellales > Veillonellaceae > Veillonella > Veillonella caviae. Next base: position 37,310 of record NZ_RQUY01000018.1, on the reverse strand, counting down.
ATTCGCTGCAAGTCATTATGATTATGTAGTAAAAGAAGATGCAGGTCGTGGATATCGACGTGTAGTGGCATCACCGGAGCCGAAGGAAATTATCGAATTAAATGCTATTAAGGATTTAGTCGGCAAAGAGCTTATTATTGCTTGTGGAGGTGGAGGAATTCCTGTTACACGAGATGGGTATGCGCTCAATGGTGCATCTGCGGTTATTGATAAAGATTGGACCAGTAGTCTATTAGCAAGAGAAATTGATGCAGATATTCTCGTTATTTTAACGGCTATTGAAAAAGCGGCTATTCGTTTTGGGCAACCTGATCAAGAATGGTTGGATACCATAACTGTGGAAGAGGCGAAACATCATATCGCCAATGGTGAATTTGCTAAAGGTTCTATGAAACCGAAAATGGAAGCTGCTGTTGCATTCGCTGAATCCAAGCCGGGTCGTGTTGCGATTATTACATTATTAGAAAAATCTAAAGCTGGTATAGCAGGAGAAACGGGGACGCGTATCGTATTATAATAATATATAAATGAATAAGAATGCAAAATAGGAGGTGATATTGTGATTTTGTTAGGACGTGGCACAGTCATTACGAGGGATGTAAATCGACCAATTATTTATGATGGCGGTGTATTAATAGATGGTTCTACTATCGTTGCAGTAGAGGATTTTAAAACGCTACAACAAAAAAATCCTAATGTAGAGATTATCGATGCTCATAATGGACTCATTATGCCGGGGTTTATTAACGGACATCATCATATTTATTCTGCTTTGGCTAGAGGATTATCTATGCCGGGATCAGCACCTACAAATTTCGGTGAAATTTTAGAGAATTTATGGTTCAAACTAGACAATCATTTATTAGCTGATGATGTAAAAGCGAGTGCACTTTTAACATATATGGGATGCATTGAAAATGGTGTAACTACCATTTTTGATCACCATGCTAGCTATGGTGATATAGACGGTAGCCTATCCATTATTGCAGATGTGGCGAAACGATTTGGTGTACGGTCATGTTTATGTTATGAAATATCTGATCGCAATGGCGTGGAAGCTATGAAACAGGCTGTACATGAAAACTTACGATTTGCCGAGGAAGCGGAGAAAGATGCTGAACACTTAGCTGCTATGATGGGACTTCATGCATCCTTTACGTTGAGCCCATCTACTTTAGATTATGTTCAATCAAAGAACACTAAACAGTTAGGATATCATGTTCATATTGCAGAAGGACCAGAAGATGTACAAGATAGCATAGAACAATATGGTGTGAGTCCGGTGCGCCGTTTATATGAATGTAATATATTAGGGTCTAAAACTATTGCAGGACATTGCGTACATGTAAATGACGAAGATGTACAGCTATTAAAAGATTCACATACAAATGTGGTGCACAATCCAGAAAGTAATATGGGCAATGCCGTAGGGACTACGGATATCCTCAAATTATTAGGTGCAGGTATAACTGTAGGCCTTGGTACAGATGGATATACGAATGATATGTTGGAATCTTATAAGGTGGCAAATTGTTTAGTAAAACATGAAAACCATAAACCTTATGTTGGATGGAGTGAAGTGCCATATATGTTGTTTGAAAATAATCGTACATTGGCAAATCAATTCTTTGATGTTACGGTGGGGGTATTAAGACCTAGTGCTGCAGCAGATGTGGTGGTATTAGATTATATAGCACCTACGCCATTAGATGAAAAAAATATTAATGGACATCTACTGTTCGGAGCTACAGGTATGCATGTAATAACTACTATTAGTGATGGCATACCACGTATGATTGATCGTCAATTACAAGGCCTGGATAAAGCGGAAATAATGGAATATATTCGAAAGACTTCCGAAACCTTGTGGAAGAGAATTATATAGACTTAATAGATAACAAATAGAGCGTATATGGTATACAGTTAGTTTACATATTAATTAGAACGTTTATGGAAACGTCTCAACACATAATGAATACCTTTAGATAAGGAGTGTGATTGTATGAGTGATATTATGTATCCCGTAAGTTTCGGGAAATTAATGAATCATATTATGACGGAATATTCGTTGTACAATCGGATTTACAATGTAAAAAAAATCCATCGCACAACACATAATAAATCATTATCTCTTTTTGGTAGAAAATTAGAAAATCCTCTAGGACCTGCGGCAGGTCCTAACACGCAATTAGCGCAAAACATTGTAGCCTCCTATGTAGGTGGTGCTCGATGCATCGAATTAAAGACGGTACAAATTATGTATGGTGAGGAGTTAGGCATTCCAAGGCCTTGTATTAACTCTGTAGACGAAGCTTATAACGTGGAATGGTCTGCGGAATATCGCTGTGACAAAGCAGCTGAAGAATATATTAAGGCTTGGTTTGCTATTCATCTTATCGCTAAAGAGTATAGCTTAGGAGACCCTCATGGATTTATGTTTATCATGAGTGTTGGATATAACTTAGCAGGTATTCAAAGTGAGCTAGTAGATGATTTCATAGAAACCATGAGGCATGGAAAGCAATCACCGATGTGGAATGAGTGCAAGCAGTGGGCTCTAGATAATTTACACAAATTTGAGAACATTGATATTGACTATATTAATAGCATTAGTGATGAGATTTGTGTAGCCATAACATTGTCTACCATGCATGGGTGTCCAGCGGAGGAAATAGAGTCTATCTGTACCTATTTAATGAAGGATAAAGGGCTTAATTTATATTTAAAATGTAATCCTACTTTACTAGGACCTAAAACAGTTCGTCAATTATTAGATGATGCAGGATTTAAATATATAGAATTTGATGAACATCAATTTGATGTAGATTTAAAATTTGATGCTGCCATTCCAATGTTAGAACGGTTGCTTGCAGTTGGTGCTGATGCAGGCGTTGTATTTGGGGTTAAATTGACGAATACATTCCCCGTAGCTATCCATAATCATGAATTGCCAGGAGAACAAATGTATATGTCTGGCAAATCACTATTGCCATTGACTGTTGGTGTAGCCCAACTATTGAGTAGTCATTTTGGCTCTCGATTGCCTATTTCTTATAGCGGTGGTGCGGTGAAACAAAATATTAAATCTATTTTTGAATGTGGTATTTGGCCAATTACGGTATGTACTATTTTGTTGCAAGGTGAAGGGTACGACACCTTTAAGAGCCTCGCAGATTCTGTAGAAACTGGTGATTATGAATTAGCAAAATCAGTACAGAAGGATAAAATTAAACAGCTCGTAGAGGATATTGGAAATAACAAATTATTCAAAAAATCAGAAGTGATGCAGAAAAAGCGTGATGCTCATCCTAGTTTCCCAGATACTCGTGCTCAGGATTATCAGTGCCGAGTTCTCTGTGGTGCCTGTGTTCGCGTCTGTCCAAATCGAACTAATGAGATTCTCACTATAGGGAATAAACGTATTATTATTCATATTGATGAAAGTTGCAATGAATGTGGTAATTGTGCGTGTCACTGTATAGAACCTTGTCAACCATATAAAGATCGTCTTACTTACTTCCATAATGAGTTAGCCTTAGATGACAGTACTAATGATGGATTCTATGTTCTTGGTACCTTATGTGGGTATCGATTTAAAGGCGTGGCAGGGGTATGTGATATCGATGCATTACCTGAAGAATTAAAAGGAGTTGTGCAAGCTTTTATAAAAGAGCATGCCTATTATGTATCATGAAAATCATACGCAATGGAGAACTTGTGCTGCCAAATGAAATCATCAATGGCGATATTATGATAAATAATGAAATAATTACACATATCGGACATATTCATGATATACCTGTAGGTGCCGAAATAATAGATGCAACTGGGTGCTATGTATTTCCAGGATTTATAGATCCTCATACACATTTTCAAATGACCAATGTATTGGCTAGTACTGCAGATGATTTTGAAAGCGGTAGCCTGGCGGCTATTGCCGGAGGGACTACGACGGTTATTAATTTTGCTACTCCTGAAGAGGGCTCTTTGATAAAAGGGTTGCAGGTTCATCGTCGTAGAGCCGACAATCATATATCATGCGATGTAGCATTCCATATGGAAATTGTAGATGTGAATGATACGATTTTGGTGGAAATTCCTCGAATTGTAAATCACGGAGTATCATCTTTTAAAGTTTATTTAGCATATGGATTTCGATTAAATGACAAAGACTTATACAGGGTGATACGAGCCATATCTCAAACAGGTGTGCTGGTGGCTGCTCATTGTGAGAATGGTCCTCTTATTGAGGCTCTCATAGATGAGCTGCGACAGGCATCGAAATTGGGAGTGGGCAGTCATCCTATATCGAGACCGATACTGATTGAAACGGAAGCAATACAGAGGTTTATTACTATTGGTGCATTAGCTGATTATCCGGTTCATATCGTTCATGTTAGTTCTGAGTTAGGACTTAATATCATTGAACAAGAGCGAAGGAAAGGGCATCACGTTACGTGTGAAACATGTCCACAGTACTTGGTGTTGAATGAATCGTTATATACATTGCCAGATTTTGAAGGTGCCAAATATGTGATGAGTCCGCCACTGCGGTGCAAGCAAGATAATGTGGCACTGCAGAATGGATTGATGTCAGATATGGTTCAAACAGTAGGTTCAGACCATTGTAGTTTTAATTTTGAAAGCCAGAAAAAACAAGGATTACATGATTTTACTCGTATTCCTGGTGGTGTTCCTGGTGTGGAAGAACGTGGTTTAATTACTTATCATGTTATAGTTAATGAACGCCACGGCAGTCCGCATACTTTTATGAAGGTTATTAGTGAAAATTCGGCAAAATTATATGGGCTGTATCCTAAGAAAGGTGCTTTACAAGTGGGTAGTGATGCAGATATTACTATACTCAATCCACATATAGAGCAAGTGCTTTCAAAACGAACAGCCCATACTAAGGCTGATTATATTCCCTATGAAGGGATGAAAATAAAAGGTGGCATTGCACATGTTTTCTTACGAGGACATCATGTCGTAGATAACGGTGAGATTATAAATGACCATTTAGGTAAATGTATTCCTTAGTGGAGGGAGGGCGATTATATGTACCAATTTCAAGTGAATGGTACCTATCATCAGGTCCTAGACGATCAGCGTTTAATCGATTATTTACGGGACACATTAGGCTTAAGAGGCACAAAAGAAGGTTGTAGTGGTGGTGCCTGTGGTACATGCACAATTCTTATAGATGGCAAAAAATCTAAAGCCTGTGTCGTTACATTATCACAGTTGGATGGCAAAAAGGTAACCACCATTGAAGGTTTATCGGAGCGCGAAAAATCTGTATATACATATGCCTTTGGTGAATGCGGTGCTGTACAATGCGGATTTTGTATTCCAGGCATGATTATCAGTGCGAAAGCACTTATTGATGAAAATCCTAATCCCACATCAGCAGATATAAAAAAAGCTATTATGGGTAATATTTGTCGTTGTACAGGATATGTGAAAATAGAACAAGGTATAGCCTTAGCGGCACAAATGTTACGTGATAATATACCTGTGCCTGCTGCAGATTATACAGCTGCAGTGGGGACTCCGTTACATCGTATCGATGTAGAAGATAAAGTCCTTGGTACAGGGCTTTACAGTGATGATTTTAAAGTAGATGGCATGGTTTATGCGAAGGCTATTCGTTCTAAATATCCACGTGCACGAGTTGATAGAATCGATATTAATAAAGCATTAGCACATCCACAATGCATTACGGTGCTCACAGCTTGTGATGTACCATTTAATAAAACGGGGCATCTTACTCCGGACTGGGATGTATTTATCAAAGAAGGTCATGTGACCCGCTATGTTGGTGATGCAATAGCTTTGGCGGTAGTAAAAGAAAAAAAATACCTTGATGAAGTATGCAATTTAATCGACGTAGAATATACGGAACTAAAACCTTTGCTAACCCCAGAGGAGGCAATGGCTCCCGATGCACCACTATTGCATGAGTCGGGCAATATCTTGTCCTATCAAACCTTGTCTCGTGGTGACGTTGATAAGGCTATTGCGGAATCTGCATTTGTTGTGACAAATCACTACTCTACACCGCAAACGGATCATGCTTTCATGGAACCAGAATGTGCAGTAGCTTATAGAGTTGGAGATATACTTCATCTTCATTCGGGAAGTCAAAATGTATTTGATGATCGGCGAGAGGTAGCTCGCATGTTAGGAATTCCTGATGAGTCTGTTCAAGTTCACAGTATGCTCGTTGGTGGTGGCTTTGGCGGCAAAGAAGATATGAGTGTGCAACATCATGCATCTCTTGCAGCGTGGATTACAGGACTGCCTGTAAATGTCCGATTTTCTCGTCAAGAAAGCTTGCTGATTCATACAAAACGGCATGCTATGGAAATGGATATAACCACTGCTTGTGATGAAGAAGGGAATTTGACAGCTAGCAAGGTATCCATCGTATCTAATTGCGGTGCCTATGCCTCTTTAGGTGGACCTGTATTGCAGCGGGCTGGTACTCATTCTAGTGGTCCTTATCACTTTGAAAATTTTGCTTTCGATGGTGTATGTGTCTATACAAATACCGTGCCTGGTGGGGCATTTCGTGGTTTTGGGGTAACCCAAACTGTATTTGGGCAAGAGCAAAATATTGATGAGTTAGCCGCTCTTGTTGGTATGGATCCATGGGCATTTCGCTATAAGAATGCAGTGAGACCAGGTGAAGCTTTGCCGAATGGACAAATTTGTAGTGAAGAAACAGGGTTAGTGGAATGTTTAGAGGCTGTGAAAGAGGCATATTATAGTTCTCCTCGCAGTGGTCTCGCTATTTGTATGAAAAATAGCGGTATTGGAGTAGGACTACCTGATATTGGTCGCACAACTCTAGAAGTACAAAATGGTATCGTTCGTATCCGTACTGGTGCTGCATGTATCGGACAAGGTGTAGGTACTATGGCGACACAAATACTTTGTGAAACAACGGGGTTAACAAGGGATAAAGTATTGGTAGAGTCACCAGACACCGTGCGAACACCGAATTCCGGTACCACTACTGCATCACGACAAACATTGTTTACTGGTGAAGCTACACGTTTAGCTAGTGTAAAGCTAAAAGAGTTATTAGAAACTAAATCTTTAGATGAATTAAATGGGACTGAAATTACGGAAGAGTTTTTAGGTGTTACAGATCCTTTTAATTCGGATAAACCGCATCCTAAAAATCATGTTGCCTATGGGTTTGGTGCTTGTGTAGCTATTATAGGTGATGATAATAAAGTATCTGATTTACATGTAGCTTATGATGTAGGTCGCGTTATAAACCCGCAATCTTGTGAAGGACAAGCCGAAGGTGGAGCTATTATGGGCATGGGCTATGGTGTGACAGAAGACTTTGTCTATAAAGATGGATATGTTATGTCGAAATATGGCACGTTAGGTTTGTTACGGTCTACACAGTGTCCTAAAATACATGTATCACTTATCGAAAAAGGTACACCTGACCAATATGCATATGGTGCGAAAGGAATAGGCGAAATTAGTAGTATTCCTATTGCGCCATCTATTGCCAATGCATATCGTCGTATTGATGGAGAACCACGTCGGTCCTTACCGTTGTGCCATACAGGATATAGGAAATAGCTAGATTATAGTTATAGTCTTGAGTTTATATCCGTAATAGAATACAAGCCTGTATAATATGGCTTTTAGTTATTATATGATTGGAAATAAGTCTTATACATAATATAGAAACTAATAATCTATACAAGATATGAGGTGATTTATATGAATAAGGATGGCGTTAATCATGTGGATGGTATGGTGCCATTACCACAGATGTTTGCTTATGGTTTACAACATGTATTAGCTATGTATGCAGGGGCGGTAGCGGTACCGATTATTATTGCGCAAGCGATGCATTTACCTATCGAGGATTTGATTCGACTTATTACTGCGGATTTATTTACTTGTGGAATTGCTACCCTTCTTCAAACATTAGGATTTGGTTATATCGGTGGTCGCATACCACTCATTCAAGGTGTTACATTTGCTTCCGTAGGGCCTATGATTATGATTGGAACTCAACATGATATGCCTACTATTTATGGTGCTATTATAGTAGCTGGTTTATTTACATTTTTAGTAGCGCCATTCTTCAGTCGTTTGATTCGATTGTTTCCACCAGTTGTAACAGGTACGATTATTACTATTATCGGGATTAATCTATTGCCAGTAGCAGTCAATTGGATGGGAGGCGGTATTGGCAACCCTGAGTTTGGCAGTATTACTAATATTGCCTTAGGTGTAGCTACCTTTGTTATCGTTGTACTAACATATCGCTTTGGCAAGGGCTTTATCGGTAACCTAGCAATCCTCATTGGATTGATTTTAGGTACTGTTATAGCTATGTTTGTAGGTATTACTAATTTTGATGAAGTAGGAAAAGCACAATGGATTTCTGTTGTGCAACCGTTCTATTTTGGTCTACCTGTCTTTGATGTGGCATCTATCATTTCCATGATAATTGTTATGCTCGTAGTTATGGTAGAAACCACAGGTGATAGCATCGCCGTAGGGGAGATTGTAGACAAAAAAATTGGTCAAAAAGAATTGGCAGCTGTTCTACGTGCAGACGGTTTGTCTACTATGATTGGTGGTGTTCTCAATAGCTTCCCATATACCGCATTTGCTCAAAATGTAGGGCTCATAGCGGTAACACGAGTAAAAAGTCGATTTGTAGTAGCTATGTCCGGTATAATTCTAATCGTTCTTGGTTTATTTCCAAAACTGGCTGCTATTGTAGCTAGTATTCCCAATGCTGTGCTTGGCGGAGCCGGCATTGCCATGTTTGGGATGATTTGCGCTAGTGGCATTCGGTCTCTTGGCAAAGTGCGTTTTGATAATAACTATAATCTAATGTTGGTAGCCATTAGTATTGGTGTTTCGATGATTCCCTTAGCAGCGCCACATTTCTATGATCAATTTCCAAGTGGTGCACAAATCATATGTAAATCTGGTATTACAGCGGGTAGTATTATGGCAGTCATTTTAAATATGCTATTTAATGGGTTCGGTTATAAAACTGTGAATGAAGGTAATGCAGCCGCTAGAAAATATCGACACTTTACGAGATTTAAAGGTTATCCAAAACATTTTTATCAATAATGCAATTTTGTAAATCCTAGTGAAAGACACCTCTATGATTGAGGTGTCTTTTAGTTTATAATTAACAAATATAATGAGGAGGTAACCATCATGAGTGAAGAACGTTTTATAGTCACCTATCGTATAGCTGCTAATAGTTATGATGAAGCAAAGCAAATTGCTTGGTCTGCTCAGGTGGAGCAAACCATAGAATTTCCTTATGAATTTGTTACTGATGAGTATATTAAAAATACTATTACTGGCCGATTAGAATCTTTAAATCCTATGCCTGCAGATTTGGCTTATGGTACCGTGGGGATTGTTTCGGATGTGCCATCTGAGTTTTATATAGCGCGCATTTCCTATCACGTATCTACGGCTGGTATGGAAGCGACTCAGTTGATGAATGTCATTTTTGGTAATTCGTCGTTGCAACCTCATATTTGGGTAGTTGATATTGAATTGCCTGCTTCTATGTACGATGTGTTCAAAGGACCACGATTTGGTTTAGATGGACTTCGTTCTTTAGTACATACACCACCGCAACGTGCCATGATTCAAGCGGTGGTAAAACCTATGGGAACGCCTAATGAGGAGTTGGCTCGTATGTGTGGTGCCTACACTCGAGGTGGTGCAGATGTCATCAAAGATGACCACGGCATAACGAATCAAAGTTTTACAAACTTCAAAGACCGTGTGGCTCGATGTGCAAATGAAGTGCGAACTATGAATGAACAATACGGTCATCATACTTTATATGCTGCTAATGTGTCTGGCGATGGCACGGAGGTGTTAGAACGGGCTCATTACGCCAAAGAGGTGGGGGCTACAGCACTTATGGTGGCACCTAGTCTAGTTGGGTTTGGATGGCTCCATGCTTTGGCTACTGATGAAAGTTTAGGTTTACCTATTATCGCGCATCCAGCATTTGGGGGGGGCTTTGTAAGCCCTGGTGTTTCCGGTGTAGCCGATTATTTATATCTCGGCTGGTTGCCTCGTTTATTTGGTGCAGATATGCCGATTTTTGTGTCCTATGGTGGTCGGTTTACTTTCACAGAAGAACAATGTAAATGGATTAGTCATTATATTAAAGTAGATAATTCGTATATGAAACCTGCTTGTCCCGCGCCGGGCGGTGGTGTGACGGATGCGCGCCTAGATGAACTAGTATCATTATATGGCCCTGATACGATGTTCTTAGTAGGCGGTGATATGTTTAGACGTGGGCCGAATATAGAGGATAATATGAAATATTTTGTATCCCGTTTAGAAGGACTTTCACGATGAGTGAAGTAGAAGTCCATGTTTTAGCCAGTGGCAGCAAAGGGAATTGTACGGTAATTAAAAAAGGTAATTCCGTCATTCTCTACGATGTGGGGATTAGTTGTCGCCGCATTGTGAATGGGTTAAAAGACTTGCACATTGATATGCAGGAGATTGAAGGGATTTTTATTAGTCATGAGCATAGCGATCATATTTGTGGGTTGAAACAAATCCTTAAAAAATACGATATTCCGGTGTATACGAAACAGCATACGTGGCGGGAAATTCAAGATAAATTGATGGTCCCTAAAGAACAATTGATACCGCTTACGAAGGGGAGTTTAACGTTAGGTCGTTTGACAGTAGAGGCCTTTTCCGTAAGCCATGATGCGGCAGATCCTATTGGTATCAATGTGTTTGGGGGCAACGATAAGGTGACTATTCTCACCGATACAGGTACCGTAAATGACGAAATCTTAGGACGTTTAGATGATACGACGCTCTTTGTATTAGAAGCCAATTACGATCCACATATGCTCAAATTTGGCCCGTACCAACCATTTTTGAAACAGCGAGTAGCCAGTGAGTTAGGCCATTTAAGCAATGAAATGGCGGCGCAGACACTGTTGATGATGAAACGACCAAAATTTATGCAAGTTATCCTTGCGCATCGGTCTGAAAATAACAATAATCCTGTGCGGGTGACTCAAACTATTGGACAAATGCTGGTCGATGGAGGCGTTAAAATTGGACCAGAAATGAAATTACAACATGGACAGCCTAATGAAATCATTTCTATGATTGGTGGTAAAAGAAAATAGTTGTGATAGCATTTCTTTACTGGATTATTTTATAGTTGTTTGTGGTTGACCATACTATAGAGGCTGTGCATTGTTAGTAGATATGGTAAAGGAGATTGTACATGAGATTTACCATTATATGTATCGGTAAATTAAAAGATGCTTATTTGCGTGATGGGGTGGCGGAGTTTGTAAAACGCATGCGCCCTTATGGTGGTATTACGATAACCGAGTTGAATGAAAGCAAGATTGGTGACAAACCTAGCGATAGTGACCGCAAACAAGTGGTACTAGAAGAGGGACAGCGGTTATTGAAAGCGGTTCCAAAATCAGCCTATACAGTACTCCTCGACGTATATGGAAAAACAATGTCTTCCGAACAGTTAGCGGCTACGGTAGCTCAATTAGAGGTAGATGGTATTAGCGATATGGCTTTTATTATCGGTGGCGCCTTTGGAGTGAGTGATGAGCTGCGCGGAGCTGTTAATAGAAAGCTGTCATTTAGTCCAATGACCTTCACTCATCAAATGGTGCGACTTTTGTTAGTCGAACAGATTTATAGGACTGCTAAAATAAATCGCAATGAACCATATCATTGGTAAATTACAGCTAATAAATATTTGTTATAACTAAAAAAAGGAGTTTTCATATTCTAAGTCGAATAGTATAATTAAACTAGGAAATTTTGAAGGAGGGATTCCATATGAAAATCCAAGAAGTAATGAATAAATATCCTGTTACTGTTGGTAAGGATGCACCGATTTCTGATGTAGCAGATTTATTGGTTAAATATAATTTGACAGCTGTGTCTGTGGTAGATGAAAATAACAAATTACTTGGCATTATTTCCGAAGGTGATTTACTTTACAAGAAAGTGCGCCCGCATGTACCTCACTATGTAAATGTACTAGGCGCTAGTATTTATTATAATGGTATTGGTGAATATAATTCTCAGTTTAAGAAGTTGTTAGCATCTCATGTACATGAGTTGATGACTGATGAAGTGATTACTACTACACCTGACAAAGATGTGGAAGAAATCGTTTCTGTTATGCTAGACCAACATTTGAAAAATGTTCCAGTAGTAGATAAAGAATACAAATTAATAGGTATCTTGTCTCGTCGCGACATCATCAAATTGATTGCAAAAGATAATTAATCGACAATTTGACTTGATTTAAAACAGCCACCTTAAGGGTGGCTGTTTTCTTGTAATCCGATGGAATTGCATTGACTTTTTATTTGTGATATTATAAGGAGTGCATAATATACTACAGAAATTTGGGCGTTTGCCCTTCAAGGAGGACATATTTTAAATGAAAGCAACTGTAAATCCTGTTGATCAACACGTAGTAACTTTGACAATCGAAGTACCTGCAGCAGAAGTAGATAAAGGTATTAAGCAAGCGGTAAAACGTATTGCAAACCAAGTTAATATTCCTGGTTTCCGTAAAGGCCATGCACCTCGTCGTGTATTGGAAATGAACTTTGGTAAAGATGCAATCTTGGAAGAAGCATTTGAAGTATTGGCTAGCCAAAATTACAGCGCTGCACTTCGTGAAAATGATATCGTTCCTGTATCTGAACCAGAAATCGAGCGCGAACAATTCGAAGAAGGCAAAGACTTGATTTTCAAAGCTACTTTGACTAAACGCCCAGAAGTAACTCTTGGTGATTACAAAGGTTTAGATGCTGAAAAACAAGATGCTACTGTATCTGATGAACAAATCGAAGAACAATTGAACAACATTCGTGAACAACAAGCGAAAATGGTAGTGGCTGAAGCTGGTGCTGCAATTCAAAAAGATGATTTTGCAGTGATTGACTTTGCTGGTTCCGTTGACGGCAAACCATTCGATGGTGGCGAAGGTAAATCCTATCCATTACAAATCGGTTCTGGCAGCTTTATCCCTGGTTTTGAAGACCAATTAATCGGTGCTAAAGCTGGCGATGATGTAACTGTAAAAGTAACATTCCCAGAAGACTATTTCGTAGCTGAATTGGCTGGTAAAGAAGCGGAATTCAAAACTCATATTCACGATATCAAACGCAAAGAATTGCCTGAATTGAATGATGAATTTGCCAAAGAAGCTAGCTCCTATGAAACATTGGAAGAATTGAAAAATGATCTTCGCGCAAAAATGGAAGAAGAAGCTTCTCGTCGCGCAATCGATACTTATAATGCGGAATTGATTCAAACAGCTGTTAAAAATGCATCTGTTGAGATTCCAGAAGTAATGATTACTGATCGTGTAGAACAAATGATTCAAGAATTGGCGATGAACATGGAAGGCCGTGGCTTGAAATTAGATGACTACTTGAAATTCTCCAACAAAACTGTAGAAGATTTACGCGCAGAATACAAAGAATCTGCTGGTGAAAATGTACGTGCTGATCTAGTTCTTGATGCTATTGCAACTGCAGAAAACATCGAAGTGACTCCAGACGACATGAACCGTGAAATCTTCGTGATGGCTCAAAACTTTGGGGCAGATCCTAAAGAGGTTTGGGATATTATTGCAAAAGAAGGTCGTGTAGCTATGTTGGCAGGCTCTGTAGCTCGCAAAAAAGCAGCTCGACTCATCGTCGATAATGCAAAAGGTGCTGAAGCAGCAGAATAATCCTTGCTCACTAGGTGCATGAAAAGGTGATAACATGTATGTACCAATCGTAGTTGAACAAAGTGAACGTGGTGAACGTTCTTATGATATTTACTCTCGCTTATTAAAAGATCGCATCATTTTCTTAGGTGGTCCTATCGATGACAATGTTGCTAATGCTGTTATTGCACAAATGCTATTTTTAGAAGCGGAAGATCCAGATAAAGATATTCATTTATATATCAATAGTCCTGGCGGTGTTGTTACTGCAGGTATGGCTATTTATGATACAATGCAATATATTAAACCCGATGTATCTACTATTTGTGTAGGCTCTGCGGCGAGTATGGGGGCAGTATTATTGACAGCAGGTGCAAAGGGAAAACGTTTTGCATTACCTCATGCACGGGTCATGATACACCAACCATTAGGTGGCGTACAGGGGCAAGCGTCTGAAATCGAGATTCATGCCCGTGAAATTCTTCGCATGCGTGAAGAGTTAAATGGTATTTTAGCTTCTCGCAGTGGACAAGATATTGAAGTGGTGGCTCGCGATACGGACCGCGATAATTTCATGAGTGCTCAAGATGCCGTTGAATACGGATTGATTGATGAGGTACTCACTCGTGAACCTGTTGAAAGCAAGTAATGGAGGCGCTCTTTGGCAAAAGATAAAGATAGTATGCGCTGCAGTTTCTGTGGGCGCACTAGTGATGAAGTAAAAAAATTAATAGCTGGTCCTAATGTATATATTTGTGATGAATGCGTAGAAGTTTGTGAACGCATCATTGAAGATGAATTAGATGATATTGGAGCAGAAGACTTTTCACTAAAAGAGTTGCCGACGCCAAAAGAAATCAAAGCACATCTTGATCAATATGTCATTGGTCAAGATGATGCTAAAATTTCCCTTGCCGTGGCTGTATATAATCATTATAAACGTTTACAAACAGATAATGTCGTAGACGATGTAGAATTACAAAAATCGAATGTCCTATTTATAGGACCTACCGGTAGTGGTAAAACATTATTAGCACAAACTTTAGCTAAAATGTTAGAGGTCCCATTTGCTATTGCGGATGCAACGAGTTTGACAGAAGCAGGTTATGTAGGGGAAGACGTAGAAAATATTTTACTAAAACTCATTCAAGCTGCTGATTATGATATTTCTCGGGCTGAACAAGGCATTATTTATATTGATGAAATCGATAAAATTGCTCGTAAGTCTGAAAATCCTTCCATTACACGTGATGTATCTGGTGAAGGTGTACAACAAGCATTGTTAAAAATCTTAGAAGGTACTACTGCATCTGTACCGCCACAAGGTGGACGGAAACATCCTAATCAAGAAATGCTTCAAATTGATACTACAAATATTTTGTTTATTTGTGGTGGTGCATTTGATGGTATGGATCGAGTAATTACTAAACGTACTGCTAAGAAAACATTAGGTTTTGGTGCTGATGTACAACGTAGTGAAGAGCGGAATGTTTCTGCTATTTTAAAAGATGTTGTACCAGAAGATTTATTGAAGTTTGGATTGATTCCTGAATTTATTGGTCGATTACCAGTAATGGTGACATTGGACCAATTAGATCGAGATGCGTTAATTCAAATTTTGACAAAACCGAAAAATGCATTGACTAAACAATATGAAAAAATTCTATCCCTTGACGGAGTAGATTTAACTTTCACAGACGATGCATTAAATGAAATCGCTGATGAAGCATTACAGCGAAAAACTGGTGCTCGTGGTTTGCGTGCTATTATTGAAAAAGTAATGAAGTATGTTATGTATGAAGTGCCATCCATGGAAGAGGTAGCGAAGTGCATAGTAACCCGTGAGGCCGTATTGGGCACAGGTGAACCTATACTCAAAAATGAGGCAGACCAAGACATCAAGCTGAAATCGTAATTCGAAGAAACTCATTTCTGTGTAGGAATGGGTTTCTTTTTATAATATAATCTTTGGAGGACCTATGAGCTTATTAGAAATAGGCATTCCTACTGTCCCTCTTAGAGGTATGGTAGTATACCCAAATATTGTGATTCACCTCGATATCGGTCGAGATGCATCCATCAAGGCTGTAGAAGCGGCTATGAATGAAGACCGTATTTTAGCGGTTATTACACAAAAAGATGATGCTATTGATGCTCCTACAATTCACGATTTAGCACCAATGGGGACTCTTGTTAAAATTAAACAAATGTTGCGCCTTCCTGGTGGTATTGTTCGCGTCCTTGTAGAGGGTATCACACGTTTGCAAGTGATGAACATTACTAGTATGGATCCATACTATGTAGGTGATTATGAGCGTGTTGCATCTATTTATGAAGACGATGTAGAATTAGAAGCTTATCGTCGTTTAGCACAAGCTAAATTCAATGATTGGGCTGCAGAAGCCAAAACAGTAACAGAAGATGGGGTTGAGCGCATTATGGAATTGCGTGATCCTTGTGAACTCGCTGACCAAGTGGCATTCTTATTGCCTATTAATAATTTAAAACGGCAAGAGTTGTTAGAAGAACTGTCTGTTTCTCATCGTTTAAATATGATTGTAGGCATTTTGAATATGGAACTTCAAATTTCTGATTTAGAAAACTCTATTAATAATCAAGTACGTCAATCTATGGAAAAAGCACAAAAGGAATATTTCTTGCGCGAAAAAATTCGTGTTATACACGATGAACTAGGCGATAAAGGAAATCCTGAAGAAGAAGCAGAAGATCTTCGTAAACAATTAAAAGAATTGAATCTTAGTGAAGAGATTCACAATCGCATCGATAAAGAGATCTCCCGTTATAGCCGCATGCCGCAAATGATGCCCGAGGCGACGATTTTGCGCAATTATTTGGACTGGGTATTAGGATTACCTTGGAATGATGTGTCAGATGATCGCCTTGATATTAACGAAGCAAAAAGTATGCTAGAAGCTGACCACTATGGTTTAGAAAAAGTTAAGAAACGTATTCTTGAATTTTTGGCAGTTCGTAAATTAACTGGAAAAAATAGTGGATCCATTCTTTGCTTAGTGGGGCCACCAGGGGTTGGTAAAACATCGCTAGCTACATCCATTGCAAAAGCAATGAATCGTAAGTTTATCCGTGCGTCATTAGGTGGTGTTCGTGATGAAGCTGAGATTCGTGGACATCGGCGCACTTATATTGGCGCATTGCCAGGGCGTATGATTCAAGGAATCAAAAATGCGGGTACTCGTAATCCCGTATTTTTACTTGATGAAATTGATAAATTAGCTTCTGACTATAAAGGTGATCCTTCGTCTGCTCTGTTAGAGGTGTTGGATCCTGAACAAAATAGTACATTTAGCGATCATTTTATTGAAATTCCATTTGATTTTTCAGATGTTTTTTGGATTACTACAGCTAATGTAGCATCTAATATTCCTGGCCCATTGCTTGATCGTATGGAGATTATCGAAGTATCTAGCTACATGGAAGATGAAAAATTAGAAATTGCTAAACGGTATTTAGTGCCAAAACAAATCGTAAAAAATGGTTTGAAAGATTACAAAATCAAATTGTCCGATGCAGTGTTGAAAAAAGTGATTTCCGAATATACTCGTGAAGCTGGAGTTCGTACATTGGAAAAAACGATCGCTAAGATCTGTCGTAAAATGGCATATCAAGTAGTAGAAGAAGGCGTTGAAACACCAAAAGTAACGGTTAGAAATCTCCCTGACTATTTAGGCTCGCCTATTTTTATTGATGAAGAGCGTGAAAAGGAACCGCAAGTTGGTTATGTAAACGGTCTTGCATGGACATCTGTAGGTGGTGTGGTTTTGCCTTGTGAAGCGACTACTATGGATGGGGCTGGTAAATTAGCTCTCACTGGTAGTCTTGGTAAAGTAATGCAAGAATCTGGTCAAGCAGCTATGAGCTATATTCGTCATAATACGAAAAAATTAGGTATTGAAGAAGATTTTTATAAAAAGTTGGATATTCATGTTCATTTACCTGAAGGAGCTACACCTAAAGATGGCCCTTCCGCAGGTATTACGATGACACTAGCTATGGTATCTGCCTTAACGGGGCAAAAAGTCCGTGCTGACGTGGCTATGACAGGGGAAATTACATTGCGTGGTCGCGTATTACCGATTGGTGGCTTAAAAGAAAAACTGTTAGCCGCCTTATCCTACGGAGTAAAAGAAGTATTCATTCCGAAAAGTAATGAAAAAGATATTCCAGAATTACCGGACAGTGTGAAATCAGGTCTTACTATTACGCCAGTAAAGACAATGGATGAAGTTTTAGCAAAGGCACTTATATAATGCAAAAAAAGAAAAAATCCACTAAACAAATGGGGCCTAAGCCACAATATACCAGAAAAGAGCCAAAAGGGCCTCGCATTATAGCAGCAAAATATAATACGTCTTGTGTAAAAGCTGACCAATATCCAGAAGGAGATACGGTAGAAGTAGCTTTTTTGGGGCGCTCTAATGTGGGCAAATCATCATTGATTAACTCTCTCTGTAATTATCGTGGTCTTGCCCTCGTTAGTGGACAGCCAGGTAAAACGAAGACAATCAATTATTTTGATATTGAATCGAAAGAAGATATTAGTGAAACGGAAGAACGTCGTTACCACTGGTTCCTTGTCGATTTGCCAGGCTATGGTTTTGCGAAAACCAATAAAGGAAACCGCAATTTGTGGTCCTCCTTTATTGCCGATTATATTTTGCATTCGGAACGACTGATGTTACTATGCTTACTTATTGATGGGCGTCATCCAGAAATGCCTATCGATAAATTAGCTTTCGATTGGCTCGTGGAGGCGGGAATACCACTACAAATTGTAGTAACTAAAGCAGATAAATTAAATGCTAAAGAAAAATCTGTTAATTTAGCAAAAATTCAATCTATGTATCCTACCGATACGGCACCGATTTTATATAGCTCATTAAAACATACGGGGCGAGAATTATTGCAACAACGAATTAATCAAGTATTATTAGGAGATGAAGCATGAGTCACTCAAATCAATTCGATATGATGGAACGGATTGCGCTCGACTTAGAGGGCGTAGAAAACGCTCTTGCCGAATCTTTTCATACTGGTTCAGAAGATTTTAATGAATTGATTCGACCGTTGTCGGTGGCTGGTGGCAAACGATTGCGAGCACAATTGTGCTTGCTCATTGCTAATGCAGGGAATTCTGTAGAGGTGGAGCGTATTAAAATTGCGGAAGCTGTGGAAATGCTCCATTTGGCAACTTTGATTCATGATGATGTACTAGATCAGGCAGAAATCCGTCGTGGAGAAGAAACGATTCATAAACATAAGGGAAATAAAGTAGCCATCCTAAGTGGTGATTACTTATTTGCCAAAGCGTTCCGCATTGTATCTGATATGCCGCATATGGGGTATTTGAAGATTTTTTCTCATATTATTACTTGTCTTGTAGAGGGTGAATTTATGCAAATGGAAGATATATACCGTATCGACCAAGGCATTGAACGCTATATGACAAAAACACAAAAGAAAACGGCGGACTTTATGGAAGGCTGTATGGAGTTAGGCGGTTTACTCGGTAAGTGGTCAGATGCAGAGATCGTAGAGTTAAAAAAATATGGTCATGCTTTAGGTATGGCATTCCAAATTACTGATGATATCATGGACTACCGAGAAACATCAGATACGACAGGTAAACCGGTAGGTAATGATTTGCGGGAAGGTCTACTAACATATCCATTGCTAAGTATTGTAAATGACACAAATCGTGATATATTGTTAGCAGATATTAAAAATCTCAATCATGGTGGTAATGAACAAGATATTATCGACTATGTTATTGCCCAAGGTGGTATTGATAACACATTAGCAGTAGCTGATAAATACTGCCAAGATGCTTTAACAGCATTAGCAAATGTACGCGATTTTGACGGCAAGGAGTTTTTAGTGCTAGCTGTTCAAAATTTAGCAGATAGAAAGGTATAATATGGAGGCCTTCGAACCGAAAGATTTCGAATATCCCATAAAGAAACCTTCTTTTGATAGTGTAGTGAGACAAAAACGGCGCGCCAGAGAACAAGAGGAAGAACAACAACGATATGCAGTGATTTCTACTGAGCCAATAGATGATAGCCCTGTATATACAGAAATGGAACAGAAAATGATGGATGAAGCGGCACAATTGTCCTTAGTAGGTCATTTATCTGAACTGCGCACACGTATTATCATTGCTTTTGTATCCATCATTATCGGTACAGGTATTGCTTATTATTATATAGATTTTATTTTAGAAATTTTATTGGCACCAGCCGGTAAACTATATTATATGCGTCCTACAGAGGCATTTTTTACCTATATGAAGGTGTCTATTGTAGGGGGCTTTATTATGGCCGCGCCGATTATCTTGTATCAAATTTGGGCCTTTGTAAAGCCTGCACTGACAGTTAAAGAAAAATATATTTCTAATTGGGTTTTGCCAATAGCTATTGTATTATTTGCTGTAGGCATTATATTTTCTTATACTTTGGTTCTGCCTGCAGCAGTCACTTTCTTTATGGGATTTGCTACTAATGAGCTACAGCCGATGTTTTCCATAGGACAATACTTGGATTTTGTATTGTCCTTTGTGTTGCCTTTTGGCTTTATCTTCGAATTACCACTGATTATAATTATTATGGGATATTTCAATTTAATTACATCCCAATTTTTAAAATCTAAACGTAAAATATTTATATTACTTGCTTTTATCATAGGTGCAGTGATATCTCCAACACCGGATATGTTCTCTCAAACTATGATTGCATTACCTATGATTTTGCTCTATGAAACGAGCCTCTTTGTATTAGCAAAAGTGATGAAACGTTAAGTACATACTTTTAGGAGGAACGATGAAAACCTACGAAAATTTAACCACCTATAATCCTGGTGAGATTGAAAGTAAATGGTATTCCTATTGGGAAAATCAAGGATACTTTCACGAAGAAGTGGATACTAATAAAGAGCCATTTAGCATTGTATTGCCACCTCCAAATGTAACAGGCATGTTGCATATGGGACACGCACTAGACAATACATTACAAGACATTTTGATCCGTTTTAAACGCATGCAAGGGTATAATGTATTGTGGATGCCTGGTACGGATCATGCTGGTATTGCTACGCAAATCAAAGTAGAAGAGATGCTAGCAAAAAGTGAAGGTAAATCTCGCCATGATTTAGGTCGTGAAAAATTCGTAGAACGCGTATGGGATTGGAAAAAAGAGTATGGCGATACCATTGTAAAACAAATTCGGAGTCTTGGTGCATCTTGTGACTGGGATCGCGAGCGATTTACATTGGACGATGGTTACTATCATGCAGTGAGAGAGGTTTTTGTTAGTCTCTATGAAAAAGGGCTTATTTACCGTGGGGAACGCATCATTAACTGGTGCCCTCGTTGTGCAACAGCTTTATCTGATGTAGAAGTAGACCATGAAGAGGAACATGGTCATTTATGGCATATTAAATATCCTGTTAAGGGTGAGGATAATCGCTTTGTTATCATTGCTACGACCCGCCCTGAAACGATGTTTGGTGACGTAGCAGTGGCTGTAAATCCAGAGGATAAACGATATCAGGACTTAATTGGTAAAAAATTAGTATTGCCATTTGTGAATCGCGAAATTCCTGTTATAGCTGATGACTATGTAGATGCTAGCTTTGGTACCGGTTGCGTAAAAATTACACCAGCCCATGACCCTAATGACTTTGAAATGGGACAACGTCATAACTTGGAATCTATCGTTGTTATGAATAATGATGCAACTATGAATGATGGAGCTGGTAAATTTAGTGGTTTAACACGGGAAGAAGCGCGCAAACAAGTAGTAGCTGCATTAGATGAGTTAGGTTTACTAGAAAAAGTGGAAGATCATGATCATGCAGTAGGTCATTGTTCTCGTTGTAAAACAATTATTGAACCTATGGTTTCTAAGCAATGGTTCGTTGATATGAAACCTTTGGCTGAACCAGCATTAAAAGTCGTTAAAGAAGGTGAAGTTCAGTTCGTTCCAGAACGCTTTACAAAAACCTATGTAAACTGGTTAGAAAATATCCGCGACTGGACGATTTCTCGTCAATTGTGGTGGGGACATCGTATTCCTGCTTGGTACTGTGATAATTGTGGGGAAACCATCGTTAGTCGTGAAGATATTACGGAATGCCCTCATTGCCACGGTGCGGTTACACAGGATCCAGACGTTCTAGATACATGGTTTAGTTCTGGTTTATGGCCATTTGCTACTATGGGATGGCCTGAGCAAACAGCAGAATTAAAACAATGGTATCCAACTAGTGTTCTTGTTACTGGTTATGACATTATTTTCTTCTGGGTAGCTCGTATGATTTTCATGGCTCTTGAATTTGAACATGAAATTCCATTCAAACATGTATTTATCCATGGACTTGTTCGTGACAGCCAAGGCCGTAAAATGAGTAAATCCCTTGGCAATGGTATTAACCCATTAGAGGTTATTGATGAATACGGTGCTGATGCATTACGCTTTACATTAGTAACAGGTAATACACCAGGTAATGATATGCGTTTCTATATGGAACGAGTAGAGGCAAATCGCAATTTTGCTAATAAAATTTGGAATGCTTCTAAATTCGTTCTTATGAATTTGACGAATTATGATGAAAACTTTGAACCAACCGAATCAGACCTTACATTGGCAGATAAATGGATCATTGCTAAATACAATGAAACAGTAGCAAGTATTACTGCTAACCTTGACAAATTTGAGTTAGGTGAAGCGGCAAGCTCTGTGTATGATTTCATTTGGAATACATACTGTGACTGGTATATAGAATTGGCAAAACCACGTTTATATAGCGATAATAATGAACGTGATCGTCGTACCGTACAATATTTATTGGTAACAATTTTGCGTCATATGCTCGAATTGTTACATCCATTTATGCCATTCGTTACAGAACATATTTGGCAACATTTACCACACGAAGGGGACAGTATCGTCGTTGCTAAATGGCCAGAAGCGATAGCTTTCACCAACCTTGATGAATCAGCACGTCAAATGGAAATTATGATGGATGCTATCAAAGGGATTCGCAATATGCGCGCTGAAATGAATGTACCATTAGGTAAAAAAGCCGAAGTCATTGTAGCGCCTACAGATGAATCTATTGCAAATGCGGTTGCTAATCATAGCGATTATTTCGTAACCCTTGCATGGGCTGAAAAAGTAACTGTTTTAGGTATTACTGATAGCAAACCAGACAATGCTACTGTTACAGTTGTTAATGGCATGGAAGTATATCTTCTCTTGAAAGATCTTATTGATGCAGATAAAGAGAAGGAACGTATTGCGAAAGAAAAGGTACAAATGCAGAAAGAAATCGCTCGTTTAGAAGGTAAATTAAATAACGAAGGTTTCCTTGCTAAAGCACCAAAAGCAGTAGTGGAAAAAGAAAAAGAAAAATTGGAAGAGTATAAACAAAAACAACAAGCGTTGTTAGAACGGGAAGAGTTCTTGAAAACCTTATAGGAGGTTTATATGACATACGAAGAAGCTTTAACCTACCTTGAATCTACATCGTCCTTTGGGATTAAACCAGGCCTTGATCGTATCAAAGCATTAATGACAGCCTTAGATCATCCTGAAGAGGCGTATAAGATTGTTCATGTAGCAGGTACAAATGGCAAAGGTTCAGTAACCACTTATATTTCGTATGCTCTGTTTACTAGTGGATTACGGGTGGGGCGGTTTATATCGCCTCACCTTGAATCATATACAGAGCGTATTCAAATTAATGATGCTCAAATTAGTGAAGCCGCATTTGGGGAACTTATCGGTAAAATTAAATCGGCCGTAGATACTTGTGTTGCAAAGGGGATTGAAGCGCCAACACAATTTGAAATTCTTACAGCGGCGGCCCTGTTGTTTTTCAAAGAGCAAGGTGTTGACTATGCCGTTGTAGAAGTTGGATTAGGCGGCTTGTTAGACTCCACTAATGTTGTTAAGCCTGTAGTATCGGTCATCACAAATGTGACATTAGATCATCAAGCTTATTGCGGAGATACAGTAGAAGACATTGCAAGGCATAAGGGTGGCATTATAAAAGAGGGTGTACCAGTCATTACGGCGGCTCAAGATGCGCCATTGCGCATTATTGAAGATATAGCGAAGGATAAACAGGCACCTCTCTATGTATTTAATAAGAAATTTGGTGTTGATAGCCGCAGTGCTGTTACAGGTGGTCAAATGATTACTGTTAGCGCTGATAATGCGGCCCCTGCCATGTTGTTTACCACCATGCCGGGTATCCATCAAGCGGTAAATCTCTCTTGTGCGTTACAAGCAGTACGATTATTGATGATTAATGAGAGTGCGATTAGTGAAGAAACTATGCGTGAAGGTTTTGCTCGTGCCACATGGGCAGGCCGATTTGAGATTAAACGAGTCTTAAATCGACAGTTTATTTTTGATGGAGCGCATAATGCTGCCGGTGCAGAAGCTTTTAATATGACATATCAAGAGTTATATCAAGATAAACCTAAAACCATCGTGTTGGCTATTTTAAAAGATAAAGACGAAGCGGGGATTATTAAGGAAGTAGTACGGACTAATGATACCGTTATAACTGTAGCTGCACCAACACCGCGTACTGAAACACCAGAACAATTGGTGACAGTAGTGAGACAGACTGTACCATCTGTAGTGGCACAAACAGCAGACTCTGTAGGGGAGGCATTAGAATTAGCTCTAAAAAATACACAAAGTGGGGATACTATCGTTGTTTGTGGTTCGCTTTATATCTTGGGTGAAGCTCGGTCCTGGTTACAAAACCATATGGGCCACTAAGGTGGACGTATGGAACACTCATTATTTCCTACAGAAAATAAATTAAGATTTTATATTGAGCGCCTTATTTATGGTATTGTCATTGCCATGCCATTACAGCCAATGGTAGGGGATGTACTACTGTGGATTGCCATTGTTGCGGCCATTATAGATTTACTGAGGCGAGGTCGTCTAAGTTTACCGACAGGCTATTTATCTTGGTCTGTTATGTTCTTTGTAGTATGGACTGGATTGACTGCGCTACTATCAGAACATTGGCAATGGTCCCTGATGAGTTGGTTTTATCAAATCGTCGCTGGTGGGGGGATGTATTATTTGGTACGTACCTATATAACGACGCCAAAACAATGGAAATATTTTATTCAATGTATGTTAGGAACTGCATTTCTAGTGTGTGTGATTGGTATCTATCAATATATATTTGTTCCTAATATGCATATGAAGGAATGGGTAGATGCAGCGCAATTTCCAAAATTAAAACGCCGTATGGCATCTACATTGATGAATCCTAATTTATTAGGAGCCTATTTGTTGATGATACTTAGTGTAGTGATTAGTTATATTTTGGTCTATGTAAAAGTACCACAAGGTATGGGCGCTCAAGCGAATAAACGAAGACAAGATGCATTAATGATGATTCCCATTTTTGCTATTCTCTTTGTTACTATGTTGTTAACATATTCTAGAGGTATTTGGATTAGCTTTTGTGCGATGATTCTTTACTGGGCTATATTTGTGGAACGGCGGTTATTTTGGTCCTTACTAGCGGTACCATTAATTCTGTACTGTTATGAGGGGGAAATCGCATCTCGATTATGGTCTATTTTCCAAGGCCAAGATACATCGACAGATCTTCGATGGGCGTTGTGGGATAGTACTTTGTATATCGTACGGGCGCATCCTATTTTTGGTATTGGCTGGAATACCTTTTTTTTAGTCTATCCCGATTATAACTACTATATTCAAGGGCCTCATATTCTCATGTATCATGCACATAATTTATATCTCAATATATTGGCAGAGGCTGGTGTTCTAGGACTAGTATCTTTTTTAGGCGTGCTGTTTGGACATGTATATACATCTATACGATTACAAGGAGATATATTCCGTCAAGCTGCACAGATTGGGGTAGGTGCGTTAGTAGTGGCTGTTCTAGTCAGTGGTTTATCAGATTTTGAACTTTATAGTCATCAAGTGACCATCGTATTTTGGCAGTTGATAGGTCTTGTAGGGGCTTTTGGGAAAGTGCATTTTAATACAAAGTGATAATAATAAAATTTAATAATATGGTGTAATCTACGTATATCTGAAGTAGGGCTGTAGATTGTGTAGTAGTTAACCGATTTTCTAAAGTTAGTCATATGAGTATCATATCGATAGTTTGGAAAATCGGTTTTTGTATATCTAAACATTATTAAATCAATCATAATTGAAAGATATTAAACAATTTAAAATTTTATGACTCTTAATTATCTAAAAACTAGTAGATGGTAATTGATGTAAATCAATATACTGTATAGGTAACTATCGATTTACTAGAATATTATCAACATATGACACTATATCGATGATTCCTGACGGTTATAACGATGTGAATAAAACTTATTCCTAAAGTGCAATATTGAT
The DNA here is from genome assembly GCF_003992125.1 of Veillonella caviae. Classification (GTDB taxonomy): domain Bacteria; phylum Bacillota; class Negativicutes; order Veillonellales; family Veillonellaceae; genus Veillonella; species Veillonella caviae. The sequence goes on along the minus strand of NZ_RQUY01000018.1, from coordinate 11,078 downwards.
GACTTTTAGTCATAATGCATAGTGGTTGTGTGGTAAAAAATACATTTTATGCATATAAGTTGACAATAATTTGCAAAGGGAATACGATGAATTCGGTTTAAGGAAGAAATCTAAACCAAGAGATTAACTGTCGTTTAACAATGATTCTTAATTGAAGGAGATGGTTATGATGATAGACATCAAAGACCGCGTAAAATCTGCGGCCCTCCAAGGTAAAATTGTCTCTGCTGACGAAGCAGCAAAAGTCATTAATCCAAATGATAAGGTTGGTATTTCCGGCTTTACTCCATCTGGATATGCAAAAGCTGTTCCTTTAGCATTGGCTAAACGAATGGAAACGGAACCATTCAAAATTGATTTGTGGACAGGTGCTTCTGTAGGCGATGAAGCAGACGGAGCATTAACTCGTGTAGGCGGTATTAATCGTCGATTCCCATATCAAACAAATGGGGATACGCGAAAAGCATTGAATAGTGGACATATGAAATACATTGACATGCACTTAAGTGAAATGGCTCAAAATGTTCGCTATGGTTTCTTTGGTGATTTAGATGTGGCGATTATCGAGGCTGTACAAGTTAATGAAGATGGCTCCATCGTACCTACTACATCAGTAGGCAACTCACCAACATTTGTGAGTCAAGCTAAAAAGGTAATTGTAGAAGTGAATGTGTCTCAACCATTGTCTTTGGTAGGTATGCATGATATCTATGAGCCATTAGACCCTCCTTTCAGAAAACCAATTCCGTTGGAAGCTGCAGGGGATCGAATTGGTACAGATGCAATTCCTTGTGACCCAGACAAAATTGTAGCTATCGTAGCTTGTGATATCCCTGACACAACTAGACCATTAGCGCCAATTGATGATGATGCAAAAGCAATGAGCCAACATTTAATTAAATTCTTTGAAAATGAAATTAAAGAAGGCCGCTTGCCTGAAAACTTGCTTCCATTACAATCTGGTGTGGGTTCTGTAGCTAATGCAGTAATTAGTGGTTTAGCACAAGGTCCTTTCACAAACTTATCTATATATACAGAAGTAATCCAAGATGGTATGTTTGATCTTATCGATGCTGGAAAAGTTACAGTATGTTCCGGTACGGCATTGAGTCCTTCTCCAGATGGATTAAAACGATTCTATGATAATATTGATGAGTATCGTAAGAAAATTATTCTTCGTCCTCAAGAATTATCTAATAACCCTGGCATTGCTCGTCGTTTAGGTGTTATTGCCATGAATACCGCTATCGAATTTGATATTCTTGGCAATGTAAACTCCACTCATATTATGGGGTCTAAAATGATGAATGGTGTAGGTGGATCTGGTGATTTTGCACGTAGTGCATATCTTACAATCTTCTGTACTAATTCTGTAGCAAAAGGCGGCGACATTAGTTCTATCGTTCCATTTGTATCTCATGTGGATCATACAGAACATGACACAATGATTTTCTGTACAGAACAAGGCGTAGCTGATTGCCGTGGTTTAAGCCCAGTGGAAAGAGCACGTTTGATTATTGAAAAATGTGCACACCCTGATTACAAACCTATGTTAACTGAATACCTAGAAAAAGCATTAGCAGCAACAAAGAATGCCCATACACCAATGTTGCTTGACGAAGCTCTTTCTTGGCATAAACGCTTCACAGATACTGGAAGCATGAAAAAATAACCTGTTTTTTTAGGAGGATGATGAAAACATGGCTTACGAAAACCTTAAAGCCCAAATTGCTGAGTACAATAAACTTTGTGACGAAAAATCTGCGAAAACTCCAGAGCGTCAAAATTTGAAATATAATCGTGTTTACACTCCAGTAGACATCGAAGGCTTTGATTACGAACGCGATTTGGGAATGCCTGGCGAATTCCCATATACTCGAGGTGTTCAACCTACTATGTACCGCGGTCGTTTTTGGACAATGCGTATGTATGCAGGCTTTGCAACAGCGGAAGAATCCAACAAACGTTATCGTTACCTTATCGAATCCGGTGCGACAGGTCTTTCCTGTGCATTCGACTTGCCTACACAAATCGGTTATGACTCTGATGATGTAATGGCAGAAGGTGAAGTTGGTAAAGTAGGGGTTGCTATCGACTCCTTGAAAGATATGGAAATTTTGTTCGACGGTATCGATCTCGGTAAAGTTTCTACATCTATGACAATCAACGCTCCAGCATCCGTTTTGTTGGCAATGTACATTGCAGTAGCTGAAAAACAAGGCGTACCTTCTACAGAATTGAAAGGTACTATTCAAAATGATATTTTGAAAGAATACGCAGCTCGTGGTACATACATTTTCCCTCCAAAACCATCTATGCGTTTGATTACTAATATCTTCGAATATTGCTCTCAATACGTTCCAAAATGGAATACAATTTCCATCTCTGGTTACCATATTCGTGAAGCAGGTTCTACAGCAGCTCAAGAAATCGCATTTACGATTGCTGACGGTATCGCATATGTAGAAGCAGCTTTGAAAGCTGGTCTTGATGTTGATACATTTGCTGGTCGCTTGTCCTTCTTCTGGAATGCACATAACAATGTACTTGAAGAAGTTGCAAAATTCCGTGCATCCCGTCGTTTATGGGCGACTATCATGAAAGAACGTTTTGGTGCTAAAAAACCAAAATCCATGATGCTCCGTGTACATACTCAAACAGCAGGTTCTATGTTGACAGCTCAACAAGTTGATAACAACATCGTTCGTGTAGCATTACAAACTGCTGCAGCTGTAATGGGTGGTACTCAATCCTTACATACTAACTCTCGCGACGAAGCATTGGCTCTTCCTACAGAAGCATCTGTACAAGTAGCACTTCGTACACAACAAATCGTGGCTTATGAATCTGGTTTGGCTGACGTAGTTGACCCATTGGGTGGTTCCTACTACGTAGAAGCTATGACAAATGCTATCTATGACGAAGCTATGGAATACATCAAAAAAATCGATGAAATGGGCGGCGCTGTAGTAGCAATCGAAAAAGGCTACATCCAAAAAGAAATCCAAGAATCTGCTTACAAATGGCAAATGGAAGTTGAATCTGGCTTACGTACAATCGTAGGTGTTAACAAATTCCAAGTAGAAGAAGAAGCTCCAAAAGACTTGCTTCGCGTTGACGCTTCCGTTGGTGTAAACCAATCCAAAAAAACTCAAGCTGTTCGTGCAGAACGTGATCAAGCAGCAGTTGATGCAGCTCTTGCAGAATTGAAAAAAGGTGCAGCTGACGAAAACGTTAACTTAATGCCTCTAATTCTTGCAGCAGTTAAAACATATGCTACTTTGGGTGAAATTTGTAATGTATTACGTGAAGTATTCGGTGAATACGAAGCTCACTCTACATTATAATCATAGCTAATTTCGGAGGTAATATATCATGGCAGAAAAACGCATTAGAGTTATCGTAGCAAAACCAGGTCTTGATGGTCATGACCGTGGTGCAAAAGTAGTAGCACGCGCACTTCGCGATGCTGGTTTCGAAGTAATCTATACAGGTCTTCGTCAAACTCCAGAACAAATCGTTGAAGCAGCTCTTTCTGAAGATGTTAATGTAGTTGCATTATCCCTTCTTTCTGGTGCACACAACACATTGTTCCCTAAAATCGTTGAACTTTTGAAAGAAAAAGGTATGGGCGATGTTCTTGTTATCGGCGGTGGTGTAATCCCTGATGCTGATATTCCTGGCTTGAAAGAAGCTGGCGTAGCGGCTGTATTTACACCTGGTACACCAACTGGCGACATTGTTGATTTCATCAATGCCAATGTAAAATAATGTAACTTAATGGGGCAGAGGGACTCAACTACATATTGGATCCCTCTATTCCCATATTTTTAGATAGGTGGTGAGGCGCATGGATTTAGTAAAAGGACTATTTGAAGGTTCCAGGCTCGCCTTAGCACGGTCCATTACGGCCGTAGAAAATGAGTATGATAATGCCATCGACATTATGAAGGCCATTTATCCTAAAACAGGAAATGCTCGTATTCTTGGTATTACAGGGGCCCCTGGTGCTGGTAAAAGTACCTTAACTGATAAAGTGGTAAAACACTACTTAGATCAAGGTAAAAAAATCGGCATCGTTGCCATCGACCCAACTAGCCCATTTTCAGGTGGTGCTATTTTGGGGGACCGTATTCGAATGAATGATTTAACATTAAACGAAAATGTTTTTATTCGAAGCATGGGCACTCGAGGTAGTCTTGGTGGTTTATCCAAAAAGACTGCTGATGTAGTAAAACTTATGGATGCCTTTGGCATGGATTTAGTAATTATCGAAACTGTAGGGGTAGGTCAATCCGAAGTAGATATCGTAAAAAATGCTGATACTACGTTGGTTGTTCTCGTACCTGGTTTAGGTGATGATATCCAAGCTATTAAAGCAGGTATCCTTGAAATTGGTGATGTATTTGCTATTAATAAAGCAGATAGAGATGGTTGTGATCGTTTGAATGTTGAAATTGAAATGATGCTTGATCTCGACTCTCGCGAAGTTAAATGGCGACCACCAATTAAACGTACTATCGCTAGTAAAGATCAAGGCGTAGACGAATTGATTGATGCCTTAGATGAACATTTCGAGTATTTAGAAGATTCTGGTGAATTACAAAATCGCCGAGCTGAACGGACTCGAGATGAAATCATTGCAATGATTAACGAACAAATTGGTCGCTATGTAGCTGAAAAAGTAGTTGTTAGCGATGAATTTAATAGTCAGGTAGCAGCTGTAAATGAACGGACAAATGATCCGTATACAGTTGTCAATAATGTCATGACTAGTGTGCTAAAGTAGGCGGCGACTACATAGCATAAAATGTTAGCCTTAAAGGAGATAATCAAAATGGCTTTTAAAGTATTACAAGTGGATCACATCGGTATTGGTGTTAATGATTTAGCAGCAACTAAAGAATTTTATAAAAATGCGTTAGGCATTGAACATCTTCCAGAAGATGAAATTGTTGAAGAACAAAAAGTAAAAGTTTCCTTCTTCCCATGCGGTGATGCGGAATTAGAATTTTTGGAAACTACTACCCCAGACGGTCCTATCGGCAAATTCATCGAAAAAAATGGTGGTCGCGATGGTATCCAACACGTAGCTTTACGCGTAGATAATATTGAAAATGCTATTGCTGATCTTATGGCAAAAGGTGTTCGTATGATTGACGAAAAACCTCGTTATGGTGCTGGCGGTTCCTCTATTGCATTCTTGCATCCTAAAGCAACTGGTGGTGTTCTACTTGAACTTTGCCAACGAATGAAATAAAATAATAATGTAACAAGTTTTTTTTATGGAGGTGCTGACATGCAAACAGTGCAAGAAAAAATTGAGTTATTGCACGAAAAGCTAGCTAAAGTTAAAGCTGGTGGCGGTGAAAAACGCATTGAGAAACAACACTCTCAAGGTAAAATGACTGCTCGTGAACGTTTGGAAAAATTGTTTGATGAAAATTCTTTTGTTGAACTAGACCAATTTGTTAAACATCGTTGTGTAAACTTCGGTCAAGACAAAAAAGAATTACCAGGCGAAGGTGTTGTAACTGGTTACGGTACTGTTGATGGGCGTTTAGTGTATGCATTCGCTCAAGACTTCACTGTAGAAGGTGGTTCCCTTGGTGAAATGCACGCTGCAAAAATCGTAAAAGTACAACGCTTAGCAATGAAAATGGGTGCGCCTATCATTGGTATTAATGATTCCGGCGGGGCTCGTATTCAAGAAGCTGTAGACGCACTTGCTGGTTACGGTAAAATTTTCTTTGAAAATACAAATGCATCTGGCGTTATTCCTCAAATTTCCGTAATCATGGGACCATGTGCAGGTGGTGCTGTATATTCTCCAGCATTGACTGATTTCATCTACATGGTAAAAAACACTTCTCAAATGTTCATCACTGGTCCAGCTGTTATCAAATCTGTAACAGGTGAAGAAGTTACAGCTGAAGATCTTGGTGGCGCAATGGCTCACAACTCTGTATCTGGTGTAGCTCATTTTGCGGCTGAAAATGAAGATGACTGCATTGCTCAAATTCGCTACTTATTGGGCTTCTTACCTTCTAATAACATGGAAGATGCACCATTAGTAGATACTGGCGATGACCCAACTCGTGAAGATGAAGGCTTAAATAGCTTGTTGCCAGATAACAGTAATATGCCTTATGACATGAAAGATGTTATTGCTGCTACTGTTGATAATGGTGAATACTATGAAGTTCAACCATTCTATGCTACAAATATCATCACATGTTTTGCACGTTTTGATGGTCAATCTGTAGGTATCATCGCTAACCAACCTAAAGTTATGGCTGGTTGCTTAGATATCAATGCTTCTGACAAATCTTCCCGTTTTATCCGTTTCTGTGATGCTTTCAATATTCCAATCGTTAACTTTGTTGACGTTCCTGGTTTCTTGCCTGGCACAAATCAAGAATGGGGCGGTATCATTCGTCATGGTGCTAAAATGCTCTATGCTTACTCTGAAGCTACAGTACCTAAAATTACTGTTATCACTCGTAAAGCGTACGGTGGTTCTTACTTGGCAATGTGTTCTCAAGATTTGGGAGCAGATCAAGTATACGCTTGGCCTACATCTGAAATTGCAGTAATGGGCCCTGCTGGTGCAGCAAATATTATTTTCAAAAAAGATGAAGATAAAGATGCTAAAACAGCAAAATATGTGGAAGAGTTCGCAACACCATACAAAGCTGCTGAACGCGGTTTCGTAGATATTGTTATTGAACCTAAACATACTCGTCCTGCAATCATCAATGCATTAGCGATGTTAGCAAGCAAACGAGAAAACCGTGCACCTAAGAAACATGGTAATATTCCATTATAATTCGATGTAGTAAGTTTACTATCGTCTTTGGGAGATACCTTTCTTTATTTTATATTTATAGAAAGGGGAAATGATTATGGAAGGCCACGTAGTTACTACTAGCCCTTGGCTCGTTATGGCAATCAATATGACAGTCGTTTTTGCTGTTCTTATTGCATTAGGCGTACTTATGAAAGTCATTCATTGGATTGACCCGACTAAAAAAAGCCTGAGCCCGTTACTGCACCTGTTGCTGCTCCCGCAGCACCTGTAGTATCGGAAGCAACCGTGTCAGCAAATAATGAAGAGGTAGTAGCGGCTATCGTAGGTGCAATTGTTTCGATGGGTTATTCTTCGGAACAAATCGCATCCATTCGACCTACTGCAACGAGTCGTCAATGGCGCTTAGAAGGTCGTTTGAGCGGTAGAAATTAATTCATTATTGAGGAGGCATTTGTAATGAACAATGCTACAAAAACTAATGGTGCAGCACCTAGCAAAGAAGTAGTGGCTGTTATCGTTGGTGCTTTAGAAGCAATGGGTTACTCCAGTAGTCAGATTGCTCATATCCGTCCAATTGTAAGCTATAATTGGAAAATGGAAGGTCGCTTACGCGGTAATCGATAGGATTATCCTATTTATATGTGTAAATTATTTGAAATTTTTGTGTAAACACACATTTGGAGGAATTTAAAATGAAAAAATTCAACGTTACAGTAAATGGCACAGCATACGAAGTAGAAGTTAATGAAGTAAAAGCCGCAGCTCCTGCAGCAGCTCCTAAAGCAGCTCCAGCAGCAGCTCCTGCTCCTAAAGCAGCTCCTGCACCTGCAGCAGCTCCAGCAGCTCCAGTTCCAGCTGGCGCAGAAACTGTAAAAGCTCCAATGCCTGGTAAAATCCTATCTGTAGCAGTATCCGCTGGTCAAGCAGTTAAAAAAGGCGAAACATTGTTGATTCTTGAAGCAATGAAAATGCAAAATGAAATTGCTGCTCCTCATGATGCAGTTGTTGCAGAAGTTCGTGTTTCTGCAAACCAAACAGTATCCACTGGCGAAGACTTGGTAGTTCTTGGCTAATTAACAAAGGGGGGCTAGTGCCTCCCTTATAACTCTATATTTTATGAAAGGGGAACGCATATGGATGCTTTTATCGTAGCGATTAACTCTGTATGGACAGATAGCGCATTCCAAGCTTTTACAGGTGGTAACGCTATTATGATTCTTGTCGGTTTAATCTTATTGTATATGGCATTTGCTAAAGAGTTTGAACCATTGTTGTTAGGTCCAATTGCCTTTGGGTGTATTTTAGCAAACATTCCTCGTAACGGATTTGATGAAGGTGTTATGGCACTTATCAGTGCTGGTGTATCACAAGAAATTTTCCCACCTTTAATTTTCTTAGGCGTTGGGGCGATGACTGATTTCGGGCCTTTACTTGCAAATCCGAAGACTTTACTTTTAGGTGCAGCAGCTCAAATTGGTGTGTTTATTGCTCTAGCTGGAGCGATGCTTTTAGGCTTTACAGAGCAACAAGCTGCCGCTATTGGTATCATTGGTGGTGCTGATGGTCCTACATCAATTTATTTAGCAGCAAAATTGGCACCTGAATTACTAGGAGCTATCGCGGTAGCAGCATATTCTTATATGTCTTTAGTGCCGCTTATTCAACCTCCTGTAATGAAATTGTTCACTACACAAAAAGAACGTGAAGTAGTAATGGAGCAATTGCGTGAAGTAACTAAGTTTGAAAAAATTGCATTCCCAATTGTTGCAACTATATTTATTTCTCTATTATTACCATCTATTACTGCATTGTTAGGTATGTTGATGCTTGGCAATTTATTCCGTGAGTCTGGCGTAACAAATCGTTTGTCGGATACATCTCAAAATGCGTTAATCAATACTGTAACTATCTTCTTAGCTACAGGTACTGGTTTAACCATGGATGCAGAGCATTTTATTAGTGCACAAACCTTACTTATTATTTTCTTAGGTCTTGTTGCATTTATCTTTGGTACTGCTGGTGGTGTATTGTTTGGCAAATTAATGTATATGATTGATGGTAAAACTAATCCACTCATTGGATCTGCTGGGGTATCCGCTGTTCCTATGGCGGCTCGTGTATCTCAAGTGGTAGGTGCTAAAGCAAATCCAGCAAACTTCTTGCTCATGCATGCTATGGGGCCAAATGTGGCAGGTGTAATTGGTACAGCTGTTGCAGCGGGCACTATGTTAGCTATGATGTCTCGATAAGTTATTAACCTTTATTTGCCAAGGTGTATTGTTGTAATACACTTTGGCAAAATAAAAATAGAATATGTATTATGTATGTATATTAATTAGTTTTATAGCAATAAATGCAATACATCGAATCGGTCATTTAGTGATGAGCAAGAATTTCACAGAATAACCTGTCAACGTGCTTAGTAAGTAGAGGTGGTCATCTTGTTATCGGTAGAAATGAAAATACTGGTTTGTTTTGTGTGGGCATTTATTGTTTTTTTTGTTACTGCACTTATTATTGGTGCTGATAGAAAGGCACAGTGGTTTCAAAAAAGAACTAAATACTCTTGGTTCAATAGAAGAGGAATTATTAGTGAGCTATTACATTTTGGATATCCCAAAACAAAAGAAGGTTATGGGGTAACAGGTATAATGGTTGTAGTCATTGGTGCCGTAAGTTATTTGATGTGTATATTGTAGTATAGGTTGATTCGTATATAGCAATGGACATATTTCTCTGAGAGGAGATGATGATGTATGGGTGCTGCAGAACAAACTTTAATCGTCCTTGCAGTTATGGCTGTTTTATTTGTTACAGAAATTATTCCACTAGCAATTACATCCCTTGGTGGCGCGATTACGTTAGGGTTATTGGGGATTATTACACCAAAAGTAGTTTTCTCTGGTTTATCGGATAGTACGGTAGTTCTTTTTGCTGGTATGTTCGTAGTAGGTGGTGCTTTGTTCTACACTGGTTTGGCTCAAAAAATCGGTGAAACTGTTGTATCTCACGCTGGTACTAGTGAAAATGGATTGATGCTTGCTATCATGTTGGTAACAGCAACAATGTCCGCATTCCTTTCTAATACTGGTACAGCAGCAGCATTGCTTCCAGTAGTAGTTGGTATTTGCTCTGTTGCGAAAATACCTGCATCTAGACAATTAATGCCATTAGCCTTTGCTGCTGGTATAGGTGGTATTATTACTATGGTTGGTACGCCTCCTAATATTATTGTTAATGGTACATTGGCTAAATCCGGTATTACACCATTTGGATTTTTTGAATTTGCTTGGATTGGTGTTCCTCTTACTATTGCTACTATTGTTTTTATGATGTTTATAGGTAAATATTTCTTACCAAAACATGAAATTACAGATGCTGGTGAAGTGGAACAAGAAGTATCTGCTGATGAAATTTCAAATGACCCTAAAAAGCAATTATATTCTGGCTTGATTCTTTTAGGTGTTATCATCGCTATGATTGCTGGAGATTTCTTGAAAAAGTTTGGTATTAACTTGCCATTAAGTATGGTTGCTGTTATTGGTGCAATGCTTTGTGTATTGACAGGTTGTTTGAAAGAAAAACAAGCCTACACATCGATTGACTGGGTAACTATTTTCTTGTTTGCTGGTATGATGCCTGTCGCAGAAGCGCTTGATAAATCCGGTGCAGGTCAAATGATTGCCAATGCTGTATTAGGCGTTATGGGTTCTGATCCGAGTCCTTATTTTGCTACAGCTGTTCTATTTATCTTATCCTGTGTAATGACTCAATTTATGTCTAATACTGCATCCTCTGCATTGTTGGCACCAATTGGTATTGCCATTGCAAAAGGGATGGGCGCAGATCCACATGCAGTATTGATGGCCATTGGTGTAGCTGCATCTTGTGCATTTGGCACACCAGTAGGTACTCCTCCAAATACATTGGTTCTTGGTCCTGGTCAATATAAATTTATGGATTATGTTAAAGCCGGTGTACCTTTAATTGTAGTATGCTTCATCGTAAGTATTATTATAATTCCAATGGTATGGCCATTCTTCCCTGGTAAATAATAGGGGCTAGGTTACTCTACAATTATATAAGCACTGAAATCGGTCAAACCTTTTGGTTTGGCCGATTTTTTTACCAAGATTTTTATCGGAGCTGTATGACTTTATGTGTTCATGGTTATTATATATAGGTTATTTTAGGCTTATAGGACAAAAAGTGTGTGTAAAAACCCTTGTAATACTAGTAAATATCTAGTGTTATAAGGGTTTAATCT
>NZ_RQUY01000017.1 GCF_003992125.1 Veillonella caviae | reverse complement strand
CAAACTTTTTACCAACACCTTTTGTCCACCATTTAAAAATTACTAAACAATTTAAAAAGGCGATGCACTCAGTAATTTACTGAGTGCATCGCCTATAAAACCAACACTTTTTGTCCTATAACCCCGTAATTAGCTAAGCTGAAAGGCCATTTCTCAAAATTTTGTATTTTCCGAGATGAGCCTGACGCAACTACTCGTCTGGCTATCTACTTATAGTATAGCGATGTTTAGGTATATCGTCAAATGCGAATGGCTGATACGATACATAAGTAACACATCCAATGAGGTAAAAAATACCCGTTGGATGTGTTACTATTATAATATAGATATATATTGTTATGAGGCGGGTGTATATCTTATTTCACAACTTATTTCATAACTGATATAAATAGATGTTTAATCTTTGAAAGTAAGGTGAACGCTATGCCAAGTATTGTTCATAACATATGCTCTTTTTTGCGTTGGTTATTTACACCATCAAAGGGGCTTACATTAATTGCTAAAATCCTAGGGCTTATTGGCTTTTTATTAATTCCCTTCGTATCGATTCCTATACTAGTATTAGCAGTTGTTTTGTATTTGATTACATACATACCAATTGTTATTTTATTTAGCAGCCAGTTAGTTGCCAATATTGCAGGATGTTTTGTAGCTATTTGCTCACTGTTATATTTTATTGTTTATACTTGGCATGAATTATATGGTGAAAGTACAAATACCATCGTTACACATAGTGCTACAAATACTGTTAGAACGCCTAATACTGCAAATACTATTATAACGTCTAATACTACAGACTCTATTGCTACTTCTAGTATTACAGATACTAGTGACTATGCACATAATCCTGTAACATATAAACCTAGTGCACCAACACGTAGTGATGTGTTCTTTTGGGCCTTACTTGCTACTTATATTGGGCATCAGTTTTGGGATAAGGATGATTCTTAATTGAAGTCCCCCTCTTCGTTGTATGAAGAGAGGGAGATACTATGAGTGCCTTTGAAATCATTGCGATTGATTTTGGAATATTGACCGTAGTCTTTTCCTTTGGATTATTAATACCTCGAATGGTCTTGTGCTATGTATGGTAAAAGCAAATATTAATATTGGAATAATAGTTTTGCGTATTAATGAAATGTCGATGGTAATGAGGTCAAGCACAATACATATTAGTCGCCTAATTTAGAGATAGATAGAATCCCATAACCCTCAAAGTCGTTGTTAATGAACCTATCTCATATCTCCTTTGAATATCAACGTAATACAATGGGGGGATACAAAACTTGCTTTATGATTAATCGACTTATCTAGTAAGTATACCTTAATTATGTTGGAATGTTGGGAGTATGCGATAAGGAACTTGGTTGGGTGAGGGGCGGTATATTGGGGATAATTAAAATAGACTTAGTTTATAAATTAACTAAAAGGAAATTTATATGTATAAACGAATAAATTTGATAAAAATTAAAAATTCACTTGTTAGATATCTTAGGATGAAACTTTCTGTAGATATGCCAATCTCTACTTCAAATGATTCATTTGATAAACTTGTAAAAAGATACATTAAATTGTACCAGTCATTTTCTGTATTGAGAAGGAGAGAAGAGATTGCGGTTATACAGAGGAGGAAATCTCAAATTAAAGGGTTAAATCTTATTACATTACTTGGGCTTCTACAGGTTGTAATATGGCCAGTTATAAGTGTCGCAATAACTGGTAAAGAAGTCGATTGGCAGATAGAGCTTATATTGGCTGTATTTCCTTATGCAATTAACATGGCGGTAGCATTTTTCTTCTTATTAGGTGCGTACTGGGCTGCGCAAAACGATAATAAGGTAAAGAGATTGTGGGGAATAGGTGGCCTCTTAAATTTGATGATTTTATGGTTGATTGCTCATTTCCATCAGTTTTTTCCTGGTTATTCAACAGCATTTTCAATTATGGTATATGTTAGTGTTGTAATCGGGTGTATTTTTCCGATTTATTTAATTCTATACTATAAAGACCAAGAGTATACTGCTAGACTCGTAGCTTTGGAGCATCTATTAAGTCATCAATAGGGGAATCATTTGGTATTATAAGCTAATATGAAGATTTTGTACTATTAGGGGGAGAGATTATTTAATTTATATTGATGCAGTAAATATATCTTGATATAATAAAAGTACTCCAACGATATGCGTTGGAGGAGTCAAATTGATGTCAATCTCGAAAGTATTTTCGTAGATTGTCGCCGATAACAATAACTATATTGTTTACTCCTTAGATTTCTATGGAATATGAATATAGCCAATACGGTGACTAATGATATCACTTGAGTGATACCAGAGGTTTCATTGAACATAGTTTCAATCAACTCCTTTAGTATAACATTAATTGCTATTAAAAGACCTATAGGTCATTTGGTGGACGATTATATATGAAAATTATATATGGTGTAAATTCTTGACCCACGAACGCTCCATTCCACCAAGGTTGTTCGTGGGTTTTGCAATGAGGTGGACATGGATTTAAGTGAATGGGAAGCAAAGGTTCAGAAACTGACTCGTAAATATAATCATTTTGATGTATGGGTCTCTTATGAGCGCGTGAAGGAATATATACTTAATATAGAGAACATTGAACAGCATGGATTTTATCCTCTTATTCATTTTTTCATGCCTAAGTATAAATGGAAAAATGGTTTTATTGATAAATCTAAGAGAAGAGAGATATATTATGCTGCTCATATAGATTCATGGATTTATCGTTACTATAGTTATAAATTAAATGAATTATATAATACTTATGTAGAAAAATATAAATTTCCTTGGGCTCCAGTTGCTTATAGAACAAATTTGGGATTAAGTAATGTGGACTTTGCGTATAATGCATTTGAATTTATTCGTGAGTTACAAAAACAAAAAGAAGATTGCTATGTAGTGATTGGTGATTTTACAGATTTTTTTGATTCCTTAGAGCATGCATATCTAAAAGAGCAGCTCTTAGACTTACTAGGTGATGAGAATATTGAGATTAGTAGAAGTCGTAAATTACCTAAAGACTACTATAATGTATTCAAAAATATAACTAAATATTCATATGTAGATATTGAGGATATACTGGCATATCATAAATTAGAAGCTTGTGATCGTGATAAACGGTTGCTGAACAAAGAATCTTTTAATGGTGGGCGCGTATTATCCATGGCGAAACTTAGATTATCTGACAAGATAAGAATTCATAAACATAATAATATATATGGGATACCACAAGGCACACCTATAAGTGCAGTACTAGCTAATATATATATGATTAAATGGGACTTATTATTGAAGGAATGGGTTGATTCAAAAAATGGATTCTATCAAAGATATAGTGATGACTTTATCATTGTTATACCGAAGCTAGAATGTAGTAAAGGGAATTTGGAAGCTTTTATTAATAATCAAGTTAAATCTATTCCTAAACTTGTATTACAACCAGAAAAACAAAAATGGTTTGAGGTCAGGCCTGATGAGATTATTAATTTTGAAAAGATATTGTCGGAAAATATAAATATTGTAAAAAGTGAGAAGACGAGAATAAATTACTTAGGGTTTTCATTTGATGGTGATAAGGTTTCGATTAGAGATAAAACGATTTCTCGTTATTATGGAAAAATGAATGAAGCCATAAGAAGCATTATAAAACAAGATGGGGTGACTCATCCTAGAAATCCTAAAGTAAAGTCAAAAATAATTCCTCTTTATAGACTGTATAATCAATACACATATAAAGGCACAATATTTTATCGGAAATACCATAGAAATTATAAACATGTGCAATTGATTGAACAAGATAAGGGAAATTTTCATGATTATGTATTGCGCGCGCAGAAGAAATTCAAGAATGATGAAAGCATTAGTGATATTACGACCAAATCTATTCGTCATTTATTGAAAAGGTTTAAATAGTTTAGTTTCTTGCAGACTTATAATGCTTTAATTTTATATAAGATAAAAGGGGCTGTAACAAAATGAACATTTTTGTTACAGCCCCTTTCTCATAGAGCTATTAGATTTTAATTATTTTCTGCCGCATAGTAGTTAATCAAACAGCCTTTAGCGATGATGTCTTTTTCTTCATCACTGAGATAACCAAGATGCAATGTGATTTTTTCTTTTTTATTTGTATTGATAACATAGGCATCAAAGTTGTCTGTTGTACCTAGGAGCGTATTACGTACATTAGGGATCCAAATATAATCGAAGGTATCGATTTTTTTAGCAGCTTCTGCAGATGTTACGAATGGCAACATGCCCCAGTTAATTACATTAGAACGATATCGTTTTGTAGCATATTCAAGGGCGATATTAGCGCCACCACCGAGTACGCGTTGACATGATGCAGCTTGCTCACGGGCAGAACCGTCACCAGGTTTGTTAGCATAAATTGTACTTGCTACACTAGTTGTTTTAGCTAGGGATTCTACAGATTGTTCAAGATTCATAGCGGTATTAACTAATTCATAAGCTTGAGCTAATTCGTCTGGAATCGTTCCTTCTTGACGTGCTTTTTCAAGTTCTCGCACCTCTTTGGCACGGCTAACGTATTCAGGCACTTTGCGACTTAATGCAAATTCAGAGAGTGCATATGGATCGGAACGATAGGATGATGTTTCACCAGATGGAATTAATTCATCTGTCGTAGTTACTGGATCATCAATATAAGCAGCCACTTTCAATAAAATATTATCATTAAGTGCTTCAATGCTCGGCCATGCTTTAATCGATGGACCATAGATGATTTCCGAATCTTTATTAGCAGCTTGGAACCCAGAATATACTTTGTTCATGTATGGTTTATTATCGTAATGATATTCTGGAATAGTATCATCATAATCAATTTCTGTTGCTGGAGTTAAAGCACCATGATGGATAGCTGTAGCTGCGATGGATCGTGCATCCATTAATGCAACGGAAGCAATTTGACCATTACCTGGTTTAGAACCCTCACGGTTAGGGAAGTTCCGTGTAGCATGGCGCGCGGATAAACCGCTATTGTTTGGTGTATCTCCGGCGCCAAAGCATGGGCCACAGAATGCTGTTCGAACGATTGTGCCGGCTTCCATGAGGTCTACGAGAGCACCATTTTTCATCAATTCTAGATAGATTGGTTGGCTAGAAGGATATACGCTAAATGCAAAACGATCGTTGCCGACGCTTTTACCACCGACGATATTTGCGGCAGCCACAATGTTTTCGTATAAACCACCAGAGCAGCCGACGATGATGCCTTGGTCTACATGGACTTTGCCATCGAAATATTTTTCTGGTAATTGTAGACGAAGATTCTTGTTATCTAGTTTTTCAACTGCTTCATGCTCGATATGAGCGAGTAATTCTTTGCCACCTTCATTGAGTTCTTTGATGGTATATACATTGCTTGGATGGAATGGCATAGCAATCATGTTTTCTACCTTGGTAAGGTCAACTTTCACCATTCCGTCGTAGTAGGCAACAGTGCCAGGATTCAATTCTTTGTAATCATTAGGGCGATCATGGATGGTGAGGAATTGTTTTGTAATATCGTCAGTGCGCCAAATGGTAGATAAACATGTTGTTTCTGTAGTCATTACATCGATGCCATTACGGAAATCTTGTGAAAGCGATGCAATGCCAGGCCCCACAAATTCCATGACGCAGTTTTTAACGAAACCATTTTGGAACACTGCTTTTTCAATAGCCAAAGCCACGTCTTGTGGACCAACTCCATGGCGTGGGCTACCCTCTAAGTAAATAGCGATTACTTTAGGGCGTTGGATATCATAGGTACGTCCTAGTAGTTGTTTTACTAACTCCGGACCACCTTCGCCGATTGCCATAGTACCTAGTGCACCATAGCGAGTGTGGCTATCAGAACCTAAAATCATTTTGCCACAACCTGCCATGGTTTCACGCATGTATTGGTGGATAACAGCGAGGTGAGGTGGTACATAGATGCCACCAAAATGTTTTACTGCAGATAAGCCGAATACATGGTCATCTTCATTGATAGTACCGCCTACAGCGGCCAAGGTATTATGACAATTGGTTAAGACATATGGAATTGGAAACTTATCTAATCCACTAGCTATGGCCGTTTGAATAATCCCCACATAGGTAATGTCGTGGGAGGTAAGAGCATCGAATTTAATACGTAGAGTGGTATCACCATCAGCTGTTTGATGATTCATCATGATTTGATAGGCCATTGTTGCTTTATAAGCATCTGTATTAAATTGATTAGAATGTTCTTGGGCGGGTGAGTCTGTAGGTAAAACAATTTGAGTGCCGTTATATAAATATACTCCACCTGGAATTAAGGTAACCATAATGAACTCCTTTATATGTATAACAATAAGGGGACTGACACATTATGATGGATACACCATACTATATGCTACTAGCATAGTGATTTTTATGTATTATTACAAAGAGAAAAAACTTTCTATCAGCCATAGGAAAACCTTATATCTAAAAAAGCTAATCCCAAAATAGGATTAGCTTTTTTATTTTATGAGTATGAGATTAAATTATAACCTTTATTGTATGAGTCTTGTTATTAAGTGGATAATTAGCTTTTGGTTTAAATTGTTACCAATCGGTTTTTCTTATATCAGATAGTAAGAACTTACTATTTGTAGAGTTATAGTTATACATATATCATAAAATCATAATAATAATGCAATTAAGTGAAGTTACATTATTATGTAGTTCTATAACGTTACATCATTAGGTTGGTCTTGGGTATATAGATTCATAAAATCTACAAATGCCTTTGTAGCAGCGAATTGTTCATAGTTGTTGCGATAGTACATATATGTACTGCGTAATACTGGTTGTCCAGATTTATAGTATAAAGGGGACGCTAATAAATCTGGTGTATCAATGGTACAACTTTGTGACAATAACGTGTAGCCTAGGTTTTGTTGCACTAATTTTAATGCTGTATCCATAGCATCTACTTCTATGATTGTTTTAGGAGGTGTTTTGAATAAACTATACCACCATTCATCTAGCACGTTCTGTAACATAGGATCTGTTATGTAGTGTATATATGGCATATTGGGAATTTGATTCCAATCAGGGGGGTATTTAGAAAATAAACATAATGGTTCTTCCCATAGTAATGTTTTCTGTTCTTGCCAATTGTGATTGCCTCGAGCGATACATACATGAATATTGCCTTCTAAAAAATCTTTGAACCGATTATGACTATAGCCACTACGCATAGATACATCTACTTCTGGATAGAGTTCAATAAATTTTGATAAGAGAGGTGGTAGCTTGTATTTAGAGAATATATTAGAGCAGCCTATTTTAAGTACACCACGTGTAGTAGAGCGGTCTGAACTAAGCGTAGCTTTTAGTTGGTCGTAGTCTTGGAGATGACGTATAGCATATTGATATAATAGTTCGCCTTCACTAGTAAAAGATATACCTCTTGGTTGGCGCACAATGAGAGAACAATTTAATTCTGTTTCTAATTTATGGATCCGATCGCTAATGGCTGGTTGGGATATGAATAATCGTTTGGCTGTATGAGTAATATTCTTTTCTTCAAATAATGTTTTTATGAGTAATAAATCTTTTTCGTTCATTATGGGCTCCTTTCGTTAGAAGTCGATTACTTGTATTGTATCGAAAGTAGCCTTGTAGATTCAAGTGATAGTGTAGTTTATATGGAGAGTAGCATATCATGATAAATGGAATTATTATTTTAGCCATTGTGCTGGCTATAGCCCTCGGGTATAAAACTAAAATTAACACAGGTCTATTTGGCATGGTTTTTGCCTATATCATTGGCACGTTTATGATGGGACTAAAACCAAGCGAAATTATAAAAATGTGGCCGATTAGTATTTTCTTTGTTATTTTCTCAATTTCATTGTTTTATAACTTTGCTATTGGAAATGGAACATTAGAAAAATTAGCACAGCATTTGCTCTACAGAATTCGAAAATATCCAAAGTTATTACCTTTTGCAATCTTCGGTGCAGCTACTATTATGTCTGCCCTTGGTGCTGGATTCTTTGCTGTGTTGGCATTCTTTGCTCCTATCGCAATTTTATTGTGTAAAAAGACTAATACCAATTTATTGACAGGTGCATTAGCTGCGAATTACGGTGCTCTTTGTGGACATAATTTCATGATTAGTCCTGGAGGTATTGTGTTTGTAGGACTTATGCAACAAGCGGGATTTCAAGCTGAGGCCTATAGTTATGAATTTGAGATCTTTTTAGCTTCTTTTATTATTCCTATTATCGTGCTAGCCGTACTTGGTTTATTTGATAGAAAACAAGGCTCTTCTGATAGCTTGTTCGATATGGAAATTCCTACACCGTTTGATGGGGTACAGAAGAAAACATTAGGTTTAATTTTTAGTATGATCTTCATTGTGCTCATATTCCCTTTGTTAGATGGTGTTTTCCCAGGCGTTGCTTTCATAAAAGCGATGGATAAATCTATTGACGTTGGTTTAATTTCTATTATCTTTGCTGTTATTGGATTGCTAATGAAATTAGGAAATGAAAAAGAAATCGTCAAGAATGTTCCTTGGGGTACATTAATTATGATTTGCGGTATTGGCATGCTTATTTCCGTAGCCATTAAAGCTGGTACTGTATCTATGATTGCTAGTGTAGTAAGTTCTGCGTTACCAAGTGCTATTGTACCTGCGGTTATGGCTGTCATTGGTGGATTTATGTCATTCTTCTCCAGCACTACTGGCGTCGTAACACCGGCTCTTTTCCCAATTGTCCCTGACTTGGCAAAGGCCGCTAACATTGCACCATTCGTATTGTTTTCGTCTATTGTCATTGGGGCCCAAGCGACTGCGATTTCTCCATTCTCTACCGGTGGTAGTCTCTTATTGAGTGCCGTTTCTGATGCGGAACGTGAAAGTATGTTTACGGATTTGATGTTTAAAGGTGCACCAATTTGTTTGTTGGCAGCTATCGTATATTCCTTTGTTATTTCGATTCTTGTGTAATATGAAAGTAAAGGAGATAATGTTATGAAACTAGTAGATTCTCATGCACATGTGTTTAAACCAGGACTAAAACTAGCGGCTGTTCGGCGTTATGCACCAACCTATACAGCTAGTAAAGAAGATTTTATACGTAATTTTGAATCCAAAGGTTTAGAGGCTGGCGTATTAATACAACCTAGTTTTCTAGGTACTGATAATTCTCATATGATAGAAGCCATCAAAACAAATCCGACTAAACTCTATGGTGTTGCGGTAGTGGAACCTAGTATTTCTTTGGCTGAATTAAAAGAGCTTGATACTCATAATATTATTGGTATTCGACTCAATTTATATGGTGTGGAACAGCCTGATTTAACTAGCGATAAATGGAAAACGTGTCTGTTTTATATTAAACAATTAGATTGGCATGTTGAACTTCATACAGATGCTGTTAATTTGTCTACCTTTGTAGAACCTCTTTTGAAAGCGGGTGTTAAGATTGTTATTGATCACTGGGGGAACCCTACTGTCGACAACCCATTAGAAGATGAAGGTTTTAAATATATGCTTTCTATTGGAGCGACAAACCGCGTATGGGTCAAAATTTCTGGTGTATATCGATTGAAAAAAGGCGCAGATTTTGATACTTGCCAAGGATTGGCAAAACAAATGCTTCCTAATTTGTTAGAATCCTATGGTCCTAAGCGATTACTATGGGGCAGTGATTGGCCACATACGAATTTTGAATCAGATATTAACTATGATGCTACGTGGGAGTCTTTTGTAGATATGGTACCTGATGAAATCGTGAGAAATACTATATTAGGGGAGAGCTTTGCTGAGTTGCTTCCACAAAAATAGTACTACCGATAATTAGTTTAATTATATATGGTGATATGAAAAACCACTTGCTATTAGAAATAAATCTGATAGTAAGTGGTTTTTTCGTTCTATATTAGCAATAAATAGTTGAGAATGTTGTATTAACGAGTTCCCCTTACGTGTCTCCGTCCTATACATCCCCCAGTATTCAAATGCCGTCGGAATGTCATGCGCGGGTTTATCGTTGCTTTTATAGAGCTCAGACATACTTAGTTCGTATGCGGTGTAGTTGTCCATATAATCACAAACACATTGATACCGTTATTGCACTGTAATATAATGATGACTACAATTGTTTTATCGAAATGGGGCATTAGGCCCTATGCGTAGTTTATATTTGAGAGATCCAGATGGGAATTTAATAGAACTATGTAACTATATGACTGTGCTGTAGCCCTAAGATGTACATTTTATGGTATAATCATATTAAATAAATTCGATGTAATATAAGGTGCTAAAGGAGTTACTATGCACACATGTGAATGGCCTACAACGCCATTATACCAAGATTATCACGACCATGAATGGGGGAGACCAGTTCATGATGACAAAAAACAATTTGAACACCTTATGCTAGAGGTCATGCAATGTGGTCTCAGTTGGATTACAGTATTGAATAAACGCGAAGATTTACGCATTGCTTTTGATGGTTTTGATTATAAGAAGATTGCTCTTTATACAGACGCTGATGTGGAGCGTATCATGAACGCACCTAATGTGATTCGTTCGGATCGAAAAATTCGTGCTATCATTCATAATGCACAGCGTTTTATAGAGGTACAACGGGATTTCGGTTCCTTTTGTAATTATATTTGGGCTTTCACAGGCGGCAAAACTCTGGTCTACGAAGGGCATCCAGAAGGGAATATTCCTGCTAAAAATGAATTGTCTGAGCGAATTAGTAATGATTTGAAACAGAGAGGGTTCAAATTCCTCGGCCCTGTGACGATATATTCGCACTTGCAAGCTAGTGGTCTCATCAATGATCATGGGAGAGATTGTCAGTGTTTTGACGACATCAATGAATCTACGAATATTGTATATAAGAGAGAGGATGCGTAGCTTTCACTTCAATTCATATGGTGAGTTGTAATTAAGAATTTAATTCGTATAATGATATATGCTCAAGAATAGATTTTAGAAAGGAAATACATGCCAGGTTTAGGGACGGTCATTAATGTGGCTTTAATTATTGTCGGTAGCGTGCTAGGTCTTGCGTTTCGGCGAGGAATGAAAGAAAATTTAAAACAAACGCTTATGATGGTGAGCGGTGTCATCGTACTGCTATTAGGCATGAGCGGTGCTATGCAATATATGTTAGTCATCGTAAATGGTACGCTGCAAACGACGGGGCCTCTCATGATGATTATCAGTATGGTGGTAGGCGCCATTATCGGGGAATTGATTGATTTTAATCGATGGATTGTACGACTTGGTGATTGGTTGAAAGCCCGAACGGGCAATAGTGGAGATCCACAATTTACGAATGCTTTTATTACTGCATCCTTAACATTTACCGTTGGCGCTATGGGCGTTCTTGGGTCTATTCAAGACGGTCTGACTGGTAATTATCAAACGCTGTTACTGAAAGGTATCCTAGATGGTATTATCGTCATGGTTATGGCTTCGTCTATGGGGAAAGGTGCTTTGTTTTCTTTCATCCCTGTAGGTATTACTCAGCTCATGATTACCTATATGGCGAACTGGGCGGCACCGATTATGACTCAAGGTGCCATTGATAATTTGTCTTATGTTGGCTCTATTCTCATCTTTTGCGTTGGCATCGACCTTATTTGGCCTGGTAAAATTCGCATTGCTAACTTATTGCCAGCTATATTTATTGCTATGTTGTTAACTTTTGTATTTTAATTAAGTGCCGTTTTACAGTTTGACGAAATTAACAGTCTTTACATTAGGACCTAATAAGAATGTTAATCAGGTGTAGTTTTGTGAAATGCCAAAATATTAGCTGCCGATGTAGAAGATATGTTTTGTATAATAATGCATGTGTAGTTTTACTATTTTATGCATTCGGTGATACTGCTGGGCTGATGTAGACGGCTCCTTTTGTATAATAAAGTTGCCTATGTTATAATATTGAAAATAATAGATATAGTTGTTATACTAAGCATATAGCATTTAATATTTACAATATATTAGTTATTTATTTGATATAAGGAGTCCTTATGTTATTCGTAGAATACCCCAAATGTACAACGTGTAAAAAAGCTAAAAAGTTTTTAGATGACCATAATATCCAGTATACAGATCGTGATATTAAATCTGAAAACCCTACAGCCGAAGAAATCGCTCAATGGTACCCACAATCAGGCAAAGATTTGAAAGCTTTCTTTAATACGTCTGGTTTGATTTATCGAGAGCAACAATTGAAAGATAAATTGCCTAATCTTAGCGAGGCAGAAAAACTAGCACTTCTCGCATCTAATGGGATGCTCGTAAAGCGGCCAATCCTTGTGCTTGATGATAAAGTATTGGTTGGATTTAAAGAAGCTGAATGGAAAGAAGCATTAGGCATTTAATTTTCTTGTTTTATTGATATGGCGGATACCCTTGGTTAAAGTTTAGGAACGCTTAACGGCTGTTGGCCTACGCAATTCGCTTTAACGAAGGGTATCTGTCAGTTGTTATTATAAAGTAATTAAATACATTTCTTGTAAATCTTATGTATGTTCTGTATAATCATAATTAATACAACTACCCCTATAGGTATAAACTGAGTATATACTTAATATAAATCTTTTTGCTAGTACGTTTACAGATTGCTAGTACGTTTACAGAGATTGTAAAAGGTAAGTATAACAGTTGGTAAAACCGGAACAAGTGAGTCCGGCTATAGTTGAATAGAGAGGTCTTTATGATGATACAGAATATATTTGGAAAGCAAGCTAGTTTTGAGCGGCGCTTATTGTTTACGGTACTTGGTGCGGTGTTGGCTATGGTGGATGTGTTCACTGAACCATTTGGTTTAGCATTAGATGTTGCATGGATTACGGTGCTTTTTTGTGGGTTGCCTATCGTGTTTCAGTCGTTGGCGTCGATGTACGAACAATTGGAGATTGGCAGTAATTTTTTGACCTCTGTGGCGCTCATTGCGCTTGTTGCTATCGGCGATTATCATGATGCGGCGTACATAGCCCTCATATTTCAAATTTCGATTCTCGTGGAACAGTATTTGAGTCAGAACCGAATCTTGACGGTGAATGACAATTGGTTGCCTACATTGAATGATCAGTGGCATGAGATTCAGGTTCATTTGGAACCGTGGGCGCCTATTATGGTGGTATGCAGTATTTTTGTAGCCATTGGATCTTATGCAGTGACGCAGAATTTGGTGCATACTATTACCTTGCTTTTGGTACTTTGTCCGTCTGTATTAGCCATTATCGTGGCTCTTTATCAATTGACTCACCTTGTGGTGAATGCACCACATTTGTTGAGCTTATCTAATGGAAGTAAGCAAATTTTGCTCTTCACTACTATTGGTGCCATATGCATCTACGCATGGACTATCATTTGGGCCGTTATGGGAAGCATTGATCCTGTAGGGGCGGTGCTCCTCTTTGGAATGGGACATATGCTAACCCTCGGAAACGTGGCGATGATGCAACATTCCTTGGCTCAGTAATCGGATTCTTTTGGTGAAAGTTTTCATTTTATTTAGCTTCTCATGTATAATCTTATAACCTATATATCCTTGAAAACCCTCGCTACATTGTGTGGCGAGGGTTTTTGTGTGCGTATGGAATGTATAGTATCTGGTTATATCTGTATATGTGAATAAGTGTACATATATTTCTTCTTGAAAATATACCCTATAGGGTATATAGTATAAGTAATAGATATACCCGTATGGGTATATAAAATGAAATATAAAAACATAATCTGTATGTTAGTTTACACTTTCAAAGGAGGCATATATGGTAACATGGCGTAACATAGCAGAATGGTTTGATGTTAATGGAGAAAAATTGACTCTCGCAGTAGGCGGTGTAGGGGTAGGGTTTAGTTTGGCAGGTATTCAATGGTGGCTACCCTTCGACTGGGCATGGCTTGCCATCGTGTTTAATGGATTGCCTATTATTTGGGGTGCTGCAGTGGCTATGTATGAAGAATTCGATGTAAAAGCGGATTTGCTTGTTTCCTTAGCGCTCGTTGCAGCGGTAGCTATAGGCGAATATTTTGCTGCTGCAGAAATTGCTTTCATCATGCAACTAGGAGCCATGCTCGAAGAATTCACGGTGTCTAAAGCACAATCAGGTATTGAAAAGTTAGTGGATTTAACACCCACTACAGCTCGATTAATACGTAATAATAAGGAAGAAATCTTGCCAGCCGACGTTGTAATGGTAGGTGATGTAATTCGCGTATTCCCTGGAGAAATTATCCCTGTAGATGGCACGATTTGCAGTGGTTCTACGTCTATTGACCAATCTGTTATGACCGGTGAATCTATGCCGATTGATAGAACGGTAGGGGATGAAGTGTTTTCTGGTACCCTCAACCAATTCGGTGCATTTGATATGGTGGCTACGAAAGAAGGAACGGATAGTTCTATTCAACGGATGATTAAATTGGTGCAAGCTACCGATCCAGGGAATGCAAAAATCGTTAGTATTGCCGACCGCTGGGCAACATGGATTGTGGGTTTAGCTCTATTAACTGCTATCGGTACATATATTGTGACCGGCGATATGATTCGCGCTGTAACTATATTAGTTGTATTTTGTCCATGTGCCCTCGTACTGGCTACGCCAGCAGCTATTATGGCGGCTATTTCCAATGCTAGCAAGCATGGGTTCCTTGTGAAACGTGGTTCCATAATGGAAGAGCTGTCGAAGGTGGATACTATTACATTTGATAAAACAGGAACTTTGACACATGGTACGCCACAGGTGGTGGGATTATATTCTATGAATCATATGAGCGAGGCTGAGTTGTATCGCGTGGTGGCATCTGCAGAACAGCAGTCTGAGCATCCATTAGGGCGGGCCATCGTGGCTGGGTATACATCATCGTATGATGCACCTATGATGGGGATATCGGATGTATCCATTACGCCGGGTAAGGGCTTGACTGCCACTGTGGGCGGTGAAACTGCCGAATTCGCTTCATCGATTCATTTGGCGGTGACACCTAATATGGATCAGACGATTGCAGACAATGATGTGAGGATGAATACTTTAAAATCTCAAGGTTCTCAAGTGCTTGCTGGCAATGAGGATATGATGGCTATGTCTGGCATTGTGATTCCAGATACTGTGAAAGCTAGTGTTGATGAATATCTTGTACGAGGTGCATCTATCGTGTACGTAGCGATTAATTCTGTGTTGACTGGTTATGTTGCGTTGGCGGATCGTGTTCGCTCTGAAAGCCGTGCTGTAGTTGATGCATTGCACGGGTTAGATGTAACACCTGTACTCCTCACAGGGGATCACACAACTACGGCTCAATATATTGCTAAGCCTCTCAATGTGAGTCATGTCATGGCAGAGTGTTTGCCAGAGGATAAATTACATGTAGTAGCTAAATTGCAAGATAACGGTCATGTGGTGGCCATGGTTGGTGATGGTGTTAACGATGCACTAGCCCTAAAAAAATCTGATGTAGGCATTGCTATGGGAGGTATGGGTAGCGATATTGCCGTTGAGGCTGCAGATATAGTGCTTGTTAATGACACCGTGCAAGATATACCTCACCTTGTAGCCTTATCTAAGAAAATGATGAATACCATCAAGATTAACCTCACCTTTTCATTACTTTTGAACGGTGCTGCCATCATATTGGCCATGGTTGGTTCCTTATCCCCTGTATGGGGTGCCCTCGTCCACAATGGCGGAAGTCTACTTGTGGTAGTTAATTCGGCATTGTTGTTGACCTGGTCCTATAAAAAAATGAGTTGTCATAAACCATCTAGTGTGCGTATTGATGGGCAACTTCAAGATGCATGACCGTGAGATAGCCTCATGTGTATCACATGTGGTAGCGCTATTGTGGAGAGGCTAGTGTTGGATTATAATACAAATATATAGATACATAGTAGTTGCTATCTTATTGGTGAGAGCCTTGATGATATTTGGCGGAATCTTTAGATAGATGGTATTCAAGGTAGTATGACTTTCATAAATCGAGGGAGGATATAGATGGATATTTTAGAAGGCATTAAAACACGTCATAGTACGCGAAAATTTAAGTCGAATCCTGTTCCGAAAGAGCTTATTGAGGCGGTTATCGATGCAGGCCGTCGTGCTCCTACTGGGGGTAATTTACAACAAATCCATTTTATCGTGATTACGAACCAAGATATTTTGAAAAATCTTGTAACTATTGTACAAGAGGAATATGGTAAAATGCCTGTTACAGAGCATATGCCAGCATATATGCAAAATATCATTGAAATGTCTGCCCAAGGTAAATTTGTATTTAATTACAATGCACCAGTTCTTGTGGTAGTAGCCCATAAACCTGTGCTGGCGAATAATTTTGCAGACTCTGCAGTAGCAATGGAAAACATGATGCTTGCATGTAATGCTCTTGATCTTGGTAGCTGTTGGGTCAACCAAATCCGCCATCTTCAAGATAATGAACGATTGGTAAATCAGTTGCGTGAACTTGGATTAGGGGCTGACGAAAAAGTCTATGCCAGTCTTGCTGTAGGCTATCCTGATTTGCCGAATGGGTTAAATAGACGGGTGCTTGAAATTAAAGGGAATCCGGTTACGTGGATTGATTAACAAAATACAGGCTCAAAAAAGATTCTATTACGCTTACGGCTTTAGGCTTACGTAAAGTTACTTTTGGGGGCCTGTATTTTTTTGATAGTGAAGGCTTTACAAACACAAGTTGACTGTTTTTTGTAAAATTGTGTACAATTGATTTAGAAAATAGTGTGTTATGGAGGTTATTAAATGGCAAAAATTGGAACATTAGCAGGATATCAACGGGTGGAGGATGTGCCGGCTGATGATTTTTTATTACTAGAGAATCAATTGGGTTTTCCTTTGTATGTAGTGGCAAAGGAAATTGTTAATGCTTATCGGGTACATTTAGACCCATTGAATTTAACATATACACAATATATTGTTATGATGGCATTGTGGCAATATGGAGAACTATCTGTTAAGGAATTGGGACAAGTATTGCGTCTTGATTCTGGTACATTGACACCATTGTTAAAAAAATTGGAAACAAAAGGTTTCTTAAAACGGAAGCGAAGCCGACAAGACGAACGAGTAGTCATGGTAACACTTAGTGATACCGGTAAAGCACTTCGGTCTGAAGCTGTACAAGTACCGCAAACGATTGCGGCGCAAGCGAGCGAGATTTTCACGGTTGAAGAAGCGGTGGCATTGCGCAGTTTATTGAATAAACTACTAGATGCTATCGACATGGCACATGGTGTAGAAAATCCAGAGGATTTACTTGGTAAGAAATAATCATCGATGGAGTAACTATGGTATAATTAATCTATACTACTAGCTTTATTAAGAGGAATGCACTGTATATTAGGAAAAGAGGCGATAATTATGAATAAAAAAATATTTACTATCTGGGCATTAGCAGGGACTTTATTGGTCGGCTCTGTAGCCAGTGCAGCGAATTGGAATGGTTTAGCGAATTATCCAGAGGTACCAAACAGTGCTAACGGATCTGAAACATATTATTTCGACAAAGCGTCCCAGTTTAAAGAAATTGATGGAAGTCGCAATATAATATTTGGCATCAATGTGATAACTATGCATGATAATCAATATGGAGAGGCTACTTTGTTCAAATATATCGTACATCCTAGTTTGCATAGTGTGTATCGATTTACTCCAGATGGACAGTCCTATGAAATTAAGCCAGGAACTAACGAATATAATATGTTCTTAGCTACTTATAAAGAAGTGTACGGCGTAGACTTAGCATTTCCTGATATGCATGCAATGCCTGCTACTTTGAGTAATATGTAATTTCATAATCATATATATGGTGAAAGTCCCAACGTGGGCTTTCACCATTTTAACGATAGAGGAGGTTTTCCTATGGCAAAATCCGAATTTGCACAAGCCTATACGGAGAGAATGTTCCCGGATATTGCGGCGCCTGCAGGGTATATCGATCCTGAATTTGAGGATTTATTCGACAATTTTGCATTTCACGAAGTCATTACAGAAGAAGGGAAAAACGTAGCCGCACGGGATAGATTCCTTGCTATTTTGGCCACTATCGTCGGCGCTGGTGCGACGGAAGAATATTCCTTGATGATGCCAGCGGCGCTTAATTTTGGCGTTATTCCTGACGAAGTGGTGGAACTGATTTATCAAGCTGTTCCATACCTTGGCATTGGCCGTGTGCGTCCGTTTTTCAAAATTACAAATAAAATTTTTGATTATCGTAATGAAAGCATTTCCGATACGCAGCGTAGTACGGTAACGCCAGAAACGCGTCTTGAAAAAGGCATTGAAAAACAAGTGGAAATCTTTGGTGAAGGTATGCGTGAGTACTGTAAGTCAGGCCCTGAAGATACACGTCACATCAATAAATGGTTGGCGAACATGTTTGGCGATTACTATACGCGTAAAGGTCTCAGTGTGAAGCATCGGGAAATGATTACGTTCTGCTTTCTCATGGCCCAAGGAGGTTGTGAAAGCCAATTACAAGCACACGTAGAAGGGAACCTCAATGTGGGGAACGATAAACAATATCTCATCAGTATTGCATCTCAATGCGTGCCGTACATCGGTTATCCTCGTGTCCTCAATGCATTGGCATGTATTAACACAGGCTTTGCCGCGTGGAAAGCGAAGCAATAAGGAGTTTTATGTTTGATTTTAATTTAGTAGATATGCTGGCTCGCATACCGGCTATCATTATTGTATTAACCGTGTTTGGTTACGCCCAAGCGCAAGCAGCGGTGTGGCTTGGGGATCCGACGCCGAAAATGGCTGGTAGACTTAATCTTTACCCAACGAGCCACTTAGAATTAGTAGGTACATTGATTATGATGATGATTGGTTTTGGTTGGTCTAAACCGGTACCGATGAACCCAAATAACTTTGAAAATCCACGTCGGGATATTACACTAGTTACCTTTGCAGGCCCATTGTTTAGCCTTGTGGTGGGCTTTATCTTCACCTTTATTCTCGTGTTGGGCACAGGCCTTGGTATCATTACGTCCATAGGGCTTGTAGAAATATTGCGGAATATCATGCTCTATAGCATTGGCATTGCTTTATTCTGCCTCATTCCCATCCCACCATTACCAGGTTTCAATCTCATCTTGCCGTGGCTTCCATATCGTTGGCAAATGCAATACTACCAATTAGGAATGTGGAATCTGGTATTCCTTATTATCCTCATCAATACGCCAATCCTATCGGCTATTATTCGACCATTGATGGTTAATATTTTGAATATTTACATGACTATTATGTCTGCTCTATTAGGGCCATCATTTTTCTAAAGTGAACGATTGGAGAATAATATGGATTTTGAAACAAACCAAGTGCCTGAGGCGATTATGGACAAACTGACGAAGGTTTGTACGTGCCGCAGCATTACAAGAAAAACGATTAAAGAAGCTATTTTTGATGGAGCCCATACATTTCCTGCTGTGAAAGAAGCGACGAGGGCAGGAACCGGGGCGTGCGGAGGGAAAGGTTGCGGACCGCGCATCGTTAAACTTCTAGCAGAATTAAAAGAACAAGGTCGCATATAGCTGAGAGGGTTCGATGGTTAGAAAATTGATAACCGCTTGTTTGTTGGGGGCGTTGGTGATTGGCATAGCTGGGTGTGGCTTGCATCCGTTCGCCACCAAGACTGAGCCAGTTAGTGTGGCGAAGGTGGCAGAGAGTGAGCTTTCACCAGAGGAAAAAGTGGATAAGATGATGGACAGCATGTCGGATGCAGATAAGGTGGGGCAGCTCATGATGATTGGCATTCACGGCACATCGATGAACGATGATGCGCGGTTCATGATGAATGAGTATCGCGTAGGCGGTATCATTTTGTTCGATCGAAACATGACGTCGAAAGCTCAGGTGCAAACGCTCATTACAGATATTAACAAATTTGCGAAGTCGTCGGATTTGGCGCCGCTATTTATTGGCATTGACCAAGAGGGTGGTGCTGTGGCGCGTATGGAGGATCAGTTGGTGTCAGTACCACCTGCTGAGAAATTAGGTGAAGGTACCGTAGAAGAGGCGGTAGCATTAGCGAAAGCCTCTGGGGAGGAGTTGAAATCATTAGGATTTAATATCAACTTTGCACCTGATGCGGATTTGGGGCTCGCCTATGGCCGTTCGTATAGCACTGATCCAGATAGGGTAGTAGCATTTGCTAGTGCTGTGGGTAAAGCTTATGAAGACAGCGGTTTGTGGTATTCGTATAAGCACTTTCCTGGCATCGGCAAAACCGATGTAGATTTACACGCTGATACGAGTGTGGTGCCTGTATCGAAGGACGTGTTGATCAATGAAGATACGAAGGTATTTGTGGATTTAATGGCAAAATCGAAACCTAATTCATATATGATTATGGTATCTCATGCTATGTACCCTACTATCGACCCTGATCATCCGTCTAGTTTGTCTAAGACCATCATTACTGACTGGCTCCGTAGGGATATGCAATACAATGGTGTAGTCGTTACCGATGATATGGATATGGGCGCTTTGGCGAAACATTACACCTTCGGCGACATGGCAGTTCAATCTATACTAGCTGGCAGCGATATTCTCATGGTGTGCCACGAATACGAACATATGCAAGAGGCTTATAATGGTCTGATGAAAGCTGTGAAAGACGGTCGTATTTCTAAAGAACGATTAAATGAATCGGTGAAACGGATTTTGCTGATGAAAATGCAAAGCTTATAATTTATTAAAACCTAATCTATTAAAATGACTCAGCCTTCCATGCTATAATCAAATTAGCGTGGAAGGCTGTTGGTTTATTCAACATATTTGGTTTTTATAGGCAAAAAAATTTTATCTAATATACCCTAAGGGAGGCATGATGATGAAACGTTGGCAATTCAATAAGCGTAGTTCCACCTTAGCGGATATGTCCATGAACCGCGTGTTACTGTACGAGCTCATTCTAAAAGGAGCCTTAGTTGGTGTTATTGCTGGGATTTGTGGTGCCACGTATCGTTATTTGATTCTCGAATCGGAACATTGGCGATGGCACATGATGAAGGGCATTTCTTATGAGTCCATGCTCATTTGGCTGGGAGCAATGGTAGTATTTGCTTTTATCGTAGATAAACTGCTTACATGGGCACCACTGTCTGGCGGTTCTGGTATTCCTCAAATTGAAGGGGAAATGCTAGGTTTATTCGATATGAAACCGTATCGCACGCTCATCTCTAAAATGATTGGCGGAGTGATTACAGGATTTGCTGGATTTTCAGTAGGTCGTGAAGGACCTGCCGTGCAAATCGGCGGTTCCGCCGGAAAAATCGTATCCTATTGGATGCATTCTGGTTTAAGGGAGCAACGCATTCTTACGTCTGCAGGTGCAGGGGCAGGTCTTGCAGCGGCATTTAGTGCGCCTGTGTCGGGTGCTATGTTTGTGTTTGAAGAGGTGCATAAGAGTTTTTATCCATACCTCGTAGTTCCTACTTTTGTGGCTACCCTTATTTCTAATTATATTACGGTTAGCATGTTCGGTCTCGATCCAGCGCTGGGCTTTACCGTCACTACTGGCATGCCCCTCGATTATTTTCCCGTGCTCCTCTTAGTGGGCGTCGTCATGGGATTTTGTGGCGTTTTCTTTTGTCGCATGATTTTTCTTTTTAAACATCTATTTGATGCGGTGCAGGTGTCTCGGTTTTTCAAACTGGTCACTACTTTTGTGGTGGTGGCTCTCATTGGTTTCGATTCACAACTCCTTCTTGGCGGTGGCAATGATTTAGTGGCACATCTTGCTTTTGAAAGGCACGGTGTGTGGCTTCTACTAGGTATTGTTATTGGTAAAATTCTGCTTACCACTTTCTGTTATGGCAGTGGTGCGCAGGGTGGTATTTTCTTGCCCATGCTTGTTATCGGTGCTGCATCTGGTGCCTTTTGTGAAAGCCTATTTTCATCGCTCTCCCTCATTTCTGGTGATTTCACCGCTCAATTTGTCATCTGCGCTATGGGGGGCATGTTGGCAGCGGCTATGAGAACGCCGATTTTAGCGATTCTGCTGGTCCTTGAAATGACGAATAGTTTCTCTAATATCTATGCCATAGGTACCGTTACCATCGTGGCATACCTAGTAGCGGAGCTGTTGAAAGAACCTCCGATTTACGATTCCTTGCTCCAAGCCATGACTGGACAAAGCAATCTCGAATCGGTACAAACATTTTTTCAAACCAAGGTTCCTGTAGTGGCTACTTATACAGATATTCCTTTACAAGATTTGCCATTACCAGATGGGACCCTCATCGTAAGCATCCGTCGTAATGGTACCTACATCGTGCCACTCGGCGACGTCCGTTTAGAATCTGGCGATGAACTACAAGTCTCGTGTGAGCGGGGGAAATTAAAAGACGCAAAAATGTATTTTCAATCGGTACATTAATAGTGATTCATTAGTTGTAATGTGTAGATGTAAAACCACATTTTCAAGCTGTGAATTAAAGGACTGACTCTAACAATATATAAATTTAGAAAACGTACTTTTAAAGGTTCATCTTACATTAGTTATATAGACATTAGTTAAAGGTGCAAACAATCGTTTTAATGTGATATTGAGGAGTAATTGTATGATAGATAATCCGATTTTATATTATATATTCTTTATCATCGTTGGTTTTTTTACTGCCATGCTAGGCACCATTATAGGTGCTGGTGGAGGTTTGATTTTTGTGCCTCTGTTTATGTATTGGTTCCCTGAATGGACACCGTCTATGGTTGTGGGTACATCTTTGTTTGCTGTGATGTGTAATGCTATTTCTGGTGCTTTAGCATATATAAAACAGAAAAAGGTGCATATCAGCGCGGCTATTATTTTTAGTTTCGCCACATTTCCAGGGGCCATATTAGGGGCACAAATGTCTAGTTGGTTCTCGGGACCTGGGTTTATGTTTGCTTTTGGCTGTTTTATGGGCATCGTATCTATTTTGATTGGGTTTAAGAATTTCAGAAAAGGCACCCGTATTGAGGAATCTTTATCCCTTGATGAGGTAACATATAA
Source organism: Veillonella caviae (assembly GCF_003992125.1). Classification (GTDB taxonomy): domain Bacteria; phylum Bacillota; class Negativicutes; order Veillonellales; family Veillonellaceae; genus Veillonella; species Veillonella caviae. The sequence goes on along the minus strand of NZ_RQUY01000017.1, from coordinate 21,157 downwards.
TAAACCAGTAGGTATTGGCATTAGTATCATGGTAGGCTTTATTTCTAGTATATTCGGCATCGGTGGTGGCCTCGTACATGTACCTGCCCTCATTTATATCATGGGATTCCCTACACATCTCGCTACTGCTACGAGTCAAGCCATTTTAGCAGTATCTACCATCGTAGGCGTTGTGACGCATATCGTGGAACAGCATATCGTGTTTTCTATCGCCATTCCTATCAGCATTGGTGCAGTTTTTGGGGCTCAAGCAGGCGCACAAATTGCAAAACGTTTGAAAGCTAAGGTTATTTTAGCATTGATGAGCGTATGCGTATTTGCTTTGGCAGTGAGGCTTATTATAGGGTCACATGTGTTACTCTAATATGAGAGTATGTACAAAAAAGCTGTAATAGATTGCGGTAAAATCGCAGTCTATTACAGCTTTTTTCATTAAAATCCAAAATCTCCATTTATAATGATAACTTCCATAATCTGCATATTCCGCATTTTTTTATAGTAAATGGTCAATGCGTTACAGATGCGGTCAGGTGAACCGCAGTCGTAGCATTTTTCTTCTAGCTTTGCACATGGATTGAGAGAGCTTTTTTTGTTTTTTTTGCTATTTTGTGGGGCCGCTACATTGCGAGCTCGATAAATGGCAGAGGCAAGATCTGGTGTGATTTTATTAGTACCGAGAACGAAAAATACTTCTTCAGAACCAAATAAGGAGGCAGCTATGCGATTGCCTGTACCATCTATATTCACCATTTCTCCTGTTTGTGAAAGTGCATTCACGGATGTTAAAAATACGTCTCGTCCCATCGTCCTTAATGCTGTTTCACGGAAACTTTCACCTGGAAGAGGGCGATGAATATCCGTTACTTCAATATTATAGGGCACCAATGCGTCGTACACGCCTAATTCTAACAAGGTTCGAGAATCGCCAAGGGCAACTCGTTTATTTTGAATACGATTCGCTAAATACGCCGTTGCATCTGTAGGATGTTCAAAGTATTTTACAATGAATTTGTTTCTTTCTAATGCTTTTATAGTGGCGGATATATCGATAGGAGTATTGTTATTCTGTGGATTTGTCACTGCTTTGATGGTTGTATCTGTATTTGCCATGGCACACCTCTGATATGGTTTGAAAACTATGTGTTGACTATGATATAATAGTTGCAAGGAGAGCCAATTAACGTTTCGGTATGCGTTAGGCTCATCTCCAGGAATTTTGAAAATGAGAAATGGCCTAACGTCCCGATTGGGGTGTTAGGTCATTCTTATTTCAGAATAAGAACGACTAATGTTGCGAAAGCAATCATCAATGATATAGCTTCATATGGGCTCATATCACCATCTCCTTTCGATGGGAAGGAGATGAACTAACACACGTCAATTAGCTCTTGGCTATAGTGTAACATAAGTAGCACCCGTTAGGGTGCTTTTTATCTTTATAATGACAGCTGATTATTGGTATTCCTAAAACTCATATATCATGTGAAATTTCTATAGAATTTATACAGCGTATACAATTTATGCATAATTATGGAATTGAGAATGAGAACGGCGTATACTAAGGATAATATAGAATCTTTCCTTGTGGTATGGGTTAGGAGGTTATTCAAGTGAGTGAACTAATTCGTGACTATGACCGTTTTGCCAAGGAAGCGCAGGCGATTTGTAAAAATCGAGTGTATACAGATTACTTGCGTCGTTACGCCTATGGCGTGGATGCATCGTGTTACAGTTATTTACCAAAGGTTGTGGTGAAAGCTGAAGATGAGCAAGAAGTTCGCCGCCTTGTAAGATTGTGCCAACAGTGTGGCACGCCATTTACATTTCGAGCAGCAGGTTCGTCCTTATCTGGACAATGTTCTAGTGAAGATGTGCTAATCGTTTGTAATGATGGATTTAAACGGATGGAAGTTCTCGATGATGGCAAAGCATTGCGATGTGATTGTGGTGTTATCGGTTCCGATGCGAATGATTTGTTGAAACCCTATAATCGCAAAATCGGTCCAGACCCTGCAACGATTACTACTGCATTAGTAGGCGGTATTTTAAATAATAACTCGTCTGGTATGTGCTGTGGTACGGCGCAAAATTCATATCAAACTATCCGATCCATCCGCGTTGTGTTGTTAGATGGTAGCATTCTCGATACATCAGATCAAAAGAGTATTAATCAATTCTTGAAAGAAAAACCTCAAATGGTTAAGGATATCCTCACATTGAGGGAAGAAATCCTTGCCGATGAAGAATTGACCCACATGATTCATCACAAATATAAAATTAAGAATACTACAGGTTACGGACTAAATTCTTTGGTTGATTTTGATAATATTGTAGATATTATCAATCATTTGTTCATTGGATCTGAAGGTACATTGGGTTTCGTGTCGGAAATCGTGTACAACACTGTTGAGGACGTGCCTCATAAGGGGTGTGGGCTTTTATTCTTTAGCAATTTGAATGATGCCTCCGAAGCCGTTGTTAAATTAGCTGGCATGGGCCGTGATAAGGTTATTGCAGCAGAAATGATGGATTATCAATCGCTTCGTGCCGTGCAACAATTAGAGTCCGTTCCTGATTTTGTGCGCGACGTGCCAGAAGGGACAAGTTGTATATTGTTCCAAACTGAAAGTTATACAAAATCGACGGTCGATGACAATCTTGCTTTCATTCAAAAAGAATTAAAAGATATTCCTACAGCTATTCCAAGTCTCTATTCTCAAGACCCTAAGGAATATGATTCATGGTGGGCTATTCGGAAAGGCATTTTGCCAATCGTAGCGGGGCAACGCAAGAAAGGCACTACCGTTATCACCGAAGACGTATGTTTCCAAATCGAAGATTTCACGAAGGGTATTGAAATGCTCACCGAGTTGTTCCATAAATATGATTTCGTGGACGGCGGTGTTATCTTTGGGCATGCTTTGAGTGGTAATGTTCATTTTAATATTACCCCAGATTTCAGCGACCCTAAGGATACGAAGAATTTCGGAGATTTAGTGCATGAAATGTCTGAACGAGTATCTGGTTTTGGTGGTTCTTTGAAAGCAGAACATGGTACAGGTCGCATGGTAGCACCATTTATTGAAATGGAATGGGGCAAAAAAGCTTACGAAATTAATCGTCGTATTAAAGCCATTTTTGACCCTACACGCATTTTGAATCCTGATGTTATCATCACCGATGATCCAGATGTGTACAAGAAAAATTTGAAAGCCCAATGCATCATTGACGATGCTTTCACCATCTGTATGGAATGCGGTTTCTGTGAAAAACACTGTCCAAGTCGGAATTTAACCTTAACACCGCGTCAACGTATTGCATTGTTACGGGAACAAAAACGGTTGGAACAAGAAGGCAATTTCGCTCTTGCTGCAGAGCTTAAAAAGGGTTACGAATACTATGGTGTCGATACATGTGCTGCATGTTCCATGTGTAAAGGTCTCTGCCCGCTCAGCATTGATACGGCGCAAATTGCATTATCTATGCGTAAAATTGCACCTCCTGGGCCGAATATTGCGAAAACTATTTATGATAATTTCGCTACTACCCTTGATATGTGTCGTGCTGGAGTGAGTCTAGAAGGTATTGCTGGTGCCATCGTAACGAAAAAGGCCATTGCGAAGATTACCGAAGGTCTTCACGGTGCTACAGGCATCACGCCATATTTGCCGAAAACTACGCTAAAAGCGAATACCTATAAATTGGTGAGCAAAATTAAACCAGGTAATTTTGACAAAGTAGTATATTTCAGTACTTGTGCAAACCGTGCGTTCCGTCCAAACCAAGGATATAATGATAACCGCAGTTTGCAACAAGTGTTTGAAAGCCTCTGCGGCAAGGCTCAAATCGACGTTATTTATCCACCGCATATTGAAAATCTCTGCTGCGGTCTAAGTTTTGAAAACTATGAAAACATCGATAAACGAGCACTCAAAGATTTGCATGATGCATTGATGAGTGCCTCGGAAAATGGTAAATATCCTATTGTTATCGATCATAGTGCATGTTTCAGCCATGCTTTCAAACATATTGAGGATTTAGAAATCAACGATATTTCTGAATATTTATACAAACATGTGGTGCCACGCCTTGATATTCACAAAGTAGATGAACGAGTTCTCGTTCATAAACAATGCAAAATTAAATCCGCAGGCAAATCAGAATACATTGAAAAATTGGCTCGCCTTTGTGCTGATGAAGTGTTCAATATTAAATCCTTTGCCTGTGATGGTTTTGCTGGTCAAAAAGGATTCTTTACACCGGAACTCAATAAATGCGCTACAAAAGACCTTTCTGCAGAGGTGGCTGAATACGGCGCTACCATGGGCGTAAGTTCTAGCTCAACCTGTGAAATCGGTCTCGGTGAAAATGCAGGTATCCCATTTGTAGGCATTGCGTTCCTTCTCGACAGATGCTCTAGTCGGAAACGGTAAAGGATTTACTTTTCCTAGACATGTGTTATGCTAAATACAGTAGTAGAGGATTGGAAATATTCCCACAAATTAATAAAAAAGGATGAGCTATAACTCGTCCTTTTTTTGCTTTATTTTTTATTCTTATTCTTGAGTCAATGGTTATTAGTATTGGGTTAATGACTGTTAGTGTTTAGTTAATGGCTATCATTGTTGAGCCAATGGTTAAATGGGTATTAGTGTTTAGTCAATGGATATTATTGTTGAGTCAATAGTTATGGTAGGTAGGTTTATGAAGTATTTAATTATTGTAATAGTATTACTGGTCTTTTCTGGTTGTGGACATGGTTTAGATGTGAATTCAAATGAGTCTGCGAATTCAGTGGGACGTACAAACCATAGTGCGAACAAAACTATTAATAATGACCTTGAGAATGCGAAACAATTTTTATCAAATGGCGATTATGACAAAGCCATTGATGCCGCAAACAACGCAATAGCATCTGATCCTAATAGTGCCGAGGCTTATTCTATTCGCGGATTCGCAAGGGCCCTTAATGGCGAGATAGAACAAGGTCTAGTTGATACAAAGACATCGTACCAGCTAGATCCTAATAATGTAGCCAATTACTATAATATGGCTATGGTCTATAAACTGGCGGGGCAATTAGAGGAGTCGAAACAGTGGTTTGAAAAGGTGTTAACTAAAGATCCAAACAACACCTGGTCTATTTATGGTATCGCCACTATTTATGCTGACCAAGGTGATGATGATAAGGCGCTTGAATGGTTAGCGAAGGCTATCAAAATAGATTCATCTGTGAAAGTGGTAGCAGCTGAACAAGATCATTTTGAGCGATTTCATGAAAACTCTGTATTTAAATCTTTAGTTCTTCCATAAACAAATTTTTATTATGCTATTTTTTTAATAGTTATGCCTAATATATATATATATATATATATATATTAGGCATTTTTATATTTCTGAAATTTATAGTATAATAATGAAGATCTCAAAATAGTGAGAGTAAAATGAAGATTATTTGTTGCATTAATATATTTATCATAATTAATATATTTGGGAGTGTACTATGAAATTACATGGAAAACATTTGGTCTTAGCCGTTACATTGGCTTGTTTATCGAGTGGTGTACAGGCTGCTAGTTCTGATTATATTGCTGTAAATCCTGAAGGTGTTAAACCTACTGCTACAGGCAGTGCTTCTGTGGCGGTAGGGATTAATACGAAGGCTTCAGGTCGTGATAGTTTTGCAGCTGGCATTAGTTCTAATGCATCTGGTCGTAGTTCTACAGCTGTTGGGGTAGGTTCTAATGCTAGCGGATACAGATCTATTGCTGTCGGTAATGGTGGTGTAGCAGGTGCAGATAATGCTATCGGCATCGGTGGTAATGCAAGTGGTCAATCAGCTATCTCTATGGGGTATCAATCTGTTGCGTCTGGGCTTAATAATGTTGCCATTGGTAAAACTGCAGTAGCCAATGGAGGTACTTCTATGGCGATTGGCTCTAATTCTAAAACCTATGATGCAGAAAATATTGCTGCTGATGCAACTAGCTTAACGAATTTAATTAGTAACTACACCATTGATGGTTATCCTATTGATACAGTAGATACTTCTATGACAGGCTCTGCACAAGTAGCGGTAGGTACTAATTCACATGCTGCTGGGTGGGGTGCCTCTGCGTTGGGGTACCAAGCTTATGCATTGAATAGCCAAGCTTCTGCACTAGGTGATGATGCAAAGGCAATGGGCTATGCATCTAGTGCTGTGGGTACACATAGTTATGCATCGGGTAAGAATTCCACTGCTCTTGGCAATGGTGCTGAAGCATTGGGAAATCAATCGAATGCAATTGGCTCTGGCTCTGCTGCTACGGCAGATAAATCCATTGCTGTTGGTTGGGGTGCTGGTGCTAGCGGTGCTAATGCTATTGCCATTGGTACGTCTACAGGTGCTGTTAAAACATGGTATACACAAGGAAATGCACAATCTGCACATGCTACTGAATTGGATCAATGGGCCGCATCTGGCGATCGTTCTATCGCTTTGGGTACTGATACATTAGCGAATGCTAGCGATAGTGTAGGTATTGGTACGCTTGCTACAGCTGTGGTATCTGGCGGTGTTGCTTTGGGTTCTGAAAGCGTAGCTAATCGTGCTGCTCTTACAGGGGTGAGTACATCTGCTTCTGCCACTGCAGCAGCAAATCAAGTGTATGCTATGGACAATTCGTCTGCTGCTGATAAAGCGGCTATCGTGGCTACTGTACAAGGGGGACAAGGGGCTGTATCTGTTGGCGTAGATGGGCAAACAAGACAAATTACAAATGTAGCAGCTGGTTCAGAGGATAGTGATGCAGTCAATGTTTCTCAACTAAAAGCGGTTGCTAATACTATCAAAGATGTAGAAGTAGCGGCAGGCAATAATGTGACAGTTACATCTACAACGGATGGAAATAAAACGACTTATACTGTAGCTGCTAAAGGTACTTCGATTTCTGCAGCGGATAATTCTGTCATTGTTAATAATGATGGTAATAATAACTATACTATTGCTGTATCTGATGATATTAAAAATCAAATTAATAATAATACAACGAATATTAATACTATTGAGCAACGTCTCGATAACATCAAAGATGTAGAAGTAGCGGCAGGCGATAATGTGACAGTTACATCTACAACGGATGGAAATAAAACGACTTATACTGTATCTGCTAAAGGCACTTCGATTGCTGCAGGGGATAATTCTGTTACTGTTAATAATGATGGCAATAATAACTATACTATCGCTGTGTCTGATGATATTAAAAATCAAGTTAATAATAATACAACGAATATTAATACTATAGAGCAACGTCTTGATAACATCAAAGATGTAGAAGTAGAGGCAGGCAATAATGTGACAGTTACATCTAAAACGGATGGTAACAAAACAACTTATACTGTATCTGCTAAAGGTACGTCGATTTCTGCAGCAGATAATTCTGTTACTGTTAATAATGATGGCAACAATAACTATACTATCGCCGTGTCTGATAATATTAAAAATCAAGTTAATAATAATACAACGAATATTAATACTATTGAGCAACGTCTTGATAACATCAAAGATGTAGAAGTAGAGGCAGGCAATAATGTGACAGTTACATCTACGACGGATGGCAACAAAACAACTTATACTGTATCTGCTAAAGGTACGTCGATTACTGCAGCAGATAATTCTGTCACTGTTAATAATGATGGTAATAATAACTATACTATTGCTGTGTCTGATGATATTAAAAATCAAGTTAATAATAATACAACAAATATTAATAATATGGGACAAGGTATTAACAATTTAGGGCAACGTATTAACAATTTAGACTCTCGTGTTAATAAGGTTGGTGCTGGTGCTGCTGCATTGGCAGGTTTACATCCACTTGACTTTAATCCTGATGATAAATGGAATTTTGCCGTTGGTTATGGTAATTATAGCAATGCTAATGCGGTGGCTTTAGGTGCATTTTACCGTCCTAATGAAGATATGATGTTAAATGTAGCTTCTACTATGGGCAATGGTGAAAATATGTTGTCTGCAGGTTTAAGCTTTAATGTGGGGCAATCTAGCGGTGTATCTCGTTCTCGTGTAGCTATGGCGAAAGAAATCGAATCATTGCAAGCTCGATTAGCACAATTAGAATCTCGTTTGGCGAACAATACTGTTAGTGTAAGTACTAATTATGCACAAGTTAATGTAGAATTCCCAGATGTACCTGAAAATCATTGGGCATATGATTATGTAGAGGATTTGGCGAAAAAAGGTCTTCTTGTAGGTTACCCAGATGGAGAGTTCAAAGGTGATCGTACCATGACTCGTTATGAATTTGCCGCTGTTATGTATCGTGCATTGCAAAATGGTGCACCTATCGATGGCAATATGGCTCGTATGACTAACGAGTTTGAACCAGAAATGCAAGCCGTACAACAAGCAGATCGATTCCGTGTAGACCGTGTTCATGGTGATGAAAATGACCGTTACAAAGTTGAACGCATTCGCGTGAATAGCGAAGACAAACAGACCCGTGATGTATACGGTGGGTTAATCTCTAATAACAAATAAATGACTAATACATATCGTTAGTAACTGATAAAAACAGGCTGTAACCTAAACGGATACAGCCTGTTTTTTACAGAAAATTTGCGGGCAAATGAACATCACTTTGAATACCATATATATAGGAATTAACACTAATACTGATGAATGCGGTGAATGAATACTGCGCCCAAAATGAATTCCCCTTGCTGTGGTTTTTCTCTAATTTACCCTTAAAAATTATATAAATAGGAATTAATATTACTATAGTTGATTGAAATGATAGAACACACCCCTAAAAATGAATTGGCCCCCGCAGGGAATAAGGCCTCCTGAATTTTTAGGGGTGTGTTCTATCATTACCCAAAACGTATAACTTTAATTCCTATGTGTATGATATTCAGTTATATCCATTGACCTACCGCATAATTTTCCACTATATTGAACATAGAACAGCGAATATAGAGAATAGGTGTCGCAAGACTTAATAGAGAAATCGGTACAAGCCGATGCGGTCCCGCCACTGTAAGGATGAGCCTGCTTTCATAATGTCACTGGAGCAATCTGGGAAGGCGAAAGCGAGAGGTTATGACCCCGAGCCAGGAGAACTGCCTATTTAATAATCACCGTATGTACCTACGAGCGATAGGAAGGGGATTGATGGTATGTTTTCTCAGTGTTTTGGCATACCTTTCAACTGGTAAACCTAACGTGCGTAAAGCACGTTTTTTTATTTAAATGAGATAATGGGTTTACTAGAAACTGAGTGGCGCAGTCCTTTTTATCGTGATGATGATGTATATGCATGGCATGATAGAAGCGTAGCTTTCATAGAAGGCATAGAACGTAATTGTAGTGCAGCGGTGACGGTGTTCCATTCGTATGGTTTCGAGTTGAAAAGGAGGCACATATATGTCTGACGTAATGAACTCAAATGCATCGGAGACCCAAATGTTGGAGCCGGTGTCGTTTGACGAGTTTGAGAAACCGACCTATGAGAAGTGGCAGGAAGAGGTAGTAAAAGCCTTAAAGGGTGGCGATTTTAATAAGAAAATGTTCACCAAAACTTACGAAGGCATCACATTGCAGCCGATTTATACGCCAAAACAACATCAAGAAGCCATTCCAAAGGGGGTGTACCCTGGAGCTGGTGAATTTATGCGTGGTACTAAGGCGAGTGGTTATATCCAAGAATCTTGGGGAGTATCTCAATATGTAGAGGAATCGTTACCGAAGGATGCTAATCATGCCAGTTTGTATGAAATTGTGAAAGGCAGTTCCATTCATAATATTCGTCTTGATGAGGCAACTCGGCACGACCAAGATGTACAAGTAGGCGCCGCAGTGGGCGTTGGAGGTACATCTCTGTCAACGTTACAAGATTGCAGTGAATTGGTAGAACGTTTTAATATCAAAGAAAACCCAGTGTACATCGAAACTGGAGCATCCAGTGCTATTTTGTTAGGCATGTTGAATGCGACGTTGTCAGAACAGAAAAAACAGGTCAAGTATTTAAAAGGGCTCGTTGGGGCGGATCCTATTGGCGTATGGGCTAAGGATGGGGCTTTGCATATTTCACTTGATACGGCCTTTGATGAAATGGCGCATACTGTGTTGTGGGCGAAGGATAATGCACCACATTTGCGCACTGTTCTCGTATGTGGTGATGTGTATGCTAATGGTGGTGCTAATGATGTACAAGAAGTGGCATATTCTTTGGCCACTGCAGTTTGCTATATTCGTCAATTAGCGCAACGTCATGTAGATATTCATACGATTGCGCAGTCCATGATGTTCACCTTCTCCTTGGGGGCGAACTTCTTTATGGAAATTGCGAAACTTCGCGCCCTTCGAATTATTTGGGCCCGTATTATGGCTGCTTTTGGTGCTGGTGAAAGCGACCGCGCAGTGCATGTTCACGGCAGAACATCGGCTTTTACAAAAACTGTGTACGATCCATATGTTAATTTACTGCGTAATACAACACAAGCATTTTCCGGTGTCGTTGGAGGCGTTGATAGTTTAGAAGTATCTCCATTTGACCAACCGATTCGCAAATCCGATGATTTCTCGCGCCGAATTGCTCGAAATATTCAAGTCATGTTGCAAACAGAATTTGAGTTGCGTCAACCAGTAGACCCAGTAGGCGGCTCGTGGTACGTAGAAACATTGGCGGCAGAATTAGCGGATAAAATTTGGGCAGAATTCCAATTAATCGAATCTAAAGGCGGTATTATCGCTGCGTTGAAAGAAGGATATCCGCAACATCAAGTAAAAGAAGTGCTGGCAGAGCGTTTTAAAAACCTGGCGTACCGCAAAGATGTGGCTGTTGGGAACAATATGTATGCGAATATGACGGAAGAATTATTGGATGTGAAAGCAGAAAACCAAGATACTTTGCGTCAAAAACGGGCAGAGCATATAGAGTCTTTTGTATCTCGTGCTGATGCAAAAGAGATAGCCGAAGTGCAAGCGGCGCTCGAAACGGGTACTACTGAACCAGGGGCGCTCATTGGTATTATTAGTAAAGCTGCAGAAGCGCGATTGACGATGCGTCAAATTCGTAAAGCTCTCGATGCTGGAGATATTCCATCGGAAATGATTGAAACCATTTCTGCACATCGCTGGACGGAACAATTTGAAGCGCTAAGGATGCGCACGGAAGAGTATAAAACGCGTACCAAAGATAATGTAAAGGTATTTTTAGCCAATATGGGGCCTATTCCACAACATAAACCGCGGGCTGATTTCTCTACAGGATTCTTTGAAGTAGGTGCTTTTGAAGTATTGAAAAACGATGGTTTTGAAACGACGGCTGATGCAGCGCAAGCAGCTCGAGATAGTGGTGCCGATGTAGTTGTTATTTGTTCTACAGATGCAACATATCCTGAATTAGTGCCACCATTGGCGAAGGAAATTAAAGAAACTATGCCACATGCAATGGTTATCCTTGCTGGCGCACCACCGAAGGATTTAGAACCTACCTATCGCGAAGCTGGAGTGGATGATTTTATTTCTGTTCGCGCCAATTGTTATGCTATCTTAAATGCCTTACAAGATAAGAAAGGGATGTGAGCTCATGTTTAAAAATCCTGATTTCTCTTCTCTTGATCTCGGTTCGCAGCATGCTACCTCTCGTGATGCATGGCTTAAGGAACTACAACAAGAGACGGGTAAAAGCTTTGAAGAATTGTATCATACAACGATGGAGCAAATTCAGTTGAAACCGCTCTATACGGAAATGGATTATGAAGGCATGACGCACCTTGATTATATGGCAGGTGTTCCTCCATTTCTACGTGGACCTTATTCCACTATGTATGTAACTCGTCCTTGGACAGTACGCCAGTACGCCGGTTTTTCTACTGCAGAAGAATCTAATGCGTTCTATCGCCGCAACCTGGCGGCTGGTCAAAAAGGTTTGTCCATCGCTTTTGACCTTGCTACACATCGCGGGTATGACTCGGATCATCCTCGCGTTGTAGGTGACGTTGGTAAGGCTGGTGTTGCAGTAGATTCTATTCTTGATATGGAAATATTGTTCTCTGGCATTCCATTGGACCAAATGTCTGTATCTATGACTATGAATGGTGCCGTATTGCCAGTCATGGCGTTCTACATTTTAGCTGGTGAAGAACAAGGTGTAGATAAAAAGGTTATGGCAGGGACTATTCAAAATGATATCCTCAAAGAATTCATGGTACGTAATACCTATATTTATCCTCCAGCTACGTCCATGCGTATCATTGGCGATATCTTTTCGTATACATCTCAATATATGCCTAAATTTAATAGTATTTCTATTTCTGGGTATCATATGCAGGAAGCCGGTGCTACAGCGGATATTGAATTAGGATACACGTTGGCGGATGGTCTTGAATATATTCGTACCGGTGTTAATGCAGGACTTCATGTTGACCAATTCGCACCGCGATTGTCCTTCTTCTGGGCTATCGGCAAAAACTATTTTATGGAAGTGGCGAAAATGCGTGCTGCTCGTATGTTGTGGGCTAAGATTATTAAAAGCTTCGGTTCTGAAAATCCGAAATCCATGGCATTGCGTACACATAGTCAAACATCTGGTTGGTCGCTTACAGAACAAGATCCATTCAACAATGTGGCACGTACTTGTATGGAAGCTATGGGCGCCGCCCTCGGTCATACCCAATCACTTCATACGAACGCATTGGACGAAGCCATTGCGCTCCCTACAGACTTCTCTGCTCGCATTGCGCGTAATACGCAATTATATATTCAAGATGAAACGAAAGTATGTAAAGTTATCGACCCATGGGGCGGTTCCTATTATGTAGAAGCGTTAACAGACGAATTGATTCGTCGTGCGTGGGGACATATTCAAGAAATCGAATCCCTTGGTGGTATGGCGAAAGCGATTGATACAGGACTTCCTAAGATGCGTATCGAAGAAGCGGCAGCCCGTCGTCAAGCTCGTATCGACTCTGGCCGTGAGGCTATTATCGGTATTAATAAATATCGGCTCGATAAAGAAGACCCATTAGATATCCTCGACGTAGATAATACAGCAGTTCGTGAAGCGCAAATCCGCCGCCTCGAACAATTGCGTGCTAATCGCGATGAAGATCGAGTTCAATCGTGCCTAGAAGCGATTACGAATGCTACAGAATCGGGCGAAGGTAACTTGCTTGCCCTTGCGCTTGAAGCGGCTCGTGCCCGCGCATCTTTGGGTGAGATTTCTTTCGCTGTAGAAAAAGTCTGCGGCCGTCATAAAGCGGTTATCCGCTCTATCTCTGGTGTATATTCCAGCGAATTTGAAGATGACGATGTTATCAAAGAAGTACGTCAAATGGCGGATGATTTCGAAGATATAGAAGGTCGTCGCCCTCGTATTATGATTGCTAAAATGGGGCAAGATGGTCATGACCGTGGCGCCAAAGTTATTGCTACATCCTTCGCGGATATGGGCTTTGACGTAGATATCGGACCGTTGTTCCAAACCCCAGAAGAAACTGCGCAAGATGCAGTGGATAACGACGTGCATATCGTCGGATTTAGCTCCCTTGCAGCAGGTCATAAAACATTGTTGCCACAACTCGTAGATGAGCTTAATAAACGCGGTCGTGGTGATATTCTCGTAGCCATTGGTGGCGTAATCCCTGCTCAAGATTATGAATTTTTACGCGAACATGGCGCTGTAGCTATCTTTGGACCGGGCACAGTTCTTCCAGTAGCAGCTAAAAAACTACTTGAAACATTAACTGCCCACGTTCAAGACGAAGATAATGACTGATACGTATAAACCGGATTGGGTGCCAGAAAAAGCAAAGGGTGATGATACCTTTGCGTGCCGTGTCATGAAAGGGGTCAACGATATGCATGATGGCCTTATGACGAGCACAAAACATCTGGCGCCTTCCGTATCGCCCGTGACACGGCGGAAAAAATTGACCGTTGCCGATTATATACGCGGTATCGAGCAGGGGGATCGCGTTATACTTTCACGGGCCATCACCTTAGTTGAAAGCAATAATAAGAACCATTTTGATTTAGCCCAACAAGTCTTACAATCTGTGTTGCCTCGCACAGGTAAAGCCCTTCGCATCGGTATTACTGGTGTGCCTGGTGCTGGTAAAAGTACCATTATAGAAGCCTTTGGTAATATGCTCATTGAAGCAGGTTTAAAGGTAGCAGTTCTCGCCGTAGACCCAACGAGCCAAGTTACGAAGGGCAGTATTTTAGGTGATAAAACGCGGATGGAAACGTTGACGAAACATCCTAATGCTTATATTCGCCCGTCCCCAGCAGGGGGCACTTTAGGTGGCGTAGCACGGAAGAGTAGAGAAACAATGCTCCTCTGTGAAGCCGCTGGTTATGATGTCATCCTCGTAGAAACCGTTGGTGTTGGACAAAGTGAAGTGACAGTTCGCTCTATGGTGGACTTCTTTATGCTTATCGTCCTCACCGGCGCTGGAGATGAACTGCAAGGTATCAAAAAAGGTGTTATGGAATTAGCTGATGCTATTGTAGTTAATAAAGCAGATGGTGATAATTTAAAACGAGCTCAAATCGCCCGTAGTGATTATGAGCGTATGCTCCATTATATTCGGCCTGCTACCGAACAATGGAAAACTAGGGCTTATACCTGTTCCGCAGTGACGAAACAGGGGTTGCCTGAACTATGGGATCTCATTCAACAATTTGCGGCACAAGGCAAAGAGAACGGTGTATTCTTAAAGCGCCGTCAAAATCAATCTCTGCAATGGGTGAGAGAAATGATTGATGAACACTTGCACAATCTGTTTTTCAATAATATCGTCATCCAAGGTCGTATGGGCGAAGTGGAAGATGCCGTACTGAGAGGGAAAATGTCGGAGTCCCAAGCCGTACAAGAACTAGTTAGCGTATTTGACAAATCGCTTACTAAATAGCTTTGGATGCGGGCCGACCTATTCTCATAAGATTAGATAAAGTTAGCTGAACATAAAATACCCCATTCCGTAAAAATCCTTTCGCCCGCGCGAAGGCGCGAAAACAGGCGTGGATTTTGAGGAATGGGGTATTTTTATGTCATGAACACTTGATACCGTCATGAGAATAGGTCAGCTTATTCTTAAATTATTTTATTCTAGCGATTTGTCGAATATAGTAACTAGGAGGGGGACAATACTTAGGTCTGCTCCGCAACACCGAAGTATGCCTGTTTGGGCATAACAATAGGCATAATCATTTGATTGAAGTCTTTTATTTCGTTAACACATCTTTCGTGCTATTAAACACCGCATAATAAATGATGGCGCCACCGATGAACAATGTGATTTGCATTTCTGGAGTGTATTGATCCACGCGCCATAAGGCAAGGGCATAAAAGAACATCGTTATAAGCATAATTAAAAATGCCACGATGCGACGTACATTGTTACGCACTGCTTTTGATTCAGTAATATGGTTTTTATTCAATATTACATAGGTTAGTGATACGATGATATCTACTGCGAATACGCCTAGTATCCAGTTAATTGATACATTGTTGAATACTAATAAGCCTAAGCTGATAAAACTGATGACAAAAAATGATTTTAAAACTGTGGTGGATGTGGTGGATTCTTTTGGTTTTGTAGGGCGCCCTTGGCGTTGGTGTTTAGCCATAATGTATATCTCCTTTTCCTTTTGTAGTTGGAATTCATTATTATAATAGTAGCATAGAATACAGTCATAACAGAAGATGGTTGATATAAAATTAGAGCTCAATTTTATATATGATTGAGAGTATGGAACTCATTCACACAAAGCCGAACGTTAATAAAAACTAATATATATATTATTCGGAAAATGACGCTGTTTTTATTGAACCGTGCTTTTTCATATGGTACAATAATCGTATATATTGATACTTTCATCATGCAAAGGAGACATCATGATACCACGTTATACACGAGAAGAAATGGGCCATATTTGGAGCGAGCGCAATGAGTTTGACACTATGTTGTTGGTGGAAACCTTAGCATCTGAAGCGCAAGCCGAGTTGGGCGTCATTCCTAAGGAAGCGGCAAAGATTATTCGAGAAAAGGGTAATTTTGATGTGGAGCGCATCCATGAAATCGAACGAGAAACGAATCACGACATCATTTCCTTCGTTACAGCTGTGGGGGAATATGTAGGTCCAGAAGCGGCGAAATATATCCATTTAGGTCTTACTTCTACTGATGTTAAGGATACTGCATTGGGATATATGATGAAACAAGCATGCGATATTTTGCTTAATGATTTGAAAACATTGCATGATGTGTTGCGTCGTCGTGCAGCGGAATTCAAACATACGTTGATGATTGGTCGTACTCACGGTATTCACGGTGAACCTACTACATTTGGTTTAAAACTATGTCTTTGGATGGCTGAGGTAGAACGTGATATAGAACGTCTTGAGCATGCTCGTAAAAGTGTTGCTGTTGGCAAAGTATCCGGTGCAGTGGGGACCTATTCTAATATCGATCCATTCGTAGAACAATATGTGTGCGAAAAACTTGGTCTTGAACCTGTTAAAATCGCAACCCAAGTGGTACAACGTGACCGTCATGCGGAATTGATTTCTACTATTGCTGTTATTGGCGGTACACTAGACAAAATTGCAAAGGAAATTCGTCATTTGCAACGTACAGAAGTGCGCGAAGCTGAGGAATATTTCAGTCCTAAACAAAAGGGTTCTTCTGCCATGCCTCATAAACGCAATCCTATTACTTGTGAAAGAATCTGTGGTTTGGCACGTTTGCTCAGAGGTTATGCGCAATCTGCCTTTGAAGACCAAGCGTTGTGGCATGAACGTGATATTTCCCATAGTTCTGTAGAACGTGTCATTTTACCAGATGCAACGATTACATTAAATTATATGTTGCATTTAACGATTCGCACGATTGATAAATTATTGGTATACCCAGATACAATGATTAAAAACCTTAACCTCACAGGTGGCTTGTTGTTTAGCCAAACAATTTTGACTCACCTTGTTGATAAAGGTGCTGTACGGGATGAAGCGTATCGCTGGGTACAGAAACACGCAATGAACCGTTGGCTTGAAGGTAAAGACTTTGCTACTGGTTTGAAATCTGATGAAAATATTAAACAATACATGACTGATGAAGAAATTGACGCATGCTTTGATCCGCAAAAACTCTTGAGACATGTGGATACGATCATGGCGCGTTTCGGATTATAATCTATGCAACGGACTGCCACCTTCCCAAAAGTTCAGTACGCTTAACGCCCCCTTTGGGGGCTACGTAAATTCACTTTTGGAAAGGTAGCAGTCCGTTTTATCATAGTTCTATATGCCTGTTGGAAAGTAAATTCACTTTCAGGAAGGCATCCGGTCTTTTTCTCAATGTATTTTAACACCTAAGGAAGGTAAATTCACTTTTGGAAAGGTAGCAGTCCGTTTTATCATGGAAAGGAGGTAATGATGAAAGGTACGATACGAAAATATGGGCCGCCTATTTTTCATTGTATAAATGATTTTGGGCAAGGGGCTCTTACGGCGTTGTTGCCGTTTTTTATTTCTCATTATGGGTTGAATTATTATCAAGCGGCGACGGTTATTTTTTGTAATACTGTGGTGGCATCGGTGGCACAGCCCGTATTGGGATATGTGGCGGATCGGTGGAGTGTGCCTTGGTTTATTCCCCTTGGATTTTTCGTGACATTGGTGTCTATCAGTGCTATTGCAGTGGTGTCGTCCTATGAAATGATTCTTGCCTTGTCGTTATTGGCTGGGGTTGGTGCAGCTTTATTTCATCCCGAGGCAGCTCTGTTGGTGAAACGAACTCAATCTCATGAAATTGGGAATGCCATGGGGCGTTTTGCAGTAGGTGGTAGTGCAGGATTTGCTTTAGGGCCTCTTATTGCTAGTGGTGTGTATACTTGGGGCGCGCCGTATTTGTGGGTATTCTCATGTATTGCGGCGCTAGGTGTATTGGTTTATATATATGCTTTCACAGGCGATGCGATGGTGACGGATTCTAGTTGTGCCGATGTTGGTGAAAGCTCCGCTGCTCGCAATGACTGGACTAGTTTTGGCAAATTATTTTTCGTCATTGCTGCCCGCTCTATCTTGTTTTCCGTGCTGTCTATTTTTATTCCTCTTCTGTACATTTCGGTTTTGAGCGGCACTGCGGATATGTCTAGCTTGGCGCTCACTTTATATTTTGCCCTTGGTGGCATTCTCACTTATGTAGGCGGTTGGTTATCCGATCGAATTGGATTTCTTAACACTATACGTCTAGGATACATTGTGTTTTTACCGGCTTTGCTAGGGTTTCTGTATATTCCCAATATATGGGGATTTTTTGGATTTATGATTCCCATGGCCTTTGGTGTATTCTCCCAATATGGTCCCATAACCGTGTTGGGGCAAAAATACTTAGCTAAAAATGCAGGATTTGCGTCAGGGATTACATTGGGACTGGGTATTACATTAGGTGGTCTCGTATCTCCTTATGTAGGACATTTGGCTGATGTATATGGTGTTCAGCCTGCATTACAAGTGCTAATGCCTGTAGGTGTAGTAGGGCTCATTATGAGTATGTGGTTGAAAGAGCCTTAGCCGTCATATTGACAACTCCTAAAACCGTGGTATGATATATCCAAGCCAAATATATCGATAAAATTAGATAAATGATTAAAGTAAACTTTAAAGATATAAAAGTTCACTTTCATTACTGAAATACTTATATCGTAGTCGCATAAGCTCTGCGTTTATAAGGTGTATCACAGTTAGTGTCGATAACAATAACGGCGATTATAATTCTTTCATAAAAGGAACTGATACTATGAGCAATGTAAGAAACATTCAAACTACTGTACAAGGGTATACTACTGTAGACGGCGCAGGGGTGAAATTGGTACGCGTGTTGGGTGGTGAAACGATTAAGGATTTTAATCCTATCTTGATGCTCGACTCATTTGATAGCACTAATCCTGATGAATATACAGCAGGGTTTCCAATGCATCCGCACCGCGGCATTGAAACGATTAGCTATGTGTATAAAGGTGGCATGGTGCATCGCGATAGCCTTGGCAACGAAGCGGCGGTACATAGTGGCGAGGTGCAATGGATGACGGCTGGGTCCGGTATTATGCACGAAGAACTTGTGCCTGCTGCAGAACGCCTACTGGGAGTACAATTGTGGCTTAATTTGCCTAAGGAACATAAAATGGCGAATCCTGCATATCATCCGGTGACGAATGACATGATTGAGGACATCGAAATCGACGGTGGTTATTTGCGCCTCTTGGTGGGCACATATCATGATCACGTGGGTCACAAAAGTAGCTATTTGCCTCTTAACTACTATGATGTGCACCTTGAAAATGGACGTACTTTCACACATACTGTGAAAGCAGATGCATCTATTATGCTCTTTACCTTGATTGGTGATATTGAAATCAATGGCACTGTGGTGAAGGAAAAAACGGCAGTGAAACTCACTGCTGGTGATACGGTAACTTTCACAGCAAAAAGCGATGATACACAAGTGCTCTACATTGAATCTATCGCCATCGACGAACCTGTAGCATGGGCAGGCCCAATCGTCATGAACACGCAAGACGAATTGCGCGAAGCTTTTAGAGAATTGCAAAATGGTACATTTGTAAAAGCAAAAATGGACGTGGAATAAAGATAGTGTTCGCCATATGAGAAACTATGTTGTATAATGATTATGGATTATTTTGACTTTCATAAAATTTGGAGGATATAGATATGGCAACAAGTATGGTTATCGGCACTCAATGGGGTGACGAAGGTAAAGGCAAAATTGTAGATTGGTTGGCGGAGCGAGCCGACGTTGTCGTACGTAGCCAAGGCGGTAACAATGCAGGTCATACCGTTGTAGTAGATGACAAAGCATTTGCATTGCGCTTGTTACCTAGCGGTATTTTATATGATGATAAACAAAATATCGTTGGCACTGGTGTCGTTATTGACCCTAAGGTGTTGTTAGAGGAAATTGCAGGTCTTGAAAAACAAGGAAAATCTACGAAATCTTTACATATCTCTGACCGCGCTCACGTTATCATGCCATATCATATCGCCTTGGATAATGCGGAAGAAGCGTCTAAAGGGGATGCAAAAATTGGTACTACTAAAAATGGTATCGGTCCTTGCTATGCGGATAAAATTAATCGTATCGGTATTCGTATGTGCGATTTGTACGATCTTGACGTGTTCAAAGAAAAATTGGCGTACAATGTAGAATTTAAAAATAAAATGTTGACCAAAGTATACGGTGCAGAAGGTGTTGACTACGATACAATCTTAGCTGACTATATTACATATGCGGAGGCTTTGAAACCATATGTAACGGATACTAATATTGCTGTGTTGAAAGCCGTTCAAGAGGATAAAAAGGTATTGTTTGAAGGTGCGCAAGCTACAATGCTTGACCTCGATCATGGTACATATCCATTCGTAACATCTTCTCATCCAATCGCTGGCGGTGCGTCCACAGGTGCCGGTGTAGGACCTAATTATTTGAAAAATATCTTTGGTGTTGTGAAAGCTTACGCTACTCGTGTAGGTGCAGGTCCATTCCCAACAGAATTAGTAGATGAAATCGGTGATAACCTTCGCAATATCGGTCATGAGTTTGGCACTGTTACAGGTCGTCCACGCCGTTGTGGCTGGTTGGATTTGATGGTTGTAAAATACGCAGCAGGTCTTAACAGCCTTGATTACCTCGCTATTACACGATTAGATATTCTCGATACTTTTAAAGAATTGAAAATCTGCGTAGGTTACACATTGAATGGCAAATCTGTAGAAGGATTCCCTGCTAATTTAAAAGATTTGGAAGCTTGTGAACCTGTATATGAAACATTGCCAGGTTGGGAAACTGATATTTCCGGTATTCGTTCCTATGATGAACTACCTGAAAATGCTCGTAAATACGTAGAACGCATTGCAGAGGTAACAGGGGTACCATTGGGCATTGTGTCCGTTGGACCAAACCGTAGTCAAACTATCGATTTAGTGAATGTATTCTAAAATTGAGTGAGCCTAAAGAACATCAGGATTTTGCTATAAGCTAATAAAAATGTAAAAGAAGGGGCTGTAACAAAATGAACATTTTTGTTCATTTTGTTCTCAGTCCCTTTTCACTGCATAAAACCTAGCCC
>NZ_RQUY01000016.1 GCF_003992125.1 Veillonella caviae | reverse complement strand
AGATTAAACCCTTATAACACTAGATATTTACTAGTATTACAAGGGTTTTTACACACACTTTTTGTCCTATAAGCCTATACAAAGAAAAGGACGCCTTTCGGCGTCCTTTCAGTATCAGTAATCCATTTATAGCAAAATAGATTCCGCTATTATTTTTTATTTTTAGCAGCTTTTGCACGAGCGTTACGATCGAGGATTGTTTTACGCATACGAATGCTTTCTGGTGTTACTTCTACCAATTCATCATCATTAATCCACTCAAGAGCTTGTTCCAAGGAGAAAATGCGAGGTGGTGTTAAACGAACAGCTTCGTCAGAGGAGCTGGAGCGCATGTTTGTAACATGTTTTTTCTTACATGGATTTACATCCATATCAAGTTCACGAGTATTTTCACCGATAACTTGTCCTGTATACACGTCTTGGTTAGGGCCAACAAACAATGTACCGCGGTCTTGAACAGAGTTCAAACCATATGGTGTAGTTTCACCATTTTCAAAAGCTACTAAAGCGCCACGAGTACGAGATGGGATTTCACCTTTGTATGGTGCATAGCCATGGAATACATGGTTCATAATACCATTACCTTTTGTAGCAGTTAAGAATTGAGCACGGAAGCCAATCAAACCACGGGCAGGAACAACGAATTCCATACGAAGGTAACCAGCTAATTCTACCATATTAGTTAATTCAGCTTTACGTTGACCAAGGTTTTCCATAACAGTACCCATAAATTCTTGTGGTACGTCGATAGTCAATGCTTCTAATGGTTCGCACAATTGGTCATTAATAGTTTTGAAAATTACACGCGGTTTACCTACTTGTAATTCATAACCTTCACGACGCATTGTTTCGATTAATACCGCCAAATGTAATTCGCCACGGCCAGATACTTTGAAAGCATCTGCAGAATCAGTTTCTTCTACTTTCATAGATACGTTTGTTTCTACTTCGCGGAACAAACGATCGCGCAAATGACGAGAAGTTACAAATTCACCTTCACGGCCTGCAAATGGAGAGTTATTTACGGAGAACACCATGGACAATGTTGGCTCGTCAATAGAGATAGTTGGTAATGCTTCTGGATTTTCAGCATCTGCAATTGTTTCACCAATGTTGATGTCATCGATACCAGCAAAAGCAATGATATCACCCATTTCAGCTTCGTCAGTTTCTACACGATTCAAACCATTATACGTATAAACGCGACCGATTTTACCTTTACGAGTGCTTTCGCCATTCATGATAGCTACTTGTTGATTGGTTTTCATTTTTCCGCGTACAATACGACCTACCGCAATTTTACCAATGAAATTATCATAATCAAGAGTAGTAATCATGAATTGAAGTGGACCTTCGTTATCCCCTTCTGGTGCAGGGATTTCTTCAATCAATGTTTTGAACAATGGATCCATGTTCACTGCTTCGTCATCCCAGTTTGTTTTGGACACGCCAGCACGAGCAGATGCGTACACTACAGGGAAGTCTAATTGATCATCATCGGCCTCAAGTTCCATGAACAATTCAAGAACTTCGTCTTCTACTTCTTTTACACGTTGATCTGGACGGTCAATTTTGTTGATAACTACGATTGGTTTCAATTTTTGTTCCAACGCTTTACGCAAAACGTATTTTGTTTGTGGCATTGGGCCTTCATAAGCATCTACAAGCAATAATACGCCATCTACCATGTTAAGAACACGTTCTACTTCACCACCGAAGTCAGCATGGCCTGGTGTATCAACGATGTTGATTTTAATGCCATCGTGCATAACAGCAGTATTTTTAGAAAGAATAGTAATCCCTCTTTCACGTTCAAGGTCATTAGAGTCCATTACGCGCTCTGCTACCTTTTCATTATCACGGAACACGTGACTTTGGCGTAATAATGCGTCTACCAACGTTGTTTTACCGTGGTCAACGTGAGCGATAATCGCTACATTTCGAAGATTTTCGCGAATCATAAGATCCTCCCTTTAATTCTGTCAGTATATTCTATATCACATAGTTACGATGTTAGTTTATTCACAAAATGTCGTACTACGTAGGTATATTCCCAAAATTGGCAACAGTTAATTATACTGCAACTAAATCAATCATGTCAAAGAAAAGAGCTATTTTAATAGTGCTAATCATGCCATCATGCTATGCACCATGCGTACAACCGATTGTAATTCTCATCTATTTCCAAAATGTTTCTTTCTATAGTGTAATACTCGTTTAACAGAAGAACGTAGTAATGGAATTTGCTCATTTTTTAGATGAAAGCAAAATTTGGGAATCATCTTCTCTATAATCTCATCATCAGAGGCTTTCAAAATATATTCCGGTTGTAACAATGGCTCTAATTCAGCTAATCCAGGAAATTCCTGTCCCACATTCCAAGCATGATCTCTATTAAAAGGACACACATCTTGACAATTATCACAGCCTATAATCCACTCTTCTAGCATATCATCGGTTACACCTTCTGGTAATTGACCATTACCAAAGGTATTAATGTAGGATACACAAGTTAACGGATTCATTATGAATGGTGCAGATAAAGAGTTAGTTTTACACCCTTGCTGACATAAGTTACAAGACTCTGGGCATGGTGGAATCTCTGTATCATGAATATATTTACAAGGCTTATCTATTAAATAAGCTACCAATTCATAATTAGAGCCTTTAGGTCCATAAAAGAAATTATTTTTTCTATAAATTCCTAGTCCGGCTGCTACAGAGGCAGCACGTAGAGGAATGACTCCAGCAGGCTTTGCTGTTTCACCACCAATAAATTGGATATTCTTACTATATAACCAAGTTTCAAAAGATTGTCTCCGTTTAGTTTCAACACCATCGGGGATATTGGCTAAAGATAGTAGTAATCCTTTTGCATATCGATTTTGAAGCGATACAGGAAACTTATAGTTTCCAAAATACTCAGTACAAACCACTATGGATTGTGCCCAAGGATAGTTTTCTTTTAATGCCAAAAAAGCTTTACTATGAGCGTATACCGTTTTACTTTCAGGTACATCTTCTAAACGCTTCGTTAGCCGTTCTTTATAAAAGTCAAGTACATCAAGAGGCACTATACCACAACTATCATAACCACATGCTAGTGCTTTATCATGAATCTCCTGTGCCAACAAAGTATTCATATTGTCGCCTCCTAATATAGATAAACTATATAATGATTATACTCTTTTAAAGACCATAAAAAGATTTCTTACGAATCCGTCTCACTAAAAAAGAGTAACAGTACATAAGAAATCTTGTAGTAGTATTTAGTTCGTATTAATCTTCACCAATCATACGTACTTCTGGTTCAAGATGCACCCCATGTTGGTCATACACGTGACGTTGCACTTCAGCAATTAAATCCAGTACATCCTTCGCACTAGCACTGCCCGTATTGATAACAAAACCGGCATGCTTATGAGATACTTGCGCATCTCCTACGGATAATCCTTTGAGGCCGGTTTGTTCAATTAACGTTCCCGCAAAATACCCTGGTGGGCGTTTAAAGGTAGATCCGGCACTAGCAAATTCCAAAGGTTGTTTGGACTCACGTTTTTCTGTAAGTTCATCCATACGCGCCTTAATAGCTGCTTTGTCTCCAGGTTTAAGAGTCATAATCACTTCACCAATAACTTCATTGTTATCATGGAATATACTATGACGATATGCAAAACCTAGATGCGATGCATCGTATTCTTTGATATTGCCTTGAAAGTCTACAGCTCGAACAGCCGTAACGACATTGCTCATTTCCCCATCATAAGCACCAGCATTCATAAATACAGCCCCCCCTAATGTGCCGGGAATGCCGATAGCAAATTCAAGTCCAGTCAAACCATTTACCCAAGCAAATTCGGATGCATCTTTTAACATATATCCAGAACCGATGCACAAGACATTATCATTGCACTCCATAACTTGCGTCATATGACGAACCGATACAACAGCACCGCGAATGCCACCATCTTTCACCAGAATGTTAGAACCGCAACCAATAATGGTAACAGGCACATCAAACTCGTGAATGGTGCGAAGAGCAAAGCTTAATTCGGCCATCGTCGTAGGTTCAATAAATACATCAGCAGGACCGCCAATTTTAAACGTCGTATGATACCGTAAATATTCCTCTTCTCGTACACGTGTACTTGGTAATTTTTCTAATAAAGCCGTTTGTAACGCCTTAATGTTGTGGTTGTTGTTTTTCCCCATGATCTAAAACTTTCATCCCCTCAGTGATTGGTTCGCTAATGATTTTGTAAATATCATTAGATACTTGACTCCAACGCATTTGTGCTTGCAAATAAGTAGCTGCTGCTGTATTTGCTTGAATTTGAGGCATTAATTCCTCTTGTTTCTTTTGTAAATCATCCGCTTCTGGCGCGCCAGATAACTTAGCATATTCCCATTGCATTTGTTGAGCCATAAATGTGCGCACCAACGCAGTTGCTTCCGCATCAGCCTTAACCGCTTCTTGCGCCTTCATCAAATCTTTGTACTCTTCAGATTCACGCATTGCATGTGCTAAATCATGAGCTTTATCGTAATTCATAATATTCCCCCTATTTCATATACCATTCTTTGTGAAAGCTAACTTTCACAAACATCATACATAATTTTACTTATGGCTAATCCAATTGCCTACTTCTTTCAAATCGGGATAATCCAATTGACGCATAGCCTCATAGGCAATAATAGCCACAGAATTAGACAAGTTCAAAGACCGTGCCTCTTCCACCATAGGAATCCGAACGCAAGTCTCTTCGTTACCTTCTAATAAACTTTCAGGTAACCCTCTAGTTTCAGGACCAAACACAAGCATATCACCAATTTCAAACTTCACATCAGAATGCACATGTTTAGCCTTCGTAGTAGCATAAAAATAACGACGTTCAGGATATTTCGCATATAATTCTTCTATATTCTCATGTACCTGTACATCTACCAAATGCCAATAATCAAGGCCTGCTCGTTTAACATGCTTATCGTCAATGGAAAAGCCTAGCGGTTTGATAAGATGCAAAGTCATATGGTTTGCCGCACAGAGGCGTGCAATATTACCGGTATTACCAGGAATCTCTGGTTCATATAATACAATTTCCATAATTCACCCTCTATTCTTATATCTATATTATTCTACCTAATCTAAAGTGTGTATTCAAGTAGTGAATTCTATTTTCCTAAGTGGAACAAAATAGTGCTATGCTACCAATCTCATTTACCGCTATTGCGAATAAAATGACCGTTCTTACCACCGTCTTTTTCTACAAGATACGTAGGACCTATAACCATCGTTTTATCAATAGCTTTGCACATATCATATACTGTAAGGAGACCTACTTGCACAGCGGTAAGAGCTTCCATTTCTACCCCCGTTTGACCAGTAGTTTTAACCGTAGCTATGATTTTGACAGCCTTTGTATGGGACTCATCATAACACGGAGTATACACGATAGAGAGCGAACTATTTTCATTCGTGCCCTGTTCACAAGATGTATGATTAATAACCCTATCAACATTATCTACCAACGTGCAATGCACTTCAACTTTAGTAAGCATCAAAGGATGGCAAAGGGGTATGAGATGGCTCGTTTGTTTAGCCCCCATAATCCCCGCCAATTGTGCTACGGAGAGAACATCGCCTTTCTTCATAGTGCCAGCAATAATTTTTTCATAAATAGCATCATTAATCGTAATAAAACCTTCTGCAATAGCGATACGCTCTGTTTGAGCCTTATGCGACACATCCACCATCCACGCGTTGCCTTGTTCATCAAAATGTGTTAAATCCATATGTACATCCTATTTTCTTATTCGTTATGCTAAATGCTAAAAAAATACTATGTTTTGAGTAACAAAATAGTTTATTTTCACAATAACGAAATATGTATAAATTCTCAATAATAGTTTTACTTTTTCTAATTCTATTATACAATATAATTAAATTAGTATATATGAGGAAGGAAGTGTTCCTATGAAAACAACATTAACTTATTTCGGTCATGCATGCTTTATGCTAACAAATGGTGATGTTTCCATGATTTTTGACCCATTTTTGACAGGCAATACATGGGACGTTGCTAAAAAAGAAGATATCAAATGTCAATATATCTTTGTTAGTCACGGTCACGATGATCACTACGGAGATACTGAATTCATCGCCAAAGCTAATGATGCGCTCGTCATCTCTACAGCTGAAGTTGCAGGCAAAGCTGCCGCTGCAGGTTGCCGTACACATGCTATGCACCTTGGTGGTAAATATGACTTTGAATTCGGTTCTGTTCGTATCACACCTGCCTTCCACGGTGCTGGCGTACCAGGTGGACACGCAGCAGGTTGCATCGTCAATTTCTTCGGCGACATCGTATACTTTGCCGGCGATACTGCTCTCTTCAGCGACATGAAATTATTGAACCGCTTTGGCGATATCGACTACGCACTTCTCCCTATCGGTGATAACTACACAATGGGCATTGAAGATGCAGCCCTTGCAGCAAGTTATATAAAAGCACGCATCTCCATCCCAATTCACTACAAAACATGGCCTGTTATCGACCGCGAACCAGGTGTATTCACCAGTCTAGTAGAAGGTAAATACAACCAAACTGCGGTTATTATTGATCCAGGAGCATCTATTGTTTTAAATAACTAATTAAGACGGTACGACAAAAATAACGAAAAAACCTTCCATCGGATTATTTAGAGCAAAAGGTGCGGAAGGAAACACCAAAAGGACGCAATTGCGTCCTTTTTTATTCAAAGCGTAACATTACTCTTGATTTGCCATGGAAAACCCAGAGCGATTGCTCATTCTCACGAATTCATCGATGTCTTGTGTTTCGTCAACGGCTACATAGCCCATTTCGCGAACTATGCCGTGTGGATTATGCAAAGATAACTTAGGCTCAGCCCCCGTAAGTACCCATAATACTTTATATCCTTTTGGCGATTCACGAAGACGGTCTTCGCCTTTCCCATCCGTAAAGTATACAAGTAAATCTACGTGATGTTGATTGGCTAAGGCAAAGACTGGCGAAAAGGCTGTTGATCCACGCACATCGAGTCGTGGTTTCACATCCTTTACGGATTCCATCGTATAGATACGACGTACTTCGTTATCACATTCCACAATGGTAATACGATGATTATAAGCATGAACAATTTGTAAGACTTGTTCTAAAGCATTTGTGAATTCTACATCTGTAATACTACCACTCATATCGAGGGCTACCCACACATTCGCCTTATGCTGGCGTAATGTGCCAGATAATTCCAACCGTTCTGGCTGACGACGATTGCGACGCATCGTCGTTTTTTTATGTCCACTAGCCACCTTCCCCATCAACTTTTTAAGATAAAAATACCAAGGCAAGGAACATCGCGTCTTTTGGAATGTGTCGATAAGGCTTTTTACATAACCTTCCATATCCCCTTTTGATGCTTTGTTGATATAGCGTTCCGTAATTTTATCCATCGTCTCTGTATCAATAGTGTCAGACTCATCCCAAATATCATGGCTCGAATCAGCATTAAACTCCATTGCCACGATTTGACTGGAATCCTCAACAGATACAAAGAGATCTGGTTTTTCTTGCATTGCTTTATCAATAGCCTTTGCATAATATTCTAAAGTACGAAATCGCTTTAGTAAAAGACCATATCTTGCATTTACATTAGCGACGGTAATCGCATCTCGGTCAACATGTTCTAAATAATCGTTTACAACCATATCCATAGCCATGTGACTAGCTTTTTTATTAAACCGTTGACTAAGTTCTTTCACCCTCATCAAATGGGCTGATATAACATGCAATATTTCCCGCTTAATACCGTCTTTCATAACATCTGGCGGTTGTCGTAACATAATGAAAGGATTAACATATAACACATATCCCCCGCGTTTGAGGTTTACACCAAAAGCGCTGGTCATATCTAAACGTACACGATGCGTCATTTGTAGATAAAAATAACCAAAGAATTGATCCTCATCGAACAGTAGACTATTTACATCGTGTAAGATATGCCATAAACGCTGTTCATATCCATCAACTAACACATGTTGCGTCAATACATCGAGATTTGCGCCTGCTCCCTCATGAAGCTCCGTTAAGCCCTTGCCTATAGTACCAATATGACTATCCGACATATTGTGATTCACCATATCTACAGCAATTTCTTCCGCATGTTGCTTATATACTGGATGTTCATCTACATATGCTAAATAACGCGCGTATAGTTGCTCATACAACGCATCCGCATCACGAGCAATCCGATTACGCTTTCTATGCCATCTATCTAGCTCCTTGATAGCCGCTTCATCATAGCGCCCAGTCTTCTCCCATCCGTCGATATGAGTAAGCAGGTCAGACGCATCTCGAATATCATCTTTATCTAAATTTCGATTCATAATTTCTACCTGTCATATACGCTTTCATGAATTAACGATTGGCTTCAAAAAACGTTTCTATAAAGAGATCATCTTCGATAGCATAACTATACACATGGACATATGTGTTACGTAAATCTTTCATAACAGCAATACGCAGATCGCCTGGATACAATGCAATGAACTCGATAAAGTGATGAACTTCTTCTGCATTGCTATTGCGATTTAAGCGATATAGCATATTTTTAGCCGCTACATAGAGACGAGTTGGGCTTTCACCATTAACACGTTCTTGCAAGGACATAATGGCACCTGGCTTATGCACAGCCGCTAACACATCATCAAAAGAAATCAATGGTACTTGTTCAGTGTCAACAAAATTAACAAAGGCTTCCGCAATAAGTTTACCTACATTACCGCGAATCACATTTTGGAATACATCACGGCTGTAACCACCCGCCTTATAAATACTATAAATATGAGATATCCGTTCAAACGAACGAGGTGTAGCATCGATATCATCTTCATGACGTTGATTTAAATAATCTGGATAAGAGGAAATGAATTCCACAACCTTATCTTCAATGTCTGCGGAAATAGCCCAGTCAATCCACTGCATATAATCCGATTCCATATAGAGCCATACAAAACGGTTTTGTTGAGCTGGATCCATATCAATCGTTTGATAGTCAAAGGAATCCTCTGGATTCATAGCTGCAATGATACGCACATCATCACTTAAAGCAAATCCATTGATTTCTCGATTCAAAATCAAGTTCATTAATTCTTGTTGCACCGCATGTTCTGCACGATTGATTTCATCGATAAACAGCAATACATGACGACCTGCATTAACAGCGCGTGACACATGTTCCAAGGTATGATGTACAGCATATACAGTCGTTTTAATTTCTTTAACCGTACCGTCACTATCTTTATGTAATACGGTTTCCACCGTAGGCAAGCCTCCTATTTCCCCTTCTTTTAAAAGATTGCCATCAATGGTGACGAGTTCCCAGTCATGAACCTCTGCAACGCGTGCTGCTAACGATGTTTTACCAATCCCTGTTTCGCCGACGAGCAATGGCACTTGATTAGCGGCTAGCACTAATTCCACACTAGCCATTGTATCTGTAAAATTCATTATGACTCCTTTTTCTTAATATAGTAAATACTGATCAATAGCAATTTTCTTTGCCTGTATAGACCCATATACATCAACTAATAACAATATATCGATAGGCCATGTTGACTGGCGTCCACCAATGACAGGGTTGCTTACGAGTTCCCGTACATAACGAGCTTCTACAGCTGGATTTGCAATCATTTCAATTATAATGTTTCTAACCATATCGACAGTCAAACCCAGTTGTTTCGGTACATAACCAAGTATTAACGTAGAGACCTTCAACAGCTCTACCACTGTATCTAAATCCAAATCCGTAATTTGACGCATAGCCTGCGGATTTTGTAAGACTGCGGCTTTCAAAATATCCACTGTCGGTTGCGGGATATAACGCAATGCCAAATAGTTAGATTCTACAGCCGCCATTTTAACCCGATCTGATGGATTGGCAATATATTGCAATACATCATATTGTTTTTTTACAGCCGTTAACTGTAATTCCTCTGATGAATTCTTAATGTATCGAATGACCCACCCCGATTGTTCTAAGGCAATGCGAATCACCTCATCCGATGGATTTTGAATATACTCAAGAACCGCCCAATCTTGTTTTACCAATGCAATCAATAATTTGTCACTTGGATTCTCCACATATTGAATAGCTCGTGGCGATTGTGTTAATGCAGTTTCAATCACTCGCTCAGTAGGATTTTTAATGTACTGTAATAGCATTCCATTCTGTTCCACACAGGCTAACTGCATTCCCTCTGTAGAATTAGGGATATTGCGAATACCATGTGGATTGTTTTTGAGAGCTACTATATATTGTTCTTCTGTCATACTATCCTTCATTTCTATCTAAAAAGGCCATACAAATACGTATGACCTATACTGAATTCTATTTTATTATATCATATTTTTTCGATGTATTTATATTTCTTTCGTATACTAACTACTTAGTTAACTCATCTAAATCAGAATTATTCCCAATTACGAGTAATTTATCTTCTTCTGAAAGTATAGCCGTCGGATCTGGTGGCACATCCAACCCCGTACTTCTTCTAACGCCTACTGCATTAAGATTATATTGCTCACGCAATTTAGAATCCTTTAAACAAGTCCCTACTAAGAAGGAAGGCATACTTATTTCAATAAGGCTAATATTCTTAGATAATTGTAAATAGTCCATCACATGGTCTCGAGTCAATGATTGAACAAGTCGCAATGCCATATCATATTCAGGGTAAATAGCCTGATCTACCCCTATTTTTTGAAGCATTTTACCTTGCAAACTATTTTCGGCCTTAGCCACAACTTTAGATATATGCATTTCCTTAAGCAGCATGGAGGTCATCAAATTCGCTTGTATATTACCTCCAATAGCTACAATGACCATATCAAATTGACTTAATGCCAGTGCCTTTATCGCTTCTTCATCAGTTGTATCTGCTACAATGGCATGTGTAAGATAAGGCGATATTTTTTGTACAATATCTGGATTGATATCTACACCTAGCACTTCATGATTCATGGCTGCTAACATCTTGGCAATAATCATGCCAAATCTACCAAGACCTATAACGGCTATTGTTTTTTGTTTCATTATGTACCTCTTTTAAATTGATGGTAATTTATTATTATAACATTACATTCTCTTCTGCATAGGAAATTGGCTTATTCGGCTTCGTACGTAATGCCCAAGTTCCGATAATAGTCATAACCCCTACACGGCCTGTAAACATAACTAATATAAGAACCCATTTACTACTTTCAGATAAATCAGGTGTAATCCCCGTCGTAAGCCCCACCGTACCAAATGCGGACGTAACCTCAAACAGTAATCGAATGAAATCAAATGATTCATTCCATGCTAAATAACACGTAGCTAACAATACTAATAATATAGAAAGAAAAATAATCCCATTCGCCTTAAGAACAGTGACCATAGATATTCTCCGTCCAAATACCTCTACATCTGAGCGGTTATTAAATAATGTACACGACGCTAAAATGGCAACCATAACGGTACTGATTTTAACACCACCCCCCGTCGAGTTTGGACCAGCCCCAATAAACATGAGAATAATACTGACAAACAATGTAATCGGATGCAGTTGACTATAATCAATAGTCGCTATTCCTGCAGTACGAGGTGTAACCGATTGAAAGAAGGCCGCCATCACCTTATCCAACACTGGTAGAGGGGCTAAGGTATTTGGATTAGCCCATTCTACACCGAGGAATACAATAAAGCCTAGTGCAATCAGCACTATCGTACCTATGAGCATTAGCTTAGTATGCAGTTTTAAATCAACAAAACGTCTCACCTTGCGATGAGACCATATATCGAAAGTCGCTAAATAACCAAAGCCGCCGATAATGATAAGAACTACCGTATTTATATTAAATAATACATCACCTACCATTTTATAAGGCAAATTATTGTCAAAGAATACAAATCCTGCATTGCAAAATGTAGAAATGGCTTGCATAAAACCTATATAAAACGAATCGCCACCTATATATGGATATAGTTGGATAGCATATAAAATGCCTCCTATACATTCAATAACCAATGTATAAATAGTCAATTTTTTCGTCACCTGGAGAAGGCCCTTCATCCCATCGTGACCTACATCTTCTGAAAGTAATAATCGATTCTTAAGACCTACCCGTTTCCCCAACAATAAAGCAACAATAGTTGTAAATGATACAATGCCAAGTCCGCCTAACTGTATGAGGATTACCATGACAATCTTGCCAAACAAGGACCAATGATAATAGGTGTCCACAGTAGCGAGTCCTGTAACGGACACACAAGAAACGGCTGTAAAAGCCGCATCAACTAGCGAGGTTTCTTGTCCCTGTGCACTGGCTATAGGCAACATGAGAAAAATAGTCCCCACCGTCATGACCACTAAAAAGCTAAGTGCCAATAATCGATATGGATTCTGTTGCATATATCGTTGCACATGATGAGGTCTATGTTCTTGCCACATATATCTACTCCAATCCAGCTAGGTTAAGTACTGTTTCTAATGAGGGCAAAGCGCTCCGTCCACCTATGCCCTGTGTATTGAGAGCAGACACAGCAGATGCAAAAATGGCAGCAGACTCTAATTGTTTATAGTCTAAAGATCGTAATATATCTATAGGCTTTATAGATTCATCATTCGATGCATTTACTTGGCGAATCGACGCAGCAAGTTTCGATAAGAATGCACCATGAAAACTATCCCCTGCACCAGTCGTATCTACTACATTATCTTGTGGAAATGGTTGACATCGATATGCCGTTCCATCAGGCCATACAAAATAACTGCCATTTGCTCCATCGGTAACGCCTGCTATTAAAGCACCTCTATCATGAATGACACGACAAGCCTCTTCTAAATTAGTAGTCCCTGTATATTTTTCCGCATAGTCGCGAGCCACAATAACGACATGGGACGATTCGCTAATAGGTTTCATATCATCATCGTATCGTTGAGCACCACCATCTAAGGAAATTATAGTTCCACAGGAATTGGCTAACTCAATAGCCGTGCGCATCAATCGACGATGGCGTCCATTAATATGTAATATGGCTGACTGTTCTATTAATTCCCTATATGCTTCACAAAACTCTGGCTCAGACGCCGTAGAGCGTTCAAAAAATACAGCTCGTTCCCCTGTTGCGGCTTTTACAAGAATCGTTGCAGTTCCGCTCTTAGCATTTGCAGCAACTTGGATAGTCTCTGTATTGACATTGTATTTATGAAAGTCCTCTAAAATATAGCGTCCAACCATATCATCGCCGATACGGTCAATCATGACCGTGCTCGATCCATATTTACCTGCTGTAGCTAGTGCAGTCGCCACCGGTCCGCCTCCATCTGTCGTAGAGGATATGACTTGTTGCACCTCACGTCCTGCGGGAAAATGATGAACTACGATAAATCGATCGAGGGTACTAGCTCCAATGCCAACTATATCTATCATTTCATTAAGAAATGTATTCATACAAACCTCCTAATACCTTGTATAACTATATTTACAGAATACATTTCTACAAACAAAAAGTAAACCCTAAACCACACTATATTCCTACTAAACTAAGTAATCTAGTGTAAAGAATATATCGTAATCTAGGGTTTTAATACTAAGATAAAACGTACCTGTCAATGTTTGTAGTTATTTATATGAGAGGTTGTTAAGGATAATTAGGACATCATACGTTCCATCATGTATTCAATTTCATCAGCACTCAAATTATACATGGCTTGTATCATGCGGTTAGCTGATTCACCAGAAGCACCACTCTTAGCAATTTCCTCTTTTGCTTTTGCGATAAGCGCTTCTTTACGTTGTACCTCTGTATCTTCATCTGTTGGTACAGAAATATTAGCCTTACCTTGACCAATACCACGCACCTCTTGATTTGGATTTTCTTTTGATGTTGTTTTCGTATCTTGAGCAGCTACAGATTCTAAGGCAAAGGAGTTTTTACCAGTCATAATATATTCCATCGCCTCCAAAGTGCTTTGTGTAATATTAACCGTCCAGAATTCACCAGCTGCCGTTAATTTATATAACAAACCATTATAAGTAACTAGCCCACGTTCTTCCCATAACTTATATAGCCAATGCAATTCACCTAAACGTGAATCCATAGCCACTAGTGTATTGATATTTAAATAACCTTGTTCTAACTGACTTACAACTTGATTGACAAATGGTTGTAAATCACTTTGCTTCATAAGTGCCATAAATGGTTTTTCACCGCGACTTACCATATCTTCATATGGTTTCAGAGCGCGATGTAACATCATACCATAACAATCCACATTGCCGCCGGCACCACTGCCAAATGGGAACATCGGTACACCCGCTTTAGCCAACATATTATATAAACTACGTTCACGATTATTGGCGCTCCAGTGTGCAGAACTCAATCTACGATAGGCACGAGCCTCTAAGTAAGTGCGACCAAATTCAAACATTTCACCTTGCATAGCAGTTGTCGCAGCTGGCGGCACCTTACCACTAACAATATCACGATTCAGATCACTACCGTCGAATACATTCAATTGATACAAATCAGCCCCATCAACGCCAGAGCTGACTAAATCGGCTAAATCTTGCTCCCAAACATCCATCGTTTGACCTGGTAATCCAAAGATTAAGTCGATAACAACGGAGCATTGACCATAGGACTTTAAGGTCGCTAAACGCTCCAATACAGTCTCTTTTGTATCTAATCGTCCTACCATTTGGCGTACCTTAGTATTAAATGACTGAACACCGATGGACATACGGTTAACTCCATTACTCATCCATACTTCAAGATTCTCTGGGATTAAATCATGGATACGACCTTCTAATGTAAGCTCATAGTCATTAGCTAATGGTAAATATTCCTTAATCGCTTTTAATAAACGCTCTGAATTTGCTGGAGATAAAGAGGTCGGTGTACCACCACCAATAAATACAGCGTGGATAAGCCCCTCCTTTAAGCGTGGGCTTTCACTAGCCAACTTAAGTTCGCCAATTAATCCATCAATATATTGGTCTTCAATATTCTGACTTGTACCATTTTGAAAGAATCCACAGTACGTGCATTTTGTCTTGCAGAATGGAATATGTATATAAGCACACTGCATTTGCCCCTTCTTAGGTGTACCACTCATTACAGTGTTCCATACGGCTTGCGATTCCTTCGGTGAAATTAAAGTCCCATTAAGGCCAGCATGAACAACGCGTTTATGAGGAAAAGCGCCACTCATAGGATTGTCACATTCCAATCCTAATTGCAAATTTCTTTGTTTTTCTGGAATCGATTCAAAAAAGCTTGCTAAACTCATACGTTTCCCCTTTCACCCATTAGCCTTGCAACTTTGCAAGCACAGATTTAGCAAACTCTTTCGCATTTGCAAAATCCTGTTCATCAGGATGTGTTTCTGCGGCTTTATGCAATGCATCCCGTTCAGGACTTTGACCATGTGCCGATCCTGGTGGGAACATTTTATACATCATCTCGATAACCTTAGGATCGATTTTACCTTGGCATACAAAACCATCTACAAGAGATTCTTGATTAGGTAATAATGTAGCTGCTTTTTCAATACTTTCACGAGCATGATCAGAATCAGCATACATACCTAATGTAGCAAAGAATATTACATGTTTATTAGTAAGCGTTTCAATCAACTTAGCCGCTTCTTTATTAGCTGTGCCTCGATCCACCCAAAAACCTACAAATACAGTGTCGTAATCCACTAAATTAGCAGGTGTCTCTTTTATCGGTACACAAGGTGTACCCTCTGGCATAACAGAGGCAATCGCCTCCGCTACGCTTTTTGTATTTCCTGTGAGGGAAGAATATAAAATAATAGTACTCATAGTAATCTCCTTACATTATGTCTAATTAATCATCGTCATCTGTGCCTTCAGATAGGTCAAATCGCACAGGAACAGTTACTGGTTGTACACCACCTGTTGGATTTGAATATGGTAATGCACGGCTTACGGCAGCCATAGCTTCTTCTCTCAACAATGGATCATCACCTGAGCTAACATATTGTTCAACTGCATTACCATCTGTATCAATACGTACAAATACGTAAATTGTTTCATGAACCTCTCTATGTTGACGAATATATTGTTGAGGAATTACCTTGTGATTGTTTACAGCGTTATAAAATCCTAGCTCATCAAAAGCAACATGGGCTCTACCATATCCATTGCCAGAACCTTTGCCCGTACCTGATCCTTCACCTTCGCCTTCACCATCGCCAACACCAGTTCCTATTCCAGTGCCATAACCTCCACCTTCGCCACCACCAGAACCTGCTCCATTACCAGAACCTCCGCTTTCAGCAGATATATCTGATTTATTTTCACTACCCTTGCTTGGGACATCTACCGCATCAGGAATATCCGTCGCTGTAGATGGTTCTACATTCGCTACTACAGCCTTTGTCCTTGCCGACATTTCATCTGCAGACAATGGCTTTGGAAATAGAGATGATCTATCACCGCCGCCACCACCAGCGTGACCACTACCGCCATCATCGAGCACACTTTGGGTGAGATCGACTTCATAGGTTTCTTGCTCTTGAATAGCCGGAACAACTACGAAAAAAATAACGGTAATAAAGAGAATAATTAGATGAACTACGGCGGATATTATGGCTGCTTTTTTCCATGATATGCCTAATCCCATAGTTATCCTTTCTGTTCTGCTGCAATAGCTAAGCGTTTAATGCCCGCTTGTTTAAGCATGTCCATAATCGCTACTACTTGTCCATGTGCTGAACGTTTATCCGCTTGCAATATAACACTAGCATTTGGGTTTTGTGCAATTCGTTCTTTTACCATTACTTCTGCTGCATCAATGCTCATTGAAACATTATCAATCGTAATATGACCTTCGGCATCTAAAGTAAGCACCACCGGTAATTGAGCAGGTACAGATGCTGTTGTAGCCTGTGGCAACTGTACAGATAATGCCTTTTGAGCAACAGTTTGTAAGCTATTCATCATGAAAAATACCAATAAGAAAAATATGATATCAATCATAGGGATAATCATGAATTCAGGCTTAGATTTCATACGAAAACTTTGTAGATTCATAGTTATTTCCACCCTTCTCGTTTTGCGGTAATAATATTAACGCACATATTTTCTATTTGATTGATAATAGAATCCAAACGATGACTAAAGAATGTATACACGATAAAGGCTATGATTGCTACACATAAGCCAGATGCCGTTGCGATGAGGGCTTCCCCTACACCACCAGTAATGGCAGATGCACCAGCACCAGAATCAAGGATACTAAAGGAACCAATCATACCTGTTACAGTACCAAGTAGACCCAACAATGGAGAAATTGTAACGGTTGCACTTAAGTAGTCCATATATTTTCTGAAACCTACTGCATCAACCCCCATTTGATCAGAGAATGCCGTTTTCATACCTTCTTCAGTGTCACCATTTGCCAAACCAGCTTCAGCAATACGACTTGCAATGGATGGGTTTTCTTTAATTATCTTTTTAATTTCATCCCATTTTTGTAATTTTGCATACTCATTAACCGCATGGGTCACTAAATA
Source organism: Veillonella caviae (assembly GCF_003992125.1). Lineage (GTDB taxonomy): Bacteria > Bacillota > Negativicutes > Veillonellales > Veillonellaceae > Veillonella > Veillonella caviae. Next base: position 27,697 of record NZ_RQUY01000016.1, on the reverse strand, counting down.
GGTTTTTCCTGCATATTTACGATAGTAGAAAGCGCGTTCTACAGCGATAGCAATGACCATAAGAGACAAGAATAATAATGGATACATTACATACCCGCCACTATGAAATAAGTGAATGACATAATTTAGATTTTCCATATTAATAAACCTTTCTATCTGTTTACAGACTGCACATTAGAACCTATAGGTGCCTTGAATTCTTGCATAATCGCCTAACTTAAAGCTTTCACTACCATATAAAGTATCTCGTTTATTTGTGCCCTTCGCATCAAATGTATAGAAGGCTTCAAGGAGTAAATCCTTGCGCGGTACATATCCAGCACCGAATGTAAAGCTACGAATACCATCGAGGTAACGATCTGGTACAGCACCTGTACCATTACCACCGAGGAATGAGCCGTGAGCAAAATATTTATAATCGATGAATGCATTCCAGGATTTAGGAACATCTAGATCCGAACGACCAATATCAAGTCGTGCCATCCAGAAGTGTGGTGTACCACCCATTTGATGTCCTTTAATAGTGAAGTCTGCAGTTCCACGTTCATGATCATATACCGTATTACCATTCATGTAGCGACCAAACTTCGATCTGTTTTGACCATAATCTAAAGTAAATACTGCACTTTCACCGATTTGATATTTAGCGCCAATGCCAAATACATTTGCTATATTAGAGAAGCTTTGTTCATCATTGCCATTACCATTAGCATTTAAGAATGTACGTTTACTACCATTAAAGGAGCGTAAGTACCATGCTTGTAAGCCAAGACGATTTCCAATTTGCTTTTTCACTTGGACAAAGGCTGCCGTTTCAATAGGTGGAATTGTATCTTTTTCAAGAACAACACCTTCTGTTTCAATAATATTACCAATAATTTTACCGATGGCTTCACGAGGTAACTTATTTTCACCTTCTGCATCATGTACAACTTTTTCTAAATTATATAGATAGTTAAACATTGCAGGAGTCATGCCCCAACCATATTCTGATCCACCAGCGCCCCAGTCGCTAGAGGACAATGTAAAGTTCTTCTTATAAATATCATCTTTAGCGTTATAATCGCTAAATACATAGCTTCCGCTATCATATTTATAAGTCTTAGCACCTAGGAACCCAGTAAATTCATAATTATTTGCCGGTTGTCCGAAATAATCATACGATTGTTTAAACGTGCCGTCAGCTTGTTTAACCCAAACAACATCAAGCTCGCTATGATTATAGTTACTCCAGTTATCTGTAGCATTATATTTTGCAATAGCGGCAACAGCCTCGTTAATTTCCGCACTATGATTATCCATATACTCTTTTGGATTTAGTAGAGCCTCTTTATTATCGCTAGATATGATAAGCCCTTTTGCTTGCTCTTTTAAAGATTCAGGGTACAAGGAAGATGTCACATTGTACATTAAATCACCAGTCTTATAAAGTTTCTCCCCTGTCTGCTTATTAGTAATCTCATACATTGCATAACCACCAGAAGGTATAGCAAGAGAGAATTGTTTCTCAGCCATATCTGAAGGATATGCTTTGGTAAGAATATCTTGTAATCGACTCATGATTTGGGCTTGTTTTTGTTGAGTCTCTGCTAATTTAGTGTTAGCTTTTTCAATGTCTTGATCCCGATTTGGATTACTCCAATTTAAATTTAATGTTGCTTTATAAGCATCATATTCATCTTGTAACTCTTTAAGTTGTTGATAGAAATAAATGCTATCAGTCTTACCTTTATAAGTGGACTCATAAATACCCGTAGGACTATCTGGTGCTGCAGCATCTTTCGAACCCTTTGCCTCTCCATCAGAGCCTGCTTTAGTTGCATTATTGATATCATACGGATAATCATCGCGGTTAATACCAATTAATTCCGCTGCAGTTGGCGGTCTACTAATCGCTTTATGCACCACATGTGTATACGCAGAGTCACTAATACCAGTATTGTGTTTAAAGTTCCCTACCCCAACACGTACTTGTGTATCATTACCAGTCCATACAACACGAGCTCCATCATAGGATTGACCGAACCAATAACCGCTTACACCCATAGGTTCATTCAAGCGTCCTACAGAAATATCCCATTTTTTAACATGTCTAGTAAGATTAACCGTATCAAGACGTTGATGATTAAATCCTTTCGACTCAGATTTAGTCCAACTTGTATCGACACCGCTCATACCAGTCATGCTACCGATAACAGAGAGATTAGTGAACGGATTAAGACGAGCGTCAAAGCCAAGACGGATACGCTGTTCAAAACTATGACGATTGGCATCGTACAAATTCACTTTTGCAGAACCGATAGCTGAGTTTGCACGGAATGGAGATTGTGGACGATTTGTACCATCGTGAGACATCCAGCGTGCACGATAATCACCGATAAATGTGACACCACGTTCCTTCGTTGTATCAAAATCAGGACGAACAAAATCTGTTAGTTTAATAACGTCAGATACATTTTGTACTTCGGTTTCATTACTAGATGCACCATTCGTTCCACCACCATTTACATGAGCCCCTTGATTAGCATCTTTGCCAGTTGGCGAAGTCTTAGCATCGCCACCGCCAAATTTAAGGTTCACGCCGATACGATATACACGTTCTTGTGTTGCTCTATCATCATCTCGATGATTAAAGATATTATTAATACCAAAATACATCATCGCATTCTTATTAAATCGTTTTTGGACCATCAAGTTCCAAATGCCAAATGTTTTCTTTTGGTAAACTTGCTTTTTATATACGCCTGCATCACCGGATAAAATATCTGGCCAGTAGTTGCCACCATTGTTTAATGTATTACTATCAAGCATATTAATGTAATAATCGCCCCAGATGGAACCATTCCAACCAGTTTTTGGATTATCATAGGTAACACCAATATCTACCTTGTGTACTGGTTTATCCAATAATTGACGAGGCATAGTTGGATCGCTCTTATTAATGGCATGTAAATAGGTATATCCTAATTTACCAGACCAGTATTTACCAAACTTTTGTTGAACTTCGGCTTGAAGGCCTGTAATTTCAGCCATACCGATATTCTTAAAGCTGTAAATCATATCCGGAGCCCGTTGGTATTTTGCATCACCTTTCAAGTATGGTGCAAAATCTTGGAATTCACCAGTAAAGTAAACCGACATATAGTTTTTAATGCGGTTATGGAAAACACCCACACGAGCATAGGTATTTTTATTTTCACCTTCTAAGCTCATATCAATATTGAATGATTTTTCAGGTTTTAAATTAGGATTACCTGCCCAATACCAACCGAGCTTTGCAACACCAATACCTACCGGATTAGATGCATACATTTCCCAATTATACCATAATTCGCCCATACCAGGTTCAGTATAACCAGTACCAACATTGGCCTTAAATCGACGATGAGGATTGCCTTTCACATTATATGTCATCCCCATTGAAACGGATAAATTAGAACCAAACAAGCTACTATTATCTAGTCGGATGATAGGAACAAATGTAAGGTTCTTATTCACTTGCCAAGTATCAGAGATATAGGCATTCATCTTGCGAATCGTACCAGAACCAGTAGTCAGTCGTTGATCTCGATTTCGGTACTCTTCTAAAAATGCTTTACCATTTAATTTAGGTGCTTTTTTACGCATTTCAGGATCACTAGACTCACCGTATTTAAAGTAGTCACCTACGATATTGGATCGAGTTGCTGCCATCTCTGGATTTTCAGCTTCTAATCGGGCTTTTAATGCATTATAGCGGCTTCTAAACTCTTCAGTAATCGGTAGATTATTTGGTGCCGTACTAGACCAAGAGCTAATCGCCCCTTGTGACAAACCATAATTTACATAATCATCATATGTAATCCCAGGTTTCTGAGTGTCTGTTTCTGCACCGTAATATTCATAATCCATATCCCATTGAGGCATTCCATTACTAGATTTAATAAATTTATAGTCATGAATATGAGAATATACCCTAACGCTGTTATCGCCCTTACGTCTTACAAGACGGTCTAACTTATCTACGAGTAGACTCTTATCGTATTCCCAAGGATCAATATACATGGTACTCGTATTTGGAGAACTCTTTAATCGGCTACCAGAACCTTCTTCACGAGCATAGCTTACACCATAGCTAAGACGGTGTTTATTATTAAGCTGTGTATTTGCATTAAGACGAAGATTCAGCTGCCTATGGTCAATATTATCAATATATCTTAACTCATTAGAACCTTCATAAGAGGAGCGACCAGTGTAGTTAATAAGTGCTACATCATCCTCTTTAATACGTGAGTAATTAGTTTCTATAGTCCAATCACTTTTACCTACTTTTGCATTCCAAGCCAAGTTTATCGTATTACGTCCTGCAGTACGTTTGAAATGTTGTTGTGGTTCTAAATCGGAGTCAGAGTGTTTAATATCACGCACAAGATCTTCCGTATATCGGTTAACACGCATTTCAAATTTATTGTTCTTATTCGCTTCATAGGTTGCTACAAGTCCAATATCGGAGGCATCACCAAAATAGCGAAGCACATTCGGTTTAAAATTATGTTTAAAATAATCGAATGCCATCCCCGATGCCCTACGATTAACAGATGCAAGAACAGGCATTAAATCGCGTTTACTACCAGATAAACCAACCTTTAATTTACCCATCTGCCCCGAATCAGCTCGAATATAAAAGTTTTGGAATGGGAATATATCGCCATCACTTTTACGGCGCATCCCTTCTGCATTCAATTGCAATGTTGGTGTTTTAAGAGCCTTCTTAGTGATGATATTAACAACACCGCCAACAGCATCTGAGCCGTACTTAGCACTGGCAGCACCTTGAATGACCTCAATGCGTTCCACATTTTCAGCGCCTAATCGTTGTACTTCATCTGCTGCACCAGAATATTTATCAAAATCACCCAGTACTGGTTGTCCATCTACAAGAATCAATGTATGACGCGCTTCAGCACCACGAATGGATACGCCAACACGGCCCATAGCATCTACGGTTCTAGAGACACCTGTTTGAGTAAATATAATATCTTCGACAGACTTCGCCTGTTTTTTCTCAATCTCTTTTTTAGTAATGATTTGCACTTGCTGTGGATTTAATTTTCCTTCTTCTTCTGCCCATGTACCTTTGACATGAACAACATCTGTAGTGACAGTCGCATTATCTGCCCAAACCACTAAAGGCGCACTAAGCCACAAGGCAACTGCACTAGACAAAATTATGCTACGCTTTGTATGTCCCCACCGGGTCATTGTGCCCTCCTAAATTTCTAACTAAACATATGACTTGTATCTCCCACACAAAATTAAAAAGATACACTTCACCAACATATAATGACATTGAATATCATTCACATTTTAATGTTAGCAAAGTGTATCTTGCATATCTACTCCGAATAGACCAAAAATATACGTTTTGGACAAATCGGACTATTTTTTAGAATTTATACGTCATTTGGAAACGAGTATAATTCCCAAGTTTGAAGTTTTCAGATCCATATAATGTGTCTCGTTTATTGATCCCTTTTGCATCAAATGTATAGAATGCTTGTAAAAGTAGATCTTTAGTTGGTACATAGCCCCCACCAAATGTAAAGCTCTTAATGCCATCTAAATAACGATCAGGTACAGCTTCGGTGCCATTTCCGCCGAAGAAGGAACCATGTCCGAAGTACTTATAATCCACATAAGCATTCCAAGAACCTGGTTTATTCATATCTACACGACCTACATCGAATCGCAATGCCCAGAAATGAGGTGTCCCACCTACATCGCGACCTTTAATATCGAATTGAGATGAACCAGCCTTATGTTCATAATGAGTATTGCCATTCATGAAGCGACCATAGTCACTACGGTTTTGACCATAGTCGAAGGAAATGCTTGCATTATGATTTAATTGATACTTAGCACCTACACCAAATACATTAGCCACATTGTTAAACTCATGTGCTTCTGTAGCATTACCATTCGCCGTATAGAAACGATAGTCGCTACCACCAAAGGAGCGTAAGTACCAAGCAGCTAAACCAAGGCGAGGCGTTACCATATGTTTAACTTGAACATAGGCAGCTTTATCAATTGGTGGTACTGTATCTTGTTGTAATACAACACCTGTCGTTGGGATAACATTACCTGTGTATTTACCTAATGCTTCTCTAGGCAATCTACTATACCCATCAGCCTTTTCAAGAAGACGAGTCAAACCATTGAAATAGGACGCTAGTAATTGTGGATAATGATCGCTATTTTTTACGTTAATAACATTAGATAAGCCATAATCTTTAACATCAACAGAGTTAACTTTATAAATATTATTTTCTAGTCCATCAAAAGCATTATCTTCGAAGCTAATTGTATAGGTAGCATCTTTGTTAAAGATAAGGGTTGCACGTTCTTGAGCCGTTTTACGATACGCGGCCTCAATAGCAGCTTTATTTTTATTGTACCAATTAGTTAAGAATGTTTTACCATTATCCGCTAATACAGAAGTATCACTTAATTTAACTTCAAATAGTGGATCATTTTCAGTTAAACCAATTTTACCTGCAGTAATCTTAGTATTGATTGTGCCTTCATCAGGAACCCATTGTTCAGTGTCCTCATCGTAACGCTTATCTTTATAAACGAACTTAACATTGACTTCTGGCATTTCAAGCAATACTTTTTGCCTATCTGCATCAGCACCATAAGCTTTTACCACGATTTCTTGCATACGACGAACTACATCAAACTGAGCATCTCTCAATGATTCACGCTCTTTTGCAACGCGTGCCTCAACATCTGGCAATTGAGTTTGTAGTTTTGCAAGATCTGCTTTTAATGGAGCTAATTGATCAGCTGGTAACTCATCAATAAACTCTTTCCACCAGATATCGGAATTAAGATCATCAATTTTTTGTTTCAATGCCTTAACTTCGCCTTCTAAGGCACCTTCTTTATCACGCAATGCCTTCAATTGTTGGTAGAAATTAATAGTATTCCCTGCGTTTGGTACGATGAGTTCCTTATTGGCACCGTCCGAATCCATAGTAACACCTAAGAATTCCTCCACCGTTGGAACCCGTTTAAAATGCGTATAAATAGCATGAGTATAAGCACTGTCGCTAATTCCCGTACTATGTTTAAAGGTCCCCACACCGATACGGACTTGAGTATTCTTATTCGTCCAAACACTACGAAGGCCGTCATATTCTTTATTAAACCAATAACCTGTAACCCCCATAGATTCAGTAATACGACCAACACTTTGATCCCATTTAGAACCGTGATGTGTTACATCTAGTTCTTCGAGACGTTGATGATCAAAACCTTTAGAGCCTTCTGTTTCATGACTGCTATCTACACCAGCTTGGCCAGAAGCACTACCCACAACACGTACATTCGTATTATCGTTAATACGAGCATCGACACCGACACGTATACGTTGATTCAAGCCATGTTCCTTGCGATCCGCCAGATTCTTTGCGGCCTCGTCGGATACGTAACTTGTAGTCGTCACTCGCGTAGCAGGACGATCGGATCCGAGATGACTGTCATTACGTACACGATAATCACCTACAAGTTCCATACCTCGTTTTCTGTCTGTATCGAAAGGACGCGTAATAAAATCCTGCAGCATAACCGGAGGTAACGATTCAAACTGCTCCTTCGTAAGTTTCGTTTTACTTTCACCTGAACCGAAACCGAATTTCATATTTAATCCGATACGATATACTCGAGCCGATAAAGCCCGATCATCATCACGATGATTAAAGAGATTATCAATACCGAAATAGATTCGCGAATCCTTATCAATCTTCTTTTGAATCATCAAATTCCATATGCCGTAAGTTTTATGTTCATACATATCGGCGGTTTTTCTATTATTCAAATTATATCTGATAACGGAACGATCGGAATTATTAGGATCAATATAAGATACCATATAATTACCGCCACCAGACAAGGAGTTACTATCCAGCATATGAATATAATAATCGCCCCACAGACTACCGCTCCATCCGCTAGCCTTATCCTCAAAATCCACACCGATATCCACTTTATGACGAGGTTTATCCAGTAATTCACGAGGCATATCTTTATCGCTCTTATTAAGCGCTCGTAAATACGTATATCCCAAACGTGCCTTCCAGTGCTTATTCAAAGTTTGTTTAACTTCAAATTGAAGTCCCGTAATTTGGGCCTTGCCGATATTACGGAAACTGTAAATCATATCTGGTGCATGAGCAAATTTCGCCGCTCCATATGTGGTAGATTCAACATACTGAGGATAAAAATCCATCAAATATCCCGTATTGTAAATCGACATATAATTCCGAATATTATTATGGAATACGGTTACTTTACCATAGGTATTTTTATTTTCCCCTTCCAAAGAGAGGTCGAAATTCATGGATTTCTCTGGTTTAAGGTTCGGATTTCCGACCCAATACCAACCTAATCGGGCTTCACCGCCACCGATTGTGGCATTTGTAATATTCGGACCATACATTTCCCAGTTATAATACAGCTCGCCCATACCAGGTTCCGTATAACTGGTACCCACATTAGCCTTTAATCTGCGGTGTACATTTCCATGTACATTATGAGTCATGCCGAAATTAAACGACCAGTTGGAGCCAAATAAATCACTATGATCCAGCCTTATAATTGGTGATAAAGTAGTATTTTTATTAACCTGCCACGTATCCTGAATAAAGAAATTCTGTTTCTTGATCTCCGCACGTCCTGCGGTCTGTTGATTAACGCGTTTTAAATACTCTTCTTTAAAATAAGCTCCGTTTAATTTCAACTTCGTAGAATCAAAATCCGGTACGGCACCATAGTAAAAGCTCGGTAAATATGCATCATAAAGTGCTGGATAATACTTACCGTTTTCATCTTTTCGGCCCTCCTTATTAAAATGATAGTCTTCAATAAATTCTTTATTCTCCGCTAATAAACGTTTAGCAAACTGCTGATATCGCGCATAAGCTTCAGGATTCCGTTTTTTCAGCGTACGCTCTGTCACGGGACCGTCCACAAGCCCCATTGCGGCCGCTGAATCAATTCCCGCCTGGGGATCCACATATTGAAGATATTCTTCGTAAGTAAATTCCGGCAATGTATTTGGCTTGCTTTTATCTCCGTTATACCATTCTTTCTCCTTATTCCACTGCTCTACACCGGCCTCGTTTTTTCTGAAAGAATGGTCATAAATTGTGGATGAAGGAACACCGTTTTTTACCGCCAGACTTTTATCGTAATCCCAGGGATCGATATGCCGTTTATAAGTATGAGGCGCATTTTTTAGTCTGCTACCTTCGCCTGTCTCCCGTATAAACCCCATGCCATAAGACAAGAGATGTTTCTTATTGACTTGTGTATCTGCCCCGAGTGTTATGCTCCATTGACGATGATCTACATTATCCACATAGTTTAATGTATTTTTTCCTTCATAGGTACTGTTCCCATAGTCACTAGTTAATGTTACATCATCTTCTTTGGTCCGCGTATAATTCAGTTCCGCTTTCCACGAACTCTTATTGTCCTGACCAGTATACGTCAAATTAAGATTATTCCTATCTAAATCCCGTTTGTAATGAACCTGGGGTTCCAAATAAGAAGTACTGCGCTTTACATATCGTTCCAAGTCTTCATTATACCTATCGATACGGACTCCCAAAGACTGTTTATCATTAATATCATACGTAGCGGCCAAACCTATATTGGAATTTGTACCGTAATATCGTAGGGAATTCTTTAAAAACCCGTGGTCTTCATCATTGGTCATAGCGCTGATACGACGCCGCTCGCTAGCATAAATAGGCATAATATCACGTTTACTACCGTGAATATTAACTTTTAACTTACCTAATAAGCCAGAATCAGCGCGCATAAAGAAATTGGAAAACGGTACGATATCACCGTCGCCTTTAGTTCTACGACCTTCCGCATTAAACTGAAGGCCAGCGGTCTTACGCGGTTTATTGGTAATAACATTGATAACACCACCGATGGCGTCGGATCCGTATTTAGCACTGGCTGCACCTTGAATAATTTCTATACGTTCCACATTTTCTGTACCGAGACGCTGTAATTCATCACCGGCGCCTTGATATTTGGCAAGGTCGCCCATCACAGGCTGTCCATCCACAAGAATCAAGGTATGACGCGGATCCGCACCACGGATAGATACACCGACGCGCCCCATCGAATCAACGGTTCTGGATACACCAGTTTCGGAAAATACAATATCTTCTACGGATTTTGCCTGCTTTTTGACAATATCCTTCTTCGTAATAATCGTCGTCTGTTGAGACTCTTGTTTTGCCTGCTCTTCAGCCCATGTACCGCGAACATGAACCACATCGGTTGTTACAGTCGCATTATCCGCCATAACTACCGGCATTTGCAACCAGCACGCTACTGCGCAGGATAGTATAACATATCTCCTTGCCCGCACCCAACTCCTATTCATTAAATTTCCTCCAGACATATATTTAACCATGCATATAAAAATACACTTTACCACCACAACTAAATGATATTGAAAATCATTTACATATTTAATGGTAGCAAAGTGTATTATACATATCTACTCCGAATAGACCAAAAACATACGTTTCGGACAATATTTAATTTTCATAGACTATCAAACCTAGCCTAAAGCACAAAATTTCTATCTAGAATAATATAAAGCTCCAAATTATTTAAACCTTACGATAAGCACTTGGCGTTACACCAGTAGCCTCTTTAAATGCACCCGTAAACTTACTACCATTCTCATACCCTACCGCATTAGCGATTTCTAAAATAGACTGATCTGAGTCTTGAAGCAATCTCTTCGCCGCATTAATACGACATTCTTTTAGATATTGATGTATGGTTGTACCAAATACACCTTTAAAGCAACGTTTCAGGGTAGATGTAGGAATATCAAACTGTTCAGACAAGGAATCAATAGTAATACGCTTCATATACTGTGTCGATACATATTCACATACAGCTTTTACAATATCAACTTGCTGCTTTCTATAGGTATTTCTTTTTTCATTATTAGCTGTAGATATAACAGATAACAATAAAAAGATTTCAATCACTTTTAATTTAAAATAGTGCTCCTTTATTTGATCTGGTACATTATATAAACTAGAAAAAATGTGACGAACAGTTTCCGTTTCTTCCATCATCATACCAAAATCAGAATGCTCACAAAACCGATTGGCCAGCTCAGTCAAATCAATTCGAGAATCACTAACAAGTGCATCTAATACGGGTTGTGCCTTTTCAACATCTACTAATAATACAATTCCTTTAAATAATTTTGTAGGGAAGTAATTTTCATGTTGGTAAGCGGAGCGTGTATGCCACCCTAACGACATATCCCCTGGGCCCATATATAAATACTCTCCAGATGTGAACTTGCACTCAATGCGCCCTTCTTCACAGTGATTTATAGCAAACGTCTTGGTATGTGATTTAGCATAAAATTGAATCGTCTCTTGCTTCACATCTAAGAACATCAAATCGATACCGTCAAATATCGTATGTCTTGACATAGATGTTCCAGCATGTGAAACCGCATGATTATGTGGATTCATACTATCACCATATACACAAATACTATAAACATAAACGTTAATATTATATTATAATATACTTATTGATAGTCATTGTCAACTTCTAATTAGTAATAATTCATTTTAAATTTAAAAACACAAGCTAGTTCGTTTTAGTAATATAAAACAATTAAGATCTTCGTTGAGAGTTATTCTAGTGTACTATAAAATAAGCCTCATAAATTAAACTACAACAATTTAATTCATGAGGCTATATTCAAAACTAAGAATATAAGTTCCTATTTTTTTGTTTTAATAATAAAAGCTAATGCTATGACATGCGCTACCCATATAATGCCCATAACCATTAGAGCAATAGGCATATCTTGACTAAAATAGGCACCAACCGCCATTATGGCACTAACGGATACGAGAATGGACAACTTTGCCCGCAACGTCAATGCTTTATCGCGTTCATACGCACCAACCGTCTTTTTATATAATTGGGACTCTAAAAACATTCTGTGAAAGCGTTCAGATCCACGTGCTAAACAAAATAGGGTCAGCATATAAAAAGGAACTGTTGGCAAGATGGGTAATACGATACCTGCTGTACCAAGGCAAAAACTTATAGTACCAATGGTCAAAAATATATATCGAATTACTACATTACTATGTTGCTCAGTTGTTTTCATTACTCCTCTTCTACGTAGTTAATAACTTTCCCTTTTGTTTTAATAAAATTAGGAATAAATAAAACAAGGGCTGCAATAACAACGACACCATAAATACCAGCCATACCAATCCATTCAAAGGCATTACCTAATACGAGACCCATTACGGCAAAGTCAGCATCACCGAATGTTGTATTTTGGAAACCTAATTGACCTAGAACTGGCAATGCTAACGCTGGCAAGAATGTAATTGCCAAACCGTTAAGGAATGCACCTACTGCAGCACCACGACGACCGCCTGTAGCGTTGCCATAAATACCTGCTGTTGCACCACAGAAGAAATGTGGTACAAGACCAGGAATGATAAGTACGCCACCTATAGCACCTAGAATAAGCATACCGATGATACCGCCGATAAAGGAACTAATAAAGCCTAATACAACGGCTGTTGGTGCATAGGTAAAGAATACAGCACAATCTACTGCTGGAATTGCATTAGGAATGATTTTTGTGGCAATACCTTGGAAAGCAGGAATCAAATCACCTAAGATCATACGAACGCCGGAATATACGATAGCCACACCTACAGAAAAGTTCATAGCGCTCATAACCGCAAATAGGTATGGACTCATAGAATCGGATAAAGTTGCTACAAATTCAGAGCCCGCAGCAATAGCTGCGATTAAATAAAATACGATCATAGTCAATGCAGTAGATAACGTAGAATCACGCAAGAACCCCCATTTCTCAGGAATTTCAATATCTTCTGTACTTTCCTCTGCTTTACCTACATATTTTGCTACCCAAGCAGATAGATAATAACCTAAACTACCAAAATGGCCCAAGGCAATTTCATCTCCATCGGTAACTTTAGAAGTATAACTTTGACCGATAGCTGGAGAAATAGCAGACCAAGCGCCCATTAAGAAACCACCTACAAGAATTAATTCAATACCAGATAAACCTACAGTACCAAGCACAGCAGACATTAAACAAGCCATAAATAAGCTATGATGACCTGTAAGGAATACATACTTAAATTTAGTGAAACGAGCAATTAATAAATTCATCAATAAGCCTACAACGAGAATAGACATCGTTTCAACACCAAGTACCTTTTGCGCTACCGCCACGATAGCTTCATTATTTGGTACAACACCTGTAATATGGAATCCGTGTTCAATCATTTTTCCAAGTGGATCAAGATTGCTAACGATAACACCAGCACCAGCAGCAAGCATTAAATAACCAAGAATTGGCTTTAACGTACCTGTCATAATTTTATGAAATGGTCGTTTTAAAGCGATTAAACCTACACAGGACATAATACCAATCAATAAGGCTGGCTGACTCAATACATCTCGTAAGAATTCTAATATCATTTCCATAGAATTATCTCCCCTATGAATTACTTAGCGATTTGTTGTAATCGTTCCAAAATATCTTCTTTAATTTTCTTTTTATTAATATAACTACGTACAATAGCTACATCTTTGTCTTCAAATTGTTCTGCCAGTTCTTTTACAGTTACAATTAAATCGGCCTTACGACCTTGAGCCGCGTTAAAATCGATTGATTCTACTTGTGCTTCGATATTATTTTCAGCACAAATTTCTTCGATTTTCATTTTTAACATCAAACTAGAACCAATACCATTACCACATACAGTTAAAATGGAAATCATAGTCCACCTCCAAAATTACACTTCATCAAGATGTTCAAATAAAAAGGCTTGTACATCTTCAATACTTTCAAAATTTACCGCTGCATCAAGAAACTCTTCATCCTCAAATAGAGTTGCAATATCGGTAAGCAATTGAATATGTTCATCCTTATGCGGCGCACATAAAAATACAGCTACTGATACGGGATCATTTTCTAGACTACCAAAATCAATAGGCTTTTCTAAGGTTACTAGAGCCGTACCTACGTGCTTAACTCCCATTTCTGGACGCGCATGAGGCATAGCAAGACCTGGTGCCAATACGATGTATGGCCCCATGTCACGAACTACATCAATCATAGCCTCAGTATATGTAGGCTCCGTAAAGCCAGCATCGACCATGAGCTGACCACCATGACGAATCACATCTTCCCATGTCTCAGCCGGATAATGAAATGACACATTATCCTCTGATAATAAGTCTTGTAACAAACTAACACCTCCTATACAACTTATATATCCCTATTATAGCGATACATAAATGAAATGCCTATAGGTAATTATAATAATTATAAAAACAAATGAGAAAATAACAGATTTTCATACCAGTAGATGTTATAAAGCAAAAAAATTAGACCCTTTCGGGTCCAATTTTTTATATTCACACAGCAGATTAAGAGTATGTGTCTCTAATGAAGACGAGAAATATATTATAAATAATATATAAATAGATGCTGTGCCAATAACTATATATCTAACGGTAATGATTTAGGTCGATACCGTTCATCAGTGCGAGACTTAATAGCTTCAATCAAAGGTCGTATAACACGATATTCATCATCGGTTAAACGAAATGTTCGTCCAATGCGCTTAAAAGGCAATTTCTTACGTCCACTGCAAACCTTCACTACTTCGTTATCCATAATACTACCTCTATCATTAGATAAGGATACACGTTTCTCTTACACTTAGAATTATACGTTAGTTTATACAGTTTATCAAGAGTAAATATTCAAGTTATAAAATTAATTATTTTCTGATGCCGCTTTTGCCGCTTCTGCTGCTTTTTTCAAATTAGGTACAGATGTTGGACAAGTTTCCGGTGTGCAAGCACCATTTGGGCCTAAATCCTCAGCTCTGCTCACAAAATGGGTATGCAACATATGATGTGCTTTTTCACTCATTGGCTTACCCTCAAAAAACTCTGCATAAAGTGCTTTGATTTCTGGATTATCGCAACATGTTTTAATTTTCACTTCGCTATCACGATTATACAACGATGCAATACGCGCTTCACGAGCTTTATCGGCCATCGGTAATTTCACACGTGGTTGACCACCACCACCGATACAGCCACCGCGACAAGCCATAACTTCGATGAAATCATAATGGATATTTTCTGCACGCATGCGCTCAATAAATTTACGCATATTACCTGTGCCGTGTACAGCTGCAACATGTAATGTTTTATCACCAATAATTACGTCTGCTTCACGAGCACCATCCATACCACGAATTGCTTCAAATGGAATCAAGGAATTTGGTGCATCTTCACCAGTTACCATTTCATAAGCTGCACGCATAGCCGCTTCCATAACACCGCCAGTATTACCAAAGATAATACCACCGCCAGAAGCTTCGCCCATCAATGGGTCAAATGCGGAATCTTCTAACTCATCGAAGTTCACATCTTCTGCGCGCAACCATTTTGCCAATTCACGTGTAGTAATACAGTAATCTGTATCGCGCATAGATGGTTCATTCCAATATTCTGCGGAAGCATTCATTTCATCGCGACGAATTTCAAACTTCTTAGCCGTACAAGGTGTAACAGACACAGCGACGATTTGTTTTGCATCAAGATTCATTTTTTCTGCAAAATATGTTTTTTGCGTTGGTGCTTGCATGGAGATTGGGCTCTTAGCAGTAGACAAGTTTGGCAAAAATTCTGGATAAAATGTTTCAGCAAACTTAACCCATGCTGGACAACAAGATGTGAATTGTGGCAATTCGCCAGATCCGTTTACAACACGTTCAATCAATTCGCTGGCTTCTTCCATGATAGTCATATCAGCGCCAAAGTTTGTATCTAATACATAATCGCCACCTAATTTACGAAGGGCTGCCACCATTTTACCTTCTACAAATGTTCCCATGTCCATACCGAACTCTTCGCCTAAACCTACACGAACAGCTGGTGCAGTTTGGAACACCACAATTTTATCTGGATCTGCAATAGCAGCCTTTACTTCGTCAATTTCAGAACGTTCATTAATGGAATCGAATGGGCAAATAGATGCACATTGACCACAATGAATACAAATCGGATGATCCCCATTTGTTGTCAAATCATAATAATCGAATACGCCCATATCTACAGCACAGGCCTTACGACATAAAGAACAGTTTTTACATTTAGATAAATCTTGTACAAGAGCGATATTGCCTTCTTCAATAGGCACACGGCGATCTAAAAATTCGTACTTACTCATTGTTCCTCCTACTTAGGTAACGTTGTTATCGTTAATCTAGGAAATTATACTACAAATTGTAAATTTTATCAATCATTCCAAAATCAATTTCCATACGAAATAGAAATTAGAAAATGATGGTTCATACTGATATTTTATATTACCTAAAAACAAGTCTCTCTAAAGCCACTTAATCGATTTATTAATGAATACTACAATCTATCTTCTAATTCAATCCATCTTTCTGTAAGATTATCTAATTGTGCCTGTGCATTCTCGCGTTCAGTCATAAGCGATTGAATTTGCTCATAATCAGTCCCCGCTTGTCCAATCATAACATCTAAACCCTTAATAAGATGCTCTAGTTTAGGCAACTCTTCCAATATAGATGCATACTCCGACTCTTCTGCTTTGTTGAGGGCTTTTTTAACAGGTTCTAAATCCTGATTTTCATCTGGTTCCATTTGAGTATAATATATCGATTGTTCACTATTAATAGTTTGTAAACTTTCAGTACCTGTCAGTTGTCCTATACCAGTTGATATATTGGCACTATACGATGCTTCAGACTTACCACCTTGTGATTCTTCTATATCACGCTCTATATTTGGCACGTAAAATGGAGAATTTGAGATTTCACTATGTTCAGCCTTATAATCGGAATACGAGCCATGTACAATATCAATATGACCATCACCAGTAAAGACAAACAATTTATCTACCACACGATCTAGGAAATAGCGATCATGACAAACAGTAACAATGACACCACTAAAGGAATCGAGAAAATCTTCTAGTACTTCTAAAGTTGGAATATCTAAATCATTGGTCGGTTCATCTAACAAAAGCACATTAGGCGCACCCATTAATAGTTTTAACAGATACAATCGGCGACGCTCGCCACCAGATAGTTTACGAATCGGAACACCATGTAGTTCAGGAGTAAACAAAAACCGTTCTAACATTTGACCTGCACTCAAGGTAGATCCATCTCCTAGCACCATGTACGAATGATCCTCTCGAATATAGTCAAGAACGCGCATATCTTCATCAAAAGAAGGCAGTTCCTGTTTAAAATGAGCAATGCGTACCGTTTCCCCTTTACCAATAGTCCCACTAGATGGTTTATAGATACCATCCAAAATATTCATAAATGTCGATTTCCCTACTCCATTTGGCCCCACAATACCAATGCGGTCGTGGCGCACCACATGATAGGTAAAATCTCGGATTATAGGGCGCTGCTCAAAATTAAAACTGAGATGCTCTATATCAAATATAGTTTTACCTAGTCGTGTTTTTAAAACAATAGGGTCTAATTGATCAGTCCGTCTGATTTTTTCCATATTTTTGAGGTTCTCATAGCGCTGTAGTCTCGCCTTTTGCTTTGTACTACGCGCCTGTGCTCCTCGGCGTACCCATTCAACCTCCCGTTTTAGAAATTGACGACGTTTTTCTTCTGTAGCCGCTTGTTTCGCTTCTCTATCTGCCTTATTCGCCACATATGTTTCATAATTCCCCTCATATTCATACATACGGCGATTAGACAATTCTAAAATACCTGTGCATACAGAATCTAAAAAATACCTATCATGAGTACTGATGAGCAATCCTCCTGGACGATTCCGCAAATAAGTTTCAAGCCACTCGATACTATTCTCATCTAAATGATTTGTAGGCTCATCCAATAACAATAAATCACAAGGATATAGCAAAGCTTGCCCCAATGCAAGACGACGTTTTTGTCCCCCTGATAAGAACTCTACTTGTTGATGTACATTGGGAAATCCTAATTTATTCAGGATAATACGAGCCTCTTGTTCGACTTGCCACCCATTTTGCTGATCCATCTCCTCTAATCGCTGCATATATTGGCGTTCAATCGCTAAATCATGAATATTTGCCGACTGCATACCTTCATAGCGTATGCGAGCCAACTCATAGGCTTTTACCAATTGCAACCGCGGATGTGCCCCATCCAAAATAGCTGTTAATACACTATCTTCACCATTAAATTTTGGGGTTTGTGCCAAATAATATACCTGGGCCTTGCCATTTCGTTCAATATGCCCAGAATCAGCTTCCATTTGATTAGACAATATTTTTAAAAATGTAGATTTGCCAGTTCCATTGATACCAACCAATCCCAATCGCTTTTGATTAGTAAAAGTGATTGATACATCAGTAAATAATAATCGTGTACCATATGATTTTTCTATGTGTTGTAAACTAATAACATTCATTGCAATACTCCTCAACTGTGCTTATGGTATCTATTATACTACGAACGGTATTGACAGTCATAGAAGGACCTCAGTAGAATACATATATAGCGACGATAGTAAGGAGGATTTTATGACACACGATACAGTATTAGCTT
This sequence comes from Veillonella caviae, assembly GCF_003992125.1. Classification (GTDB taxonomy): domain Bacteria; phylum Bacillota; class Negativicutes; order Veillonellales; family Veillonellaceae; genus Veillonella; species Veillonella caviae. Next base: position 8,978 of record NZ_RQUY01000016.1, on the reverse strand, counting down.
TTTATGATGAGCTCGGTTTTGAACTTATTGATTTTGATGGTTATGATACATTATTTATCGAATTATTAGATGATGGTTCCTATGCCACCGTATCCGATGATGATGGACACATTCCTGAAAGTCTCAACACGGATATCGTATTTAATATATATGACGATAATGACTCCTTCCAATGGAGCGTTACCTTACATGATTCTCACCAATTACAAGAATTAATGATTTCTGCAGAAAGTATCGACCACTTACTCTGCACTTTACAAAATATCCGACAAGAAAATATTGAAGAATTTCAGTAATAAAACTTACCTTTGAAACTCATCCTATAAAAGCAAAAGAGTCATGCTAGATTAGACCTTAATGTTAAGCTTAGATAAAACTAACATTAATCATTTGTTCACTAGCATGACTCTTTCTATATTATATTACGATTATTTTAAATCCCTATCTAATACACGTATTAATTCATTTACTATATTAGCAGCCCCATCTACGTGCCACTGTCGAGCCGTTTCAGACATTTGTTGCAACCGATTGGGATTAATTAACAACGCAGCTACAACGTCTTCTAAATTATGAATATCTCGAGCCCAACGTGCACAGCCACGGTTTTCTAGCAGCTCTGCATTAGCTACCTCTTGGCCTGGAATAGCATTGAAAAATACCATAGGCAATCCAATAGTAACGGCTTCCATGCACGTAAGTGCACCCGGTTTTGTAACTAATAATGTGGTGGAGCTCATCAATTCCGATATATTCGACGTATATCCATATACAGTGGTCTTTGTTTTCATTTTCCCACTCAGTGTTACCAATGATTCATAAAGTGATGTATTCTGTCCTGCTACAACGGTAATTTCATCAATAGAGGATACCGCATCAAGATGCTGTAATGCAATTTCCAAAGACCCTAAACCTAAACCGCCCCCCATAACGAGAACCTTAATAGGTTTCTTCATTTCATAATGTGTAATGGCATCTTTAAAGAAAGATCGGCGCACAGGGATACCTGATACGTGAATTTTATCAGCTTCAATACCGACTTGCGTCATTTCTGACACCATACCTTCTGTAGCAACAAAATAAGTATCTACTTGAGGATATAACCAAAACTGATGACTGCTAAAATCCGTTAAAATGGCTACAATAGGCATCTGAATATGACCTTGTCGTTTTAAAATACATGCTGCACCACAAGGAAATGGATGGGTAAATACCATTACATCTGGATTTTCCTGTTGTATAAGCTTGAGCATACGGCTTTTTAACAAATAAGACAGCACTGTCTGCATGACAGTTCCCTTACGCTCGCCTTTAGAGGCACGATAAATCAAATCATAGAGCATAGGAAACAAATCAATCATCTTAATATAGGTACCTTTGATAATATGCTCCAATGACAATGTTTCGGTATCCAAAAAATCTACATGACTAATGGTAGCCTGTGGCTCCTTTTCTTTCCAATATTCTTCTATAGCTCTGGCTGCCTGCATATGTCCACTACCAATAGAGGCAGACACAATGAGGACCTTTCGGGAATATTCGTTGTTCATAATCAATCCTTTCATTGTGATTATACCATAGTTGAATTAGTGAGAATATCCCTTCTAGGAAGTTTCCTCCAACCATCATACCGATAGAATCTAATCCCTCTAGTCTATTGATATATTGAGTCCTATAAAGCAAAAAAAGAGACCTCAACGAGGTCTCCTAAAAATCTATATTAGATTATTTTTTGCGTTTTTTTGCAGGAGCTGCGTTAACTTGTTCTTTCAAACCTTTACCAGCTTTGAATGCAGGGGATTTGGATGCAGCAATTGTAATAACTTCACCGCTTTGTGGGTTGCGACCTTCACGAGCAGCGCGTTCACGGATTTCAAAAGTACCGAAACCGATTACTTGTACTTTACCGCCAGTAGCTAATTCTTCTGCAATTGTATCGAACACAGCTTTTACTGCTTTTTCAGCGTCTTTTTTTGTTAATTCAGTTTTTTGTGCAACACTTGCAATTAATTCTGTTTTATTCATGACAGAACCTCCTTTAAATTACAATACCTCGAGATTACTAACTCACCTCTTGGTTACTTTTCCTGCACCTTAGCCTCCTCCCAAAAAGCATCCAGCTCAGCTAATGAAAAGTCTTCCCATGAGCGATCACTTTTGTTAACACAAGCTTCTACATGTGAAAAACGCTGTCGGAACTTAGTGTTTGTGCGATTCAGTGCATTTTCACCGCTTATTTTATACCATCTAAATAGATTAATCAAGGAAAAAAGCACATCTCCAGCCTCGCTTTCCATATTTTCTCTATCATTTTCAGCTACGGCTACCTTAAATTCGTCAATTTCTTCGTTCACTTTTTCCCAAATCGGATCGAGCTCCTTCCAGTCAAATCCTAGCTTTCCAGCCTTATCTTGCAATTTCTGAGCAGCCATTAATGATGGCAATCCTTTTGAAACACCATCTAATACAGATTTTCGTATATTTTTATTTTCTTGTGCTTTTAATTCATCCCAAGTGTATGTTTTTTCATTATCATTCATCTTATTTTTATCTACAAATACCTTCGGATGACGACGAATCATTTTCGCTGACACATCATTAATAACATCTTGTAATGTAAAATGTCCATGTTCTTCGGCTAACTGACTGTGGAAAACGACTTGTAATAATACATCACCTAATTCTTCACGCAAATTAGCCATATCTTTATTGTCGATAGCATCTATCACTTCATAAGTTTCTTCGATAAAATAAGGACGCAAGGACTCATGAGTTTGTTGCCTATCCCAAGAACACCCTTCAGGGCTACGCAAAATATCTACTACGTCAACTAATGGATTTATATCAATATTGCTTTTCATATAAACGCCCTTCCTCTTTGTCACGTTTTTTCTGTAATCGTTTGCCTATAATTGGAAAATGATAGATATCATCTTTCACAATCGCCTTCGTAAGCCACAAAGATACGCCATAAACTACAATAGCAACTACAATAGCAGCAGCTACCGATGGACCATTACCTAATAGTTCTACTAAGAACGTATAGGTCACTTGTGTAGCACCTCCCATAGCCATGGCAGATACAAGAATTTTCAATAATTCCTTCGCTTTCACAATAGAGCCAACGTATTTTCTTACAAACCAGATATTAATGCCTCCAGCGATGGCAAAATTTAAATTCGTTGCCCATGCAGCACCGTTAATACCTAATTCGATAGATCCTGTCAATTGATAGTCTAATACAGCTTTCACTACAAGACCGATACAAATAGAAACCAACGGTATTACTGTACGTCCTAACCCTTGTAAAATACCTGCTGTAATTTGCTGCCACCCAAGAAAAATGATGCTCAAACTAATAACAGCAATAACTGGTCCTGCGTGAGGCGTAGCATAAATTAATAAAGAAATTGGTGTGGCTAATACAGAAAGGCCGATACAGGCGGGTATGGTAAACAAATTGGCAATTTTCATTGCCGTCCTAGATCGTTTAATAATCTGAGTGATATCATGCATAGCATGAGCTTCGGATACAGCAGGTACTAAGCTAGCAGCCAATGATGTGGTCAATATAATCGGTAATCCAATCAAGGAGGTTGCCATGCCTGTTAAATACCCAAATTGTGTAGTCGCTTCGTGCAAATAATACCCTATATCCATTAGTCGTTTAGGTACAATAAAGGTGTCAATAAGAGATACCATAGGAAGCATAATATTAGCCATAGATACAGGAATAGCTAAAGCAAATAGTCGCTTAATAACAGCACAATTCGACTCCATAAGGGCCGATTCATTTTGCTCAGCTATTAATTGTTGACGTGCCTTACGTTGCCGATAATAAAAATATACTAGCACTACTAATCCTGCTAACACGCCCGGAAATGTAGCAAATGTAGCACCGCCAGCTGCAAAATGCAAACCTTGATCTATAAAATAGTAGGCTAATCCTACCATAGATCCAACTCGAAATATTTGCTCAAAGACTTGACTAGTCCCGGTAGGTACCATGTATTGGAACCCTTGGAAATACCCTCTAAAACAGCTAAGTATGGTAACGACTACGATGGCTGGTGCCAACAATTGAATCGGCATCAGCGCCCTAGGATCAGTGATAATCTGCCATTGAATAAGCCATTTTGCACTAGCATATAAACCAATACTAAATACAATCCCCACTAAGGTTAACACCTTTAAGGACATGCGAAATACTTGATTAACACCGCGAATATCATGATTTGCCAGTTTTTCAGCAATCATGATCGAAATAGCCACAGGAATACCAGCAGCAGAAATGCTGACAATAATTTGATAAATGGGATAGGCCATCATATACAAACCTATACCTTCACCGCCTAATATGCGCGCAATTAATACCTTGCTAAAAGCACCAATAACCTTGACGATGATACCAGCTATAGTTAAAATCATAGCACCCTTTAAAAATCGGTTCATAGGCCCTCCTCTGAAGTTTTAGATAATTCCTTCATTACTTGTTCCGTAATAGATAGGATAGACCCTTTGAGTCCAACTAACGCCACCTGTAATGTAGCTGGTTTCGTATCTAAAAACTTCATGTGCTTCCACATCACTTCACTAACAGCGCCCATATCCCAGTATGCCATTTTCGAATCATCGTGCCAATGGATATTGAGTTCTTCCCCCCTACGAGCAATACTTTTTATCCCCAGTAATCGAGCTTGCTCTTTAATACGAGCAATACGCAATAATCGATCTACAGGCTCTGTAGGTGTGCCAAAACGGTCGATAAGCTCATCTGTCATATCATCTAATTGCGCCTTTGTTTTTATTTGTAATAACCGTTGATAAATAGAGATTTTACGAGCACTATCCTTGATATACGCATCATCAATAAATGCATCTACCTCGAGATCGATGGCTGGATCAGGTGAAGTATCTTTTACTACCTCTTTATTTTGTGCTTTTGCGATAGCTTCTTCTAACATAGATACGTACATACCGAACCCGACAGCCGCAATATTACCATGTTGTTGAGCCCCCAATAGGTTTCCAGCACCGCGAATCTCTAAATCACGCATAGCCAATTTAAACCCTGCCCCTAACTCTGTAAACTCTTCTATAGCTTTTAAACGCTTTTCTGCAGCCTCTGAAAGCATTTTATCAGGTCTATACATGAAATAGGCATATGCACGGCGTCTAGAACGTCCTACACGCCCTCTCATTTGGTATAACTGTGAAAGCCCTAAATGATCTGCATCATAAATAATAATTGTGTTCGCATTAGGCACATCAAGGCCCGTTTCAATAATACTAGTGCTAAGCAATACATCATAATGGCCTTCATAGAAATCAGTCATAATTTCTTCAATTTGACGGCCAGTCATTTGACCATGAGCAATGGCATAGCGTAAATCAGGCAATGCTGCTTCTAATAATTCACCCATATGCTCTATAGAGGCGACCCGATTATATACGAAATATACTTGTCCTCCCCGTGCTAATTCGCGTTTTATCGCATCTGCTACAAGGTTCATATCGTATTCCACAACATAAGTTTGTATAGGTAACCGCTCTTCTGGTGGTGTACTAATGACAGACATTTCTCGAACCCCTACAAGGGACATATGCAAAGTACGAGGTATCGGTGTAGCACTTAATGTGAGTACATCGATATGATTAGCCCATTCTTTCCATTTTTCCTTTTGTGCTACCCCAAATCGTTGTTCTTCATCTACCACGAGAAATCCTAAGTCTTTAAACTTGATCTTTTTATTTAATAGCGAGTGGGTGCCGATTAATACATCTACAGAACCTGCTTCCACACCTTTAACAACTTCTTTTTTCTCCGTCGTCGACCTAAATCGGTTGATAACCTCTACCTTGACACCAAATGGATTAAATCGATTTAAAAAGGTTTGATAATGCTGTTGTGCCAATACCGTAGTAGGTACTAATACAGCCACTTGTTTACCACTCATAACAGCTTTAAACACGGCACGCATAGCCACTTCTGTTTTACCAAAACCAACATCACCAGCCAATAATCTATCCATTGGTATAGGTCGTTCCATAGATTCTTTAATTTCTCGAACAGCTTGTAATTGGTCTTCCGTCTCTTCATAAGGAAAAGTGTCTTCGAATTCTTGTTGCCATGGTTGATCTGGTAAAAAAGCAAAACCTTCTGCCACTTCACGCTTAGCGTACAATTCAACCAGCTTATCGGCTAAATCATCAATAGCCTTCTTAGCTTTTGTAACTACTTTGCGCCAATCACTACCGCCCATTTTATGGATACGCGGTACATCACCTTCATTGCCAATATATTTTTGTAACTGATCTAGATTACTGGCAGGCAAAAATAATCGATCCGTCCCCGCATAGGCAATCTCAATGTAATCACGATGAATACCTTCTGTTTCAATCGTTTTAAGTCCAATATATTTGCCTATTCCATGCTGACTATGAACTACATAATCACCAATGGTCAAATCCGTGAAATAATTTATTTCCTGCCCTTTTTTAGGTTTATTACGCAATTTACGCTTTTGCTGTCCATAGATATTACCTTCTACCACAACAGCAAGTTTACTATGAGGTAACTCAAAACCATCAGTAAGAAGACCTTGCATAATGAGCACCGTATTGGGCTCATAATCAAAGCTTTCACTAAACCTATAGGCAATACCATCTATTTCTAAAGACCGTTCAACACCTTCTCGACGCTGTTGATTATTGAGAACTAACACCACTTGATGTTCTAGCTTCTGCCATTGTTTAATTTCATCCATTAATAACGGAATTTGGCGCTCAAAACTAGTCATCGTTTTCCCTTGAATACCTATGGAAGTAAATCCACTAAGACCAATAGAGCGCTGTTGCATAAAAGTAAAGGCTACTTGTACTTTTCCCTCTACAGAGCGTTGCAATTCATTCCAATCACAATGTCCTTGACGATGAGCCACATCTTCTTTTAAAAACTTCTTTAATGATTCTTGAATACGACCTGGCTCATCAAAAATAATGAGACCCTCTGCTGCATAAGATAATAATGTACTATTGGACTCCGTATCATTAATATAAAATGGTGTTATCGTATAAGAATCAATTTGCTCCGTAGATCGTTGGCTTTCAATAGAAAAATATCGCATCGTATCAACTTCATCACCAAAGAATTCTATACGAATTGGTTTATCGCTATTAACAGGATAGATATCTAAAATATCTCCACGCACAGCAAAATGACCACGTTGTTCCACCTGGTCTACTCGTTCATATCCAATATGTACTAATGTTTCTAATAATACATCTCGCTCGATAGTCTGTGAAAGCTCGATATACACGCTAGCATGTTTTAAATACTGAGGACTCACCACATATTGTGATGCCTCTTCAGCATTTGCAATTACCACCACCGGTTTCTGCCACGCCAATTGACTGAGAGCGCGCATTTGATTACCTTGGTTCTCTAGGCTACGTGCTACAGTCGTAAAGTCTACACGATCCGTTATAGGAAAAGAAAGTACCTCTATATGAGGCCAGAAAAAAGCTAAATCACGCTCCCACATCTCTTTGTGTTCCTTATCATGGACAACAATAATCGTTGGTCCTACTTGGTCGGAAGAAATGGCTCGACTAAGAAGAAATGACTTTTGAGATCCACTTAATCCGTAGATAGCAGATTTTCCTTTAGCCGTAAACGCCTTTAGCCCATCTACAATAGATGGGTTCTGTGAAAGCACTGTATCAAATGAAATTGTCATAGTGCACCATATATAATAAAAAAGCCTTGTAAGCCTGTTCATTCCAGCTTTACAAGACATACTATCTATTTAATTAGAATGTGGTGCGGGAGAAGGGACTTGAACCCCCACGCCGTAAGGCGCCAGATCCTAAGTCTGGTGCGTCTGCCAATTCCGCCACTCCCGCGTACCAACTGAAATAATAATACCACTTATTACATATATCGTCAATCATTTTTCAAATGAAATATTGATGAACGAAAAAGAAATGGTCCCAACAACTGTTTAAAACCAGATACTGGGACCATCTCTTTTTGGATGATGATGAATAAATGCATGCCCTACATTTACAAAAAATATATTAACAACATAACAAAAGCCATGTTGGTAATACCAAAAGGTATAATCCACCATGACCACGACATTCAAAATTTCTTATTATTAATAAAAAATCCTTTTTACATGCACGTAAAAAGGGAGTCTCTAACTTCTCCTCCCTATCACTCGTAGGTCAAATGGTGAATGTTGAATAGGCAGTTCTCCTGACTCGGCATCATCGCTTATCTAGCCTTCCCAGTTTCCCAGTGACTTAATTAGACTCGCTCAACCATACAGTGGCGGGACCGTGCTGGCCTTTAACCAGCTTCTCTATTATGCTTTTCAGCACCTATTCCCAAATATGTAATTGTCTATGCATTTATAGTACCACTACAACATATAATAGTCAAATATATTTTCATAAAATATTCAATACTATTATTTATAGTGAAATAACTAACAACTATCATGTATAATAATAGTTAAGAATGGAGGTATTATATGTATATCGGAGACATCATAAAAGACTATCGTACAAATCATCAACAATCTATAGAGGATTTCGCCAAAGCGTCCTCCCTTTCAGTATCTGAAATTGAAACCTTAGAAGCTAATTATGAAAGCAATAATGGAACTCCAGTTTCAGTATCAATTCGACAAATCAAAGGGATTGCACAAGCAATGAATATACCTATGCCAGTATTAATGACCCAGATTCCGTCTGATCAACAAATTATTGTACAAGTAGTGGCTGAGTCAGATCAACCACATGCAAAATAGAAGATATTACAGCAAGTATTTCAACAACAGCAAGCGGTTTCAGTGAGTGTTCATAACAGCACCAGTAAACCGCTTTTATTCGTTTTTGGGTTATAGGACAAAAAGTGTGTGTGACTAATCCCAATAAGTTGGAAAATTTGTAGACATATGTAGCTCATTCCA
>NZ_RQUY01000015.1 GCF_003992125.1 Veillonella caviae | reverse complement strand
TGGAATGAGCTACATATGTCTACAAATTTTCCAACTTATTGGGATTAGTCACACACACTTTTTGTCCTATAACCCTTAATATAAAAGCGAGCATTCTTATGGATGCTCGCTTTTGCTTATGTGTTAATCTATTATTCTGTTGTAGCTAATTGAATATGACGACCGTATGTTTTGAGGTAATCTTTTAGGGCTTGAATATATTCTTGTCCTAAACGACTTCGTTGCATTTTGTTATTTGTAATATAACCGATGTGCATAATGCCTTCTTCTGCAAGAGGGACTGCGATGATATTTTCGCCATTAACTTCCTCATCGATAACACCACTAGACACGGTATAGCCATTAAGGCCTAATAATAAGCTAAATAGAGAAGCACGATCACGAACACGAATATGCTTCGGTCTGACTACAGTGCTAAAGATTTCTTCAGAGAAATAGAAGGAGTTGTGATCGCCTTGTTCAAAGGAGATATATGGATACTCTTCAAGTTCTTCCATAGATATTTTCTTTTTTGTCGCTAATGGATGGTGTTTACCAATAAATACATGTGGATGAGCAGTAAATAACTCAGTAAAGGTCAATTCATTTGAGTGAATGAGTTTCTCCAAAACAGGTCGATTGAAATCATTATAGTATAATAAACCAATTTCACTTTTCATATGTGTTACATCATCGATGATTTCATAGGTTTGCGTTTCTCGTAATGAGAAGTCATAAGAGTCTACATTGGCACGATTAATTAATTCTGCAAAAGCTGTTACAGCAAAAGAATAGTGTTGTGTAGATACGGAGAATTGTTTTTTACCTCCTGTATTACTTTTATACTGTTCTTCTAATAAGGTAGCTTGCTCTAATACTTGTCGAGCATAGCCTAAAAATCGCTCACCTTCCTTAGATACAGTAATTCCTTTATTGGTTCTATCAAAAATGGTGATGCCCATTTCTTTTTCTAATTCTTTTATGGCTTTTGTTAAACTTGGTTGAGACACGAATAAACGTTTTGCTGCCTCACTAATGCTACCGATGTTGGCGATAGTCGTTACATATCGTAATTGTTGTAATGTCACAATTGTTCTCCTTATAATATGGATTATACATTATTAATACTAAACGATTACACCTATTTTAGCAATGTTATATATGTTACAATGATAGGAAAGAATAGGAGGACTTATGCTAAAAGAAGTTATCGTCGTAGAGGGAAAATCAGATATACAACGTATACAACAAGCTGTTACAGCTGACTGTATTGCTACTGAAGGATTCACATTGCGTAAAGGTGTAATTGAACAGATTCGTGTGGCCTATGAAAAACGAGGCATTATTATCCTTACAGATCCAGATACTGCGGGAGAACGTATACGTCGTGTGTTGACAAAGAAATTTCCCAATGCGCAGCATGCATTTGTGCCACGTAATGAAGCCTTTGCTAATGATGACATTGGTATAGAACAAGCCTCTCCTGAATCTATACGCAGAGCATTATCTGTATTGCATACAGAAACGATAGACTCTTCTAATGAATTTACTATGGCAGACTTAGTGAGTCATGGCTTATCAGGATTTCCCAATAGTGCAGAGCTTCGTGCTTCCATAGGTGCTAAGCTTGGTATTGGGTACGGCAATGGTAAGCAATTTTTATATCGCTTAAATCATTATGGTATTACAAGAGCGGCTTATGAAGCAGCCGTTCAATCTATTATTAATAAAGAGTTATGAGTTTTAGCAACATGTACTTTCATAACTAAAAGAGTTAGTATAGTATAGCATATGAGTATCTCAGAGTATGGGAAGTATAATACATAATAGTTAAGAATAATAAATAATAGTAAGAATATATACGGGAGTAAATATGATTGAATCCATTATTGCAAGTCCTGAAGTGGTGCATTATATATGTAAACGTTTTGATATTAAAATGAGTAAGAAGTTGGGTCAAAACTTCTTGATTAAACGAGGTATCGTAGATGAAATCGTCAAATCAGCAGATTTAGAGCCAGGAGAACCAGTGCTTGAAATTGGCCCAGGTATTGGTACATTAACGCAAGGTTTAGCTCAAAGTGGAGCACAAGTAACGGCTATTGAATTAGATACACGATTACTAGAGGTACTAGACACTACATTGGGGCAATATGAGAATGTAAAAATCGTACATGGTGATGTATTAAAACTTGATGTATCTTCTATTATGAATCATGAGCCATTTAAGGTAGTAGCTAATTTACCTTATTATATTACAACGCCTATTATTATGTCGTTATTAGAAAGTAAACTGCCTATTGAACGTCTTGTTGTGATGGTTCAAAAGGAAGTGGCATTGCGCATGGTGGCTAAACCGGGTACCAAAGATTATGGTGCTTTGTCTGTAGCGGTACAGTACTATACAAAACCAGATATTGTTCTTGATGTGCCACCAAAATCATTTTTACCTGCACCAGCTGTAACGAGTTCTGTTATTCGCTGTGTATTGCGTGATAAACCGCCAGTCGATGTGGTAGATGAGAAATTGTTTTTCCGCGTTGTGAAAGCTGGTTTTGCACAGCGTCGTAAAACATTTTCTAATACGATGAAAACTACAGGACTTAGTAAAGAACAAATTGATGCAGTATTACAAGAGGCTGGCATCGATGGGCAACGTAGAGGTGAAACATTTACTCTTCAAGAATTTGCAGATGTAGCTAATGCGTGGGACAAGATATTAATATAGGATTTTTTCATATTAGAATACTCATTTCGTAAGTTTGTATTGACACCAATCATATTTGTGGTTGGTGTCTTTTTTATATGATATATGAAATTTTAACTGTTAAAAACTGTAAGATTTATAGTTAATCTGATGGATTGTTACATATTGCATTAGGAGATTGGGTAGGGATTTATATACTTTGTTTTAGAAATAGTTGATTTTTTTAGTGTAGTGTAAAAGTATTAGAATGTATTGTAACAGAAAATGAGTTAATCATGAAATGCTTGAATTAAAATCATACTTAATATAGGCGCTTTAGAGGGATTTTCTGTTTTATTCGAATCTGAATAAGTAAGTATGAAAGGGAATAGGATTCTTGAATGAACAATAGGTCGTATAAAATAATTTGGAACAAAGAGAGACAACAATATGTAGTAAAGTCACCGTCAAATGCAAAAACATTTGCAAGAACGGCGTTGGCAGCAGCAACTGTTATCGGTATCATGTCCTCTTCCGTTGGAGTGGTTAGTGCAGCAACCGCTATTACAGACACTACTTCTGGAACTGTTAGTTCGAACGGTTCTCCTGTATATGTGGAAACCAAAACAACGGGCAATAAGGAAATTGAAATTGGTGAAACTGCTACTGCAGAAGGTGTAAATAATATAGCAATCGGTAATGGATCGCAAACTACAGGGAACGAATCGGTGGCTATCGGCAATACCGCTCTTGCAGGTGGTACGGTTACAACATCAGTTAAAATAAAAGATGAGACTGGAAGTAAAACAGATCCTGCTAATTATACATTTACTACAGTTGCTGCTAAGGATGCTACTGCTATAGGTGGTTCTACCAAGGCACAGGGCGATCAATCGACAGCAGTAGGCTATAGTGCGTCTGCGTATGGAAATAACTCTATTGCTCTTGGTATGGGAGCTGTAACAGGCGTGCAAGATCAATTGGGTAAGGTGTTAAGTTCATCGGGGGCTATTGGTTTATATGGTGAGAATGCCGTAGCCATCGGTGCTAAGGCCAAGGCTCAATCAACTGCTTCTGTAGCTATTGGGGCTAATACAGTAGCTATTGCAGATACGGTATCTAATTTTACTAGTACTATTAAAAGGCCTATTACGGTTATTGGTACTGATGCGATTATTGATGGTGGTAATAAAGGATCTAACGGTTCTACAGCTGTGGGGAGTAATTCCTTAGCCGGGTTATTGTATCGCGTTAAAGGTGATACAGATAGTAATTTTAAGGATAAAGCTAGTTTTACGGATGCAGATTATAATACGGCAACAGGTGGATTGACAACGACTAAAAATACTGCTATTACACATTCGTATTATACTAATGATTTATTTGCTTTAGCCGGTATTGATACAACGAAAGCCACTATTGATGTGAATGAAGCAACAGCTATTGGTTTTGATGCGCGCGCATTAGGCGATCAATCTATCGCTATTGGCGCTCAAACTGTGGCAGGGCATTCTTCCGTTGCTATCGGTGGTAATGATATGAATTCAGTATCAGCTACAGCAAAAAATGCCTATACCGATAATGTAGGGAAGGCATTTCCAATTAATTCTATTTCAGACTTTTATCCTACTACCAGTGCTTTGGATGGTTCGGTAGCTATTGGTCAAAAAGCGGCATCTTATTCTTCTTTGGGTACAGCTATTGGTACAGCGGCAGTAGTAGCATCTAAAGCGACATTAGGTACAGCTATTGGTGCACAGACTGGGGATGGTAAAGCTGATGCTGTTGGTACAACTGCTATCGGTGCTGGTGCGTATGCGAATGCACGTCATGCTACTGCTATAGCTATAGGTTCTCAGGCGTTGGGTGTTAATTCGGTAGCAACTGGTTATAAGAGCAATGCAAGTGGTGTAGATTCTGTAGCAATTGGTCGAGAAGCGAAAGCAAGTGGTACACAATCAATTTCTATAGGCACGTCAAACAGTGTGTCAGGAAATTATTCGGGTGCTGTCGGTGATCCGTCTATTATAGAAGGTACTGGATCTTTTACAGTTGGTAATGATAATGCAGTTGGCGCTACTTCTACTAATGTAGGAGCATTTGGTAATAATAACCAAATTGGTGCTACTGCAACTTATGATAGTAATGGTAAATTACAAACAACACCTGGATTGGTTATTACTGCAGCTGTAGATAGTTCTAAAGTAGTAGGCAATAATAACTATGTAAATACATCTGGCACCTATGTGTTGGGTAGTGGTATTGGTGTAAAATCAGATAAGTCTGTAATGGATACTGTGGCTAATTCCGTGTATTTAGGTGATAATAGTCAGGTACTGGCAACAGCTGGTGCTAATATGAACGTAGATGGTGTGGCTGGTAGAACAACTACTGGTGGCGCTACAGGTTCTGTATCTACAGCAACTGTTAAAAGTACGTATGCAGCTACAACTACGGATGCAGCTACAACTACAACTTTAACATATGGAGGGTTTGCTGGTGAAACAGCGGTAGGTGCTGTTTCTGTTGGTGCTGCAGGTAGTGAACGAAGAATCCAAAATGTAGCTGCTGGAGAAATTTCTGCTACATCTACAGATGCAATTAATGGCTCCCAATTATATGTAGCAAACCAGGTAACTGCTAATGTAGCAGGATCTGTAGCCGATATAATTGGTGGTGATACAACAGTTAATCCAGATGGAACATTAGCAGTCACTAATATTGGAGATACAGATAAAACGAATGTTTCTGATGCTATTAAAGCAGCAAAAACAACTGTCACATCTGATGATAACTCTGTAACAGTTGTATCTGAGAAAGAGGCAGATGGTCATACTAATTATGATTTAGCAGTAACAAAAGGGTCTCTAACAGCAGGCTCTAACGGCACAGTAACAGGTGCAGCAGCTGATGGTGTAGCTGGTGCAACAACATCTAATTCCTTTGCTACAGTCGGTGATGTAGCAAATGCGATTAATAATAGCGGCTTTACATTGACTACTGATAAAACAGGTAGTGGTACAAATTCTGCAACAGACAGTGAATTGATTAACCCTGGTGACACAGTAACGATGGTAGCTGGGAACAATCTTGATGTGAAACAAGTGGATGGTACAGTTACTTATGCCTTGAAAGATGCTATTAGCCTTAGCTCCGTTACAACTGGGGATACAACAATGACAACAGATGGCATTGTTATTAAAAATGGTGCAGCCGGAAAGCCTGTATCCTTAACAAAAGGCGGTTTAGATAACGGTGGTAATACAATTACCAATGTAGCAGCTGGTACGGCGCCTAATGATGCGGTAAATTTCAGTCAATTAACTGAAACAGTTGCAGGTGCAAAAACAACTGTCACATCTGATGATAACTCTGTAACAGTTGTGTCTACGACAGATACTGATGGTCACACTAATTATGATTTAGCAGTTACCAAAGGTAGCTTTACAACTACAAATGGTACTGTAAAAGCAGAGCCTGCAAATGGTGCAGATAGTAAGCCAATTACTAATTCTTTTGCCACAGTAGGTGATGTAGCAACGGCGATTAATAATAGCGGCTTTACATTGACTACTGATAAAACAGGTAGTGGTACAAATTCTGCAACAGATAGTGAATTGATTAACCCTGGTGATACAGTAACGATGGTAGCTGGGAATAATCTTGATGTAAAACAAGAGGATGGTACAGTTACCTATGCCTTGAAAGAGGATATTACGCTTAACTCCGTTACAACTGGGGATACAACAATGACAACAGATGGCATTGTTATTAAAAATGGTGCAGCCGGAAAGCCTGTATCCTTAACAAAAGATGGTTTAGATAACGGTGGTAATACAATTACCAATGTAGCAGCTGGTACAAATGATACTGATGCGGTGAATGTTAGCCAATTGAATACAAAAGTGGCAGGTGCTAGAACTACAGTTACGTCTGCGGATAAAACCGTAGCAATTGAAGAGACTGTAGATGAAGATGACGGACATATTAATTATGACTTGGCAGTAACAAAAGGGTCTTTAACAGCAGGATCTAACGGCACAGTAATAGGTGCAGCAGCTGCTGATGTAGACGGTGCTACCCCATCTAATTCTTTTGCCACAGTCGGTGATGTAGCGAATGCGATTAATAATAGCGGCTTTACATTGACTACTGATAAAACAGGTAGTGGTACAAATTCTGCAACAGACAGTGAATTGATTAACCCTGGTGATACAGTAACGATGGTAGCTGGGAATAATCTTGATGTAAAACAAGAGGATGGTACAGTTACCTATGCCTTGAAAGAGGATATTACGCTTAACTCCGTTACAACTGGGGATACAACAATGACAACAGATGGCATTGTTATTAAAAATGGTGCAGCCGGAAAGCCTGTATCCTTAACAAAAGATGGTTTAGATAACGGTGATAATACAATTACCAATGTAGCAGCTGGTAAAAATGATACTGATGCGGTGAATGTTAGCCAATTGAATACAAAAGTGGCAGGTGCTAGAACTACAGTTACGTCTGCAGATAAAACCGTAGCAATTGAAGAGATTGTAGATGAAGATGACGGACATATTAATTATGACTTGGCAGTAACAAAAGGGTCTCTAACAGCAGGCTCTAACGGCACAGTAACAGGCTTAGCTTCCCCTGATGTAGACGGTGCTACCCCATCTAATTCTTTTGCCACAGTTGGTGATGTAGCAAATGCGATTAATAATAGCGGATTCACGTTGAAAACTGCTAAAACAGGTAGTGGTACGAATAGTACAACAGATAGTGAACTGATTAACCCTGGTGATATAGTAACGATGGTAGCTGGGAACAATCTTGATGTAAAACAAGAGGATGGTACAGTTACCTATGCCTTGAAAGAGGATATTACGCTTAACTCCGTTACAACTGGGGATACAATAATGACAACAGATGGCATTGTTATTAAAAATGGTGCAGCCGGAAAGCCTGTATCCTTAACAAAAGATGGTTTAGATAACGGTGGTAATACAATTACCAATGTAGCAGCTGGTACAGCGCCTACTGATGCGGTAAATGTCAGTCAATTAACTACAGCAGTGGCAGGTGCAAAAACAACTGTCACATCTGATGATAACTCTGTAACAGTTGTGCCTACGACAGTGAAAGATGGTCATACTAATTATGATTTAGCAGTTACCAAAGGTAGCTTTACAACTACAAATGGTAGTGTAACAGCAGTGCCTGCAAATGATGCAGATAGTAAGCCAATTACTAATTCTTTTGCCACAGTCGGTGATGTAGCAAATGCGATTAATAATAGTGGATTCACGTTGAAAACTGCTAAAACAGGTAGTGGTACGAATAGTACAACAGATAGTGAACTGATTAACCCTGGTGATACAGTAACGATGGTAGCTGGGAACAATCTTGATGTAAAACAAGAGGATGGTACAGTTACCTATGCCTTGAAAGAGGATATTACGCTTAACTCCGTTACAACTGGGGATACAACAATGACAACAGATGGCATTGTTATTAAAAATGGTGCAGCCGGAAAGCCTGTATCCTTAACAAAAGATGGTTTAGATAACGGTGGTAATACAATTACCAATGTAGCAGCTGGTACAGCGCCTACTGATGCGGTAAATGTCAGTCAATTGACTACAGCTGTAGCAGGTGCGAAAACGACTGTTACATCTGATAATAAAACAGTAGCAGTTAGAGAAACTACAAAAGATGACGGTCATACTAATTATGATTTGGCAGTAACAAAAGGGTCTTTGACAGCAGAATCTAACGGTACAGTAACAGGTACAGCCTCCACAGATGTAGACGGCGCGACAACATCTAATTCCTTTGCCACAGTTGGTGATGTAGCGAATGCGATTAATAATAGCGGATTTACATTGAAAACTAATAAAACAGGTACTGGTACAAATTCTGCAACAGGCAGTGAATTGATTAATCCTGGTGACAATGTGACAATGATCGCAGGAAATAATTTGGATGTAGCACAATCCAATGGTACTGTTACATATGCTTTGCAGAATGATATTACGTTAAACTCTGTTACAACTGGTAACATTGTGATGAATAATACTGGCCTTACTATTGGTAGCGATAGCAATACGACAGTGATTAATGCTGGCGGCATTACTATTAATCAAGGTGCTAAGGGAAATCCTGTTAGCTTGACTAACTCTGGTTTAGATAATGGTGGTAATAAGATTATTAATGTTTCACCTGGCGAGGCAGATACTGATGCAGTAAATGTGAGTCAATTAAAGCAGATGGGGAATAATGTGGATCTCGCTATTGCGGATGTGAAGGATGATATTGCTGATACAGGCGCAAATGCGGCAGCATTGTCTGCATTAAAACCGTTACAATACGATCCATTAGAACCAACTCAAATTATGGCAGGTATAGGTGGATATAAAGGTTCTCATGCGTTGGCTGTTGGTGTGGCACATTTCAAAAATGAATCTACTATGTTCCATGCTGGTGTAACTATGGGGAATCATAATACCATGTATAATGCTGGTGTTACGTGGAAATTTGGTAATCGTGATGAAGAGGAAGCTGTTCCAGATCGTTACAAAGCAGGTCCTATCAGTTCTGTATATGTAATGCAGGATGAAGTGTCGGCAATCAAAGTTCAAAACCAACGTCTTTTAGCAGAAAATAAAGCACAAAAAGATGAAATTGAACAAATGAAACAGATGATTCAAGCATTAGTTCATAAAGTAGGATTGTAAGAGAGGAACTTGGATGAAAAAACAAATTATTCTAACTGCATTGGCATGTATGATGACTGTGACTACGGCGTTTGCTGAAAAAGATGTATTATTGGAAACTAATCCGGCAAATGCTATTGTTGGTACTGATGATTATTTAGTGGAAACAGTTAGACCTGAAACAGCTGAACAAATCATGGCCTTTGCACAGCAATGGGCGCATGCTCGTGAAGCAATTGCTACTGCAAAAGAGCATCAGATGAGCGGAACTTTGACGGAAACAGATAAGTTGTGGTTAGATTCTGATGTAAAGAAAATATTGAAGCGAGAATATTCTTATGCGTCGTTATTTGATGATCGTATTATAGGACGTGTTCATTTTTATGAACGTTCACATAATTGGAATGGTGAAAATGAAGGAATTCAAACTTATAATTATGTGACCTATAAGGGTGCGGATAATCAGGGTTCAGAATATTATACTAATAGCTATGGATTTAATGTACTTCGCACAATGGCAGATGCTATGCGTACATCTATGTATGCTGCAGAAGCATCAGATTTGCAAGGTGATGCGTTTGCTGAAGATGTAAAAAATAGATTGACATCGATATTAGAACAAACTCAGAGCACTGTGCAAAATGATGAACTTCGCTATTATGTAAATAATACAGTTTGGTATGCGACGAAACAAGTTGTTAAAGAGCGTCGAATGATGGAACCTCGATAGAATATACCTCTATTTAAAAGTGATATTAGTGTCTGCATTGATTAATCGATGCAGACACTTTATCATTGTAAGTAAGGGGCGTTTATATGTCTTGTTTTACAAAAAACTCTAAGCTATAAAGGCTTATTTAAATGTGTTTAAAGCACAAAAATACCAAGATAATTACAGAAAATTCATCTGTAATTATCTTGGTATTTTCTATATATGAAAAGAGCTGCAACTAGAATGAGGTTTTACCTCATTCTGTTACAGCTCCTTTTTTGAATTAGTATAACCAACTAGCCATACTTGTAATGATGAATGCATTGGCAAAGTCAATTAAGAATGCGCCTACAAGGGATACAACGAGCCATGCACGAGGCGATGGACCGTGTTTACTTGCTAAGGACAACATATTAACTAATGCATTTGGTGTAGCTCCTAAGCCGAAGCCGATAGCACCAGCACCAAGCATTACAGAATCGTAATTGCGACCGAATAATAAGAAGATAAGGTAAGCGAAAATTACGATAGCAATCATTTGTCCTGCTAAAATTGCAATAAGTGGTAATGCTAAATCGATTAATTGAACTAGTTTCAAACTGTTAATAGCCATAGTTACGAATAATGCTAAGGCTACATTAGATACTGCATCAAGGGCAGCATCATTGATTTTGTATTTCTTAGAGAAATCACCAAAGTTACGAATACAAGCTGCTACAATCATAGAACCGATATATGCAGGTAATGGTGTAAGAATGGATAAACCATAACTTACAAGAGTACCGATACCTAAGGCTAAACCAATCCACATACAGATGGTGAGAAGAGCTTGGCTATTGAATTGTTTACCGCCACTTTCCACACGATCTTCCATCATGTCGATACCTTCATCATTCATAGTTTCAGGGCTGTCATAAGGTGTTTTTACACTATGCATTTTGATGATACGTTCACCTACAGGAGCGCCGAGCACTGTACCTGCTACCATACCGAAGGTAGCCGCTGCTACGGCAGCTGTAGCGGTACCAGGGATACCGAGCAATTGTTCAAAGTGCGGACCAAAGGCACCAGCAGTACCAAGACCACCCATCATAGATACGGACCCTGCCATAATGCCAAGGATAGGTTCAACACCTAATGCTTTGGCAATAGAGATGCCAATTGTATTTTGGACAACAATCCACGCTGCACAGAGGAGGAAGAAGAAGAAGATAAAAATACCGCCTTTTTTCAATACTTTTAAAGAGGCCATTAAGCCGATGCTGGTAAAGAAGGCAAGCATTAAAAATGTTTGAAGGGAACTGTCAAAACTAATATTTAAAATCTTATAGTATGACAAAATTGCAGTAAAAAAGGCAAATGGTAATGCCCCTACAGCAGGTGCTGGCATACATAGGCGTTGCAATACTTTGGAATGTTTATTAATCCACATACCGATGAAGAGGGTAATGACTGCAAGGCCTACGGTTTGAATCATGGACAACTTTAAAGTCCATACATCATTGACTAACTTTAGGTCAATTAGTCCCATAAAATCACTCCTTTTAATAAATAAAAATAATTTATTACATTGTATCATGGATGGACGTGCAAATACTATAGAATTTATTATGTATACAAATTCCGTATACGTATAACGTATATATTCTGCAAAAGTGTTTAAAAATCCTTTGAGAAAAAATAATTTTTTTATAATTATAAGAATATAGTATTAATGTATACTAGTTCTTATAGAAATAGCTTGTTGCGGTTTCGTATATATTTTGAACTGTATATTATATGAGGGTGAATTATAAATAAAGTAGCTAGCCATTTGAATTAAATAGCTAGCTACTACGATAGATTATATTATACTACAGAATCAGGGTGTATTATATGCTCCCTGATTTTGGATTTATAATTCGTTATGTAATTTTGGTGCATTTAAGAAAGTAATATCTGGATTACGTTCTTGAACCCAGCCCATTTGCCACTCATTGGAAATGAGGACTACTGTGCGATCGCGATTATCTTTTACAATCATAGCGTTATCTACGCCTTTTAAGGTTGACGTATCTACATCGCCATCAATCCAACGAGCCACACCGTATGGCAATGTATTGTTTAATAGATCTACGCCATACTCATTTTTGAGGCGGTATTCTAATACTTCAAATTGAAGCATACCAACGGCGCCTACTACGAAAGAATCAAGAGCACCTGGCTGCTCAAAAATTTGTACAGCCCCTTCTTGGGCAAGTTGTGTCATACCTTTTAGGAATTGTTTACGTTTCATTGTATCTTTTGGGGATACACGAGCAAAGAATTCTGGTGGGAATACAGGGAAATCGCCGAAGGTTACCTTGTGTTTTGGGGAACATAAGGTGTCGCCTACACCCATAGTACCAGCATCGAATACACCTATAATATCGCCAGGGTATGCATCCTCTACAATGGTACGTTCGGTAGCCAAGAATTGTTGTGGTTGGGAAAGGCGAATGGTCTTATTAGATTGACGATGTAATACGGACATACCTTTTTCAAATTTACCAGAGCAAATTCGCATAAAAACAATGCGGTCGTGGTGATTAGGATCCATATTAGCTTGAATTTTAAATACGAGAGCCGTAAAATCATCGCTAGTTGGTTGTACTACTTCTTCAATAGCTGGACGTGGAGCAGGGGACGGTGCGAGTTCTAAGAATTTCTCTAAGAATGGTTTGACACCGAAATTTGTCATAGCAGAACCAAAGAACATAGGGGTTAATTCACCAGCGCGTACCTTTTCAAAATCGAATGAATCTCCAGCTACATCGAGGAGTTCAATATCGTCGAGAAGTGCTTGATAAACGTCTTCACCTAATAATTCTTTCATTCGCGGATCATCTAATTTACCTTTTTCAGAAGCTAATTTTTCCTGACCGTGAGTGGTGTCTTTTTCAAAAAGTTCGATAGTTTCATGTTCTCTGTCATATACGCCAAGGTATTCACCATTGATACCGATAGGCCAGTTCATAGGACATGTACGTATGCCGAGAACATTTTCTATTTCTTCCATTAAGTCGAAGGGGTTGCGACCAAAGTGGTCAATTTTGTTGACGAAGGTAAAAATAGGAATTCCCCGTTCTTTAGAAACGGCGAATAATTTCTTTGTTTGCGCTTCTACGCCTTTAGCTACGTCAATGAGCATGACAGCACTGTCGGCAGCCATTAATGTGCGATAGGTATCTTCAGAGAAGTCCTGGTGACCAGGCGTGTCGAGAATATTGACACGGCAGCCGTCATAATCAAATTGTAGAACGGAGCTAGTAACAGAAATACCGCGTTGTTTTTCTATTTCCATCCAATCAGATACGGCGTGTTTGGCAGTTTTTCGAGATTTTACAGAACCTGCTAAGTGGATGGCACCACCATATAATAATAATTTTTCCGTTAATGTTGTTTTACCCGCATCCGGGTGAGATATGATAGCAAACGTACGACGACGTTGTACTTCTTCTAAAAATGTCATTCCTTCACCTCAATTAATTATCGCCTACTACAGCGTTATATGTATTATATCTTTTCGATTATACCTTATTTTAGTGGTTATGACTATGAATTTGTAGTATAATATTATTCCACTAAATAATGCCTGTACGAAATACTGTATTATTATTGATGATACCGTACTTTAGCAGGCTAAGTTTTATCAAATTTCTTTTCTTTTACTGCAAATTTTACTGCACTATGGTTTTACTGTTTGTGAAAGTAATTGGAGGGGGGACCATGCGTTTATTTATCGCTGAAAAGCCATCAATGGCAAGGGAAATCAGCAAGTGTTTACCGGAAAATAAAAATATACAAAAGCGCAATGGATACTTTATTCAAGGTGATGATGTAGTGACATGGGTTGTAGGGCATGTATTGCATCAAGCAGAACCAGGAGATTATAACGAACAATATGTGCGTTGGCGGCATCAAGATTTACCAATAGTGCCCACTGAATGGAAATTGCTCGTCACAGATAGTAGTCGCCAACAATTTGAAATAGTAAAAGATCTTATCTCTAAAGCCGATAGTATCGTCAACGCTGGTGACCCTGATAGAGAAGGACAATTGCTAGTTGATGAAGTATTGCATTTTGTAGGAAATACGAAACCGGTACAACGTATATTGTTAAATGCATTAGACGAAAAATCTATTCGTAGTGCCCTTAACGACTTACGAAATAATAAGGATTTTTATAACCTTTATCAATCTGCATTAGCAAGGGCACGTGCAGACTGGTTAATTGGTATGAATTTATCACGGGCCTATACATTATCAGAACGGTATAAGGGACATAAAGTAACATTGCCTATTGGGCGCGTTAAAACCCCAACTTTGGCACTCGTAGTTCGTCGAGAACGTGAGTTAGACTCGTTTAAGCCAGTAGATTATTTTACTGTAAAGATTCAATATGAACATCCAAATGGTTTATTCTGGACTACTTGGCAACCTACAGATGAACAAAAAGGGCTGGATCATGATGGACGTCTTATTAATAAAAATATTGCTGATGAATTAGTACACAAATTGTCAATTTCACCGAAAGGTATTATTCAAAGCGTTACTAAATCAAAAAAGAAAGACCCACAACGACTGCCACTTTCACTATCATCATTGCAAGTATTGGCAGGAAAGGCATTTTCTTATGATCCACAAACCGTATTGGAAACAGCGCAAAAGTTATATGAACGGAAATTGACAACTTACCCTCGTTCAGATTGCGAATATGTACCACCTAACCAATATGAAGATAGAGTTGTTATTTTACAAAATTTAAGTCGCTGCAATGATGAAAAATTGCAACTTTGGTCTCAAGGGGCTAATCAATCTATTAAATCTCGTACTTGGAATGAAAAGAAAATTACTGCTCATCACGCGATTATTCCTACTACGGTATATTGCGATGTGTCTACTTTGAGTAAGACAGAACGAAATATTTATTTTCTTATCAGTCAAGCCTACATAGCTCAATTTTATGGTGAGCACTTATATGAACAAACTAAAATCGTCGTTGTTCAACAAGAGGAACGTTTTGTTGCTAATGGTCGTGTTGTTATTGACGAAGGTTGGAAGTTTTTGTATAAACGTCAAAAAACAACGAATCTAGAAGATGATGTAGATTTAACTGACGATACAGGTGCAGAGTCTATAAAAGGTAAAGAGGCTATAGAAGAAACAGATCACTTACCAGTAGTGAAGAAGAATGATGGAGTTTTATATAAGGATTCTTCTATTGAAGCAAAACAAACGAAACCACCTTCAAGATTTACACCATCTACTTTGTTACAGGCAATGAAAGAAATCCATAAATTTGTCAAGAATGAAGATTTAAAAAAGCAATTAAAAGCCGTATCTGGCATTGGTACAGAAGCGACGAGGGCTAATATTATCGATGAGCTGATTTCACGAGGATTTATGAAAACATCTGGTAAAAAACAAGTGTTATCACCTACGGATACAGGGTATTTGTTAGTAGATGCATTGCCAGAAGAATTGTTGTATCCAGATGAAACGGCGGTGTGGGAAGAGCGATTATCATTGATGAGTGAAGGTGAGGATACGCTTGATGCCTTTTTGTCGGATCAAGTTAAGTTTTTGCAGCTCTTGATTGATAAACTACAATTTGGAAATA
The DNA here is from genome assembly GCF_003992125.1 of Veillonella caviae. Classification (GTDB taxonomy): domain Bacteria; phylum Bacillota; class Negativicutes; order Veillonellales; family Veillonellaceae; genus Veillonella; species Veillonella caviae. The sequence goes on along the minus strand of NZ_RQUY01000015.1, from coordinate 31,376 downwards.
CTGAAGGTAGAAATAAAATGATGCCTAATGTGGTACGCACTATTACATCTCAACAAGGACGTAGCCCGATAAAGCGGCTCAGTGAGTCGGAACTATCGGAGTTAAAGTCTTGTCCTAAATGTGGTAAAGGAAAATTGGTAGAGAAGTCTGGAAAATTTGGAACATTCTATGGGTGTAATAACTTTCCTAAATGTCGATATACGGAATCACTAGAGGAAATTAATGCATCAGCACCGATGGCAGACTTACAGGTGGAGTGTAAGGATTATAAATGTCCACGGTGCAAAACAGGTTATTTTGTAAAACAAGAAGCTCATGGTCGCGTATCTTGGGTGTGTAGTAATCGCTCTCACTGTCGGACGCAATGCGCCGATATCGATGGAGTGCCAAGTTTATATAAAAAATAGAATACCTTTGTCTGGAGGTGAAACAGCCCCCTTAAAGTTAGACTAAAAATCTAACTTTGAGGGGGCTGTTTCATTAGCTACGCTTTATTTTATGTTATTTTTGTCCTATAACCCTATTTTTATATCATTATGATTATTTTGGACATTTCCAATCATTAGAGAGTTGATTGTGATTATTTACGTCTACCCCGACGGCTACCTTGTGAAGTAGAGGTACGGCGTTGTCGGGTGTTAGATCCTTTATGACCGCGCGCTTTGTGGGCTTTAGCTTTTGTAGATTGGTAATTACTCGTAATTTGCGGCTTATTAGTAGACTTATTTTTTTTAGGGGCTGAGCCAGCATTGCCTTTAGTCTTAATTTGACCGTCCTTTGTGTATTTCGTCAATGTCGCTTGAATAGCACGCTCAATACGGCGCAACCATGCTTCCTCAGAAGGGGTAGCAAAGGTTATTGCGACGCCACTATTACCAGCACGACCAGTACGACCAATACGGTGAATATAATAATCTACATCACGTGGTACATCATAGTTATATATATGGGTAATACCTTCGATATCGATACCGCGAGCAGCAATATCGGTAGCCACAAGAATCTGCGTTTTTGCTTTTGAAAAATCCCGTAAGATTTGGGTGCGACGGCCTTGTGTCAAATCACCATGCATTTCTGCAATATTGAGTCCAGCTGCAGTCAATTCGTAGGACAAGCGAATGGCGCCTTCCCGTTTATTACAAAATACGATGGCTAAGAATGGATCATCTTCTTTGATCATTTCGATGAGACGCTGTGTTTTATCTTCGGGATTCATCATGTATACACGTTGATCGATGGCATCTAAGGTGATATGTTTACCCTCTGCTGTAACAGATACAGGTTTAGACATATAGGCTTTAGCTAAATTTCTAATTTTATCTGGAATGGTAGCCGAGAATAATAGCAATTGCCGACTAGCATCGGTTTGGCTAATAAGATGTTCAATATCTGGCAAGAACCCCATGTGTAACATTTGATCAGCTTCGTCTAATACGACACGGCGGATTGTATTCAGATGTAGGGATCCTCGTTTTGCATGGTCTAATAATCGGCCAGGCGTACCTACAATTACATGAGGTCGTCTGCCGAGTTGTTGTAATTGAGCTTCAATAGTTTTGCCACCGATGAGCGGGAGAATATCTACGCCCAATACGGCACCTAATGTTTTAGCTTCCTCTGCAATTTGTTTAATTAATTCGCGCGTAGGGGCGATGATGAGCACTTGCTCTTGGTTTACATCGATGTGAACACGTTGCAAAATAGGTAATAAAAAAGCGAGTGTTTTGCCTGTACCTGTTTGGGCTTTGGCAATGACATCGTTGCCTTTGAACGCTACTGGTATAGCCTGTTCTTGAATAGGTGTAGGCTCTTTGATGCCTTGTTTGTTTAATGCTGTGATTAAGGCGTCACATACACCTAAGGTTTTAAATGATTTCATAAGTCGTCCTTTCTTATATCATATATTACATTAATTATACATGGGAAATAGAATTCCTACAAATCGATTGGCTAAATGAGAATTGCCGTTATGATATTTATAAGGATAAATTTAAAATATAGTTATCTAATTGATAATAGATGATAAAATTATTGGTTTGTATAACACTTATATAGTTATTAGAATTTAATATAGATTTTTAGACTATACCTAGAAAGTTTGAATTTATCTAATATATATAATATGAAGAATCATAATAAACATGATTAAAAAATATAAGCACCTTAAAATTTGGCTTATAAAATTGATAATATTTGTTGAAATAGCGAGTGAAAGTGGTATAATGTTTTAGAGGTTTAATACGTATTATTCTTAATAAGGCGTATTTGATATGAGGTTGTTATAGGTATATAGGAGGTGTCATATGGCGATTAAAAAATTGAAAGATATGAAAGTCGGTGAAACTGGCACTATCGTTACACTTCATGGTAGCGGTAATGTAAAACATCGTCTTATTGATATGGGGCTTGTAAGTGGTACAAAGATTCAAGTAGTTAAATTTGCTCCATTGGGAGATCCTGTGGAAATTAAGGTGAAAAACTTTGAACTAGCTCTACGCACAAGTGAAGCTGGTATGATTGATGTAGAGGTTTTATAGGAGGTCCAACATGGAACAAATTCGTGTTGCTCTAGCAGGTAACCCCAATTGTGGTAAAACTACAGTATTTAATAATATTACAGGAGCAAAACAGCATGTAGGTAATTATCCAGGCGTTACAGTAGAGAAAAAAGAGGGCCGTACAAAATTTGATGGTCATGAATTATTATTTATTGATTTGCCGGGTACATATAGTTTAACAGCTCGTTCTCTAGATGAATTAGTAGCTCGCGATGTTATTATTAATGATAATCCCGATGTTATCGTTAATGTCCTTGATGCATCTAATTTAGAACGTAACTTATATTTAGCGGCACAACTCATCGAATTAGAGAAACCGATTGTTATTGCTCTGAATATGTCCGATGTATCTGAAGATATGGGCTTTAAGTATAATACAGAATTGTTGTCGAAATTAACTGGCGCTACAATTGTTCATACTGTAGGTCGTAATAATGTTGGCACCGAGGCATTACTGGGTGCAACTATTGATGCGGCAAAAGCAAACAAAGCACCTAATGTGATTGTTCCGTATGGTGATATTCTTGAACCTAAAATTGTAGAATTACAAGAAGAAATTGAAAAAGTTTCTACTATTACATATCCAGCTCGCTGGGTAGCTATTAAGCTACTTGAAAAAGATGCAGATGTACAAGGGAAAATAATGCGTCTTGAAAATACTGGCGCAGTTCTTGAAAAAGCTAAAGCTATTCGTGAAGAATTAAAAGACCAAGTAGATTTAGATGTTGTATTCCAAGAATATCGCCACCGTTTTGCAGTAGACGTATTTAACACTATTACTGTTGAGTTACCAACTACGACTGAAACACGTTCTGATCGGTATGATAAAATTTTGACACACCGTATATGGGGCTTACCAATTTTCATGATTGTCATGTGGCTATTATTTAACTTTGTTAATACGGTAGGTGCCATTCCTCAAGGATGGATTGAAGATGGCTTTACTGCGTTGCAAGAATGGGTAGTTACAGTTATCCCTGAAGGTCAATTGCAATCCCTAGTTTCTGACGGTATTATAGCTGGTGTTGGCGCAGTACTTTCCTTCGTACCATTAATTTTATTATTATTCCTTGGTATTTCTTTTTTAGAAGATACAGGGTATATGGCTCGTGCAGCATTCGTAATTGACCGTGTAATGCGTGCCTGTGGTTTGCATGGTAAATCTTTTATTCCTCTATTATTAGGGTTTGGTTGCTCTGTACCGTCTGTCATGGGTGCTCGTATTCTCGACAATTATAAAGACCGTATGGTAACTATCCTAATTACACCGTTCATGAGTTGTTCTGCTCGTTTACCAGTTTACACCTTGATTGCTGGTGCTTTCTTTGCGCCTGAAATTGCAGGGACTGTAGTATTTGCATTCTATATGGCAGGTATTATTTTCGGTATTATTTTTGCAAAGATTTTCCGTAAATTCTTATTTGCTGGTGAAGCAGAACCATTCGTAATGGAATTGCCGCCTTATCATTTACCTACCTTAAAAGCTACGTTGATGCATATGTATGAACGTGGTATTTTATACATAAAAAAAGCAGGTACATTTATTCTAGCTACATCTATTTTAATATGGTTTATTACTACATACCCAATGGATGTACAATACTCTAAAGATTATGATCAACTACACGAACAAGTAAGTCAAGCGTATGAAGTAAAGGATGCGCAAGTACTTCAACAGTTTGGTATTACTACAGAGGAACAAAAGGTTGTTGTTAATGATATCGTTGATCAAATGAAATCAACTGTAGAAGATGCTACAGCAGAAGCGGAAGAGAATGGGGAAGATGTTCCTGAAATTGAAGTAGAAGATGATTCAGAAGCACCTGATTTATTTGCTGATATTAAAGCACAAAACGAGCAATTGTTCCCAGCAGCTTGGGGGCTTTATAAAAATAGCGTAAATATGGAAGATGAAAATGGGAAAATTGATGAAGAGCAATCTTCTGAAAAATTGGAACAATCTTATGCGGCGATGTTTGGTAAAGCCATTAATCCAATTCTTGAACCATTGGGATTCGATTGGAAAATCGGCGTTTCCCTTGTGGCTGGCTTAGCCGCTAAGGAGGTTGTAGTATCTACTTTGGGTACTATTTATGCAGTAGGTGGTGATACTGATCATCCAGAAGCATTGACTACATACTTACAAAATGATCCGCATTTTACACCATTAGTTGCATTAACATTAATGCTATTCGTTTTAATTTACCCACCATGTGTTGCTGCATTGGCAGTTATTAAACGTGAAACAGGTTCCTGGAAATGGGTTGGATTCATGTTCATGTATGAAAATGTATTCGCTTGGATTGCATGTTTTGTTTTTTACAATATTGGACGTGCATTAGGCTTCTAATCCATTAATAGATACATTTACTTATTTTACTTATGATAAACTATGACATAATAGATTTAATGATTGCGATTTAGTTATAGAAAAATTAAAATTACTACTTGATAATTATCAATATCCGTGGTTAAATGATAATGAGAAAAGGGAAATCCCTAAAAGACAGCTCTTTTCAGTATTTATCCTTGATTGTGAATTGATATTGAGAAAGAAGGGCTATTATGGATAACCTGATTATAGGACTCATAGTTGTATTAGCATTAGCTTATATAGGAAACAAGATTTATAAACAAATGTCTGGTCAGGGCGGCTGCGGTTGTGGCGGCGGTGATTCTAGCAAGTTGAAAGAATCGAGTGGCTGTGGTGGTAACTGTAGTTGCGATGGATCTAATCAAGCGCTTGGTATTAAGCGTACCGATAAGTAATGTGCGAACTAATTTCGTTTATAAAAGAGGAGTCTCTATAAGGGATTCCTCTTTTTATATAAGTTTATATTTTACCTATATATGAAAGGAACATAACTATGTTTAACTTCGACAAAAACAATCTTAAAAACGCTAATCTTTTTGCAGCAGGTCTTGCAATGGGCACTGTAGGTTTAAAAATCTTAACTTCTAAAGATGCTAAAAAAGTATATGCTGGTATCGTAGCTGCTGGTCTTCGCGCTAAAGAAACTGTATTGGAAACTGCAGAAAAAGTGCAAGCATCTGCATCTGATGTACTGGCAGAAGCTCAAGAAATCAATGAAGCACGCAATGAAGAAATTTTCGAAGACAACAAATAATTTAAAGGGCTGAACTATGTTACAATTTTCTGTAGTACGAAAACTCAGAAATCGCTTGCATGTTAAGGTGACAGGTCATCGTTTTACCGAAGCAGAAGCAGCTTTCGTTGAAGATACCTTGTTAACACATCCTGCTATTTTAGATGTAACCTTCTACACGCGTAGTAGCCAAATAGCTATTAAACACACTGGCGATGATATGGCTGTGCGCGATGCAGTTCTTGCATTACGCGATTTAGAATTATCCGCAGCACCGGCTTTGAATGAGTACTCACCACGTCTTGTAAATAAAAAATATCGTGAAATGATGCTTAATAAAACAGCTATTTACTTAGGTAAAAAGGCTGTTTTACCAGCGCCAATTGCTGCTGCATGGGCATGGTTTGACGGTATTAAATTTATCGGCAAAGCAATTAAAACATTATGGCAACGCAAATTGACTGTAGAAGTTCTTGATGGTGTAGCTATCGGTGCAGCATTGTTGCAAAAAGATTATCCTACAGCTAGTGCTGTTATGTACTTGCTCGGTATTGGAGAGATTCTCGAAGAATGGACACATCGCAAATCCGTATTGAACCTTGCAGAAAGCATGTCTTTGAATGTTGATAAGGTATGGGTTCTCGTAGATGATATCGAAGTAAGTAAACCTGTTAATGAAGTCGTAACAGGCGATAAAATCGTTATTCGTCAAGGTGAAGTGATTCCGCTGGATGGTGTAGTTATCGATGGCGTTGTGCTCGTTAATGAAAGCTCCATGACTGGTGAGCCAGAAGCAGTACGTCGAGATAAGGATACATCTGTATACGCTGGTACTGTTGTAGAAGATGGTCGCGCTATTGTAGAGGTATATAGCACATCTAAATCATCTCGTTATGAAAAAATCGTCAACTTAATCGAAGAATCAGAACAAATGAAATCTGGTATAGAACAACAAGCGTATCGTATGGCGGATAAACTCGTTCCTATTAGCTTTATTGGCGCTGGTTTAACATTTTTGCTCACTCGTAATGTTATGAAAGCATTATCTTGGGTTATGGTTGATTTTTCTTGTGCATTGAAATTATCAATCCCGTTAGCGGTATTATCTGCTATGCAAGAAGCATCTAAACGAGGTATCACTGTTAAAGGCGGTAAATTCTTAGAACAAATTGCTCAAGCAGATATGGTTGTATTCGATAAAACAGGAACACTTACTAAAGCGGAGCCTGAATTTGAAGAAATTATTCCATTCAATGGTCAAGATGCAGATGAAATGTTAAAGTTGGCAGCATGCTTAGAAGAGCATTTCCCTCATTCCATGGCGAAAGCTGTTGTAAGAGCTGCTAAAGAACATGCATTGCCTCACAAAGAGATGCATTCTGATGTAGAATATGTCGTAGCTCACGGTATCGCATCTAAAGTAGGTAGATTCCGTGTACGCATCGGCAGTGCTCATTTTATCTTTGATGATGAAAAAACTAAAATACCTGTAGGGGAACAAGAAAAATTCGATAATCTACCAAATACATCTTCCCATTTGTACCTTGCTATTGGAGGTACATTGGCAGCTGTTCTTTGCATTAAAGATCCTGTACGAGAAGAAGCAAAACGCGTAATATCTGAATTACATGAATTAGGTATTAAAAAAGTCGTTATGATGACTGGCGATTCTAAGCGTAATGCAGAGCGTGTAGCTAAAGAAATTGGTATCGATGAAGTGCATGCTGAAGTATTGCCTGAAGATAAAGCTGCTTATGTAAAACAAGCTAAATCTGAAGGTTATACAGTGATGATGATAGGGGATGGTATCAATGATTCTCCCGCTATTTCAGAAGCGCATGTAGGCATTGCTATGAATGAAGGGGCCCCGATTGCTCAAAAAATCGCGAATGTAACGATTTCTTCCGATAATTTACAAGCACTTGTAGATTTACGCAAACTTTCGTTAGCACTTATGAAACGTATTAAAGCAAATTACAATGGTATCGTTGGTTTTAATGGCGCTCTCGTAGGTGGTGGTGTACTTGGTGTTATGCCACCGAGTCAAACTGCATGGTTACATAATCTCTTTACATTAGGTATTGGCCTTGAAAGCATGACTCCATTGCTTGGTAAAAAAGATGATGTAGTAACAGTTACAGATGTAGTCGATACTATTAATGTAACTGCAGAGACAACCGTAGCTTGATGACATAAAACTGCATGGACTATGAATAGTTATATCTTATACATAGTCTGAGTGATGAAGAACCTCCATAGAAATTTTCTAATGGAGGTTCTTTTGTATGGAATTTTACGTCTAGGTAGTGTACAATAGCAAGAGATTATTATCATAGGAGACGTATATGAACACGTTATTAGATATTTGTAAACGTTCCATATATATGAATCTATTTATTGTAGTCATTCCTTTGATTGCGTATATGATTCATAATGGATCTAGTGCTACTGTAGCGTTAGTTTGGTATTTGCTGCTATCTTTATGCATTCCTTGGACCTATGTGTCGTATCAATCGAGTACATTTGGGAGTGATGGATACCATATCAATCGTTGGATATTCATAGTATCTTGGATTCTTACACAGGTTTTGACATATAAATTAATATTTTTAGGCATCAATTTATCCTTTATTTGGGAACTGCCAAACTTTGCTAGAGATATTGTGTTTTTAATAGGTATGTATGGTCAAGTTACATTATCTTTGTTGCTAGCTTTCGGTGGCACTCGTTTGCTGGGAGGTGCCTGTGAATAAAACATTTATTATTTTTACATTAGTGTCTGCGTTGTTTGTTAGTGCTGTTACAACAGTACTTAGTCAAACCCATTTGATATCACCTATTATATTGTTCCCTGTACTTTCATTAATAGTACCTATTCTACTGAGAAGGGCAGATCAATTCCGAGATACACTGGCAGTATCCATGAAGTATCATGTGCATAGCTGGGCTATAGCTAATGTATTCATTTTCTTTACTACCATACTTACTTTCACTATAGACAATGCACTGCTTGCATTAATTTTATTTTTTATAGCTTATTTTCTAGTACAATTGCTTATTGAACTGATAGCATTATTGATGACAATGTTTTTTTGTCGACAACGCCGTTTCGGCATCATCGATGAAGCTATTGATATGTGTATGTATATTTTACCGGTGCCATTTATCTATATAGGTTCAATTCTGTATATAGATATTTACAGTATGTCTTTTCTATCGATATATGCGCGAGCAATTGATACAAATCTTTTATTTGCAGAGTTACTATTACTGGTAATCACATTATTTGTTTTTGTAATGTATATGTATCCAAGAGCTGGGATTCACAAATTTCCTCGTTTGGTGCGAATTATAATAACAGCTGTTATGTGGTTGGCTATGAATGCTCACATCTTATATGGAGGGTATGTTCCTGAATTTGTGAAAGCGCTAATGCCTATAGTGTTACCAATCTATCAAGGGAATGTGCTAGTATTTTTTACACCAGGGTTGATAGAAGCGAGTTTTATCATTGCCGCTGTTTTTATTGGTCGTATAGTAGAACTAGGTGTTGTGAAAGCAATGCTTAAACGAAGTTAATAATGTTTATACTAAAGGAAAACGTTACCAATAGATAGGTGGTATAAGAAAATTGTTATTAACAGATTGAGTTCTGTTAATTATAGTCTATGCAGAGGATGATTGCGTAGATTTTGTGTAATTATATCGACTCATATCCATTGTGAATGAGAACGAAGGAGGATTTTTATGAATGAACATGTAGCGGATGGTAACCAACAGGTACCAAGCCCAAAAACGGAAGCGAAAGGTAAGAAAACAAAAGGAGTTACAGTAGGCACTAAGGTTACCTTGCGTGAGTTAACCATTATTGGTCTATTAGGTGGTATTACATTGGCTCTTGGATTTGGTGGAGCTGGGATTATTCCTTTAGGACCTTTGAATGTAACTACATTACATGTACCAGCTTTAATTGGGGCTCTTATTGAAGGTCCTAAGGTAGGGGCTTTTGTAGGTCTTATTTTTGGCTCTTACAGCTTATGGCAAAATATAACGGCGCCTAATATTTTATCGCCATTATTCTGGAATCCTATTATTTCTGTATTACCGCGTATTCTATTTCCTGTTCTAGCGTGGTTAGTGTATAAATCCTTGTGGAAAGTGTCACAAGGGCCTAAATTAATTATTGCCTCCTTTATGGGGACTGTATTTCATACTTTAATGGTAATGGGCCTTATATACTTATTCTATGCTAATATGTTTGGAGAATTAATGAAATTATCTTCAGATCAAGTTTTATGGACTATCATAGTATTAAGTGCTACCCATGGCATTCCAGAAGCTGTATTTGCAGCTGTTATTGTTACACCAGTGGCATTGGCATTGCGTAAAGCATTAGGTAAAGATAAACTTGTAAAAACGACTGCAATTCAGAATACAGAGAATACTGTGAATTAGTTTACATAGTTTTATAAATTATGATAGAATATATATGATACAATAAGTATTGAGGAGGATTATCATGGCTAAACGTATTCGTACAATTAACACTGAATCATTACAAAAAACTGCAAAAACTGGCGGTTGTGGTGAATGCCAAACATCTTGCCAATCTGCATGCAAAACTAGCTGTACAGTAGGCAACCAAGTTTGCAAACAAAAATAATGAAAGAGAGCCTGTGGCTCTCTTTTTTCTTATGCATACCATACATATTGTGTATGGTATATCTTTATGACTACTTTCGGCACAGAGATTCGATTTGTGGTACAATGATCTAGAAAGTTCTATATAGTAGACCTTTCCCATATATATAATTTGGAGGTACCATGTTAGAATTAAAACCAATGATCCATAAGTTTCGGATGAAAGATACATACTATTGTTTAGACGTAAATAGTGGTATCATTCACGTCATTGATGAGCTCATCGATAGAGTTTTAGATATATACGATGGCACGAATCGCGATGCTGTTCATGCTGTATTAGATTCATCGGAAGATGCAGTAGAATTAAATGAAATTATGGATGAGTTAGATGAACTTATCGCAGCAGAGCAATTGTTTGCGCCTATGAGTCAGGAGTTTAAGTTGGTAGTAGGCGAGAAACCAGTTGTAAAGGCTTTATGCTTGAATATTGCGCATGATTGTAATTTAGCATGTAAATATTGTTTCGCTAGCCAAGGTGATTATGGCGGTGTGAAACGGGAACTGATGAGTTTTGATGTAGCTAAACGAGCTGTTGATTTTCTTATTGAAATGAGCGGCCCTCGTCAACATTGTGAGATTGACTTTTTCGGCGGTGAACCATTACTTAATTGGGATGTAGTAAAGCAAACTGTTGAGTATATCGAATCTATCCAAACACAACATAATAAGATTTTCAAACTTACATTAACAACAAATGGCATGTTGTTAACACAAGATAAAATTGACTATGTAAACGAACATAAAATGAGTTTAGTATTATCCTTAGACGGTCGTGAAGATGTGCATAATGCTATGCGTCCAGTAGCAGGTAGTGGTACGGAGTCTTATAAATTTATCGCTAAAAATCTCATTAATGCAGTTAAACAACGTCATGGTTTAGAATATTATGTACGCGGTACATATACGCATAAAAATCTTGATTTTACAAAAGACGTAATGGCTATGTCTGATCTTGGATTTGAACATTTATCTATGGAACCTGTAGTAGGGGAAGAAGGGGATTATGTTCTTCGTGAAGAAGATTGGCCAATGCTTGAAAAAGAGTATGAAGCTTTAGCTGATATTTATTTACAACGTCAAATAGATGGCTGGGGTGAGAAATTTAATTTCTTCCACTTCCGTATGGATTTATATCGCGGACCATGTATGGCAAAACGTTTACGCGGATGTGGTGCAGGCCACGAATATATGGCTATTGTGCCAAATGGTGATATTTATCCATGCCATCAATTCGTTGGAAAAGAAGATTTCATTCTTGGCAATGTATACGATGGATTGCAAAATACTGAAATTCCTACAAAATTCAGAAATACTCATGTATTCTCTAAACCGACTTGTGCTGAATGTTGGGCTAAATTCTTCTGCTCCGGCGGTTGTCATGCCAATAATATAACATTAGGTGGCGATTTAGAAACACCTTATGAATTTGGTTGTCGCTTGCAGAAAAAACGAATTGAGTGCGCTATTATGATTCAAGCTGAATTAGAACAGGCTGGCATTGATGGTAGTATCCCAGTAGCGCTCGGATAAGTTGATGATATTTAGTGAAGCTGTTTTATTCGTTTAAAATATACACATATAATATTTACAGTATGTATATGTGTAGTAATGGTAAAGTAAATAGATACATGTAATATAGGAGCCACTATGGACACTAGATTGAATGATATACAAACTATTGAACGCTGGGGTATTCGATTTACAGGTATTGTGCAAGGGGTCGGATTCCGACCCCTTGTTTCCATGCTAGCCAATCAATTAGAATTGGTAGGCTTTGTATATAACGATGGTAGTGGCGTCTATGTAGAGACACAGGGGGCTATAGAGACTTTACAATTATTGGTAGATGCCATTCATCAAGAACAGCCTCGGCTCTGTCGAATTACTTCTTGCCATATAGATATATTACCCGTGCAGAATGATATGACCTTTGTTATTAAAGAGTCTCCCATAGGTAATCCAATAGAAACTTTTATTAGTGCTGATACAGCACCTTGCGAGGATTGCTTACAAGAAATGCGCGATTCTGGCCGTCGAGAAGATTATGCTTTTACAAATTGTACTAATTGTGGCCCACGATATTCTATTATTGAAGCCATGCCATATGATAGGGTACGTACGACGATGAACGAATTCATGATGTGTGATGATTGTGCTGCTGAATACAATGATATGGATGGGCGACGTTATCATGCAGAACCAAATGCGTGTAATATATGTGGACCGCATTATACAATGCTAGATAGTAAGGGACAACCTATTGACTGTAATGACGTGTTTTCTTATGCTCGTCAACAAATTGCTGCAGGTGCTATCATCGCTCTAAAAGGTGTGGGTGGATACCATCTTGTGTGTGATGCATTACAAGACGAGGTTGTTCGTACATTGAGAGAACGCAAGGGACGCAAAGACAAGCCCTTTGCTGTTATGGCTGGTTCTATCGATATTGTTGAGGATTTTGCTTATATATCTAATGATGAGGTAGATGCACTATTACAAATGTCTCGGCCTATCGTATTATTAAATACGAAGAAAACTGCATCTATACAAATTAGCTCTTTTGTAGCGCCTAATAATCATTTGATTGGTGTCATGTTACCTTATGCGCCTGTACATAATGTGCTAATTCCAGAAGATGCTGTTTGGGTTATGACCAGCGGTAATCGTACTGGTGATTCAGTGCTTTTTGATGACCGAGAAGCGTTTGATTCTTTGCAAGGCATTGCTGATTTTTTCTTAGTCCATAATCGACGTATTTGTGCACCTGTAGATGATTCACTAGTGTCTATAGCAGGATCTATGCCCATTATGATTCGCCGTAGTCGTGGCTATGTTCCTGAGCCGATTCATTGTGGACAGTTAGGTAAACATTCTATCCTCGCTATGGGAAGTGATTTAAAAAATGTATTTGCTATGAATAAAGGTACAGAGGTGCTTCTTAGTCCTCATATTGGTGATTTAGCCAGTGCATCTACGCATAATACATTAGAATGGACTGTAGATCGTTATCAGACATTATTTGCTATAAAGCCAGAGGCTATAGTGGTAGATTCACATCCTCATTTTTTTTCATCCGCTTATGGTCGTAAATTAAGTAATGAGTGGCAAATTCCTTGCATAGAAGTACAACATCATCACAGTCATATAGGGGCTGTCATGGCGGAGTATAATTTGATGAATCCTGTACTAGGCATATGTTTTGACGGTACTGGATATGGTGATGATGGTACAATTTGGGGCGGTGAATTTTTGTTGTGCCACAAAGGAGAATATAAACGGATTGGACATCTTCATTTGGCGCCTTTACCAGGTGGTGAAAAAGCAGTATTTGAACCGTGGCGTCAAGCCTTGTGGTATGTGCGTCAACATTATGGGACTTCCCTGCCTACTGTATATGAGCAATGGTTGCAACAGTTACCAAAAGGATGGGAAATTTTAGATAAAGCATTGCAATCGGATATGCCGATTATGATGACCTCTAGCGGAGGCCGTTTATTTGATGCTGTAGGTTGTTTATTGGGCCTTGGCAATGTGCATACTTATGATGCGCAAATTGCCATATCTTTAGAGGCAGTCTGTGAATCTGAAAAGGGGAACTTATTAGAATATAATTATGATGGAACGACCCTTGATTTGATGCCAGCTGTATATCAATTGATGGATAATTATGTTAGTGGTGAAAGTGTTGCTCACTTGGCGGCAAGTTTTCATCGTACGTTGAGCATTGCTCTTTGTGAAGTGGCAGCGGATCTTTGTAGTCGTTATGGTATAGAAGATGTCGCCTTAGGTGGTGGTGTACTCCAAAATCGTCGATTACTAAAGAATATACAAAATAACTGGCATGAGAGAAATTTGTATATCAATCGGCAAGTGCCCTGTAATGATGGGGGATTGGCATTGGGACAATTGTGGATTGCTCAACATAAATTGCAAGATATGTAGTCATTGCGTTTCATATGTCACTGTTACAAGGGGTATTACCATAGTTATTTAAATAGTATAGCGTCTAGTATACAACCTTTACTTACTTGAATAACATGATATGTTACAATAAATTAATCAATAGTTTTTATATAGGTGTATGACTATGTTGATTATATAGTTATAGAATGGAGGGCTTATGTGTTTAGCTGTACCAGCCCAGTTAATTGCTAAAAATGATGCTATTGGCACCATAGAATTAACAGGAGCTACAAGAGATTGTAGTTTGCTTCTTGTACCAGACGCAAAGGTAGGGGACTGGTTATTAGTCCATGCTGGATTTGCCGTACAAATTGTAGATGAAGAAGAAGCGAAGGCTACTTTAGATGCCTTCAGGGAGTTAGAAGAACTTGAAGAAGCTTACTTTGCAGGAAAAACAACAAACAGCTGAGGCCTTATTACATCGTATAAAGGATTTACATACAGAGGGAGAAAATATACGTCTTATGGAGGTATGTGGCACCCATACAGTGGCTATTTTTAGAGAAGGGTTGCGGCAAGTACTGCCAAAAGGTATTGAACTCGTCAGTGGCCCTGGTTGCCCTGTATGTGTAACTGACCAAGTATATATGGATAAAGCCTTGGCTTATGCTGAAATGGACGATGTTATCATCGCTACCTTTGGGGATATGCTCAAGGTTCCTGGTAGTTATAGTAGTCTCACAGAGGCACAAACAAAAGGTGCGCATATTCATGTTATTTATACGCCATTAGAGGTATTGACACTTGGTAAACAATATCCACATAAGAAGATTGTGTTTTTAGCTATTGGTTTTGAAACTACTATTGCCGTTATTGGCGCTACTGTGAAAGCTGTAGCTGAGGCGGGATTAAGAAATGTATTTTTCTTGGTATCTCATAAATTAGTACCACCTGCATTGCGAGCCTTGCTAGATCGGCAAGTGGGACAAATTGATGGATTTATTTTACCAGGCCATGTAAGTGTTATTATTGGTGAACAACCATATGCTTTCTTGCCTATGGAGTATGCAATTCCATCTTGTATCGCCGGATTTGATGGTGTTGAGGTTCTTTCAGCAGTACTCAATATATTAGAACAACGACATAGGGGTCGATTTGAAGTGGGTAACACGTATCATTCTGTAGTTATGCAAGAAGGTAATCTTGTAGCGCAACAGTTGATGGATGAAGTGTACGATATATGTGATGATACATGGCGTGGTATAGGTGTGATACCTAACTCAGGGTTAAAACTCAGCGAAGCTTATGCGCATTTAGATGTGGAGAAGATGATACCTATTACGTTAGATAAACCGTCATTAGACCCTAAAGGTTGTCAGTGTGGTCGAGTATTACAAGGACTAATAAAACCTAATGAGTGTCCGTTGTTTGGTAAAGCCTGTACTCCGGATCATGCTATCGGTGCCTGTATGGTGTCTGTAGAAGGCAGTTGTGCGGCATGGTATAAATATGGTTATGCCAGTGGTGGTTTGTCCTGGGAGGAATAATGGAACGAATTCGATTAGTTCATGGCAATGGTGGGCGATTTAGTCACGAATTGACAGAACGTTTTATCTTAAAATATTTTACCAATGACTTGTTAGCGCCGCTTCACGATGGTGCTCAATTTTCTGTATCTGCCGGACGTATGGCATTTTCTACTGATTCTTATGTGGTACAACCACCGTTTTTCCCTGGTGGTAATATAGGTAAATTAGCTGTTTGTGGAACCGTTAACGATTTGGTCATGAATGGTGCTATACCTCAATATTTAAGCTGTAGTTTGATTTTAGAAGAAGGATTACCTTTTGATGAGTTAGATGATATATTGGCTACTATGAGGGACATGGCAGAACAAGCAAATATACAAATCGTAACTGGCGATACAAAGGTGGTAAAAAAAGGAGAAGTAGATAAAATTTATATCAATACTGCTGGTGTAGGTATGATTCCAGAAAATATTCATATAGGGCCTTCCTATGTGAAACCTAATATGGATATTATCCTCTCTGGATCTATTGGAGATCATTCTATAGCCGTTATGGGACAACGATTTGGATTAGAATTGTCAGAAAATATTAAAACTGATTGTGCTCCTTTAAATCATATGATTCAAGCTGTGCTTTCAAAAGTTGGTCCTCAAGTAGCATTATTACGGGACCCTACTCGTGGTGGACTAGGTACGGTATTGAAAGAAATTGCGGATCAAAGTCAAGTAGGAATTAAAATTCATCAATCTAAGTTAATCATTCATGATGAAGTACAATCAGTATGTGATATATTAGGTTATGATCCTCTTTATCTCGCTAATGAGGGAAAAGTAGTCCTCATTGTAGAACCTTCGGTTACGGATGAAGTACTAAATATTTTACATTCTTTTCCAGAAGGGCGTGAAGCTTCACATATTGGTTCTACTTTAGATAAAAATCTTGGTAAAGTTGGTATGCAAACATCTATTGGCGGTATGCGTCTTATCGATTTATTGGGAGAAGATCAAGTACCTCGCATTTGCTAGTTGTTATCTATAAAATTAAATTGCGTAAAATTCATAATGAACTCATATTATTTTTGTATTATGTTAATATCTTAATATGGAATGTGTTTGTACTTTTACTAGAAAGTATGTATAGAATTTGTTAAAATATAAGTATCTATTAGGAGGCTTATTATGAAAAAGAAAATTATCACAGCTGTTCTAGGGATTTGTTTGACTACAACTGCTTTTGGTGGCATTATGCAATCACAAGCACTTAGCCTAGGTAGTTTGTTAGGCAGTGCCGCGAAAATTGGTGGAGTTGGTGTAGTTATTAATAAATTTGGTCCACAAATTGATTCGTTCTTGAATAAAATATTAAAACAAAATAATTTGAGTACTGAATATACAACAAAAGTTGTACCTATTATTAGTGTTGGTACTAAAGGTTATATCGGTGCTGCGCAAGTAACGGGGCCTGCGTCAAGCATTGAACAAGTTGAAGCTGTTGCTCAAGTGGAGGCTAGCTTTAATGGCATGATTCGTGTGAAAGGTCTAGTGCCAGTGGATAGCACTAATCCTGTAGGGGCATCTCGTGTGCAAGGCGTTGGTGTGTCTGCAATTATTGATTTGAAAATTTAATGGGCACTGAGCACTCCGTTACGAGTGTGCAGGAAATAAGCACGGTCTTAGGCCCGTGCTTATTGTGCTGTTTAACGTATATGTCCTAAAAGGGATGACTAGTGGAGGAATTATGAAGAAGCAAATACTTACACTTTTAATGGCATCTTTAATGACTGGTACGGTGCTTGCTGCACCAGGAACAGTGTTGGAAAAAACGCAACTATTAGAACAAACTGTATATGGTGAGCCACAAGATGGAGCTGTAGTAGATAGGATTAATCAATTAGATGAAACTATTTATGGCACAGGTTTTACTGGGAACTCTCAAACATTGAGTAAACGTGTTGATTCTTTATAT
Source organism: Veillonella caviae (assembly GCF_003992125.1). Classification (GTDB taxonomy): domain Bacteria; phylum Bacillota; class Negativicutes; order Veillonellales; family Veillonellaceae; genus Veillonella; species Veillonella caviae. The sequence goes on along the minus strand of NZ_RQUY01000015.1, from coordinate 13,610 downwards.
GACTCTCTTGAAGGCAGTGGCACTAATATTTCGTTGCGCGAAGAAATGGATGCCTTAGAATATACCTATCAGAATAGTATCAATGCTGGCTCCTTAGTGGATCGCGTTGAAAAAATGGAACGTAGTGTTAATGGTCGTATTAGTACTGGTCCATTAGAAAAACGAATTATTAGCTTAAAAACAAAAGTGTATGGTGGTAATGTAAAATTAACAAATCAAGTTGGTACATTGGCATCTAATCAAGTATTTAAAGTGATGTTAAATGATGCGTTATCTTCTAAAACGAATCAACTTGGGGATACTGTTCATTTTACAGTTGCTGAAAATGTTATGGATGGAAATGTGTTGCTCGTTCCAGCAGGTACTGTAGGCACTGGTACGATTACAACATTGAAAAAAGCTCGTTCTTTTGGCCGTAATGGTGCTTTAGATATTACTTTTGATTCCATTCCTGCTATTGATGGCACAGAATTTACTGCTGTACAAGGGGAAGACGCTAAGAATAAAACTAAAAGTGAAATTAAAGCCGCTGGCGCCTCTGTAGCAGGAGCTGTTTTATTAGGACCTGTAGGACTTGTGGGAGGCGCGTTTATTAAAGGTAAAAATGTTGAGTACTCTGCAGGTACTATTGTCTATGTGCAGCCTCAAGATTCCGTATCTATTCAAGGTCTCGTTATTGGCGGTGATGGCCTCGCACATAGTGATGATGAACTGGCAGATGCTGTAACTGTTACTAATATATCATCTATTAATAATGAAGAGGATTATGTAGATAATACAGAAAATATGACTGCTGATAATGCAGTATTGGAAGATGCAGGTTCTGATGTGGATACTGAGTCTGAAGGTGTAGAAGAACCAAATGATACAGCTGAAAATGTATCACAACCGATTGTTGTAGTAAAACGTAACTAATAGGAGTCAATAGTAACCATGAGGAAACAAAGAATACAATGGCTAGTAGTTGCCAGTCTATTTTGTTTGGCACAACCTGCTTGGGCTGCATCAGAACCAATCGTATATCAAGATGTTTTGGATAGCGTAGGTGAATCCTACCCAGGTGAATTATCAATGCCATCTACGCCAGAACGCAGCAATATTCGTATTGTCCGTCGTGGTAAACAAGCTGTTAAAACTCCGTCTGAACAATTGCCAACTCGTATTGATGCTGACAAAATGATGTATAATGGTACTTCTGGTGATGTTGCTGCCGATGGTAATGTAGTTGTTATACAAGGTAATCAGACATTATTAGCTAATCGAATTGAAGGCAATACAAAAACTACGGAATATCATACTGCGAACGGACCATATCGCTACTTAGAAGATGGTGGTCGCATAAAAGACCTCACTGGTGATGTGATGACTTATCGTACCAGTGATCGTCATTTTGATGCAGGGCATACACAAGGCTGGTCAGATCCATATTATATTAAAGGACAAAATATTACCTATAATGGCGAAGAGGGTCATATTCAAAAAGGAATGTTTACTACAAAGCACGCAATGGCCTTTAAACATACTCCTGATTTCCGTGTTGAAGGGGAAGATATTAAAATTTATCCAGGAGATAAAGTGATTATTAAAAAGCCAAGTTTTTATATTAAAAACTTTAAGCTTTTATCCTTACCTTCATATACGAAATCCTTACGTGGGGATAAACAAAGCCGAGTAAGTATATTTTCATTGATTCCAACACCAATATATAATAGTGATGATGGTTTTGGTTTACATGGTAGCACAGATATTCCAATGGGAAAACATGGCGAAGCATATATTGATTACCGCTTGTATTCTAAAGCAGGATTTAAACCTAAAGTTGGCTACCGTTACTATTTACCGTGGGGGACAGCTTCCCTAGGGTACAGTAAAGAGTCTAATGAATATAATGATGAACCAGTCTGGATTGAAAAATTAGGGGAACTTCGAATTGATACGCATGCTTATCATATAAGCGACACTCCATTTACTATTCGTGGAGGAGCTAATATTGGGTACTGGAAAGAGGGGAATGTTAAAGGGACTCATAAGCAGTACTACACAGAAGTATCTCACGACCCATTGAAATTATGGGAAAATGCTAATATTAGATTATTCACTGGATATGAACGAGATTACTATTCTTATGATAATTCTGTTCGGAGTATGCCATATTGGGGTGGCCGTTTTAGTGCAAAAGTCAGCCCTCGTGTAGATGCTTGGATTACCTATAATCAGCGAAATATCACCTATAATAATTCGCCATACTTATTTGATACTACAGAGATTCCGAAAGAGTTAATTTATGGCGGTCGTTTAAAACTATCTCGAATAGATGATATCTCTGTTAGTGTTAAAAATGATATAAATAAAGGTGAAATTGATAGTGTATATTATACGTGGCACAGAGATTTGCATTCTTTTGATTTATATCTTACATATAAAGCACATAGCGATAATAATACTTGGAAAATTCAAGTTGTGGGGAAAGATTTTTAGTCGGAGGATACTAATGAAAAGAATTAGAAAAGCGGTTATTCCTGCTGCTGGATTTGGTACTCGTTTTTTGCCAGCTACGAAAGCACAACCTAAGGAAATGTTGCCTATCGTAGATACACCAGCTATTCAATACATTGTAAAAGAAGCACTAGATTCTGGGATAGAAGAAATTCTAATTATTACGGGACGTAATAAACGGGCTATTGAAGATCATTTTGATAGCAGCGTAGAGTTAGAAGCACTTTTGCAAATGCAAGGAAAAAATAAACAATTAGCAATGGTTAAAGATTTGGCGGATATAAAGGTTCATTTTATTCGTCAAAAGGCACCGCGTGGTCTTGGTGATGCCGTGCTTTGTGCGAAAGCTTTCATCGGAGATGAACCATTTGCAGTTCTTCTTGGTGATGACATTGTGTACAATTTGGAGAACCCTTGTTTACAACAATTAATAGATTGTTATGAAGAACATCCAGGAATTATTTTGGGCGCCCAATTTGTACCGGATGACAAAGTAAGTTCTTATGGTATTGTATCTGGAGAAGCATTAGCTGATAATTTGTATCGTGTGAATGGGTTAGTAGAAAAACCTAATATTGAAGACGCACCATCTAACTTAGCTGTTCTTGGTAGATATATCTTGACTCCAGATATTTTTGAAATTTTGGAACATACCAACCCAGGTAAAGGCAATGAAGTGCAATTAACAGACGCTCTTGCTGCGTCTAAGACTGACACATACGCATTAGCTTATGAAGGCATCCGTTATGATACAGGTGATAAATTAGGATATTTGAAAGCTACTGTAGAATATGCACTTCGTAACGAAGAATTAGGTGAGGATTTTAAATCATATCTTAAAAATTTAACACTATAATATATATCTCTGCTCCATCAACATTGTTGGTGGAGCAGTTTTAATGCTCATTATATATAATGAATGTCGTTACCTATAATGTATAGAACATCATTTTAATAATACATGTTGTCTCTTTGTTAAATGTTTGAGGATTCACCCCGTAAGTTTTGGCACCTTACTCACATTTGTGATTGGGATTATTCTTTGTGGCAATACGTTTCTTGTTATGTGTATTGTAAACATAAATGACGAAATTCGTTGACTAATAAAAATTTGTTGCTTATAATCGAATATGTGAATTAGTATTCATCATTACTATGGAGGAGATTATGAAGTCGTTATTACGAGAACTAACAATACATGATTATGGACTGCCTTCGTATAGTTTAATTACTCGCGTTCGATATATGGCTTGCTGTAAAAAAGGTTACACTGTATATATTGATCGTAATGATCGGAAAAATCTCAACATAGAAATTACTGATGGTAGTGGTTCTTTGCAGGTTTCTTTGCGCCCCTTGCGTAGAGCTTTAGAGGTGCGGCAAGAAGCAATTCAAGATAGTCAAGAGTATGGACTATCTTTTTCACGAGAATCTATTTTACAATTTGTAGAAGAGGTACATGACCAAAATACTATTCACCGTGAAGCTCCCTATGTTGTACCAGGGTTAATGATTTTAGAATCGTTGTGGCAACAATTCGGAGAAACATCACAGTACAGCACAGTGGACGTTCAATATTATAGTCCTACATTAGCCGATGATAGGATTCAAATACAAGTATTGGATGATAATCGTCGCATAGAAGCCTATGCAGGTTCAATACTGTTATTTGTGGCACAATTTGATAAATGAGTAGCGTTAGTAAAGAGGTAATTATGGAAGCAAGACGTTTAACAAAAATGGCATTATTAACTGCCTTATTATGTGTATCTGCGTGGATTTCATTTCCACTCCCTTTTAGCCCAGTTATGGTTACTGCCTTAACTTTAGTGGCTACATTGACAGGGTTATTACTTTCTCCAAAGGATACATTTATAGTGTTTATCGTTTACGTATTACTCGGCACCGTTGGTTTACCTGTCTTTGTGGGTGGTACTGCAGGACTTGGAAAATTATTCGGACCTACAGGAGGCTTTATTTTCTCCTGGCCAGTAGCGTATACATTGCTTAGTTATTTGAAAGGTTCTAAAGTATCTTTTGTATCTTATACATGGCGCTCGCTAGCTATAACAATTCCTGTAGTATATATCATCGGTGTAGCAGGATTCATGCTAGTTACCCAAATGCCATTAGATAAAGCAATATGGGCTGCTATGATTCCATATATCCCTGGTGATATTATTAAATGTATCGTCGCTTCTTGGTTAGCTACGAAATTAAAATTCTAGTGATAGTAGGAGGTATTCCTTTGAATACCTCCTCTTTTTATAGGAGTCTACTATGTCAGTATATATACATCATGGTTTGCGTACACCGATTGGTGTGGTCAATGGACAATATAAACATATGAGACCCGAGTTGCTTGGGGCTAAGGTTATCGATCAGTTGTTGTGTACCACAGATGGTGATATACATGGTCTGTTTTGTGGTAATGCTGTTGGTACAGGAGGCAATATAGCGCGTTTAATGGGGTTATATAGTTCTTTACCTTCTTCAGTTCCTGCCGTCACTGTGGATATGCAATGTGCTTCTGCATTGATGAGTATTGAAATTGGATATGCTCATATCGCTTCTGGTCTAATGGATACAGTTATTGCAGGTGGTATTGAAAGCTCTTCCTTACAACCTATGCGTGTATATGCCAATGGAGATGAACGAAACGGTTCTTATAAAGTGGCTCAATTTTCCCCTTATGAACATACGCCTAATGCCATGTTAGAAGGGGCGGAACGGACTATGAGAAAATATAATGTTACTCATGAAGAATTAGCTCCTTATATTATTAGCAGTCATCAGCGTGCTGCACAAGCTAGAAAAGAAGGTATATTAGATTCTATTGTGATGCCCATTGTGATAGATGGTAAAGACTGTGTAGATGAGTCTATACGTCCTAATATGAATGAGCGTTTGTTAAAGCGTATGAAACCATTATTAGGTATTGGTTCATTAGTAACAGCAGGAAATGCGTGTTTAACTCATGATGGTGCTGGATTTGTAGTACTCAGTAAAGAACAGGGGCCTTTTAGAATTCACAGTATGCATTCCTGGGCAGGGAATCCTCTATATAGTCCAGAGGGGGCATTGTATAGTACAGAACAAATATTAAAATGTGCCAACCTTAGTGCTTCTGATATAGATGTATTTGAATGGAATGAAGCCTTTGCCGTTATATCTGCTTTGTTCGGACGACAGTATCCGAAGCTTGTGGATAGGTATAATATATTCGGTGGTGCTCTAGCGTATGGACATCCTTATGGTTGTTCTGGGGCATTATTAGTATTACATTGTATGCGTGCTCTTGAAGAGCGTAATGGTCGATATGGTCTATGTGCTATTGCCGGTGCTGGTGGCACAGGAACGGCTATGATTATCGAACGCCTATAAGAGGTCTTATGGATAGTAAACTTATTAAACAGATATATTATCATGCTCAAACACAGCCCTGTAAAAAAGCTTTAATCATTGATGGGCAAAGCTATACATATAAAGATATAGTAGATTCTTTACAGACTATGGAAACAACCTTACAGTCCAATGCAGAGATTGAAAAACAACATATACACTATGTTAATAATGTATCTACTACTATTGCTTGTATTGAAACTGACTCTGTATATGAACAAATTATATTGTGGCTTTATTCGTTGCAACAAGGATTGACACCTATTATGTATCACCGAAATATGCACGAGCAATATAGAGAGGAATTATTAAGATTGTTAGAAACTATACATATTCCTAGTAATGCAGATTTTGGCGTTCTCACATCAGGTACTACAGGTATGCCAAAGCCTTTGTGGCGTAGTGAATCATCATGGATAGATTTTTTTGATGAACAAAACAAGGTATTTCATATTGATAGTAATACCAAGATGTTTCTCCATGGCAGCTTTAGCTTTACTGGTAATACGAATATGATTCTAGCTTTACTGTGGGCGGGAGCTACAATTGTAACTAGTGATAAGATGCAACCGAAGCGTTGGCTGTCATATATTGAAAATTATCAGTGTTCACATATGTACTTGTTACCTACTAAATTACGTCTATTGATTCGCTTTGGTCGAAATACGATCGATACGATTTCTTATATTATTGCTGGTTCACAGACTGTAGATGAAGCGCTTATTACTTCATTACAAACTATGTACCCAAAAATGGAGTTTATTTTATATTATGGTGCGTCAGAATTAAACTACATTACTTATTGCAGTGGTCATGAATGGTTGCGTTACCCTAATACGGTAGGAAAACCTTTTGATTTAGTACAGGTCGATATTATTGATGAAAGTATCTATGTTACTACTGACTATGGAATTTGTAATATAGAATTACCATATACTGTTGGCGACAAAGGATATTGGGAATCTGGATACCTCATGTTTAAAGGACGTTCTGGGGATGTAGTGAATAAAGGTGGGTACAAGGTAGGTGTATTATCTTTAGAAAATACCTTACAAAATCTACCATCCATTGATGAAGTAGCAGTCATTGCTGTACCAGATGATATTCGTGGCGAAGAAGTAGCTGCTTTTATAGTTCCAAAGCAAGGTTTTACAGTATCAGATATTGGAAATCATATACACAAGTATGTTCCTAATATGGAGCAACCTAAATACATTCAGCTCGTTGAACAGCTGCCTTTAACCGATTGCTCAAAAGTAGATAAAAACCTCTTAAAAGAATGGTATAATAATAAATGATATATTTTCTAGGGAGGCAGTATGCAAATCAATAAAGCGGCGCTAGAAATTTTTGATTTTACATCATCACTAGCGGTGTATTCAGAACATGAACTCAATGTAGGAGACCAACATATACAAGAATATATCAGTAGTCATGTCGTGAAGGCTTTGAAAGACCCTGGGGCGCGGACTGGCATATTACATGAAGGTAGCCCTATGCGTAAGCGATTAGAAGCATATCAAAATGGTGATGTATCTTTTGTAACATTGGCTAAAGAGATTGGAGAAAAATCCTTTGAGTATATGAAACAAACTACAGAAGGTGTTGTTATAGACAGCATTATTTGTGAAGCTGTTACAGATACTACTTATATATGTATTCTATTATGCCAAGCCCATGATGCATTTACACACCAACTTTTTAGTGAAGAAGATGGTACTTTGGCGACAGAATTAGTGCCGCACAAAGCAGTGTTGCCGATGCCTTCACAAAAATTAAGATCCTTTGCTGCTATTAATTGTAGAGATTTTTCTGTGCGTCTTTTTGAGCCAAAAGGTGAGTATGACGGAGAAAGCTGTTATATTTTAGCAGATAAAGTGTTGCAGTTTGGTACAGATCAATCATCTAGAGATACGGTGAAAAAGGTTAAGTCTATTGTAGATAAAGTCGCACAAGCTCATGAATCGGATGGTATTGTAGAATTGACTACGGCGAAGTCCATGATTGCAAAAAATGCGGAAGTATCCGACACAGTGGATCCTGTTCGCATTGTGGAGGAAGTATTTAAATCGAACCCAATACAACAAGAGGCTGCTAAAAAAGCATTGGCAGAACAAGATATGATGCGGCCGTTGCCAGTAAATCGAGACTTTGCCGTTAAAGTAGGGGAACATCACAAGATAAAGACCGATACAGGCATTGAAATTTCCTTTCCTGTAGAATATATGAAAAATAGAGACTTCATTGAAATTAAGACTAATGATGACGGCACATTGCGTATTGAATTAAAAAATATTAATAAAATTGTAAATAAATAAGTTTTCACTTTGATATATACTAATAGGGAGATCTCTTATGAGCAAAGAAAAACATAAAAAAACGAATGCATTGCGCATTTTAGATACTCACCATGTACCATATACAATTAATGAATATGAGTGGTCCGAAGAACGAGGCCAAGGTATTCATGTTGTAGAAGAACTAGGATTACAAGAACATGAAGTGTTTAAAACTTTAGTTGGTAAAGGTGATAAAACAGGTCATGTCGTATTTTGCATTCCTGTAGCGAAAGAGTTAGATATGAAACAAGCGGCTCGCGTGAGTGGCAATAAATCGGTGCAATTAATTGCTGTTAAAGAGTTATTAGGTTTAACTGGTTATTTGAGGGGTGGTTGTTCTCCTGTGGGGATGAAAAAACAATTTCCTACTTACTTTGATGCTACTATGGAACCTCAAGACGCTGTTTATGTAAGCGCAGGTTTGCGAGGTATGCAAATGCGTGTTAGCCCTCAAGATTTACAATCTGTTGTAAATGCTCAATTTGCTCCTCTTACTATGGATCATTAGGAGGCATAATGGCAAAAAAATACTATGCTGTGAAAGCAGGACGTCAACCGGGGATTTATTTCACTTGGTCTGATTGCGAGCGTCAAGTTAAAGGATTTGGCGGTGCCATTTACAAGTCTTTTTCTACAAAAGAGGAAGCAGAACAGTTTGTAGGTGCCATGTCTGTGGCGGATTACTTTTCTTCCAATGCTAGTCAGACACCTGCAAGGGATTATCAATCGCAGAAAGGAGTAGTGGCTAAGTCAGCAACTACTACGATGAAATTTGAATCTGTAGGTTCGAAACAACCTAATTTCAACGAGCCAAATCATCTTATTGCGTATATTGATGGTAGTTTTGATAAACGTAGGGGTTCTGTAGGGGCTGGAGGAATTATGTTTATTAATGGTGAACAGACAACATTCTCCTTTGGCAATACAGACCCTAAATATAGTGCATTTTGGAATGTATCAGGTGAATTATTAGCTGCTATGTACGTTATGAACTATGCGTTGGAACACAATATCCCTCAATGTTCATTGTATTATGATTATATGGGCATTGAAATGTGGGCTACAAAGCGATGGAAGCGCAATAATATTGTTACTGAAGAATATGCTACTTTTTGTGAAAATATTTTTACATCTGTAAAAGTCAATTTTCACAAGGTAGCTGCTCATACAGGAGATACGTATAATGAAATGGCAGATAAACTAGCAAAAGCTGGTGCTGCTCAATGATGAAAGAGGAATACTATGCGTATATGTGTAACCGGCGGAGCCGGTTTTATAGGATCTCATTTAGTAGATCGATTAATTGAATTAGGTCATACAGTATTAGTTATTGATAACCTAAGTACTGGCATGAGAGAATTTGTCAATGAAAAAGCGGAGTTTTTAGAAATGGATGTCCGCGATGAGCAGTTATTTACTGTGTTTGATACCTTTAAACCAGAAATCGTATTTCATGAAGCGGCACAAACTATGGTGCCTGCATCGATGGAGAATCCTAAATATGATTGTGATGTTAATTTAATAGGCCTTATTAATATACTCGATGCTTCTCGTCATGTGGGAGTACAACAATTTCTTATGCCTTCTTCTGCTGCTGTATATGGTGATTTGGACGCATTGCCATTATCGGAAACTATGAGTGGAACCCCATCTTCTTTCTACGGCCTTACCAAATTGACTGCTGAAGGATATTTGCGTATTTATGAGCATGCTTTTGGACTTAAGACCGTTTGTTTCCGATACTCCAATGTATATGGGCCACGACAAGGTGATGGTGGCGAGGGAGGTGTTATCAGTATATTTAATCGTTTGTTACAAGAAGGTAAAGATCTTACTGTATATGGTGACGGAGAGCAAACGAGAGATTTCATCTATGTTGATGATGTTGTAAAAGCCAATATTCTCGCCATGGAATATCCAGAGTTAACAGGTATTTTTAATGTATCCACTAACACAGAAACATCTGTTAATGATTTGATTCGTCGTTTTAAAGCTCTCAGCGGTAGTGAGTGTACCGTTCATTATGAATCACCTCGTGTTGGCGATATTCGCCATTCTCGATTGAATAATGAAAAAGCAAAGGATGTATTCAGCTTTGAAGCTACTATTGATTTAGATGAGGGGTTAGAAGCTACATATCAATATTTTAAGGGACAATAAGGGATGATTAGTGAAACGTATTATATTATAACTATAGCAGTATGGAATATCATAGTTTGTTGTATATATGGATATGATAAATTATGTGCTATTAAGGGGTATCAGAGAATATCTGAGTTTACATTATTATTTTTAGCCTTTGCTTTTGGCGGCCTAGGTGCCTTATTAGGTATGGTTCTATGGCATCATAAGACACAAAAATGGAAATTTAAAATCATTGTACCTATCGCTTTGTTGTGGTCTGTTTTTGCTATAGGTTATGGATATGGCTTGGTTGTTATTTAATTGTATACATGAATATTTTGTTGATTTATGATATAATGATGAAATAACATATTGTGAATATAACGTCAATGAAGGAGAGCATGGATGTTGCGCTTAGATTCTGGTTTTGAACTAGATTATAGTAATATTTATAATGAAAGCTGTATACAGAAAAAGGATGTCAACAATTTTGAACGAGCGATTCAAAATGTTTGGCGTCATACTAATATTTTACGGTCCACTGGCTTTGAGGAAGGTCATGTATCAAAAGATGGCGAACCAGAGCCGATTTTGTTTTATCAACTGCCGTATATATCTGACCAAGGTATTAATACGCCTCACATGATTGAACGTTTAAAAGAATTAGGTGAATACGGTCGTCAACATATTGATACTGTTGTATCTATAGGCATTGGCGGTTCTTATTTGGGGAGTAAGGTTTTATTTGATGTACAATGTGGAGCCTTTTGGAATAGTTATACCGATGAAGAACGCAAGGGGTATCCACGACTTTATTTTGCTGGGTTTAATGTAGACGGGTTATATTTAGAAGGTTTAATTCAAACCCTACAGTGCCAAGCTAATGAAAAAGGTGATGACTACAAAGTTTTATTAGTGATTACATCTAAATCTGGATCCACTATTGAGCCGATGGCTAATTTTATGGTGTTAGAGAAGGCTTTACAAGAACGACACATAGCTTATGAAGTGGCAGTTATAACCGATACGACGGATATAAACAGTCCTACTATTCTTCATAAAATGGCATTGGATAACCAGTGGAAAGTATTTTCTGTGCCTTATGGTGTAGGTGGGCGTTTTTCTGTGTTTACAGAAGTGGGGTTTGTTACGGCTGCATTAGTAGGTTTTGATATTGAAGAATTTTTGGCAGGTGCTGCTTTCATGGATTTAGCATGCCAAGAAGAAGATATTTTTAAAAATCCAGCTTTATTTAGTGCAGTACTTAAATATATTGCATCTGAGCGATATGGTCGTATTATAGAGGTATTTATGCCTTATGGGGAGTCATTGCATTCCTTATCGGACTGGTATGTGCAACTTTTATCTGAATCATTAGGTAAAATGAGTAATATATGCTTACCTTATGGTCGAACACCAGTTGCTGCTGTAGGCACTATGGATATGCATGCACAAGTACAAGAGCATCAAGAAGGTCGACTTAATAAGGTGGTACAGTTTATTAAGGTAAAAGAATGGGGGTCATCTTTGATGGTGCCTAACTCGTACAGTGAGTACCCACGTTTAGATGCTATTGGTAATATTAACATCTGTGATATTTTAAATGTTGCTTTAGATGCCAATCGGGAAGCTTTATCTAGCGACAATCGATTCAATCTTACTATTACGATACCTACATTAAATGCGTTCCATTTAGGTGAAATTATGTTCATGCATTGCTGGGCAGTTTATTTTGAATCTATTCTCGCTGGTGTTGATGCTTTTGATCAACCTGGTGTAGAGGTTTATAAGCGTTTAATTGGACCTAAATTAGCTGAGGCTAAACAATAAATATCTAATGTTATGATACCTATAGGATTAGTCGCATTTGAACATTCTATGGGGGATGGACATAATATATATACTATCATTTGAATTATTATGGGGGATTGAGTATGAATATTTTAGTCACTGGCGGTGCTGGATATATTGGGAGTCATACGGTGCGCGCTCTATTACAAGCTGGCTTTACGCCCATTATTTTAGATAATTTTTCCCGTGGTCATCATGGATCTATACCAGAAGGTGTTAAGACTATCGAAATGGATATTGCAGATCCACAAGTAGTTAACGTATTAAAGGACAATGATATTAAAGGTATTATGCATTTTGCAGCTCATTCACAAGTGGGAGAGTCAATGCAAAATCCTGCCATATATTATGAAAATAATGTAGTTGGCTCATATCATCTTATTGAATCAGCACGTAAGGCTGGGGTTAACCATTTTGTTTTTTCTAGTACCGCTGCCGTATATGGGGAACCTAAGGTTATTCCTATTCAAGAAAATGCTGAATTGAGTCCTACTAATGTATATGGACGGACCAAGCTTATGATAGAAGATATGCTCAAGGATTATAGTTCTATTTATGGTTCTACTTATGTGGCATTACGTTATTTTAATGCTGCTGGTGCTGATGCATCAGGTACTATTGGTGAAGACCATAGCCCAGAAACGCATCTCATCCCGTTGGTACTTGATGCAGCATTAGGTAAGCGACCACATATTACTGTATTTGGTACTGACTATGATACACTAGATGGAACATGTATTCGCGATTATATTCATGTCAGTGATTTGGCAACGGCTCATGTATTGGCAATGCGTTATTTATTAGATGGTGGTGCATCGCGTTCATTTAACCTAGGCAGTGGAAATGGTTTTTCTGTAAAAGCTATTATTGAAACTGCTCGAGAGGTAACAGGCGTCGATATTCCTGTTGTATATGGGGAACGCCGTGCTGGAGATCCAAGTACATTGATAGCGTCCTCGGAAGCTATTAAATCTATATTGGGATGGAATCCAGAACATAGTGAATTGCATCAAATTATTGGCGATGCATGGCATTGGCATCAACAACATCCAAATGGTTTTGATGATAAGTAATAGTTGTATAATATGCAGGTATATTTTATTTTTCTGTATTGTTATAAATGAATATAGAGTAATATGTGTGATTAATAATTGTTTCTCATTATTGGTTTATTATGTTTCACAGATTACTGAATTTGTAAAGGACACTAATAGTCACCCCTGTGACTATTAGTGTCCTTTTTTTTCAACCTATTATGCTACATACTACAAGTAAAGGTATATTGAATAGAACGAATCTATGAATGATGTACCAATAATAAAAGGCTTATAGGACAAAAAGTGTGTGTAAAAACCCTTGTAATACTAGTAAATATCTAGTGTTATAAGGGTTTAATCT
>NZ_RQUY01000014.1 GCF_003992125.1 Veillonella caviae | reverse complement strand
TCAAAACCCGCACTCTGGCATATGTTCAATCTTTCGATTGATTACCTATCATTGTTCAGTTTTCAAAGATCTGTTGCCATTCCGAAGTACTTTTTTAAAAGCGCTTCGTCAACTGGCGACTTGATTATAATATCATATTCACATATTCATGTCAACACTTTTTTATAATCTTTTTTTCGTTTTTTATTTCTCAATCATTAAGAGAAACAAAAAACGAAATCATCCAAGCATAAATAATATCTTAATTCTTGGACATTTCTTACAGCCCCGTTCGTGACTGTATTGTTATTATAGTATACTTCACTCATGTAATGCAAGCACTTTTTACCAAACTTTCAAATTTTCACCATTCTCTCACAAACCCGTCATCACCGCCTTGATTTTTAATTTTAAATTGTGTACAATACATTTAACCAATAAATACTGTTATCTAAGAATTTATAACAGCATTATAACCACGTTCTATTCTATATTTCATTTTCTATTTTCATTTCATTTATATATGTGAGGAGTCTTTTAATGAAATTTTCAAAATCTTTATTAACAAAAACCATAACTATGGCTACATTATGCGTAACTATGGCAACAGCCGCATTAGCAGCCCCAGCAGGCAGTTTTGACACATCGGAAATTCATGTAACTGGTTCCGCCTCCCGCTCTGTAGCACCTACATATGCTATTTTATCCTTAGGTATTAACAGTGAAAATACTAATGTCAGTATTGCAAAATCCAACAATGATGCTATCATGAGTAATTTAATCGCCAAATTATCCAGTCTTGGTATTGAAAAAAAAGATATTTATACCTCTAATATATCTATTAATACTATATCTGACTATCAAGAAGGAAAACGTATCAAAACAGGTTATCGTGTATCCAATAACATTACTGTAAAAATTAACGACCTTAACAATATAAGTAAAGCAGTAGATGCAGCTGTAAGCGTAGGCGCTAACGATATCAACAATCTAAGTTTCCAAAATGATCCATCCCAAAAATTAACTGATACCTTAACTACAGAAGCAATTCAAAACGGTCGACACAAAGCCGAAGTTATCGCAGCTGCTCTCGGCCGTACATTAGGACCTGTAAAAACAGTATCCATTAGCACCGCTCAAACAAACCCTATCGATGGTGGATATTACCGTTTGGCAAAATACGCAGCTTCTGACACAGCCCTATCCACATCTACACCAGTAGAAAATGGTTCTTTGATTGTTAATCAAAACGCAGATATGACATACTATTTACAATAATATATATCCAATATATAAAACAACTAAATCTATACAAATAAGAGTAGCTAACGAGTTATGTACTCCCCTGAATATTCAACCTAAAATTAATCATTAGGGATGGTAGTACAGTTCTCATTAGCTACTTTTTAATTACATATTATATATCTATTGTTTATATATTGTCTGGTACGGTACCTACATGAACAGCCACAATACCACCAGTCAACTCATAGTAGGTTGCCGCCTCATAGCCTAAAGACTTCCAGATTTCTAAAATCTCAGATTGATGAGGATAACGACGCAATGATTCTGGCAACCACGCATACGATGAATTGTCCTTACTCAACTTGCCTATAATAGGTAAAATATAAGTAAAGTAAAAATGATAAATCTGTTTAAAACCAATCATGCTTGGTTTGGCCAATTCTAATACCACAACTTTCCCACCAGGTTTCACCACACGTTGCATTTCACGAAGCACTTGTTCAATATCTGGTACATTACGCATAGCAAACCCACTCATAGCCGAATCAAAGGTATTGTCTTCATAAGGCAATGCCATTGCATCACCTTGCACCAAATTAACTTGATCCAGCAACCCCGCCATCTCCATACGAAGATGACCTTGTTCCAACATTTCACGATTAAAATCGAGAGCCTCAACCATTAAGGTTGGTTCTTGACGCAACGCTTCTTTAGTAAACACACAAGTCCCGCAGGCAACGTCCAATACACGTTGATAAGGTCCAATATCCATTTGCTTCACCGCAAATTTACGCCAAAAGTAATCTTGCCCAAAACTCAACACCGTATTCATCAAATCATAATGTTTTGCAATATTTGAAAAAACACCTTGCACAAATTCTTCTTTATCGGCATGAGTTGTAAATTCTTTTGTATTCATAAACTCCACTTTCATCAACTAAATTACATATGCTGAAAGTATATCACATTCCATAAGGATTTTCACAGCATTTAACCATAAAATAGGTTGTCATTATTTTATGTTCGTTGTATAATGACATATGTCCTTTCTAAAAGGAATTTCTTTTTTATTATATAATATATTTATATATATTCAAGTAGTTTAAGTAATGGAGTCAATTATGAATCGATTTATGAAGTCAATCAATCGAGTGAGTCTCATACAACAAATCATTGTCGGACTCATCATCGGTATTATCACCGCCCTATACTTTCCAAGCTTTGCAAAAGAGCTATCCCTATTAGGGGTTTTATTCGTAGGGGCCCTCAAAGGAATCGCACCAGTACTCGTTTTTTTCTTGGTAATCAATGCTGTTAGCAAACACCGGTCTGGTCAAAAAACTGGTATGGCCTCTGTTATTACTCTATATTTATTAGGCACATTTTTATCAGCTGCCTTGGCAGTATTGGTGAGTTGGGCCTTCCCTACTACACTCCACCTAGTAACGGGCGCCGCAGATGCTAAAGCCCCCGAAGGTATTGCAGAGGTTATGATTACACTTTTAAAAAATGTAGTAGATAATCCTGTACATGCGTTAATGAGTGCTAACTACATTGGTATACTTGGTTGGGCGTTACTCTTTGGTGGTGCTTTACGCAAAGCATCGATGACTACAAAAGAAATAATGGAATCTTTAGCTAAAGCAGTAACAACTGTGGTTACCTGGATTATTCGATTCGCTCCACTTGGTATTATGGGACTTGTTGCAGAATCCATTGCTACCAATGGTATTGAAGCATTAGTAGGCTATTTACAGCTCTTAATATTGTTATTAGGATCCATGCTTTTTGTAGCATTAGTCATCAATCCTCTTCTCGTATTCCTTTACATTCGTCGCAATCCATATCCATTAGTATGTAAATGCTTACGTGAATCTGCTATTTACGCATTCTTTACACGTAGTTCTGCTGCTAATATTCCTGTAAACCTCGATTTAGCAAAACGATTAAAACTCAACCCAGATATGTATTCTGTATCTATCCCTTTAGGTGCTACTATTAACATGGGTGGTGCAGCTATCACGATTACAATTATGACATTGGCAGCAGCTAATACATTAAATATCACTATAGATGTACCTACAGCAATTCTCTTATCTATCATCGCCACAATTGGTGCCTGTGGTGCTTCCGGCGTCGCTGGTGGGTCCTTGCTACTTATCCCATTAGCATGTTCCCTATTCGGTATTTCTAATGATATCGCCATGCAAGTAGTAGGTGTTGGTTTTATCATTGGTGTATTGCAAGACTCCACAGAAACAGCATTAAACTCTAGCACAGATATTTTGTTCACTGCTACTGCAGATTATGCCAAACGAGGATATCACGAAGATTGGAACTAAACAACATAGTGTAACTCTAATGTGTATATAATACACCTAAAAAAACGGCGCTTTCTTGGCGTCGTTTTTTTTTTTTAGGTGAAAGCCCAAAACCTCACCACAGAATCAATCTTAATGTCAGGACTATAAATACAAAAGTGCCTCATAACAATAGAGTCCTATCCATATCCGCCACATTATACATTGATTTTTTTCAATGTAATGTTATAATAAGAAATATGATAATAGCTATTAATAATTTTATATAGAAAGGAATTAGCATGAAACAATACGATCTTATAGTAGTTGGTACCGGTGGCGCCAATATCATTGTAGATGCAGCTCAAAAAAAAGGTCTAAAGATTGCACAAATCGAAAAAGGTAAATTCGGCGGTACATGCTTAACTCGCGGTTGTATTCCTACAAAAGTAATGGTTACAGCGGCCAATGCTATACAAGAAATTGAAGAGTTTAAAAAAATCGGCGTTCATACTAGCACACCTACACTTGATTGGGATTTTATGTCTAAGCGAGTATGGGAAAAAATCGACGAAAGCGACGCTATTTTTGAATATTATAACGCATTCGATAATATAGATGTATATCGTGGTGCTGCTACTTTTATCTCCGACAAAGTAATGAAAGTCCATATGAACGATGGCACAGAATCTGAAGAAATTACTGCCCCTATCATCGTACTAGGTACTGGGGGGCACAGCAAAATTCCAAATGTCCCGGGCTTACAAGAAGCAGGATATCTTTCTAGTGAAAGCCTATTCGGCAATAAGTACCCTAAAAAACCATTCAAATCTTTGGCAGTACTTGGCGCAGGTCCTATCGGTGTAGAATTTGCTCACGTATTCGCCTCTGCAGGTACAGAAGTCACTATTATCCAGCATAATGTACGTTTAGTACCAAAAGAAGATAGCGATATGTCCGAACATCTTCTACAAAACTACAATGCTCGCGGTATCAAATCCATCCTCAACCAAGACACAGTAGAAGTGCGCATTGAAAATGGTGAAAAAATTATTGTTACCAAAGATCGTAATACAGGTGAAATCACAGAAACACGGGTAGAAGAAATTCTCGTTGCCGCTGGTATTCGCCCCTCTGTTGAAGAACTACATTTGGAAAATACAGGTATCGAACAATTGCCAGGAGGCTGGATAAAAACAAATGAATTCCTAGAAACCTCTGTAGAAGGTATCTATGCTATGGGCGACGTTAATGGCGAACCAGCATTCCGCCATCGCGCAAATTACGAAGCAGACATCATCGCGCACAATCTATATGTAGCAGAATCTACAGATGATTATCGTTGGGCTCGTTATGACGTTATTCCTATGGTAACTTTCTCCTACCCCGAAATTGGTCACGTTGGTTTAACTGAAGCGGAAGCTGTGAAAGCAGGTTACAATGTAGGAATCGGCAAAAATTATTACTCCTCTACAGCTAAAGGCTTTGCTATGGGGATTTTGTCTGGTGATGTAAATGATGGATTTATCAAAATTGTAGTAGATAAAGACACTAATACAATTCTTGGTGTACACATTATCGGTCCACAAGCATCAATCTTATTCCAGCCATATGTTAACCTTATGAACAGTGGTGATACAATAATTAAAGCAATTAACGAAGAAATCGCTTCAGAAACAACCAAGGCACTACGTGCTAAAGGTTTAATCCGTCACATGGATCCACACTCAGTTATTACTGTAGGCGAAACAATGAGTCCACACCCCTCCCTTATTGAATTAACTATGTGGACACAAGTATTCTATGAAAATCGTTGGTAATACTACAACACAATATAGATAAGTCATATACACTAACAGCCTCTCGGATACATTCCTAGAGGCTGTTAGTGTATAACACTTGCTATCGCATCAAAAAATACAAGCAAAAGTGCCATACTCGTACATTAAGCGAGCATGGCACTTTTGCGAACAAGATATATTATTTTCTATCCATTTCAATATCGCTACCCCAAACAAGGTTTGTACGACGATTGTCAAAACCTTGGTCTGGTGCTGGCGGTAATTTTTTAGATTTACCTGTCGATACATAGGCACCAGTTTCGGCATCTACGGTAACTACAGTTTTCTTACTATTTTGATGCATAGTGACAAAATAATTAATTTTGCCATTATGAGCTTCAATTTTCCATCCCTTCATAACAGCATCAGCGCCTAATTGTTGTTTAGCAACCGCTTCCGCTTGAGACACATCGACAACTTTGTCTTTGTTAAATATTTCTCCAATGACTTGTTTAGGTTTACCACCTTCTGTCATATCAGATTGGTTCCCTGTGATAATATCAACCTTCATTTTATATTCGTGGTATTTACTATAGCCTACAATTTGATAGGCATAAGACAAATCATCAGAATTAAGTTCTACAGAGTGCAATGCTGCATTCGGATATCTATTTTGGAAAATAGTACCAATTTGGCTCATAGTCATTACAAAAGCTTCGCCTGGAGCACGCTGTATAGTTATATCTGTACTCGTTTCAGGTTTTGTTTTACGAGCCTCTGCATTAGTTGTAATGCTAGCTGTAAAAATTCCTGTTGCAACAATACCCGTCAAACAAAGAGAAACTATTTTTTTATTCATTTATAACCTCCTATATAGCTTTTGCTATATTATACATCTTCATAGAAAGATAATCGTCTTTCCACATCTGTCATTAACAATTTGTATAAAGTTGCTATTAAAGGAACGCCTATAAGCATACCTGTAACACCAGCAAGACTACCACCAATAATAACAGCGGCAAAAACCCAAAGCCCTGGTAGACCAACGGAATCACCAACGATTGCAGGATAA
Source organism: Veillonella caviae (assembly GCF_003992125.1). Classification (GTDB taxonomy): domain Bacteria; phylum Bacillota; class Negativicutes; order Veillonellales; family Veillonellaceae; genus Veillonella; species Veillonella caviae. The sequence continues at coordinate 42,763 of NZ_RQUY01000014.1, read as the reverse complement.
ATAAAATTGGTTTCTACTTGATGCAATACTTCTACTATAATAATATAAATCAAAGCTTCCATAGGGCTCACAGTAAGCAATATAATACCGCCCATAATAGCACCAATATAAAATCCTAGCATTGGTATTAATGCAGTAAGACCTAATACACACGCAATGGTTGTAGCATAGCTAATATTGAACAACCACAAAGTAATACCTACCATAAGCCCAAGAATAATGGCATCAATAAATTGGCCTACAAAAAAATTACTAAAAGTTTGTATAGCCACGCGACTCACATATGACGCATGTTCAACTATAGCATCCGATGCGTAAGCTTTCAAAATACGCTTAAACTGTCCTAATAACCGCTCTTTATCAAGCAACATATAGATGGCAAAAATAATCCCTAGCATAATATTGAAAGCCCAAGAGAGGATATTTCCCATCGCATCTACTACATAGGCGCCCCCCTTAGTACCTAATTCACGGGAATAGTTAACCACACTTTCACCATTCAATGTATCCATTATAGTTTGGTTATTAGTAATACCCAAGGTACTCGACAATTGATATAGCCACGTTTGAAAGTCTACGTACAGTTGTGGCATAGCTGCTACAATCAATGATAGGGAGTGAATCAATTGTGGCACCGCCATACGAGCGATAAAATAAATAATCAAACTAATTGTTATAAATGATAAGATAAGGCTCAAAGGCCGCCGCATCTTATATTTCCATCCCTTTTTAATAGAAGGCCATAACCATCGTTCATAACGAACTACAAGAATATCTAGAACAAAGGCAATACAACCACCTAATATTAACGGAATAAAGGCGGTTATAAAAGCCATTACCCCATTTGCAATATCCGAGACTCGTAAGGCCAATAAAACCATTAACCCCGCTAGAACTATAGCACCTATAAGGGGTTTGTAATATTTAAATTTTTCCATACTAGTAACTCACTTTGCTAAATACATGGTAAGATTGTACACAATCTAAATGAATGATATATGACGATATATCTAGTACATAAGTACTTCTATTAATTCATTCTCACTAACATATAATCGATCACATAACCTCATGTGCCATTGCATACAGTAGTTATTCTAATAGGATTAGTATAACACAAAAGTCCATCTTATCGCATTACTAACTAACGATAAGATGGACTTTTTTTATGTGTTAATAACTATATTGTTACACACGAGTAGCTATTAGCGGTGAATGTAAACGTCTACACGACGATTTTCAGCTTTGCCTGTGCTTGTAGAGTTAGAAGCAACTGGTTTAGCATCACCATTAGCGATACCAATCAAACGATCAGCAGATACGCCATTGCTTACTAAGAATTGAGCTACATTTTGAATACGACGCTCGGACAATGCTACATTGTATTCAGCATTAGCATCTGTATCAGCATTACCCATCAATTTAACAGCATCATTTGAATATTGGTTAGCTGCGTTCAATGCTGCTTGCAAATTAGGCGCTTGGTCAGCACGAGGAACAGATTGATCGGAATCAAAGTAGATAGATTGTACATAGTAATCTTTCATTTGTACAGGTTGTGGAGCTACTGGACGTTCATATACAGGAGCTGGAGTCACTACAGGAGCTTCTGGTACAACTACTGGTTCAGCTGCTTTTTGTCCACCAAAACGGTAGGATAAACCAACTACAGGACCTTGGAAGGAAACATTATTGTTTTCATCAGCTTTAGTATTAATATAACGGTAACCAGCTTGAATATCTAAATCATCAGTAGCTTTGTAACCTAAACCAGCTTCCCAAGTTGTAGTTTTTTTAGTGCCAATACCAGCTTTACCATATAATTCCACTTTAGAACCGATAGGCGCTTTACCAATAACACCAGCTTGAGCAATATTATTTGTTGTGTCAGTATCATTATTATGAATACGACCCCAACCACCATATACGGCAAAGTTTTTATTCAAAGATTGTACCAAGTTCACTTCATGCATATCACTGTCTAATGTTTTAGAGTTTAAACCATGGTAACCATATTGCAATGCAGTTTTATCAGCTAACGCATATGTTAAACCACCATCAAAATTCCATTTGTGAGAATCTTTGAAGTTATCAGCTTTAACTTCTGTGCTATTAGCACCTAAATCCAATTGAATTTCACCTTTGTTAAATTGAGTTTGTGGAGTTGCACCAGCTACAGATACACCAATAGCAGCAACCGCCAATAATGCTAATAATTTTTTATTCATTATAATACCCTCCTTCGACTTCAAAAATAAACACGAAATCGAAATCTAAAAATAACATGAAAACATTCTACACGACTTTTTGATAAATTTCAATACAAAAATAAATTTTATGCAACAAAATATGACTGTACCAATTCAGCCTATCTACTATGGCTTAATTTTCTTTTGTAGAAAACCATGCACGGTGAAATACCGCTGCAATAGCACCACCCAATAAAGGCGCTACAATAAAGAGCCATACTTGAGACAATGCTTCACCTCCAGTAAACACCGCTGGTGCCAATGCACGAGCTGGGTTAACGGATGTTCCAGTTAAAGGAATACCAATCAAGTGAACCATCGTCAATGTAGCACCAATTACTAGGCCTGCAATAGCAGATGTTTTTTCGCTCGCAGTTACACCGAGGATTACCAATACAAATACAAAAGTTAAGAATGTTTCTACAATAAATGCACCGCTCATTGATAACCCAACAGCACTTAATGCAGCATAACCATCCGCACCATAGCCATGTAAAATTTCAGAACTATTTACAACTGTACTTAACAATCCAGAGCCAGCAAAAGCACCAATAACTTGTGCTATTACATAACCAATGAAATCTTTTACAGACATGCGTCCAGCTAATAACACACCAAGGGACACAGCAGGATTAACGTGGCAACCAGAAATATGCCCAATAGCATATGCACCTGCTACAATAGTTAAACCAAAGGCTAATGCAATGGCCATAACACCAAGGAAACCTGCACCTATCCCCCCAGTAAAACCGCCTGTTACAACAGCAGTACCTGTACCAAAAAACACTAAAATCATAGTGCCTAAAAATTCAGCAATATATTTGTTCATACTACTCCTCTTCCTCTTTCAAAAATAGTTTAAATTTATATTACTCATCTTGTATTCATAATTATAATACTTTTTCCTGTTTCGTCAACAACTTTTTTCTATATAATTTCATTCAATACAATAGTTTGCAAAGATTCTAATTCCCAAGCTTACTACTTCTTCGTGTATAATCTCAAATTATATAATTCTATGTTGCCATTTACCACTCATATAACGTGCATAGGCGCAAACAAATCGTATTGATTGATCAATACATAGCGATAACCACGCCCCTGTAAGACCTAACTCTAAAGTAATACAAAGCACATAAGTCACAATAGGTCTAATAATCGCTACGCTAAGAAGAGAATATTTCATAATATAATATGTATCCCCTGCACCTTTAAGGACGCCTGCATATACCTGTTGCAAGGCTTGTGGAAATGCGGCTACCCCCATAATCCCCAACAAGGATATAGCCATAAGTACGACTTCATTTTCACGGGTATAAAATTGAATGAGCATATCTCCGAAACCTATGAAAATGATAGCACTACTGATTCCCACAAATAGTCCTATACGAGCACCAATCGATGCATAAGCACGAGCTATATCAGGTCGTTTATGTCCAAGACTCTGCCCTGTATGAGAAGCACCAGCAAACCCAAGCCCCATAGCAAAGTAATAGAAAATATCCATCAAATTCATACACACATAATGCGCAGCCAATGGTACAGCGCCTAAAGAGGCAACAATCATAGTGTATGTATACATACCAAACCGTTCAAAAAATTGTTCTCCCAGCGAACTACCTCCTACATGGTACATTATGTGTAATACGGTGCGTTCAAATCGCCATTTTGACGGATGTAATAAAGTCAATCCATCAGTCATAGATTGGCTAATGGTGCGCAATAGTAATAAGGCAATAACAGCAGAACTAATCATGGTAGATACACCTGCGCCCATAACGCCTAATTCAGGGAAGAAACCTATACCATAAATTAAAAAGAAATTCAGTATAGTATTCAATATATTTCCTACCACATTAGCTTTAAAAATGACCTTTGTATTACCATAACCAATGAGGGCGGCCCCCACGACTTGGCTAAAGGACTGGAATAATAAACTAATAACGATAAAACGACCGTACCACACAGCCGTTTCGATATAACTATCTTCAGCGCCGGTAAAACGGAGTATAGACTCCACATTCAGGAAACTTAAGAACAACAAAGGAATATAAATCAAGAAGTTAAGTAATATAGATTGTTTAAGAACAGCATTCATACCATCTATATCACCTTCGCCATGACGCCTAGCAATGATGGCAGTAATCGCTATGGATAAAGCTCTACAAACGAGAAGAATTACCATTTCCGGCTGTCCCATAATCCCTACCGATGCTAATGCAGAAGCCCCCAAAGCACCTACCATAGCAAGATCAATAGCCGTCATCACTTGTAACATGAGTCCTTGCAATGTAGCAGGCCATGCTATTTTTAAATATTTGCTGTACAACTCTCTAGTCGTGCCCACTGGACCTAACCGATCATTCACAGGCAACATAAAATCGACTGAAAACCATCTTTTAAAACGTTCTATCATACATACCTCAAGAACTGACAAATCTATAAGTGTAATGTCCCCAACTCCTAGATATTATATCATAAAACATTATAATAAAACGAATTTTAGTCGACATATCAATATTTATTCACATTTAATTTAGCAATAAATGTGATTGTATCCATGCCATTACACAGATAATAAACATCAATAATAGATATATATTACCTATACATTAGCAATCTGTATCAAATATATATCGATGTTGTAATCTAGCTAAATCTATACGTTGTTGCCATATAGACATATACTCTTTGTACAGATATTGCCCTTCTTCAATAGATATTAAATGAAATCGAATATCATCTCCTACTGGTAATTGACTAAGCCTCGGCAAATCAGGCGTTATAACAGTGCCAATTTTAGTATAACCACCTGTAGTTTGTCGGTCTGCCATGAGTACAATAGGTTGACCATCTGCAGGTACTTGAATAGATCCAAATACAGCGCCATCAGAAATGATATCAGCACCTATTTTGTGAGTAATCGTAGGTCCTTTTAAACGGAATCCCATACGGTCACATCGCTCCGTCAATGTATAAAGACCTGAGCCAAATGCCTCTATTCCATCTTTGGTAAAAGCTTCGCTTTGAGCACCTAACACAACGCGAAATGGATCATGGCAATAGCGTCCACCCCGATTATAAAGAGCTACATTAAACAATCGATGCAATGTATCATCAAATCTGCAAATAGTTACATCAGTAACAGATACACGATGTAAATATACCGTGTCTCCCACTTGCAACGGGCGTCCATAAAATCCTCCGATTTTAGATTTTGTATGAGTTGCTACACTACCATTTACCAGAGGTACATCAATACCACCAGAAAAAGAAATATACATTCGCATACCGCACTGTGCAAATCCACCAGAAATAACATCACCAGCATGACACAAAAAGGGGATATAGCGAGGAACCTTCACATGATTAATAGTTGGCTGCATATCAGCACCGGTAAAAGCCACTATACAATTTCCCCTCAATGTTAATGTAGGTGCTAATACGGTACATTCTAAAGCGCCTTTAGGTTCAAAATTACCTACTAAGGCTTGGCCTAATGCGTAGCTTTCACCATCCATAGGACCCGCTACAGGCATACCAAATTGTTGATATCCAACGCGACCACTATCCTGTACAGTTGTAAACATACCAGGCGCATCCACATGAAATGAAGTACGTTCAAAATTAATAATTGCCACGGATATCACCTACCTTATGTTGTAATACCTCGACTGTATAATCACGTCTATGATTCTCAATATATCTAAATTCATCAGAGGAAATCGGCACATACCGTACATAATCACCAGCATTTACAGTGCTCGGAATATCACGATTCATATCATACATAACGATAGGAGTGCGGCCGATAATTTGCCACCCTCCCGGCGAGTCAGATGGGTATGTACCAGTTTGATTTCCTGCAATGCCTACGGAACCTGCGGGAATCAAAGTACGAGGGGTCGACAATCGCGGAGTCTCTAGGCGCGAATCTAACCCCCCCAAGTAAGTAAAACCAGGAATAAAACCAAGCATATATACAAGATAATCTACGCCACTATGAATAGAAACAACATCGTCTATAGTAAGATGATTATGTTCTGCCACAAATTCGATGTCCATACCATACTCACCACCATAACAAGTAGGTATATGAACTACTGATACAAACTCAGATGAATCGCTTGTGGTAAAGTTTTCACAGGCACGAGTCAAATAAGCACACATTTCGTCATAAGAGTATACTAATGGATTGTATTGAATCAGCAATGCACAATAAGTCGGTACTAATTCAATAATAGCATCATCCTGTTGATTGACTATGTATTCCATAACTTGCCGAATACGGCGATTAATCTCAGGCGCAATGACATTGCCAAACTGCGCAGATATAGCCGCATCACCAACAGGAGAAAAATTGGGAAAGTTCATAGTACACCTCAAATCCAATACACTGAATTCCGATCCATTATGGAAATAATCCATATAATTAACCTAATAATTTTTTTATCCCTTCTAAAGATGTAACACCAATATAGGATGTTACGAGCACTACTACCCAACCTAGGTAGAACAATACAGGACTATGTTTATAATCACCTACAATAGATGTTTTCTTAGTAGCAATGAGCATTACTGCCAATGTTACAGGCAAAATCAATCCATTAACAGAACCGGCTAAAATCAATAATACCGCTGGTTTTCCAAGAAAAATCAAAATCAATGTAGAAAGGAAAATAAAGACCATAATAGTCAATTTTTCATTTCTTGCTACTACTGGTAATAATGTTTTTAAGAACGATACAGATGTATATGCTGCACCAACTACAGAGGTAATGGCGGCACAGAAAAATACGATTCCAAAAATAAGATGCCCCATTTCACCAGCACCTAACAAGAATGCAGATCCAGCTGGGTTTTTAGAATCTAATGTAAATCCCATAGTAACAACGCCTAGAACGGCAAGGAATAATAAAATACGCACTATTGCATCTACAATCATCCCCATAAATGCAGAACGACGTACATCATCTAAATGTTCCTGCCCTGTAATACCTGCATCGATGAGACGATGGCCTCCAGAAAATGTAATATAACCACCTACAGTTCCACCGATGAGGGTGATAGTCGCAAACCAAGGAATAGTATTTGGTACTACTGCATGCGTAATAGCTTGCCCTACAGGAGGTTCCGTGACAATAGCGATATAACCGATAAGGATTAACATAACGGTGCCAAGAATTTTTGCTGTATTATCGAGCACGCCACCCATTTTTTTAGAGGTAAATAATAAAATACCAATAATACCACTAATAGCAGCGCCCCATGTCGTATCAATTCCAAAAACAATATTTAGGCCCATCGATGCGCCACCAATATTGCCAATATTAAATGCTAGCCCACCAAGAGAAATTAAAAATGCCACAACATACCCGAGTCCCGGTAAGACTTTGTTAGAAATATCTTGTCCTCGCATCTTAGATACGGCGATGATAGTCCACACATTGAGCTGTGCAATAATAGAAAAAATAACAGATACCACAATGGCAAAGGCAAAATCTGCTCGTAACTCGCCTGTAAAAGCGGCAGTTTGCAGCATAAATCCGGGACCGATGGATGATGTAGCCATCAAAAATGCCGCGCCTAAGAGAACGGAAAAACTAGCTTTACCTGAAATCGGTTTCATAAGTAATCTCCTTATATATATGGACTAATCATTGGGAATATTGAAAATGGCCAACTGCAATACCAGCCTTTTCTAATCCTTTTCGAATATGCGATGTAAAAGCAATCGCTTCTGGGTTATCACCATGAACACAAACAGAATCTGCCACGATGGGAATCACCTTGCCAGTATTCGTAACTACGTTTTTTTCTGTCACCATTCGTATAACACGCTGCAATGCTTCTTCTGGATCTTTAATGAAAGCTCCCACCTCATTGCGTGGCACCAGGGTTCCTTGCTCTGTATAACCACGATCTGCAAAAACCTCTTGTATAACAGGGATGCCTCGGTTCACTGCTTCTTGAGCAATATAACTACCGCTTAATACCATAGCGCGAATATTAGAATTAACCGCTACCAATCCATCAAGCACCGCATCAGCCAATGCAGGAGTTACACAAACAGTATTATAAAAAGCGCCATGTAATTTCATATGTTGTACTTCTACACCATGATATGCAGCAAAAGCTTGTAAAGCACCTAATTGATATATCATATATGCCTTCGCTTCTTGTGGTGTAATCGTCATTGCACGACGTCCAAATCCCATCAAATCTGGATACCCTGGATGAGCGCCAACAGCAACGCCTTTTTCTTTACATAATGCAATCGTCTTATCCATAATCAAAGGATCGCCTGCATGCCATCCACAAGCTATATTCGCACTAGTCACATAGTCTAATACAGCTGCGTCCATACCTAGTCTATAGGTACCAAAGCTTTCTCCTAAATCACTATTTAAATCGACTCTGTATGACATGTATTTCATCCTTTCTTAACTCAAACTATATTCTATAGAATTTATTATGTAAAAATTATACCGAACTTGTAACCTATCTGACAAGTTCGGTACACATGTATACAAAATTCTTTTTGTCCTTATAAATATAATAACTATATAACACCTATATATTAACAATTGTGATAATGTCTGATTAGTTCTTGCTTATGTTGATTTAAACTCGATGAATCATTATAACACTAATACGGTTTTACACCACAACTGCTCTATCACATCTGCCATATGCTCTGCTTCTGTTATCTCCGATACAGCACAAATCATAGTTGGTTGTTCCGCCCACACAGCAGAAGCATTATGTATCTTGATACCCCCAATAGCTACCGTAGGTAATACACTGTGTTGTGCTGCATAACGTACATAGGCAAGTCCCACAGGATAAACATTCGGTTTTGTTTGGGTTGCATAAATTGGTCCTACACCGATGTAATCGATAGAATCAGCATACCGATTAGCCGCTTCTATATCTTCTATTTTATGCGTAGACCAGCCGATAATCATTTCATTACCTACAATGCGGCGAACCACAGTAGGTGGTAAATCATCTTGACCAATATGCACACCATCAGCTTCTACAGCTATAGCTAAATCCACATAATCATCGATGATTAATAAAGCTCCATACAAATTGGTCAATTGTCGCAATGCTAAGGCTTCGTGATAGCGAATCATCGGTGTTTTATGTTTTTCCCGATATTGAATGATCCGAATGCCTCCTTCTAGCATAGCTTTCACAAGGGTCACTACATCACGGCTACCACCTGTGATTCCGTAAATAGGGCATTCTTCATAAGCTGTTTTTAATTTGCTACGCCTATAATTTTGTTCTGTCATTCCCAGTCACCACCTATTACAAAACATCTTTCCCTAATAATAAGGCTAAGACAATATCCGCCTGTTTATTAGCGGCAATAGCTACCCGCGGCGCATAAGGGCAGTCATCAGTAATACTACTATGTTTATCGCCCACTATATAAAGGTTATCTCCCATTTTTGTAACCCCTAATTCATCTGATTTACCAATACCGGCGATACCAGAAATCATAATACATGGCACAGTAACATCACTTATAGCAGAAAAAAAATCTACCTTACTCTCAACTTTATCAAAGGCCTCTACTAAAATATGTGCATTGCTAAAATGCTGTAACATCGTATCTTTTGTTAAAAAATCGGTATATTTTTCTACCGTAATCTTGGGATTAATATGAGTCAAAATTTCTGTCAATGCATCTACCTTATAGGTACCTACCTGTTGCGGAAAATAAGATTGACGATTTAAATTACTCAATTCCACTGTATCCATATCATCAATGATAAAATGACGAATACCGCTACGAGCTAAACTAATAGCACAATTAGACCCAATGCCACCTGCCCCTAAAATGCCGATAACCGCATGTTGTAATATATCTAATTCTTCAGGAGTGTAAAATTTTTGTATGGATAGTTCAAATTCATTCTGATTATGTTCCATATATTTCTCCACTAATTACGTCATAATAATTGCCAATCTTTAAAAATCGGTTGATACCCTTGTTCTCGAATCATAGCCGCCATAGCTGCTACACTGCGATTATCACTAATATCAAACTGATTTGAATCCTCGCCCCTTGTATGACCCCCTACGGCAGTTGTAACACCAGCAGACATTTTTGTAACCCCTAATTTAACCAAGTGATTACGCATCATAGGTGATTCCCTAGATGATAATGTAATACCGATGCGAGGAAAGGCAATGCGCAAAGCCAATATATATTGCACTAATTCTATATCTCGCAATGGATGCTGTGGTTGGTATCCTACAGCACAAGGACGAATACGAGGTGTAGATACTGCAATTTCCACATCTGAATACTGCTTCATCAAATACCGTGCATGGAGCCCTGTTTTATACGCTTCCAAGCGCCAATCATCAAGTCCCATTAACGCTCCAATATTGACGGTTCTCACCCCGCCTTGGCAGGCGAACTCTGGCGTATCAATGCGTTTTTGAAAATCTCTCTTCGGTCCAAAAGGATGCAGTTGTTCATATAAAATCGGATTATATGTCTCTTGGAACATAGTCATTCCATCAAGATCTGCTTTCACAAGCTGTTCGTATTCATGTACTGTTAACGAGTATACTTCAATGCTAACAGAGCTAAATAAAGGTGCTACGATACGTATAGCATCTTCGATATAAGATACTGGACTATGTTGATAGGACTCACCAGTTAACAATAAAATGTGTTCTAACCCTGTACTTCGAATATTTTGTGCTTCAGCCTCAATGTCAGAAGCATTCAATTTTAATCGATGAATATCGCTATAATGGCTATACCCACAATAAATACAACCATTTTCACAATAATTCGCCATATACATGGGTGTAAACAACTGCATGGTACGACCAAAATGTTGCACTGTACGGCGGTGTGCGCATTGCGCCATATCCTCAATACATGCTTCGCCAGCTGGTGAAAGCAATGCTAAATAATCCCTCATCGAAAGAGATGACTGTGCCAATATCCGTTGTACGTCCTGTACGCTAGTTTGTTCTAGCTGTTGACATAACTCATCATCTCGTATAGATTCTAATTCACTAATAAAAGACATAATCTACCTCAATCTCGCAAAAAACCAGTCAAAGGCGACGATGCCTGCGCCACATGTTGTACAGCACCACATTTTGCCAAAAATGCCTGACGCCCTGCCAACACAGCATGATGAAAGGCCTGTGCCATGAGTATAGGATTATCACTGCTAGCAATAGCTGTATTTACTAGAACTGCATCTGCACCCATCTCCATTGCTTCTGCCGCCTCTGATGGCTTGCCAATACCTGCGTCTACAATAATGGGGATATCGATCTCTTCTATGAGCATTTGAATCATCCCTTTTGTTTCAAGACCTCGATTGCTTCCTATAGGTGCTGCCAGCGGCATAACAGTAGCCGCTCCAGCATCTACGAGACGTTTCGCATCCATCAAATCAGGACTCATATAAGGAAATACAGAAAATCCTTCCTTCGCTAATATATCAGTAGCTTTAATAGTTTCCATATTATCAGGTAACAAATACCGTTGATCACGGATGACTTCTATTTTTATGAGATTCCCACAGCCTAGAACCCGCGCCATACGTGCGATGCGCACCGCTTCTTCTGCCGTACGAGCGCCCGATGTATTCGGCATTAGATGAATATCCTTTGGAATATAATCTAGTATATTTTCACTATGTTCACTACCACCAGCACGGCGCAATGCTACGGTGACTATATCTGTTCGAGACGCTAAGATGGTTTCTTTCATAATCTGATAAGAACCAAATTTACCAGTTCCCACTAATAACCGACTAGAGAAGCATTGATTCCCTACCTGAAATGTATCATCTGAGCAATCTATGCCTCCTATAACATATTCTGTTTCCTTCATGGTTGTATTACTTTGTTTGTCATCAATACCAATCATTTCACCCATGTTAACCACCTCCTACAAAGCATACAATTTCTAGTCTGTCTGCCGCACTAATTTGCGTTGACTCATAGGTATCCATAGGTAAAATAGTACCGTTTAATTCTACCGCTACTCCTGATAAGGGATAATCTAGTTCAACTAATATATCTCGTAATAAACTATGTGACACAGTTCTCTCTTCTCCGTTAATGATAATGAGCATAGTCACTCTCCTTCTTAACAATCACCTTAGATAATATCAATGTAGTCCTCTTCTAATGCTTTATTGATGCTACGCACAGCACAGAATTTACCACACATACTACACGTATCGCTGTGATCCTCCTCTGGAGCTCTGCTTTCACGAATGGAGCGAGCCTTATCAGGATCAATGGCCAGCGCATATTGTGCTTCCCAATCAAGTCGTTGTCGCGCCTCTGCCATAGCATCATCTCGTTGCCGTGCCCCTTCAAGACCTTTAGCGATATCTGCGGCATGAGCAGCAATTTTGAAAGCCATAATGCCTTCTTTTACATCATCAACATTAGGCAAAGCTAAATGTTCCGCCGGTGTTACATAACAAAGGAACGCTGCCCCATGCATACCTGCCACTGCACCACCGATGGCTGCCGTAATATGGTCATACCCAGGAGCTATATCCGTTACAAGTGGTCCTAAAACATAGAATGGAGCATTATCACAGATAGTCTGTTGTATCTCCATATTCGCCTGCACTTGATTGAGCGGTACATGACCAGGACCTTCTACCATAACCTGTACACCCTTGGCTCGAGCGCGACGTACCAATTCACCTAATCGTACTAATTCTTCTATTTGACATACATCCGTCGCATCCGCTAAACAACCAGGACGACATGCATCACCGAGAGATATGGTCACATCGTATTCTGCACAAATATCAAGAATATCATCGAAATATTCGTAGAAAGGATTTTCCTGTTTCGTCATACTCATCCAAGCAAATACGAGACTGCCTCCGCGGCTAACAATATTTAATTTTCGCCCTACCGTTTTAATTTGCTCTATTGTTTTCCGCGTAATGCCGCAGTGTATAGTAATAAAATCAACGCCATCCTCTGCATGAAGTCGAATGGTATCGAGAAAATCTTGAGCTGTTAGAAATGCTAAATCTTTTTTATGATGAATAACACTATCGTAAATTGGCACAGTGCCAATCATAGTAGTGCACTCCTTACCTAATTTACGTCTAAACACACGAGTATCACCATGAGTGGATAAGTCCATAATAGACTCTGCCCCTAAAGCGATGGCATGATTAACCTTCTCCATTTCCACATCGTAATCCATACAATCCTTCGAAGTACCTAGATTAACATTAATCTTTGTGCGTAGCGCCTTGCCAATCCCCTCAGGCTCTATAGACTGATGATGCTTATTGCACGGAATAACCACCTCACCTGTAGCAATGAGTTGTCGTAATCGTTCAACAGATATATTTTCCTTTTGTGCCACCACTTCCATTTGAGGCGTAACCAATCCTTTGCGCGCCGCTTGTAATTGAGTATAAAACATACAATCTCCTTTCAATATAGAGAACCTCTCAATGAGCTGTAAAAATGACCACCACGTAGAGACATGAATTATACTCATAAGGCAAACAAAAAAGGGTATCGATAAAATGATCGATACCCCTTAGGTGTTCAGCGTGCTTCCTACGCGGGCATAACCCCGATCAGGTCTAAAGGTCAGGTGCTACTAGCCCTTTCTCAGCCTATCACATAGGCTCCCTTGCAAAATATAATATGTATTTGTATATAGCATACCACTTAGTAGAAAAATGTTCAAGGGTATAAAAAACGGATAGCTCATCTCGAACTATCCGCTTATATTTTATGGTGATCCAGGAGGGATACGTAAGCGACTTAGTGTGCTAGGAGCAAAGCGACGACGCAAACTTAGTCGATACGATGTTCACCCCGAAGCGCAGCGAAGGGCCCTCCAAATGATAAAAGCACTCTGCCAAAGCAAAGTGCTAATGATGGTGATCCAGGAGGGATTCGAACCCCCGACCCACGGCTTAGAAGGCCGTTGCTCTATCCAACTGAGCTACTGAACCATGTGGATTACCAAAAGTAGTCATATATAGTATATTGTATCCTCTGTAGGACGTCAATATAATTAATTTTTGTAGGTCACCCTAAAAAAGGCAAAAAAAAATGGAGCGGGTGAAGGGAATCGAACCCTCGCGACCAGCTTGGAAGGCTGGGGCTCTACCATTGAGCTACACCCGCAAAATAGATGGTCGGAGCAGCAGGATTCGAACCTGCGACCCCCTGGTCCCAAGCCAGGTGCGCTACCAAACTGCGCTATGCCCCGATATCATCGACATTTGCTATTATAGCAAATACGGTAGTTGATGTCAACCACTACTCTAAGAGATTTTTTACATCTTGTAATGCATCTCTGTAACGAAGATTATTATATCATTAGGATTATATACTGGCAAGCATTTTTTTGCATTTTCATCTAAATTTTAAGATTTATTTTGTGCTAACTATAAATCCCCAAAGTCGTATGTAAAATTCAACGCTTTATTTTACAGCATTAAATACAAAAAAGAGGCTATCCAAAGATAGCCCCTCATATCATATATAGTATCTTATTCTATTAGTAACTATAAGAACCGTCTTCTAATGCACCTGGGTTTTGAGCAATACCAGTTTTAACAGCCACTTCTGCTACTGCTTTTGCTACAGCAGGAGCTACGCGTGGATCAAATACGGTAGGCATAACATTTTCATCGTTCAATTCACTATCTGGAATCAAATTAGCCAATGCATCAGCAGCAGCCAATTTCATTTCGTCAGTGATTTGAGATGCACGAACATCGATAGCACCGCGGAAAACGCCAGGGAATACAGCAACGTTGTTGATTTGGTTTGGTGCATCGGAACGGCCTGTACCGGCAATGCGAACACCAGCAGCTTTCATATCAGCGTATGTAGCTTCTGGATTTGGGTTCGCCATAGCAAATACGATGGCATCATCAGCTAAACTTTCTAAAATATTTTTTGTAAAAGCACCTGCTGCAGATACACCAAGAAGAATATCAGCACCTTTAGCGTTTTCAGCCAAGTCGCCATGTTTTTCTTCTAAACCAAGCATATCAATCAATTCCGCTTGCAAAGAATCAAGGCGTTTGTAATCTTTGTGCAATACGCCAGAAGACACTAATACAGTGATATTACGAGCACCTGCAAGATATAGCAAACGAGCAATATTAGCACCTGCTGCACCAGCACCATTTACTACGATTTTAGCAGTAGCTAAATCTTTTTTTACCAAACGAAGAGCCCCTTTAACACCAGCTAAACAAGCGATAGCTGTGCCGTGTTGATCATCGTGGAATACAGGAATTTCCAATTCTTCTTTCAATCGATTTTCAATGTCATAGCATTTAGGGCTAGAAATATCTTCAAGATTAATACCAGCAAAGTTCTTTTGCAACAATTTGACAGTGTTAATCAAAGTATCCGCATCTTTAGTGTCTACAACTAAAGGAATACAATCAACATTGCCAAATTTCTTGAATAGTAAGGATTTACCTTCCATAACTGGCAATGCTGCAGCAGCGCCGATATCGCCTAAACCAAGTACGCGTGTACCATCGGATACTACTGCAACCATATTAGAACGGCAAGTCAATTCAAAGGACTCTGCTTCATTCTCTTTAATGCGAAGACAAGGCTCTGCTACACCTGGTGTATATGCAACGGATAAGTCATGAGCATCTTGTAATTCATATTTAGTTCCTACTGTGAGGAAACCTTTTAATTCACGTTTTTTCTGTACTGCTTCTTCACGAATGTCCATAATAATTCTCCTTTTTTGGAATGACATCCCATATTAATTCAGTATTAATTACTATCTTTTACTGATTTTATTATACATGATACTCATATCCATTTCAAGATTTTTCGATGTAATATTTCGAAAATGTTAGAATTGGTTATCCTTTCACAGACGGTAAATTACGACCATAGAAAATTTCCATCATTTCTTGTTTCAACTGCTGCTTAATCTGTTTGATTTCTCGTTCACTGAGTTCACTTTCAGTAATACCGAACAAGTAATTATCCAAATCAAATTCCTTAAGCATCATTTTAGTATGGAAAATATTTTCTTGGTATACGTTCACATCAATCATATTATACCGATTACGGGTCTTTGCATTAATATAGTTTTGAATGGAGTTGATGCGGTGATCGATATAGATTTTTTTGCCCGACACATCCCGCGTAAAACCGCGCACATGGTAATCTAAAGTAAGAATGTCGGAATCAAAGTTATTAATCAGATAATTGAGCGCATTTAATGGAGAAATTTCACCACAGGTAGACACTTCAATATCTGCTCGGAATGTACTTATCCCTTTGTGAGGATGACTTTCAGGATAGGTGTGAACCGTCAAATGAGATTTATCGAGATGCATAACAACGTCTTCTTTTTCCACTTCTTCTTCGGAAATCAAAATCGTTACCGATGCACCTTGTGGGTCATAATCTTGTTTTGCTACATTCAAAATATTGGCCCCTATCATATGAGATACTTCTGTTAAAATAGCGGTCAAACGATCTGCATTATACACTTCGTCAATATATTGAATATATTGATGTTTTTCTTCATCTGTACGGGTATAACAAATATCATAAATATTAAAACTCAACGTTTTAGTGAGATTATTAAACCCATATAATTTCATTTTTGGTTTCACTTTAACCGGTGTTTCCATGTAATAACCCTTTCCTTATATAGACTTACTATTATTGGTGAAAGCCATCCCTCACTGTACCAAACTCAGCTATTCCTATTTCCGAAATAGATGGTAGCTTTCACAAAAGGTTCTATTTTAGTTTATTTATAAAATATCTTGCTTATATACAAATTCAACGAAGAAATTCCCCTCATCATAGGTGACAATAGCAAAGGTGCCACCTGATTTATCACGAGGTAACGCAATGCTACCTGGGTTGACGAACAGCGTATCCCCTTGACGATATTCACCATGATGATGACTATGTCCAGCCACGACGAGACGAGCTTCCATAGCCCTGCCGATGTGAATCAATTCTTGTATTCGATTATAATATGATACCTCATGACCATGAGTCATGTAAATATATGTATCTTCTATAGGGATTAACTGTTCTCTAGGCTCCAAAGGTTGCATTCGATCATTATTACCGCGCACCGCATAAACAGGCACATCAGTGTGTTCCTGCATATACCGCGCATCATCACCTACGTCACCAGCATGCAGCCACATGTCAATGTCTTCATGAGCAGTAGCAGCTAATACTAAATCGATATCCTCCAAATAGCCATGCGTGTCGCTAATGATACCGATACGTTTCATCTACCCACCTGCTTTACCAACTCTTGTAACGCCTTACCACGGTGACTAATGGTCTCCTTCGTATCAATGTCCAGTTCTGCCATAGTTTTACCAAATTGAGGTACATAGAAATACGGATCATAGCCAAAACCATTAGTTCCAATCGGCGTATCTTGTATTTCACCATCACAGGCGGCTTCGGCAGTAACACTGGTTCCATCTGGATATACTAATGCTAATGCGCATACATAGTGAGCCGAACGATTATGTTTGCCTTGTAATTGGGCAATCAATTTGTTATTATTCGCTACATCATCACCATGTTCACCAGCATAACGGGCAGAATAGACCCCTGGTGCCCCATTTAAGGCATCCACAACGAGACCAGAATCATCTGCTAAGCAAGGTAACCCTGTTTGTTCACTATAATAGCGTGCTTTTAATAATGCATTTTCCATAAAGGTAGTACCCGTTTCCTCTGGTTCTGGTACTTGGCAAATCTCTTTTACAGGTACGCAAGAAATATTCATATGGGAAAATGCTTGTTCAAATTCTCGTATCTTTCCTGCATTGCCCGTTGCTAACACGATACGTTCCATTATTGTCCTGCTCCTTCTATTGAGGATTCTACAGGATACACCTTGCCTACCTTATCTGCCACAGTACCTAAGGCTACGCGTTGAATGTTCATTAATTCATCCGTAGCAGATTCAGCTAAATCCAATAATTCATTTAACTCAGCTCGCGTAAATGTACCATGTTCACCAGTGCCTTGTACCTCTACAAGATGACCTGCACCAGTGCGGACAACATTCATATCTACTACAGCAGCGCTATCTTCTTCATAACAAAGATCTGTAATAGGGCCATCTGGACCAATACCTACAGAAATGGCAGCACAGAAATCTGTAATAGGGAATGTACCATGTCCACCAAAAGTGTAATCTATTGCATCGACGAGAGCCACAAAGGCACCTGTAATAGATGCAGTACGTGTGCCACCATCAGCTTGGATAACATCACAATCCAATGTAATGGTTCGTTCTCCAAGAGCCTCTAAATCGATAACGGCACGCAAAGCACGACCGATAAGGCGTTGAATTTCTACTGTACGGCCTGTTTGTTTGCCCTTCGCCGCCTCTCGGCTCACACGAGTTTGCGTAGAACGGGGCAATAAAGAATATTCTGCAGTTACCCAACCTTGACCAGTGCCCTTTAACCAGCGAGGTACTTTATCTTCAATACTAGCAGTACAAATTACCTTTGTGTTACCACATTCAATGAGTACCGATCCTTCTGCATAATCCGTAAAATGTCTAGTTATCTTAATAGGTCTTAATTGACCCTTCGTTCTATTATCGCTACGCATAAGCTCCCTCTTTTCTACATACATAGGAACGCCCCTTATCCATAAGGGGCGTTATTATTTATATTATATCATATTGTAAAAGCTTTCGTTGTATTATCTATAGGACTAAAATGTAAGAATTTCCTTTTACAATTACAACTATGGGAGTCGCCAATATATACACATAGATTACATTAACATATTTACTAATCTAGTAGAATTTGTCCCGCCCCTAAAGGGTCTACAATTACATACTTATCAAAGCCACCCATAGATTTGATGCGATGCGCTTCATCCCATGCATCACTCCGTATAGTTTCATCGGCTTGCCACGGAATAAACATAGCATACACCTGTTGCTTGCCATAAGGGCCGTGTAAACTACGAGATTCAATACTATGCCACCCCACCTTATTCGGATAGAGGCGTACCTTTTCTAGTCGATCTTCGCTGATGCCTGTTTCATCATAATAAACAGAATGTTCCTGTTGCCATATATCCCCACAGTCCAGTAAAGTATTAGCTTTCATTTGCTTTCGTTTTGACCATTGCACGCGCCACGATTCAATGACATCATCGATATAATTTGTTACCTGTTTAGACTGAATCACAGGTTTATAATTCGGTTCAATAACACGGCTATAATCGAGGCCTGCCATGGATAAGATGATGCCTGTGTTAACATAAGGCAATGCATCCTGTACGGAATATCCCCCCTCTAAGACGGCAATATCTGCTTGCAATATATCAACAATTTCCGCATATCCTTTGGCAGTAACATTCATATTCGCCAAAGGATCACTAACATGATTATCTTGACCAGCAGAATTGATAACTAAATCAGGTTTAAACTCATCTAAAATAGGCAATACTAACTGACGCAACACCTTTTTTATACCTTCATCCCCCGTATTAGGCGGTAATGGAATATTAATATTACTGCCTATGGCTTGCGGACCACCAAATTCATCCATAAATCCTGTACCAGGATATAAAGTGCGTCCATCTTGGTGAAAAGATATAAATAGTGTATCTGGATCATGATAAAACACCTGCTGCGAACCATCACCATGATGTACATCGGTATCTACAATGGCGATACGTTTTACATTATAATTTTGACGAATATGCTGTATCATAACCGCCTCAATATTAATGGTGCAAAAACCGCGAATGCCGTGCACCATAGACATAGCATGATGCCCAGGCGGACGAACAAGAGCAAACGCTCTATCCACTTCACCTTTGAGTACCGCATCAGCAGCTGCAATAGCACCACCAGCAGATACGCGATGCGCATCGGTAACCCAGGATTGTAAATCAGGAGCACCGACATGAACCCGTTCTATAGTATCCCACGGTGCTACAATTGGATTGTATTCCCGAATATTAGGTAAATCAAGAAGTCCTTCCTCTACGATTTGATCTCTCGTGTATAGTAATCGTTCTTGTCGTTCTGGATGAGTTACAGAAATTTTCCAATCAAAAGCGGGGAAAAACACGAGCCCTAATACCGACCCATGATTTACTTGTTCTCCATAACAGCCCTGCATATGTCCAGACCTAGATAATCCACCATCAGATAAGATACCTGTTCTGACTCTGTAGCTATCTTTATGATTCCACATATTGCGTCACCCCCACTTGTAATTGTGCCTGTACGGTCATGATGCGCTCCACCGACTGCCATCCTTCTACAACAGGAAAGTCCTCTATATTGATAATCTCTATTTGTATCTCATGATTTTCCATACTCTCCCTATGAAAAGCACCATGTATACTCGAATGTATGCCATCCAAAATATTGTGTTCCATAGCAAAGGTAGTCAATATATCCTTAGCTTTCTGCTCTACCGCTTCGATATGACGCAAGGAGCAACCTTGTTCACGAATCCCTAATTCAGGTACTACTAATAAACGTCGTTTTGTATCAACACGTACAGTAATTTCCATCGTTTCCTTTGCCACAGCAGCGCCGATAGCATTCGTTACAGCTGCACCATCAGGAACTTTCACAGGCAATCCTAAATAATCACCAATACTAGGTGCTAAACTAGATGCACTACCGCCAACAACAACAAGTTGACTAGGTAGAAATAGATGTTGATGCACGATGTCATCTACTACATAGATAGGCCGTTTATTTTCTAATGCTACTACCCCATCAATGCCTTTCTTAATATGCTCTAACGCAACATGCAAAATGCGCTCTGCCATTTCCACCACTTCTATAGATATATCCAGATTTTCTATACCTCTGAAAGCAGCAGCCACATCACCATACTGCGCCTTGCCCAATACGATGAGCGCATCCCCCAATGTAGGTTCACTACCGCCCAATGCCATAGACGGCCCCACACGATCTGGTCCCACCGTAATGTGACCATCCACACAACGCACCACCGATTCGCCACCAATACCGATAGAAGTCACTGCAAAAGAGCGTACTGCACTAGGATATTCCCGAATGTAGACACCTCCCTTTGTCATCAATGGAACGCCATTTCTCCACAACGAAATATCCGTTGTAGTGCCACCTATATCGAGAGCCACTGTGTGACCTTCATGAATACTTTGAAATGCATATAATCCCAATACTGTGGCAGCTGGTCCTGTAAATATGGTTTCCACTGGTTTTTGAAGTGCTCCGTCCAAAGACAATGAACCGCCGTCAGCTTTCAAAATATAAATAGGTGCTTCTATACCAATTTGCTGTAATGCATGTATAACGGCACATTTGAACTCTTTCAAAACACCTACTACAGCACTATTAAAATAAGCGCTAATAGTGCGACGCGGAAAATTGAGGGCCCCACTCAATGCAGCGCCTCTTGATACAAAATCATAAGATACATCTAGCAACTCTGCTATTTGTATTTCCTCTAATGGATTGCGGTTAGCAAATTTGGCGGAAACAGCCGCATATCGATGTGTATGACATACACCCTTCAATGCATCTGCATCATATGATTCTACCACGATACCTCTGTGATCCGTATAACCATGTACATATATAGGGTCTACAGGGAACGCATTATCTACATTCATCCCTGGACCGGGTACGATATACAAATCAACAATATCCTCCTTATGCTCTACCACTGTATTCGTTACTACCGTCGTAGATAAAGTAACACGTTCTATAGCTTTTTCATCTATATCCGCCGTAACCTGTTGTAATGCCACTTCAATACCGCACATCAAATTATCCTTTGTAGTTCTTTGTTTAGACCATGTTACGATACGGCCTTCATCGATAATGACAGCATCGGTAAAAGTCCCGCCTACATCAATACCTAATAACACACTATCCCTCCTTTACCAACCTATGCAAAAAGGGCTGTCTTCGCAGCCCTTTCTCTATTACACTGCTCTATACTCAGTGTTAATATATATTACTTCCCTGATGAAACGGAAGCATAATTTTTAATGATTACAATAGGTGTCATTTGGCTATCATTACCAAATGGATTATCAATTAGCAGTTGTGCGATTTTCTGTCCATCAATACCGCGGCTAGTACCTAATACAGCGGAACGTTTCAAATCGTTTACATCCGCTACAACAGCGCCGTAACAACCTGTACGCGACACAATTTTTTCCGCTACTTGGTCAGGATTTTTAGGACCATACACGATGTGTTTATCAAATGGAGGCATAGTTCCCGTTACATCATCTGCCAATGCAGCAGCACGAGAAATAGCATAAAACACGCCAGATTTACGGAATATTTTAGCAATAGCGCCAAGGATGAAAGCACCTAGCACTTTCCATTTACCGTCGATTTCCATAGCCGCTTGCATACCGTACACAGAGCTCATAGATCCATCAGGATGGATAAATCGGTTGATTAAACGAGCTTGCCAAGACAATGTTAATTCTTCGGGACGTGTAAAATGCCCTTGTGTAATAGCCACTACAGATTCAGCAACACATACAATATCTTCGGGACCTATATTATGTCCTCCAAATTCTATGATAGCATCAACGATGTCATCATTATCGGTAAGAATACGTGTTGGTACACATACTAATTCTAATTCTGCCATGTTATGCCTCCTTAATGACCTAATGCAGCTTGAATATCTGCTGGGTTCAAGCGAATACGATCTTTGTTGATATGGTAATCTTCACGACCTACTACTTGGTAGAAAATATCGATATTCATATAAGGAAATTCTTTAAGATCCTCCCGAATATTACCACTTTTACCAATCAATTTCACATATACTCGAATAGTGCCACCTTTTTTAGGTTTTATAATAACTGCTTCAAAATAGCCGTCATGGCGTGGGCGATTATTGTCCATAGCCCATGTTTCTACTTTTACAGCATCAAATTGTTCCTGTGGCAATAGATGTCGGGGAAACAAATCCATAATCGTACCGTTTTGACGTCCTTTATTAACAAAAGGAATGTCACAAAACAAGGTGATAGATTCAAAGTTCATATCTGCTACTTGGAAATTAGTTTTCCGTTTTGGTAACAACACAACTTGTTCATTGCCTTGCTTTAAAACGAACAAGCGAAATAACAAATAGAATACTGCAATAATCACAGCAATAGTGACTAATACATTTAACGTATTATACAACCACATAGGAATTCTCCTTTACAAAGTAATAGACTGAACAGAAAAATCGCTTGGTTCCATAAACTGTAATCCCAATGTACGACCTAAGGATGTATCCTTAGTAAAATATAATGTAATGTTACGATTATGAGGTGTATTGTGCAATTGATTGCTGTCCATGGTACGTTTTACTAAATCACTCGTTTCATAGGCGGGATCAATATATTGAATACGCCCATCCGATAAAGATGTGAGTAGATCAGTAACAAATGGAAAATGCGTACATCCCAACACAACTACATCGATATCTCTTTCTAAAAGAGGCGCTAAATATTCTTTCGCCACATCTCCCACAGCCTCATCATCTACGTGCCCTTGTTCAATGAGGCCCGCCAGTTCTGGACAAGGTTGTTCCCATACAAACACCTCATGGTCTACCTCCATAGCAACATATTTGTGAATATGACTATTTACAGTCGCCACCGTTGCCATAATGCCAATCGTTTTACTGCGACTATTACTAATCGCCGCTTTAACACCTTGGGACACACCGATGACGGGCACATTAACACGGCTACGCACCTCATCGAGGGCCACCACGGTAAATGTATTACAAGCAATAACCATCAATTTAACAGGTACAGATTCCAGAAATTCAGCAATATGACAGGCAATGTCACAAATCTCCTCCGTTGGCCGATTGCCTACAGGATTATTCGCATTATCTCCAACATATACAAAATCTTCGTTTGGAAACTGTTCTTGAAGTACTTTTAATACAGACAGACCTCCAACACCTGAGTCGAACACACCGATAGGCAGTCGTCGTTTATCTTCACCGATCATAGTCCATCACCTCAACAGCAGCAACAAGTGGTTTATAAAATATATCATCTAAACGAACAATCTTTCCTGTAGATTGGCTCATAAATGCATTTTTTGTTTCTCCTGTAGCCAATAAAACACCATCACTAGCACGGCGCATTCGATATCGGAACACCATCTGAGCTCGCGTCATTTTCACTAAATAAGTTTCAATATTGATGATATCATCAAATCGTGCCGGTTCTTTATATTCACAGGATACATTCATAATAGGAAATACGATGTCTTCTTTCATCATAGCCCCTAAAGTAACACCAATATGGCGCAAAAATTCGATACGAGCCATTTCAAACCACCGAAAATGATTGCTATGGTGGGCAATCCCCATCATATCGGTTTCGTAGAAACGAACATTAATACTAGCTATATACATAATTCATCCTTTTTCTATACAATTCAAACTTCATTGTATATCTATTATTATAGGGTGTCAAATAAACAAAGGCAGCTCAATCAATAATTATGATTAAACTGCCTTGATGTACAGCTATATATTGTTATTAGTGTCCAAAGGGAAATAGCTTTTTCGCCTCTTCTTCGTGGGACGTTTTAATATAGCGATTAGCGATTTTAAAAGCAATCCCTAATACAGCTACATCATCTACCCAGCCTAATGCGGCAATCGTATCAGGCACGATATCAATAGGTAACACGAGATACCCTAAGGCACCAGCTATAACAGCCTTTACATATTTTGGTGTATCTTGATCTCGTAGACACAAGAACAAAACCACCGCCCGTTGTACAAAGGCAAGTTTTTTTCCATATCGCGTAGCAAACGCTACAAAGCGAGATTCACTAAAATACTTGCCGTATTTAATAATTTTTAAGGGATTCATAACAAACCTTCTGATTACTTACGAAAATCATCCATTTTCGCTTTTGTCGTTTCCTTTACTGTCTCAACAGCATGTACTGCTGTTGCTTTTGCAGTTTCTACAGCTTGTACAGCAGATGCTTTTGCATTTTCCACTGCCACTTGTGTAGTCGCTTTTGCTACTTCAACACCGCCTTTTGCCAATTCTTTGGCAGTATCTAAAGTATCCTTAGCAGCATCGATTTTTCCTTTTGCCGCATCAGTCACTTTTGCCACTGCCTCTGCAGCGGTATCGTGAAATTCATATTTTGTTTCCTTATTCCATTTATCTACTGCAGGCACTACCTTTGCAGCATATACTTGTTCAAGTTGCTCTTTCGCAAGACCTGTTTCATTGGCAATACCTGCCCAAACATCGCGTTGACCTTGAGTAAACGGAATAGAAGCAGCCGTATCACGAATGATTTCACCAGCCAAAGACTTACCTTGTTCAATAAATTCAGCTACCATTGGTTTATAACGTTCAATATCGGATGGCATGCCATCTTGAATCCAAATATGAGCAATATTACCAATTGCATAAGTCAAACCAATCGCTACCGGCACACGTACAGCTTTCATCGGTACCAATAAGGACACTACAGCAGTTGCCACAGCAGTGCTCAAACCACCTACTAAACCAACTACAGCACCGGATTGTAATTCAACATCATATAAACGAGCAATTCGTGTTACCATGTAAGTTGCATTAGCACACAAAGCTACATTACTAAATTTAGGGGATAGAGCTAACGCAGCAGCGCGACCTGCACCCCAGAAGATAAATTGTTCTACTTGGTAATTTACATCTTGACTACCATCGCTAAGAGGCTCTAGTGTAACGCCATTATATTCTGCCATAATCGTTCTCCTTTTCTGTCGGATTCCACTTGTGAATGTATGTAACGTTTCATTAGTATTATTATACCATTCTCAATGAAGATTTGAAATGAATAATACATATATAGCCCCTAGTATATGGTCCATGTATGATAAATAATCATACATAAATCCCTAGGAGTATCATATTAACGTATCCTAACCTCCTCTGACTCGGCTAAAAGATGTAGCTACCAACTCGTTAATCCACCATCTATAGTCCAAGCTGCACCAGTTACAAATGAAGCCTTGGGACTGATTAAAAAAGCAATGACCTCACCGATTTCATGAGGTTTACCAATACGTCCTAAAGGATAGTGTTGTCCCATTTCTTCTTTTGCTTGTTCCACATCTTGATAAGACTGAGCTATTTGTTTATCCACTAAAGAGGTATCTACATCACCAGGGCATACACAATTAACGCGCACCCCATGAGGAGCCATTTCAAGAGATAATGATTTAGTAAAACTTACTACAGCCCCTTTTGAAGCACCATACACGGAACAGGCCACATTACCTTGTAAACCTGCATCACTAGATACGGTTACAATACTTCCTTTCGTTTTCCGTAAATACGGTAATGCCGCTTGGCAGAGGAATACTGTACCTTTCACATTAGTACCAATCATTTCGTCGAATGCTGCTTCTGTAACATCAGCTAATAATTCTTCTTCGTAGTACCCTGCAGCCGTTACGAGAGCAGAAATACCGCCAAAAAGATTTACCGTTTCATCAACGATACGCTGGCATTCACTAACACTAGATACATCGCCTTTAACGTATCGCACCTTAGAGGAATAACGGCGCAATTTCAACTTCGCCTTTTCCCCCTCTTTTTCATTTCGTCCATTAATGACTACACACCAGCCTTCTTCGAGTAATAGTTTTGCCGTTGCAAACCCAATCCCCGACGTACCGCCACTGATCAATGCCACTTGCACATCTTGTTTATGAGGCATACTCACACCTCCTAGAGAGTTGAAATATAATCTATTACTAATTTAAAAAGCATCACTGTAGTAACTGTCAAAAACACACCGCGCACCAAGGACGATCCTTTTGCGATTGCTAAATGGGAGCCTACATAGGCCCCTAAGATTTGTCCTGCTCCTGCAGCCAAACCATACAATATATTAACGTGCCCCAAAAACAAAAATACTAAAAGGGATGCTAAATTACTTGTAAAATTCAAAATCTTGGCATTTGCTGATGCGTGAAGAAAATCAAATCCAGTAAAGATGAACCCCATAATGAGGAATGTTCCTGTGCCAGGTCCAATGAACCCATCGTAAACACCGATACCAAAAGCAAAACCCATACATATATACAAGGCTTTACCTAATACTTGAGAAGTCCGATTTACCTCGCCCCAGTCTTTTTTGAATACTACAAACAATGTAACTGCCACTAGTAATACAATAATCAAAGGCTTCACATATAATGGAGGCATTGATACAACTGCAATAGTGCCCAGTATAGAACCAATAAAGGTAAAGGGCAATAATTTTCTAACTAAATTGAAATCAACCATGCCGTTCCGTAAAAAGGTAATAGCTGCGCTGCCGGCACCGAAAATACTAGACAACTTATTACTTCCTAACGCCACACTAGGCGGTACATTTGTTAATAACATAGCAGGTACAGAAATAAGCCCACCGCCACCTACAATAGAATCTACGAAACCGGCAAAAGCTCCTGCTATAGCTAGTAAGACGAGAATCAATATATCCGTCGGTAGACCTGTTATCGCCACCATCCATTCCATGACACACCTCCATTGTACAACAAACCGCGGGCCAAAAGGCTACCGCGGTTAGATTCATTATAACTCAGCGCTGCTAAGTCTATCGAGTACTGCTGTATATCCATCAGCGCCATATACAAGGCACCGTTTTACACGACTAATGGTAGCCGTACTCGCCCCAGTATCATCAACGATGCGTTCATAACTTTCACCAGCGCGCAACATTTTAGCCACCTGCAAACGCTGTGCAAGCGCTTTCAATTCATTAACAGTACAAATATCTTCGAAAAATGCGTAACATTCCTCTACAGATTCTAATGTTAATATAGCTTGGAAGAGCTCATCATTTTGAGGATTTCTCAATTTTTCATTGATGCTCATGATGCCTCCTATTTTTTATTCATCGCCTTCGACAATGCATCACCAATCATTTGGATAACTTGAACCATGATGATAAGGATGATGATAGTAGCAATCATAATGTCCCCTTGGAAACGTTGGTAACCATAGCGGATAGCGATATCACCGAGGCCACCGCCACCAATGGCCCCTGCCATAGCAGAATAACCAATGAGATTTACAATGAGTACCGTAACATTATCAATAATGGTTGGCAAAGCCTCTGGCAACAATACTTTACGAATGATTTGAAATGGCGTAGCCCCCATGGATTGAGCGGCCTCAATAACACCAAAGGAAATATCTTTAATAGATGTTTCTACAAGACGCGCCAAGAATGGAATAGCCGCCAATGTCAATGGTACACAAGCTGCCGTAGTACCAATAGAGGTACCTACCACCATACGAGTGAATGGAATGATAGCAACCATTAAAATGATAAATGGAATAGAACGAGTTGCATTAACAATGGCACCCAGTACTTTGTTGACCGTTGCATTTTCTAAAATATGACCTTTAGACGTAACCACTAATACAACACCAAGCGGAATGCCTAAGATCATAGCCATTACCGTAGAAATCACCGTCATTTGTAGTGTATCCAAGGTACCGGTTAATAGTAGCTTAATGATTTGCTCTGACATAACCGATCACCTCGCTTTCAATTGGTAATGTTTTAATATAATCGAGGCCTTCTTGAGCCTTCATAGGATCGCCATTTAAGATGACGATGAGGCGTCCTACACTAGTATTTTGAATGTAGTCAATACCGCCGAACAAAATACTCACATCTAAGTTGAATCGACGTACAAGACCGGCTACTACTGGTTCATCCGTAGCTTGTCCAGTAAATTTCAATTTCACCAATGGCGCTGTACCTGCAATCCAATCTTGATGGAGCTCTAAATGTTCCAACGCTTCTGGTGGCAAATTATCACTCACAACAGAGCTGATAAACTCCTTCGTTGTATGTTCACGAGGTTTTGTAAATACATCAACAGTGGTTCCTTCTTCGAGGATAACACCACCTTCAATCACCGCCACACGATCACAAATTTCCCGAATAACTTGCATTTCATGGGTAATCAACACAATGGTAAGGCCCATTTTGTCATTAATGTCTTTTAACAATTTTAAAATGGATTGTGTCGTTTGTGGATCTAGCGCCGATGTTGCTTCGTCACATAGTAAAACTTTTGGATTTGATGCTAGTGCACGGGCAATACCAACACGTTGCTTTTGACCGCCAGATAATTGGGACGGGTAATTGTTAACGCGATCAGAGAGGCCTACAATTTTAAGAATCGGTGTAATACGCTCTTTAATTTCCTCTTTATTCATACCTTGCAATTCCAATGGAAATGCCACATTATCATATACGGTGCGAGATGACAAAAGATTAAAATGTTGAAAAATCATACCAATATTTTTGCGTGCTTTACGTAAATCACTAGCACTGAGTTTTGTTAAATCTGTACCGTCTACGATAACGGCACCTGATGTAGGTGCTTCTAACATGTTAATACAGCGAATCAATGTAGATTTGCCCGCCCCGGATTGTCCAATAATACCATAAATCTCGCCTCGTTTAATAGACAGATTAATATCCTTTAGCGCTTCTACACGATTAGCCCCTTCGTAGACTTTGCTAATGTGTTCTAATGTAATCAAAATAATTCCTTTCTCTGTGAAAGTCCCTCTAGTATTTCATCATGTACCTAAAAGTACTGCTGCTCAACACAAGCATAATTAATATACTACCTATCAAGGTAAACCTTCTTGCATCAATTTATCGAGACCGTCACGTAAACGTAATGTCACTGTTCCAGGCTTGCCACCAGACACAGGATTTCTATCTAATTTTGTAATAGGAATAACGCCACCAATAGTATCTGTAAAGAATAGTTCGTCTGCATTATCTACAAAATCTCGATCAAATTCTTTTTCAATAAGCGTAATCCCCAAAGATGGTGCTACACGTGTTACAATCATTTGTCGTGTAATGCCCTTTAAAATATAGTTATCTGCTGGATGAGTATATAAAATACCGTCTTTTACAGCAAACACATTAGACGTTGCCCCTTCTGTACAAATGCCATCACGGAACAAAATGGCAGTATAAGCAAATTTCTTTTCCGCCTTCGTTTGCGCTAAAATATTAGGGATTAAATTCGTCGTCTTAATATCCACATGCCCCCAACGCTCATCAGGTAATGCGATAGCTTTCACACCATTACCTAATGTATTTACCTCATTCATATCAAGAGTACGAATAGACATAAGCATTTGCGGTTCCAATTTAGACCGATCATACGCATGATGGCGTGGCGCTACACCACGAGAGATTTGCAAATAAATATATCCCTCTTTAATTTCGCTTTGCTCAATCAAAATCTCGTGCAATTCCGTCAAATCATCAGGTGTCATTTTCACGGGAATATCCATTTCCCGCATAGACCGATAGAGTCGATCTTGATGATAAGACAAAGCAAAACAGCGTCCATTTACGACACGCACCACTTCATATACAGAATCGCCGAACAAATAGCCACGGTCATCGATACTAACAACCTTCGCACCAGGTTCGACAAATTCGCCATTAAAATATGTTAATTCTTGCATAAAAGCACCTCATTTCAATGTCGTTACGGTAACGTATGTATGTATTATAACATAAATTGTTTCAAATTTTCACACTTTACATTGTGAAAGTCTTCAAGAAAACATAGAAAAATCCGCCTTCTCTTCATAACTTAAAGCTATAAAGAGAAAGCGGATAAAAATTCCTTATATACCTCTAACTAGAATATTATATCAAGTCTAATGTACCCTCGCCAATGCTAGAAAGTTTCTGTATCCACCGAATATAATAGTTAACAAAACTCAATTCCCTAGTACATATTGACGGACTTTCTTAGGTAATTGTTTCAGCGCTACCGTCGCCAAATACGACAAACCTACTGCCATCAAATATAGAGTAATAACATTACCTACCGTATACATAAGGTTAAATTTCGTCATAATACCGGTCATAATGAGCAACCAGAAAGGATGCACTAAATAAATGCCATACGATGTATCACCTATTTGTGACCAAAACGCCTCCATCGTATTATTAAGCGGCATAACTTGGAATAGAAACAGTGCAAATAATGTGCCAAAAGCGGTATAAAACACCCCCATAGGACTCATTTGATGAACCGTATAAATAGCTTCTAACACCGTATAATGCCATACATCCATAACATAGTAATAAGCCCCTACCATAGCTAAAGCAGATAATACTGCACATATAGCCAATCCATAGCGATATCGCCACATAAGTGTGCGCACCACATTATATCGCTCTGCGACCACAGCACCACAGAGGAAAATCCACACGTAATGGATAACCCAATAATTAAGGCGCATATCGACTAGGTATTTCAAAACAGGCTCATTAGCCAAATATTGAGTTGCCCAGCTTCCGATACGATAAGATGATACAAAATCGACTAGCAGTTGACCTACAAAAAGTATGACAAGCCATAATACAGATGCTTTCAAAATAAATCGCACCATGCTACGCCATAATGGCATCATGATGTAAAACCACAACAAAATAACCATAAAATAAAGGTGGTACATGCCATTGCCAAATAGCAAATTAATAGCCAACGACAACGGTTGTAAGTTACCAAAGTTATGTGCCATCACCCCTGTATATAAGAGGTAAAACAAAGACCACAATATATACGGGTACAATACGACTTGAATGCGACGTTTCATAAAATCTTTGTAGCTAAACGGATCGTATACCGAAGTATGATAAAACAATCCAAAAGCAGATAAGAAAAAGAAAGCTGGCACCGCAAAGCGCGATAATATTTCTAACACACTGATGAGCTGCAAATTGACAAATGGATTAAGTAACGCGTACGAACCCACATGGATGCCGATAACACCAAGCATACAAAGGCCGCGCATATAGGTAATTTCAGGTAAGAATTCTCGTTTCATAAACTGACTCTCTATTGAAAACGCTTAATTTTGCGGTATTGCCGCTGGTGTTGGTATTAAACGCGGACCTTGAGAGGTAGTAGCAGGTTGTGTAACAGGCATGTCTTGTATCGGTGTAACTGGTTTAATCGGAGTTTGGGTAACTGGTTTAACCGAAGTTGGTGTAGCCGGTGCAACAGGAACTGATACTTCTTGTGAAATCGGTTTACCTACTAATTTTGCCGCCTCAGCAGCCGCTTTCGCCTTAGCCTCTGCTTCTGCTTTCGCTTTTGCTTCTGCTTCTCGTTGCAAACGAATTTCTTTTTGTAACGGCACTACTGGTTTATCATATACTGTAATATCCGTTTCAAACAAACGACCCCATGGGAAAGTAGCCTTTACAGTGCGTGGGTTGATTTTCAAATACGTTTCTGCAAAATCTTGAATACGCTCTGCCAAGTATTCTTCTAATTTATCGTTCAACTCACCGGAATAACGCACATTATCAGTACGGATAGAATCCTGCATACGATAAACATCTTTACGAATATTCGCTTGATATGCCCAATTATCTAAATATTGTTGGGTCAACATGTCTTTGTGCCCATCTGGAGACATGGATTGTAATAACAAACCTTGTGCAATGGCATATCCTACAGTATTGCTTGCTGTATTCCAACCATTATAGGCACCGATTTTATATAGCATATCACGTTTATATAAGGCGCCCATCAATGTATTATCAGAACCGTTATTATAAGCTATATCCGCCACGCTAACAGTAATACCTTGCTCTACCGCTTGTTGAATTCGATCTACAAAAGCATTTGTCGCATTAGATGCCATTGGGAAATTAGCAAACGCTTCGGATTCGCCAGTACTCGTAGACAATGGTGTATTCACTGCTAACAATACAGTCGGTTTACCTTGGGTAGTCAAAATTCCACCAACGGCTTCCACATGCTCTTCAATGGTTTTATCGATGGTTTGATCTTCGTAACCAGGCAATGTTTTACCGCCACCACCAAGTGGATAAATGATAGAAAAACTCGGTTTGTCTACGCTTTCATCAGTGCGCGAACGAGCCATTAACAATAATCCTAGTTGATCCGCACCAGGGAAACTACCGTATTGAGAACGCGGAATCCCCTTAGAATATTTATTTAAATAACGACCTTCTAGCGCTGATTGGGACAATTGAGATGTATCATCATGACCGAGAGCAAAATAAGTAAATACACCATTTCTAGTTTCGTCGATAAGGCCTTTATTAATTTTCATATTCTTTTGACGACGCGCAAACCAATCTTGTAGATACTCGATAGGCACAGATGCTTGTAGGCTAAACAGTTTAGCCGTCTCCTCTTCTGTTAACGCACCAGAATCTAATTTATCTTGTAATGCCGCTATTTGGAAAATAGTAGGCCCATAATCAGCATAGTAAGTCGGCTCTGTACCGCCCCCACTAGCACGAGGAGAACGCATTACCGTACCGAAACCATAAATGCGTGTATTTTTGTGATTCGCTTTCAACGCTTCAATACGTTTCAAACGATTTTCCAATGTGCTAAGTGGTAAATTATGTTTCCGAGAATCAACGAGTCCGCCGTAAATCAATGTGTCTGTACTGAGCACCATAACGTCAGCACGACCTGCATTTTGTTCCACCCAATTCCAAATTTGCTCCGCTTCACCACTATAGGTTTTACCTGAAATCAAATATTGTGGCGGCGTCAACACCGTCATTCCTGCCGCTTTTGCAGTGTCTACAGTATATTGCAAACTAACAGGACGGTCGTCTTGAGGAACATAGAGAACCGTTTCTGCATCAACTTGAATGGAGGTACCAGTAGCGATGGCCGTCACCATGAGGGCTACTTTTAACCATTTCTTAGACATAAACTCTCCTTTAAAAGGCCTCTCACTATTAGGCCATAGTAAATCATGTAAGGGATTCTAAAATTAATCAATAGTATAATTATATCATTTACACATTATTTGGCAAATCTATCGCATAAAACATATTTAAATACTGTGGTATTTACTGTGATAGCACGTACTCTACATCGTCTCATGTAAAATAACTCTCCATAGGACCGCTATCCACTTTAATTCATATTCGATGATGTTCTTTTCTTATACCTTGGGTAAACTCCAATTATATTTAATAGCCAACAATCGAATAATAAGAACGATAATAAAAGCACCATAATTGGCGCCAATCATAAAACCATTGGTAATCAGCAAATAGTATCCTATACCACCAATAATACTCGGCAATGCGTACACATCTTCTTTCAATACCGAAGGGATTCTCTGTGCCAACATATCGCGAATAATGCCACCCCCTACGGCTGTTATAGTACCTAATAGAACGATAAAAATTGGTAATTCTGGATACATAGCATAACCTGCAGCAGCACCTGTAACAGTAAAAGACGCTAAGCCTAATGCATCGGCCAATAGATAACTAAACCTAGTTCGAGGTCCCATAACATGGCGTCTATAACGAGTTCTATAAATAATAAATACCACTATAGTAGCAGCAATAACTACCGTTACATACACAATGTGTCGCAAAGAATTAGGTGGGAAATGCCCTAGCAGTATATCTCGAACGATACCGCCCCCAATGGCAGTGGCTAATGCCAATACAATCATACCAAAAATATCCATTTTACGAGCCACACCAACGAGGGCACCAGATATGGCAAAAGCAATGGTTCCTACCATATCAAATATATACCATAAAATATCCATTATACTCACCTATGACTTTATTACTAAAAATATGATTACCTTACACGTTACATACATCATCAATACAAAATTTTAAGTAGTTCTTTAATTCCGTAAAGAAATTCAGATGACGAACTATAGCGTATATGATAGACTTTATATAAATATTATACATGAGAGGTAAACCATGACAACAGACGAATTTTTTATGCGCCAAGCCATTGAAGAAGGGAAAAAAGCATATGCCTTAGGAGAAATTCCTATCGGTGCAATCCTCGTCCATGAGGGGAAGATTATTTCACGCCATCACAATCGCCGCGAAATGGATCACGATGCAACAGCTCATGCAGAAGTTCTCGTCATCCGAGAAGCGTGCGACACTCTAAAACGTTGGCGGTTGACTGGATGCACCCTGTATGTTACGATAGAACCGTGTCCGATGTGTGCCGGAGCCATAATCAACAGTCGTATTGACCGCGTTGTATATGGTGCTAGCGATTACAAAGGAGGCGCTGTAGAATCTTTGTTCAATGTTCTATCCCATCCAGGATTAAACCATGAACCACAATTACAAGCAGGCATTCTCGCCGATGAATGTAGCCAATTGATGAAAGATTTCTTTAAAGAGCGTCGTAAATCACGGAGGAGTACCCAAGAGGCTGAAGGGTCCGCACTCGAAATGCGGTAGGTCGGGCAACCGGCGCGGGGGTTCAAATCCCTCCTCCTCTGCCATCATCAACAAAACTATTATATCTTATATAATCACCCCACACCTTGTACATATGCAAGGTGTTTTTTATAACAAGGTTATTCATCATGCATAAACAATACCCCTATTTAATCACTGCAGCCCACATGGTAAACGACTCTTGTCAAAGCGTGTTACCTGCATTGTTACCCTTATTCATTTATACTTATGGCCTTTCATTAGAACAAGCAGGTTTCCTCATTTTAGCGAATACCGCCTTATCATCTTTATTACAGCCTTTACTGGGCTATATATCAGATAAACTCAATCAACCACGGCTCATCGCCTTAGGTGTATTATTGTCCGCCTGCAGTACGGGCATGATGGGCATTGTTTCTTCTTATGAAAGCCTCCTTATTTGCGCTACCTTAGCTGGTGTAGGTTCATCTATTTTCCATCCAGAAGGGGCAAAAATTATGAACCGCCTCGGCGGTGGAAAAAAAGGTAAAGCTATGGGGACTTTTGCTATTGGCGGTAGTTCAGGCTTTGCCTTTGGCCCTCTTTTCGCAGGCGCCATTGCATATACCATAGGTCCACAAGGTTTATCAGCTTTCACAATAGTCGGCATTATTATGTGTACCATTCTATTTATATTGATGCCTCGCATCGTAGCCCATGCCAATACCCTAGAACGTTCTATTCATAATACCAATACTGATGAAGCCATAGCGATGCCATTACGAAACTATTGGTCCTATTTCGGCATTTTATTTCTTATCATCCTATCTCAATCCATTAATTTCCGCGTTATTAATGCGTTCATCCCTGTATTTTGGACATCACAATTAGGTGCTAGTCCCGAACAAGGCAGTTTTGCCCTTACCGTCTTCTTCAGCGTAGGGATTTTCATGACTTATATTGGTGGCCTACTAGGCGATAAATATGGTCCTGTAAAAATCATTCGCTTTTCCTTATTGTTGTGGTTGCCTGCTATGTTCGCACTCCCTTACATACCACAAATGCCAGCAGCTCTCATCATAGGATACCTTTTACTCATCATTATCGGTGCTGCCAAGGCACTCAGCTACAGTCCTACTATCGTATTAGGCCAAACATATTTAGCTAAAAGCATTGGCTTTGCTTCCGGCATCACACTAGGCGTAAGCCAAACGATTGGTGGTCTCGTAGCACCTATCGTAGGCCGCCTAGCTGATATATATTCCCTACCATTGGCTATGCTTACATTAGTTCCATTCTTAGCATTAGGGCTTATAGCATCTTTATTCTTAAAGTCACCAAAAGATTTATAGCATATAAATGTATACATAAAAACCACCTTTCCCCGTACGCTTTCGAGTATTAGATTTCTATACATCTAACACTCCACTAGCAACACAGTAAAGGTGGTTTCTTTTTATGTCATGCAAACTATAGTTATCATCCTAGTCAATGACACATATGTATTTCATTCTATTTAGTGTTTTAACATTTCGTTTAAGATAACTATATCTGTTTCTTTCATACCTTGTGCAACAACGCCAATACTTTTAATGGTATCATCCACACTCATAGCTACAAGTCCATCGCCTTTAGCATAGCTTTTGTTCATCTTAGCTTGCTTATAGCCCATAAAAGCACCATCTAAAGAGATAGCGATTTTACCAGCACAAGATGGTTTCGCTCCATCGCAAACAATACCAGATAGACTAACAAGTCCATTAACTAAAGTTTGTTCTATGATATCCTTGCTTTCACCTTTCAAAAAGGCAATACCAGTCACACTAACGATGCCAGCAGACACAACACCACAATAAGCAGACAGTTTACCAATCCCCGATTTCACGTACAGCGTAAGCAAGTTTGCAAAAACAAGAGCCCGATACAGTTCTTCATCACTCTTTTGCAATTCTTCTGCAGCTGTAATAATCGGCATAGATACGGTAAGTCCTTGGTTACCACTACCAGAACAGATAACCACAGGCAATGGACATCCACTCATACGTGCATCGGATCCTGCCGCAGCGCGAGCCTTGCATTTCGTTTCAAAAGACGGATTATCATCATCCACAAGGAGTAGTTGACCAATATTGGCACCATAATCATTATTCAAACCTTCATTAGAAATAGCCGAATTATAAGCGATTTGCTGTTGAATTTGAGGAATGATGCCTGAAACATCCCCCGTTTTCGCAAAAGCATAGATACTCTCAAATGTCATAGGACATGTATCTTGAGATTGCTTAATAAGTGCATCTGCTGCGTAAATAACCTGTCCGTCTAATTCTACATAGGTAATGTGAGTATGGCCCCCTTCGATGCGAACTACTGCCCGCTGTTCATCGCTTTCAGCGGTAATCTCAATATATAGATTATCTACACCTTCCACCAGTTCTACAGAACAGAAATTGACATCAAGCAGATTACCGAGCCATCGGCGGTCTTCATCGGTTGCGGCTTCCAAAACCTCTAATTCTCGTTCTGGATGACCTACAATAGCACCGAGCACAGTAGCAGCTGCCAAACCTTTGCGGCCACCAGAATTAGGAATAACTACAGATTTTACATTTTTAATAATATTTGCGCTACAGCGAGCGTGAATATGATTAGGAAATTCATCTAAAATAGATGCTGCCTTCGCTGCCGCATAAGCTAGAGCAATAGGCTCTGTACAACCAAAAGCGGGCTTCATTTCAGCTTGTAATAAGGAAATATAATCCATGTTAAACTTCCGCAATAATCTCAATTTCTACAGACACACCTAATGGAAGATCTTTTACTGCTACACAAGAACGAGCCGGTTTAGATGTGAAATATTTTGCGTATACTTCGTTGAATGGTTTAAAATCGTTAATGTCCGCCAAGAAACAAGTTGTTTTTACTACTTTGTCAAAACTAGTGCCAGCTTCAGTGAGGACGGCTTCGATATTTTTGCATACTTGTTCAGTTTGCGCTTGAATATCCCCATCTACAACAGTGCCTGTAGCAGGATTCAATGGCACTTGGCCAGATGCGAACAAGAAACCGCCGGCTACTTTAGCTTGGGAATAAGGACCTACTGCTGCTGGAGCTTTGTCTGTGTGAATTGTGTTCATAATATTCTCCTTTTCTTATATGCAAATTGATAACTATCTATGTGCATAGTATATCATATGGCGAAATTTTATTTAATGGATTTATAAAACTCATGTAAAATAGGTTCAAAATATGTACGTTGCACATCAGATGTAATGGCTAAGTACAGTGTAGGATGCGCTGGATTCATGACTACAGCAGCATTAGCATAATAGGGGTTAAATGTACCGCCAGTATTACCAATAATACGACTCGATATAGTGTATGTATTATATGTAGCACCATGTATTTTAGTTAATGGCTTTACATCTTGTACAGTAATTTGAGTAGTATTGTTTAAATCAGAACCGATAGCACGATACATAGCTTGTGATTTTGTTTCTATCTCTTTAGGTAATGATTCAGTTAAATCAAATGTTTTCGCACCTATTGGTAATTGACTATTTACAGCCGTTAGCATAAATTGTTCTGTTATAGGGTCCAAGTCGCCTTTTTCTAACATTTGCATCGCCACAGAAGCCATAGGATCTTTTACATCGTCTAGCTTAATCACCTCCATGGTGGATTTCATATCTAAGGCAAATACGATAGCATCCTTTTCACCTGTCGCATCAGCCCCTTGTAATTGATACAAATCATAGGCTATCCCCATTTGCTCTATAGCTTCTATTGCTTCTTTAGCACCTTGTTGCATCTTATACGATTGATTAGATGGCTTTTTGGCTTCATAGATAACCGCATCATGCAACATAGGTTTAATAGATGTATTAGACAAAGTTACGACCTTAACAGTATTCGGTACGCTAGCCACACCTGCAACGGTATTTATATTTTGTGCAAAACCTGCTGCAGTCACACTACCTACAAGACATACTGTACATACTATAGTTTTCAAGGATTTCATTATTTTTGTGCTCCTTTGTAC
The DNA here is from genome assembly GCF_003992125.1 of Veillonella caviae. GTDB lineage: Bacteria > Bacillota > Negativicutes > Veillonellales > Veillonellaceae > Veillonella > Veillonella caviae. Next base: position 3,147 of record NZ_RQUY01000014.1, on the reverse strand, counting down.
TCAACAGTTTGATTCATTCTATCTAATTCTGTATTCCAGAAATCATAACTAGTATCTTCGGTAAACAATATTTGTAAAATAAGTCCCTCTTGTGCTGGCACTAAATACCCAATCAAGCTAGTAGGATAGATAAATCCATCATAGCCAAGACTACTGCGAATAACACCTTTACCTGCCATACCATATCGAGTATTTACTGGAGCATATGATATGTGTGTAGCATTAATAGTAATGGGTGCCGTAATACGTTTCAACAGAGTTCCCAATTCTTGTTTTTCTGTTACAGATAAACCAGTACCTTGTTGTAGGGCTTCATCAGTTACATCAGATAAGGCTTTTGGTAACTCTCGATTAATGTCGACTACTTTCGAATGTAATTCTTCGCTAGATAAAGTATAGGGCTTTACGTTTTTAAGGGCCTGTTCAGCTATACTTTTTGAATATTCACTACCAATAGATGAAAAACCATGTTTAAATTGTGCTTTTACCTCTTCAGTACCTTGTTGCAATACCGATTGTTCATAAGCAATGCGCTGTTTTATATATTCTTTGGATACATCTATATTCATTAAATATGCCTTATGATAACCTAAGTGATTTTCACCTTGTAATTGATACAAACTAAAACCATCATAAACATTACCACTATATTTAGTAGGAACCTTATATAAAAATGTCGATACTGAATTCAGTGTATCTACAGCATCTTTATTAGCATCCTTTGCTATTTTATTTTGCTCCGCTGTGCGTTCATTCATTTGAGTTGGCACCTTAACCATTGCCACCGCTTTCACTGTAGCACTAGTATTAGCAGTCTGGTCATACCCCAAATCTACGGTATCAGCATATACTACAGCACCCATACCAACAGTTAAGCAGGTAGCACATGCAAGGGTCATCATTTTTTTATTCCACACTTTCATAATGTCACCTCGTGAAAACAAATCTATTTCTCTTATCATAGGCTTCTATAACAAGACCTAATGTAATACTTAATAACACTAATATTATACTATATTGTTCATTCCCATGATATACTATATTGAGATTATAGAAAGGAGCGCGCATGCTGCGCACATTATGATACAAGAAATTATACCTTTAACGCGACCTCGTACATTAGCTGCCGCCTTAGGGCCTACAATTCTAGGTGCTGCCTTTAGTTATTATGCCTTTGAAGCGCCACACGGTACAGGCCTTGCCATATTTCATACTATCCTTATTTTTATCGCCGTCGTATCTGCCCAAATCATCGCCAATTTATGGAATGAATACAAGGATTTTAAATCCGGTCTCGATGCAGGGCAAAAAATCGGAAACGCTGGCTCTATTACGCGCGGCGCAGTAACACCAGAGCTCATCATCACAATGATTAAAATCCTCATGACGATACCCATCCTTATTGGCATCTATTTGTCCGCTACTATAACGTGGTACTATATCCCAGCAGGTTTCATTTGCATTCTCATCAGCTTTCTCTACTCTGGTGGTCCTAAGCCAATTTCTCGAACCCCCTTTGGTGAAATTGCCTCCGGCATCGCCATGGGTTTTGCCATCGTCCTCATCACTGGCTACGCATGGTCTCGTGAATTATCATGGACTCTATTAATTCCAGCTATTCCAGCCACACTCTTGGTAGGTTCCATTATGCTCACCAACAATATCCGTGATATTCGTAATGATGAAAGCCACGGCCGTCGCACATTACCCATCGTATTAGGACGCAATCATGCTATCGGACTCATGAGTACATCCTATCTATTCAATTTCCTTTGGATTATTGCATGGATCTATGTAGGCGCATTGCCTATTGCATCATTAATCGCTATCTTAGCAGCTATTCCCGCTTTCAAAACCATTGCAACCTTCTATGCTCACACTGATGAATTTAAATTAGATGGTGCCATGAGTACTACTGCAGCCGCTGCTATGTTATATCAATTGCTATGGAGTATAGGTCTCATTATTGGCAAATAATTTACTCCACTCATATCTCCCACTGAAAGATAGTAACAACTTACCAGCCATAGGATCCTAACTATGAACTAAAATTACATATTGATTCTTTTCGTCCATAGCTTTTAGCTATGGATAACAATTACTAATACCTTCTTGCCAAGTAGGACATATTTTAGTAGTATAAGCATAAATAATTTAATCTAGTATTCCTTAAAAGGAGAATGTCTGTATGAACAAATTTTTAGCATTGGCAGCTACTGTAGTACTCGGTGGCGCCTTATTAATCGCTGGTTGCGGTAGCGACAACAATAAAACTGCTACAAGCGATAAACAAGTATTAAAAATTGGTGCTACTGCAGTACCTCACGCTGAGATTTTAGAGCAAGTAAAACCTATCCTTGCTAAAGAAGGTGTAGATTTACAAATTACTGAATTTACTGATTACAATACGCCAAACCTTGCATTAGGGGACAAAGAAATTGATGCCAACTTCTTCCAACATATTCCATACATGGACGAATTTGCCAAAACACATAATCTTCCACTCGTATCTGCTGGTGCAGTTCACTTAGAACCAATGGGCTTATATTCCCGCCAAATCAAAGATTTAAAAGATCTACCTAAAGGCGCTAAAATTGCCATTCCTAATGACCCAACAAACGGTGGTCGAGCTTTGATTTTATTACAAAAAGAAGGTTTGATTACCTTAAAAAATCATGACAACATTTTGTCCACTGTACAAGACATCGCTACTAACCCTAACAACTACCAATTCGTAGAATTAGAAGCAGCTCAAGTACCGCGTTCCCTTGATGATGTAGCATTAGCAGCAATCAATACAAACTACGCATTGAGCGCTGACCTCAACCCAACAAAAGATGCATTAGCTATCGAATCTAATGATTCTCCATATGTTAATATCGTAACCGTTCTCAAAGGCAATGAAAACGATCCACGCATCCAAAAATTAATGGCTGCTCTTCGTAGTGATGAAATCAAAAAATTCATCCAAGAAAAATATAACGGCACTATTGTTCCTGCATTCTAATCAGCAAAATAGGCAAAAGGCTGTTCACCACACTGGTGAACAGCCTTTTTATATGTCTATAATTAGGCTTATAGGACAAAAAGTGTGTGTAAAAACCCTTGTAATACTAGTAAATATCTAGTGTTATAAGGGTTTAATCT